>JAUMWY010000008.1 GCA_030529385.1 Candidatus Saccharimonadota bacterium
CCCCGCTGAGCTACCTAAGAGCTACGTTGGTTGTGACGGATTAGTTGAATGAATCATGTCTCTACAGCAAATCAAGCAGCCTAAACATCTCATTATTGGCCTTCAACCACCCCTTGGGTGATCCGCACTCCATATAGTCACCCTTCGCCTCGCCAACCGCAACTTTATTACCAGCAGCAACATAGGCATTCATCGCATCGGTCAGCTCAAACTCGCCGCGAATCGGATTGGCTGGCAGCGTTCGCGCTAGCTCAAAAATTGCTTTTGGCAAAACGTAAAAGCTGGAATTACTGAGGTTGCTCGGCGCCTCTTCTAGCTTCGGCTTTTCCACGATGCGGACAAAATTACCCTCGCTATCCTTTTCTATCACCCCAGTCAGCGGGATAAAATCATCCTCCACGGGATTACCGAGCAATCCCGCCGTCAGACCCCGCTCAGCCACCAACGCCGCCAAATCGGCTGCATTTGACCCGCCATCGCCCCGCCAAAAGAACTGATCACCCATAATCACGAACGCCGACTCGCCCTCTTCAATAAATTCACTCACCAAACCGACCGGTACACTAGTGCCATAGCCACCAGTGCTCGGCTGCGTAATAAAATGAATATTTGCGCCGCGCAGCGCCGCCACAGAAGCCAATTTATCACGTTTGCCCGCACGCTTGAGATAGTCATTCAGTTGAATATTACTGCGATAATAGCTCTGAATCTGCGTACTCTGCTCGCCCACCACAAAATAAATATCCGTCACGCCCGCCCGCAACACGTCCTGCACCACATAATCAATCACCGGCTTCATGCCGACCGGCAACATACACTTCTCAATTGATTTGGTAATTGGCAGCATCCGCGTGCCCCAACCGGCCACTGGAATCACTGCTTTGGTAATCTGCTTCATATAACCCCCATATGCAATTCACCATGAGGCAAAACGCCTCACGCGACTACTACCAGTATATCACTAACGGTGGCTATTCTTCGGCAAATTCAACCGCACCGCCAGTATGAATATCCTGCTCAACCGTGCTCCAAAAACGCTGGATATCGGCGCTATCATCAGCGTCAAAGTGAATCGCCTGCGACTCACGCCGCTCCGCCGCAATATCATCGCCCAGCCCATCCGCCAACGGATCAACCGGCCGGAAACCGAATTTGGTGCGAAATAATGTTGTAAAAACTGTTTTCATGCTGTTGTTGTTTGTTGTACTAACATTCTAATTGTAGCACAAAAAATGTTTTTTGTCAATAAAATTTCTTCTGGGCGACCGTGTTTTGAAGGTGATTATTTATCGCTCACAGGCAATACCGTCACCATCACGATCCAATTTCTCTTGGTAACTGCGGTCGCTGCGGCGAATATTAAACACCCCGGCCTCAAACGCCTCGGTGCAGTTTTCAAACGTTCGCCCGCGTGTCGGCTGACTCTCTTTCAAATCCTTGACCTTTTTCTTAGCTTCATCAGAAGCGACGGCGGCCGGACTATTGTTCACGACGTTTGTTTCACCGTCTGGCTGCTTATCTTGCTTTTGCGGCGTGGTATGCTGCTTTTTCTGCTTGTCATCTTTGTGCGACGCAGCTTTGGATTGCTCTTTCTTTTGCTCAGTTTGCTTGGTTTGGGTCGGCGAATAGATACCGTCAATATCCGGCACTGCTTGGTTGGTTGCAATCCAGCCAAACATACCTGCCCACGCCACAAACAGCGCGATCAGGCCCTTTGCCCATGACGACTGCTTAAAGCCTTCTGGATCGTTAAAGTACCACAACGCAATTGCCACCGCTGGAATGATTGGCAGACATACCAGCCATAGCAGCCAGCCAACCAAAATCCGGCGACCACGTGTCCAATTCTGGTACTTTGTTTTTGTCAGCGGAAAGCGGCTGAGCAGCCACACTGCACCGTTATGGAAAAATCCACCCTTGGCGTTCCTTGCCCGCTCATCGTCAATACGTTGCTTTTCTTCAGCTTCAGTACGCTTTTGTGCCATACTTCCTCCTCGCATTAGCTTCTGGCTTCAGTATAGCACGCCACCGCCCTGACTATGCAAGCAACTTACGCACATGATGCTCATTGACGCCGTTTGTGACATTACTAAATCCCGCATCTGCCAAAAACATACTGCAAGTGTTAGAGCGCGCGCCACTAACGCAATACACAATAATTGGCGTATCTTTAGTGATATCTTTAAGAATAGCCTTAAACTCACCGCTCATAAAATCAGCGGGTGGAATATTAATAGCACCTTCGACATGGCTACGTGCAAACTCACTTGGCTCGCGGGTATCAATAATTATTGCTTTTGCAGACATATAGTAAGCTCCTTCTTTTCGATAACTGCAATCGTTTCGTTATTGGTAGCCTCGCCGAAAGTTGCCAGCGTTTCGGTAGCAATAGTATGAGCATGTTCATTGATAGCCTGTTGCAGCTCATCATCGCCAGAAGTTAGTGTCAAAATAATGCGATCATCCACCTGCAAGCCTGCCTGCTTACGGGCACTCTGTACGTGGCGAATAACTTCACGCATGAGACCTTCGCGTTTAAGTTCTGGGGTGATGACTTCATCAATCACTACCGCACCGCCAAAATTCACCGCTTTTACATTTAGCTCATCAAGTAGAATTGATACAAAATCAAAGGTGGCGCCGTTTTTTGGTACGGTTATACTCGCCAATGGTTGACGCACCTTCAATCCTGCCTTGGCGCGCAAGCTCAAACCTTCGTTAATGTAATCACGCACCGCAGACATATCGCTCAACACTGCCTCATCCACTTCACCAGCTACCCACCAATCCTTCAAATGCACCGACTGTTCATCACCCGTCAGATTATGATGCAATTCTTCGGCAAGGAACGGCGTGAACGGCGCCAGGACATAACTTAAGCGCAACAATACATAATGCAATGTACGATAGGCGTCTGCCTTGTCGCCATCATCTTCCGACTTCCAAAAACGGCGACGCGAACGACGCACAAACCAGTTTGAGGCATCATCAATAAACGGCGCAATCGGACGAATTGCCGCCTGTAAATTATATGACTCCATCTGCTCATCAACTTCTTTCACTAATTGATGTATTCGGCTAATAATCCACTTGTCCAGCGGGTTATTAAACTGATCAGGCTGCAGCGTCACAAGCCTAGCAGGGTCAAACTCCCAACCATCGACCTCGGCATACATTGTGAAGAAATCATACATATTCCACACCATGCCTAGCTTACGCGCCACATCAACCACATCCTTATCCGACAGTGCAAAGTTTTCGCCATTAACTACAGGGCTGGATAACAATAGATAACGGAAGCTATCCGCCGAAGTTTTGTCCATCAACTCCATAGGGTCGGTGTAGTTTTTGAGCTTCTTGCTCATTTTTTTGCCATCCGCCGCATTGATAAACCCAGTACAAATCAAGTTCTTCCACGGAGCCTTACCAAACAGACCAACATTAACCGCCATCAGGCTATAGAACCAGCCGCGCGTCTGATCAATCGCCTCAATGATGAAATCGGCCGGGAAACTAGCCTCGAATTTATCTTTGTTTTCAAACGGATAGTGGAACTGAGCAAACGGCATTGAACCCGATTCAAACCAGCAATCCAGCACCTTGCCAATATGGCGCATCTCAACACCATCTAGCTCAAAAGTAACATCCATGACTTGCGGCAAGTGGTAATCATCCAGTTTTTTGCCCGTCAGTTCTTCAAACTCAGCAAAGCTACCGATAACTTTTACCACCTCCGTGCCGTCTTGTCGCGCACCCTTCCACACCGGAATCGGCGTCGCCCAGTAGCGATCACGGCTGAGATTCCAGTCTGGCGCCTGCTCGATAATGTTATGGAAGCGACCAGTTCGCAGCGCGTCTGGTGTCCAGCGCGTCTGCTCATTCGCCTCTAGCATTTCCTTTTTCTGGCTCTGAATGTCCATAAACCAGCTCGGATGCGCCCGGTACATCAGCTTGGTGCCGCAGCGGTGACAGTGCGGGTATTCGTGGCGGATATATTCAATTTTCAGCGCCCGACCCTCTTCTAATAGTGTCTTGGCGATTTCTTTATTCACCTCCCAAATATTACGACCCAGCCAGCGACCCTCAGTATAATTACCGTCGCCATCAACAATCGACACTACAGCGATGCCCTCTTTCTTACATAGCTCATAGTCATCCTCGCCGTAAGCCGGCGCCAAATGCACCAGACCTGTACCGTCCGCACCCGTCACAAAATCCGCCGCCAGCACACGGTGCGCCGCCGGGCCACGATTTTCAAACAGTGGCTCATAACGTTTACCGACCAACTCAGCACCCTTCACGGTCTGCAGTACCGTATACGCCAGCGGCTGCTTTTTACTGTCATGCATCACCCGCTCCAGCGCTTCATTGGCAACATACACTTTGCGTCCATCGTGTTCAATTAGCGCATAATCCATATCCGGATGCACTGCCACCGCCACATTGGCTGGCAGTGTCCACGGCGTCGTCGTCCACGCCAGTAAATACTCATCAATATCCTCTAGCTTGAAATAGGCAAACAAGCTCGGGTCGGTATCCATCTGGTAGCTATTTTCCATGGCCACCTCAGACTTAGAAATCGGTGTGGCATCTTTGGTGCAGTACACCAGAATCTTTTCGCCCTCGTAAATCTTGCCGCCTTCATATAGCTTTTTGAATGCCCACCAGACGCTCTCCATATACTCATTGTCCATGGTTTTGTACGCACCCTGGAACTCCACCCAGCGGCCAATGCGCTCAATGGTGTCCTCCCACTCGGTGCCAGTTTTCACCATGGCAGCGCGGCATTCTTTAACGTAATCCGCTACGCTAATCTTGGTGCCGATCTCTTTTTTATTGGCAATACCGAGCGTTTTCTCAACATAGACTTCTGCCGGCAACCCATGACAATCCCAGCCCCAACGACGCTCCACACGCTGACCTTTCATGGTATGAAAACGGCCCATCGTGTCCTTCACCGTACTGACCAGCAAATGCCCGTGATGTGGCGTACCTGTCAAAAATGGCGGGCCATCATAAAATACCCATTGATTGTCCGCCGGCCGCCGCTCAACTGACTGTTCAAATGTTTTATTCGCTTGCCAGCGTACCGCCCAATCTTTTTCATACTCCAACGCGCGCCGCCGTGTACCGTGGGTGAATTTCATCGTGCAATCTCCTTTACTTATCAACATTTCGAAACATAAAAATCACCTCTTTTGACTTCGAGAATCCGCAGGTGAAAAGGCGGACGGTACCATCTCGATTCCAAAAGAAGTGATTATCCGGATTTATGCCATGCACTGCTGCATAAATCCCACTCTCTCAGCACTTTATTTGTTCGCTTTGTCGCAGCGAATCGCGGCAGGGTCTAGTCTCGGAGTCCGATTTCTTCCCGCAGGCTTCGCGGTTGATGGCCGCTCACTTTGCAATACGCAAAAATGCCCTATACTCACTATATAGTATTTTCTGTTTTTTTGCTACATCAACAACTAATCACCAAACATCACCATAATAGCAATCGCCAGCGCCGCAACCATACCAACTGCAATCATCGCATCATAGCCGCGCCGCACCATCACTTGCACATGCCGCTGAGTAATAGCACCGCTCAGCGCCGCATATCGGGTCATACCGTGCAGCAGCATCACCATCGCAACATCAAGCACCAGACACCACGGACATAGCACTCCAATCTGCCCTAGGCTCATATACAGCATCCAGCCCGCCGCCGCAAAGCCCATTACAATCCCAGCCTGCGCGCACAGCATAAACCAGCGCGGAAATTTAACACCCGCAATCAAAGCCACCGCAATCGTCACCACCACCGACATCGCCATCATACCAAAGAAGCTGTTCGGCACACCAAACACTGTCGCCGACCAATGACTAGCCACAGTAGCACAATTAATCACCGCGCTAATGCTGCAGCTCAACACCGCATTCGCGTCACGCGCCAGAATCATAGCTTCAACCGACAGTACAAACGACGCCACTAACCCCAGCGCCGCGCCAAACAATAGCACGACGGCCGCCATGCGCTGCTTATCTCGCACAAACAGCCGCAGCCGCTTAAACATAAAAGCTCACTTCACTAATCGTTGGTAATGGCCGACCGCGCCACATATGCTGCAGCTGGCCATTATCCGACAGCGCAATAATCGTCGGATACTCCACGATATCATACACACGACACATATCAGCGCCATCTCGCGTATCCGGATCAATCTCCTCAATCACATGGCCAGTCTGGCGCGCAAAATCGTGCAAAAATGAAAAAACTTCACGAGCATGGTCCGACTCTTGTCGATACACCACCGCCACCCGCATAATTATTTGCCCCGCTTTTCACGGCGCTGCGCTAAAATCGCCTCAAATTCGTCCAACGTTGTAAAGTCATAATACACACTAGCAAAGCGTACATAGGCCACCTCATTACGCGCCGCCAGCTCATCCAACACTTGATCGCCAATCTGCTTTGACATCACCTCCGCTTCATTGAGCGCATACAGCGCGTCCTCAACCGCCGTAATAATTGACTCAATTTCTTCTTCAGACTTAATAAATTTACCGACTGACTGACGAACCGCTGACGCCAATTTCAAGCGATCAAACAGCTCACGATTACCATTTTTTTTCACCACCACGAGATCTGGCTTTTCAATTCGCTCATACGTCGTGAATCGCTTACCATCCGGCGCTTCGCGGCGACGACGAATTGCTAATCCGCCCGCAACCTCACGCGATTCCAGCACCCGACTATTCCCAATAGTGGCAATGGTCATTACTCTTGTTCCTTCTTTTTGCGGCGACGCAGGAAGGCCGGCGTATCATCCTCATCATCTTCCTTTTCATCGGCCCAGATATTCTCCGCGGTTTCGCTGGCAAACTGCTCTTTAGCGTCTTCACGATCAAGCTCCATATCAATAGCATTGACCATCTCTTCATTAATCTCAGCCGCTGGCGCCGGAGTTGATTCCGTCGTCAAACTTACTTCTTGCTGGTGAAATGTTTCACTATCAAATCCGGTAGCAATCACCGTAATCACCAATTCATCCTCCATCTCTGGCTTCAAGGTTGCACCAAAGATAATGTTGGCGTTCGGATTCACCGCGCTGGTGATAATCTCTGCCGCATCCTGAATTTCCGCCATGCTCATGTCATAGCCACCCGTCACGTTAAACAGCACACCGCGCGCGCCATCAATCGACACTTCAATGAGCGGTGACTCAATTGCCTGCTGCGCTGCCTGAACCGCGCGATCATCGCCACTCGCCCGACCAATCCCCATTAGCGCTGAGCCAGCATTACTCATAATCGCCTTTACATCAGCAAAGTCCAAGTTAATCAAACCGTGCTCAGTAATCAGCTCAGAGATGCCCTGCACGCCCTGACGCAGCACATCATCAGCAATTTTGAAAGTCTCTAGTAGCGGCGTGCGTCGGTCAATCGTTTGCAGTAGCCGATCATTCGGAATGGTAATCAGCGTATCAACCTGACGACCCAAGTGAGAAATCGCCCAATCAGCATTAGTGCGGCGCTTTTCGCCCTCAAAACTAAACGGCCGCGTCGCCACACCAACCACCAAAATGCCCAGTTCGCGGGCAATTTCCGCCACAACATGACCAGCACCCGAACCAGTACCGCCGCCAGCACCAATCGTCACAAACACCATATCAGCACCCTCAAGCGCCTGACGGATCTCATCGCGCGACTCATTCGCCGCCGCTTCACCAACTGTCGGATCGGCGCCAGCACCTAAACCATTCGTCGTACCACTACCGAGGTGAATCTTGATGTCCGCCTTTGAGTTATGCAGCGCCTGTGCGTCAGTATTCATGGCGATAAACTGCACGCCACTCAGCCCGGCATCCTTCATACGATTCACCGCCGAGCCACCGGCGCCACCAACACCAACCACTTTGATGCTGGCAAATGTTTGAACTTCACTTGGTTGTATTTGCGGCATTCTCTTCTCCCTACTCTCTTGTCTTGTTTCAGTATATCATTTTTTCAGCTCATAGCCTATTTGAACTTGGCCAGCAATTTACCGATAAACCCGGTGGTTTTCTCTATCGCCGAGCCGCCATGGCCCTCCTCGTGCAGTACGCCATCGCCCGCAGCATCCTGCAACATCAATCCAGTCGCCACGGCAAACTCCGGACGCTGCACTTCGTCGCTAACACCAGCATAGCCTTTCGCCGTGCCAATCTTTGCCGCCACGCCAATCTTCTCTTTGGCAAATTGTGTCAAGCCTTTGACATTAGCTGCGCCGCCAATCAGCACAACACCACTCGGCAACCGGCCAATCCCGCCAGCCCGCTTTAATTCCTTAGCGACCAGTTCAAAAATCTCCTCATAGCGCGCCTCAACAATCTCATCAATCTCTGCTTGCTCAAAGTGATACAGCTGTTTATTATGCTTTATCTCAACCGTGCCACTTGCTTCACCACCAAATTGCGCATGCGCCAACTTCACCGCCTCGGCAACTTCCGGATCCGTCTTCAGACCAATCGCTAGGTCATTTGTTACCTGCTGGCCGCCCATCGGAATCACTGCCACATATTGCAAATCACCCTCTTCAAACACCGCCACGCCAGTCGTCGCCGCACCGACATCCAACACTGCCACGCCATGCTCCAGCTGCGACTCACTGAGCACTGCACGCGCGCCCGCCAACACTGATGGTGTCAATTGCTTGGTCGCCACTTTAGCCATCTCGGCCGATTTACGCACATTGGCACTGTGCGGCGCCAGGCATGATATCACGCTCGCCTTCAGCTCCAGCCTCGTTCCCGTCATCCCCAACGGGTCCTTCATGCCGTCCTGCCCATCCAGCCGGTAGGCATGCGGCACAATCGTTAGCACTTCACGATTTGGCGACACCTTGCCTGTTGTTGCTACTTCCTCAAGCCGCATCATATCGTCATGCGTCACCTCGCCGGTCGTTGCGCCAACCGCGATCATGCCGTCAGCTTTAGTGCTGGTAATGTGCGATCCGTTAATACTAATCGTTGCCGCATCAATTTGATGACCGCTCATCCGCTCTGCTGCCTCTAAAGCCGTGTCAATCGCCGCCGCTGGACCCGCCAGGTGCGACACGATGCCCTTTCGCATGCCAGTATTTGGCGCCGCGCCAACACCAACGATTTTCGGCACACCAGCCGCATCAAGATGCCCCACTACACAACGCACCGTCTTTGTGCCAATATCAATTCCTACCGCATACCGAGATCCTTCTTGCATGTATATAGTATATACGACAACGGTTGTGCTTGACAAGACTACTTGCCGAAACACTCCTGCCGCGCTACACTGAACCTATGAGAAAAAGCATTGGCGGCTTTACTATAGTGGAACTAATTGTTGTTATCGTAGTTATAGCAATATTAATGTCCATAGCTATCGTTAGCCATAATTGGATGCGCCGTGATGCTTATGACGGAAAAGTCGCTGCAACACTTGCACAGCTAGAGAAAGCTTTTCGTCTTTACGTCACGAAAGGAAATGCTATACCGCTGCGTCATTATGCCTATAACAACTTCTACGCCGCGCCTGGCGGCGGCTGGGTTGATCACGGAGTGAGGGTGTATGGCGGGGGTGGTATCGGCCGAGAAATGGCAAACCGCGGCTATCTTCCTCACGACCTCGTAGAATCGCTCAAAGGTGGCCCTGGAAAAGACCTATCTCTCAAGGGGGGTATCAAATTCGTTACCTGCGGCCGAAAAAAGGTATTTTTCGCTATCGAGAGCTTTGAGGGTATCTCACAGGGTAATTTTAATAACAAACTTAGATCGCTAAATTGCGACCATAAAGACTACGTCGACTGGGCCGCTGAACACGGCATCAGACTTAGTGCTGGAGCGTCAGGTAGCGGCACCTATATTAATCAGCCGAACTACAAAATCGCCGAAATCGACCTCGAATAAGGCCTACAACTTCGTCAAAATCTCCGCGCCCGTCTCGGTAATCAACACCGTGTGCTCAAAATGCGCCCCTAGTGACCCATCTTTCATGGAAATCGTCCAGCCGTCATCTTCAGTGACAATTTTCTCGCCGCCCAATGACGCCATCGGCTCAATGGCAATCGTATCGCCAGCCTGCAGCACTGTGCCCGTTCCCTTGCGACCCCAGTTTGGCACCTCTGGTGGCATATGCATTTGCAGCCCCACGCCATGCCCAACCAATTCACGAATAATGCCCAGTTTCGCCTTTTTCAACACCGTTTCAATTGCCGCCGAAATATCACCAATACGCGTGCCGTTACCAGAAATTGCGTCAATACCGGCGTATAAGCTCTGCTCTGTCGCGCTCAGCAAGTGCTTTTTAACGCCCTTTGGCTCCTCGCCAACCACCATAGTAAACGCGCTATCCGTCTTCATGCCGCGATAACTAATCACCAAATCAAAACTCACCACATCACCCGTTTCAAAGACATATTCGGTGGCTGGTGCATGCACTAACTGCTCATTGGTTGATACGCAAATGACGCTTGGAAATTTTACTTCATCAGTCAGATAGGTCGCCTCGGCGCCAACATCCTTAATCCGCTGCGCCACAAAATCATTGACGTCCAACTCACTCATTCCCGGCACCACTTTTTGACGCAACTCATCATAAATCGTCGCCAGCATCCGCCCGCACTCGCGCATATCAGCCAGTTGCTGCGCCGTCTTTTCGCCGGTGATTAGAGCTGACATGCGTGGGCTACCTCATCATAAATTCGGTCATGCACCTCGCCGGCCGTCCCCACGCCATCCAAATGGACAATACGCACCCCAGCCTCGGCAAAAATACCTAACACTGGATACATCTTCCGGCGATAAATCGTCATGCGCCGCGCAATCGTATCCGGCGTGTCCTCCATACGCGCCCGCTTCTCTAAACGACGCATAATCTCCGCCTCTGGCACTTCCAGCGAAATCACCACATCAATTTTCTCGCCCATCCGCTCCATATACTGATCCAGCCACGCCGCCTGCTCCTTAGTGCGCGGAAACCCGTCAACAATAATATTGGCGTACTGCTTGTCGCGGGCGTCCTGTACCGCTTTCTCAAACACCTGATAGATCAACTCGTCACTCACCAGTTCGCCAGTTTTCAAAATTTCAATCACCGCTGGGTCATTACTTTGCCGAAGCATCTCACCGGTTGACAGCCACTTCCAACCCTGACGCACCGCCAACATTTGCCCCTGCATACTTTTTCCGGCACCCGTCGGCCCAAAGAGTAAAATCATTCCTATTCCTTTCTTTGTGTTACTCTGACAATATCTTTTTGACTAATCCTGCCACTATAGTGCCGTCCGCCGATGTACCGGCCTTAGCCTTAACTGCGCCAATCACCCGCCCCATCTGCTGCAGCGACGCACCGCCCATGTCGCTGATCACTTGCTGGATGAGTGCCGTTAGTTCAGCCTCATCTAATTGTTTTGGCAAAAACTCGCGCAAAATCGCCGCCTCGGCCTCTTCTGGCTCGGCCAATTCCGCCCGACCATTATCGCGGTACATCGCCGCACTCTCTAATCGCTTTTTCACTTCGCGCGCCAGCACCACCTCAATTTCCGCATCGCTAAGGCCCTCATCGCGCTTGCCCAGTGCCACTTCTTCATTCAGTAGCGCCGCCTTACAATTACGCAAAACATCCCCACGAAAACGATTGCCGCCCAAAAGAGCGGCTTTCATTTCGTCGGTAATGCGCTGTTTCAGCGCCGCCACTATCGCACCCCAAGGCGAATCTTAGCGGTCTTTTCAGCACGACGCTGATTGCGAACGATCGCCTTCTTGCGCCGCTCAGTCTTTGAAATTGGCTTTGCAAATCGCATCACCGCTTTCGCTTCCGCCAAAACGCCGCTCTGCAGCACCTTGCGGTTGAAACGACGAATAATGTTCTCGTTCGCTTCCTTCTGATCTTTACGTGTAACTTGTACCATATCGGTTCTCATTATAACAGATGAGGAAAAATTTGCAAAACTAATCCGCCCTATACCAACTCAAGATACAACAACCGCCCCTCCACCGTCCGCACGCCCTGCCATTCGTTCAAAGTAGGTTGAAACCACGCCGTCACGTCATCGCCTGGTTCGCGGAAAAACTCTTCTGGCGCATTGAAGGCCAGCATCTGCAGCACCTTGCCGCCCGTATCGCGTAGCGCCAATTTGACATGCTGCCCCTCCGCGCCCATACGCCGCACGCTCAGCACGGTGGCGCGGCTGATTTGCAGCACCGGTTCGGGATTGCCATTGCCAAACGGCTCCATTGTGGCAATATCCGCCACCAATTGCTCGTCCACGTCCGCAAAATCCTCAATCACTACGTCAGCGCGCGGCAGCAAATATCGCTCCTGTGCCGTGAACTGCAATGAATCATAAAACTCATTAACTCGCCGACGAAAGGCCGGAATACGCTTTGGCTCCAATGTCACCCCGGCCGCCGCCCCGTGACCGCCGCCGCGCAAGATGATGTCATCCGCCGCCCGCACGGCATCTGCCGCCGAAAAATCACCGAAACTACGCGCCGATCCCGTCGCTTCATCACCCCGCTCACCAATAATAAACACTGGCTTTTTGTATTTCTCAACCAATTTTGATGCCACAATGCCGATGACGCCATGATTCCAGCCCGGACTCGACACCACCAGCACTCGATCGTCGCTCATTACTTCCGCCTGCTGACAAGCCTCGGTAAAAATTACATCCTGAATGCCGCGCCGTTTTTGGTTCAGCTCCTCCAGCTTTTCACTGGCCGCCAGTGCCGCTAATCCATCTTCCGCCACCAACATATCCAGCGCATGCTGCGCCGTCTCCAGCCGCCCGGCCGCATTCATCCGCGGCCCCAAACCAAATCCCAAACTGCGAGCATTCACCTTCTCTGGCTCCACGCCGCTCACCGCCATCAGCGCCTTCAGTCCCGTCCGCCGCTGCTTCCTCAAGACCTCCAGGCCCCAGTAGACATTGGCCCGATTTTCACCCTCCAGCCGCACAATGTCGCACACCGTCCCCAGCGCCACCAAATCAAGCAGCCACTTTTCATGCCCTTCTGGCAGCCCCGCCAACTCCGTCTGCAGCGCCTGGACCAATTTAAACGCCACGCCTGCCCCGCATAAATCCCGAAACGGATAGCTATGCCCCGAAAACTTCGGATTGACACTCGCCACGGCAGGCGGCGGCGTCTCGGCGACATTGTGATGATCCGTCACCACCGTATCGATACCCAAACTCGAGGCGTACGCAATCTCCGCGTGACACAAGCTCCCGCAATCCACCGTCACAATCAGCTCTGCACCCATCGCCGCGACTTTGTCCACCGCACCCTTAGTCATACCATAGCCTTCAACAAAGCGATTGGGAATAAACGCCTCCACACTCTCAAAGCCAAACGACCCGAAAGCATCCAGTAGCAATGCCGTCGCGCTCAGCCCATCAATATCATAATCGCCATAAATCACGATTTTTTCGCCCTTTTGGTGCGCCTGCACCAACCGCGCCACCGCCTTATCCATGTCTGGCAGCAAAAATGGATCATGCTTTTCCTTGGCGTAATTAGGCGATAAAAAATCGCGCCGAGCCGACGCAGCTGCCAACCCGCGAGCGCGCAGTATCTGTTCAAACAAGCCCACTGAAGCTCCCCTTATTCACTCTGTCGTTTTGAACGAGCCGCATTTTGCTGTGACTTAATCACCATACTCTGCAGTTCTTTAAAAATTGGGAACTGTTTATTGGTCGCATATGTCCGGGCATTGCCCTTCTTTTCGCTGATCAGAAAGCCCACTTTTTCTAGTCGCTTCAGTTCCCGCTGAATATTGCCCGGATCTTCCTTAATCAACTTCGCCAACCCGCGCACGTGCGTGTGAAAATCTGGGTACTTCGCATACACAACAACAATTTTGCGCCTCACCCGTGATGTAATAAATACGTCTAGCATAAACCCTATTTTCTTAACACACCATTTTGTACTGATATCCAGTGTAGCACAATTTTACAACACCCCGCAAGCTAAAATAGCCGCCAATTCAGCACAATCTGATTAATTTTCGTAATCGTGTCCTCACGACTCGGCAGCGTATTATCTTCAAAATAGTGATTCACGCCCATAAAATTCTCTTTGACGTCCAAAATATGCATTTCATCAACAATCACATGCAGCCGGTCAATCGCCGCCACGCTGGCCGTTGGCGCCGCTACCACAATACGTTCGGTGCGAATTGATTTGAGGAAATTGAGCGCCACATCAAGACTAGATAAATCATCACTAAAGCCGTCGCTCACCAAAATCACCGTTCGGTCGCGCAGCATGTCTTTATCAACAATACCGCCATCACCCAGCAGCCGATTCAGCCGCTGATTCGCCTCGCGCTTTTGCTCTTCCAAATAGCCATAAAACTCACTGGTATAGCCATCAATCTGCCCCTCAGTAAACTGGCTATTATAGGTAAACTGCCCGCCCTGCGCCACCGCACCAAAACTCACCCCTTCGCCCGGCACTTCAATGCTTTCGCTCAGTAGCAACATCAACACACAGTGCAGTCGCCAAGCAATCTGCTCACCCACCAACACCGCGCCATCACTCAGCGCCAGCACCGCACAGTTTTCGTAGCGATACTGCGCCAGCAACTGCTCTGCCAGCGTAGCGCCAGCGTGTGAACGACTCTCAAAATACATATGCTTATTGTACCATGTGCGGCACGCTATAATGAAAGAGTGATTTATTATTACGAGGTTTCGCCAACAACGGTTGTTCGCGCCGACCAGACAACATTCACCTACTCCTCTGATGAGGAGTTGGCGACTGGCGCCATTGTGACCGTTCCGGTTGGCACTAAACAACTGACCGGCGTCGTCATGTATCAGGTTGCACAACCAGCGTACGCCGTCAAGCCGATTACTCGTGTACTGCCACAACCGCCACTCCCTCTGCCGCTCATCGCGACCGCACAATGGATGAGTCAATACTACGCAACACATCTCGCCACCGTCTGGCAAACCGTACTGCCCCGCGGCGTGACTAAAAAACGACGCACCACTACCTCTAGTGCCGCAACACCAGATGTAGCGCCAGAACGAACACAATTTTTATTCACTCCTGAACAACAAACAGCCATTGATGCCATCACCGCCATGCACTCCGGCACCACTCTCCTTCACGGTGTCACTGGATCCGGTAAAACCGCGGTCTATATTGCTGCCACTGAACGCGCCCTGCAGGACGGGCTGTCGGTCATCATCTTGGTGCCGGAAATCGCCCTCACTTCACAATTGGTCACCGAATTTTCACAGCATTTCCCGCACATCGTCCTGACGCATTCGCGCCAAACTGAAGCTGAGCGGCACCGGCTATGGCTGGAGGTTTTACGGGCGCGCGAGCCGGTAGTCGTCATTGGGCCTCGTTCCGCCTTGTTTATGCCGGTTCAGCAGCTCGGTTTGATCGTGATTGATGAATGTCATGAGCCAAGTTTTAAGCAGGAGCAGTCTCCGCGCTACTCCGCCCTGCGAGTCGGTGCGGTCTTGGCGCAGCAGCACGAGGCCGTGCTGGTACTCGGCAGTGCAACGCCACTGATTACCGACTACTATACGGCCGAGCACGCTCATCGCCCTATTCTCACTATGACGAAACCAGCCCGCACCGACACCGTCAAGCCAACCGTCAAGCTGATTGATATGACCAAGCGCCATCACTTTGTGCGACATTATTTCCTGTCAGACGAACTACTCGCCGCACTGGAGGCCACCTTCGCAGCCGGCAAACAAGCCCTAATTTTTCACAACCGCCGCGGCACCGCTAGTGTCACCCTCTGTGAAACGTGCGGCTGGAGCGCCGGCTGCCCACGTTGTTTCGTGCCGCTCACTCTTCACGCCGACCATCACCGGCTATCCTGCCATATCTGCGCCGCTCAACTACGCGTCCCAACCAGTTGCCCGGAATGCGGCGCCGCCGAGATTATTCATAAAGGTATTGGCACCAAGCGCATTGAGGCGGAGCTGCGCCGATTGTTTCCGAACAAAAAAATTGCTCGCTTTGACGCCGACACTACAGCCGGCGATGGCGTTGACCAGCGCTATAATGAGCTCAAATCCGGCGCCATTGACCTGATTATCGGCACGCAGGTTATCGCCAAAGGTCTTGACCTGCCGCACCTGCGCACGGTTGGTGTTATTCAGGCTGATGCTGGCCTTAATCTGCCCGACTTCTCTTCGGCCGAACGCACCTTCCAACTGCTCGCCCAGGTCGTTGGCCGCGTTGGGCGCTCACACCACCCAACAACAGTCATTGTTCAGACATTCCAACCCGACCACCCGGCCATCACCGACGGCCTAGCGCAAGCTTATGATGATTTCTATCGCCGCACCATCACCCAACGCCGCGCCACTGGCTTTCCGCCGTTTATGCATCTACTCAAACTCACCTGCACCTACAAAAGCGAAGCCACCGCTATTCGTAACGCCAAAGCACTGGCCACCACCCTGAAGACTATCGCCCCGGAACATGTCCACATCCTTGGCCCAACACCCGCCTTTTATGAACGAGTTCGCGACTCATACCGCTGGCAGCTCACCGTCAAAAGCCCGCACCGCCACGACCTTCTTGCCCTTCTGACACACATACCGCCACGCCACTGGCAATTTGAACTCGACCCAACCACGCTCCTCTGATATAATAACCCTAATGACCAAAGATGATATTATTACCCTGCCCAACCCGCACCTACGCCAAAAATCAGCGCGCATTCATGTGATTACCGACGCTGTGACGAAGTTATCTGATGACATGATCGCGGCGGCACTGGATTGGGAGGATTCCCGACCGCATGAAATTAGCGCTGCCCTGGCGGCCGTGCAGGTAGACCGCCTGGAACGGGTTGTTATTGTACGGGCCGACTTTGACAAAAAATCAAGCCGCGAATTCACCACATTGATCAACCCGGAAATTGTGAAATATGAAGGCGAACTGGTCGCCGATTTTGAAGGCTGCCTCAGCGTCAAGCATGTCTACGGTAAAGTACCACGCTATAGTAAAATCCGCGTCAAAGCACTGGACCTTGAAGGCAATGAAATCCGCTTTAAGGCCGAAGGATTTCTAGCACGAGTGATTCAGCACGAGATTGACCACACCAACGGCATTGTCTTTATTGATCACATTCGCGACGATACGGACGCCTTTTATACGCTCGACGAGGAAGGCGAGCTGCAACCTTTAGATTATGACAAAGACATCGCCGAAAATCATCTTCTTTGGGACTGAATCATATAGTCTGGTGACGCTGCAAACGCTGGTAGAGCGCGGCTTTTCTATTGCTGCCGTTATCACTAAGCCTGACGCACCAAAGGGTCGCGGCCATAAATTACTGCCACCGCCAGTTAAAACCTTTGCCCTGGAGCATGGCATTCCGGTTTGGCAGCCGACCAAACTACGCGATATTGCTGATGATATCGCTGCCCTTCGCCCCGTAGCTGGCGTGCTGGTAGCCTACGGCAAAATTATTCCGCAGTCAATTATTGATCTGTTCACACCCGGCATTATTAATGTCCATCCATCACTCCTACCCCGTTACCGTGGCCCGTCACCAATTGAAGCCGCCATTGCCAATGGCGACAGCGAAACTGGCGTGTCAATTATGCAACTTGACGCCGCCATGGATGCCGGCCCAGTGTATGCGCAGACCCACCGCCCGCTC
Source organism: Candidatus Saccharimonadota bacterium (assembly GCA_030529385.1). Lineage (GTDB taxonomy): Bacteria > Patescibacteriota > Saccharimonadia > Saccharimonadales > Saccharimonadaceae > Nanosynbacter. The sequence continues at coordinate 17,650 of JAUMWY010000008.1, forward strand.
GACGGTAGCGAAACCAAACCAGCCCTTTACGACGAATTATTCGCTGCGGGCAGTGACTTACTGGCCGACATCCTGCCCGACATTATCAATGGCAACCTCACACCGACCGCACAGAACCACGACGCCGCCACCTACTGCCAACTACTCGACAAAAATCAATCATTAATTACACCAGCCGCCATGACAGCAGTCCAAGCCGACGCTCATGTTCGGGCGCATCTTGGTTTTCCGCGCACAAAAATTAGCATCAACGGCACCGAACGCATTATCACCAAAACGCATATTGCCGCTGCGCCACAAACATCCCTGGACCAGCACTGCGCCGACGGCCGCTTTCTCATTATTGACGAACTCATCGCCCCAAGCGGTAAAACAATGACCGCGGAAGCATTTCTCCGCGGTCATCACGCTTAGCCTATTCTATATTCTTAAGCCGCTGACTCAGCGCCCAAGATCGCATCACGATTAGCGACAATTTCCTTCTTCAGCTCTTCCATCACTGCCGCCACCACGCTGCGATAATCCGGCCGATTCACTTCCAGCCACTTGGTCGCCGCAAATTCTGCCCGCAAGCGAGGATCATCCGCTGCCACATTTGGATCGGCCGCCTGCAGGGCCTGTACCAACCGCTGATACATTGGTTCCTGTTGGTATTGCGGCGCATGAGCCGCCAAAAAGGCATCAACCGCACCCGGCGTCTGGTCAATAATTGTTGTAAATTCTTGCAGCTGCGCATCAGTTAGTCCCTGACTCAACTGCTCACCGACTCGCTGCTCCAACTCGCCATAAATATGCTTCAAAAATGCCGCGCGCTGCTCCTCCGGCAGTCCATCCAGCCCTAGTTCTTTCAGAAAATCGTCGTTTAATTGGAACATACGCCCCCTTCCTATCTCTACTATCTATAAAAAGTATAGCAGCAACCTTCCCGGATTGCCACTATACACTTACATGTCAGCAACTATACCAACCGATTCAGTTTATCCGCTAGCTCAGCGACATAATCTTGTAGTGCAGCGGTATAAAGCTCACTAGCAGCCGGAACCGTAGCTTTAAGCCACTCCTGAATCGCCTCTACGTCATCCTGCGGCAACGCTGCAAACTCATCCATTTGTTCGACAGTAAGAATATCATCAATCATCGCCGCAAACCTCGTCTCAACCGCCATCATGACCTTATGTAGCGTCCGCTGCTTCACGGCGTCGTCTGCATGAGACAACCCAAGCGCTTCTAGAATCTGGTCTGCTGTCATACTATATTCTCCTTTTTCTGTTTGCTTGTTCTATTTTATTAACTATTGTTATTGCATTACCAAAGTCCTCGGCCGGCCATCCAGCGCTGCGCTTCCTCAACAACCCCGTCAGTCCATCGTGCAGCACCAGGCTGCGTCAATCGGTAATCACCCGCATCAGTATAGATATCACTTGACGCACCGCTAATATCAATGTAGTCGGCACCGAATTGACTTACCAGATGATTATGGAGGTCAAATGCCTGCTCTGGCGACAGATTCTTGCCGTTGGCACTTGCAAAGTCCATCAACTCATGCGTGTAGCCGTTACCCGACTCAACCACGAATTCCTGCCCAGAAATAAACTCTTCCTGCGGAGCTGGCTCTGACTTCGGCTCTGGCGACGTAGATGTCTCCGGAGTTGACGTTGTGTTATCAGGAGTGTTACCCGGGTTTGGCTCTGGAGCCGTAGGGGTATCAGGTGTCATCCAGGAGTATGCAAAGTCAGCACCATATTTCGTCGCCAGAGCAACACCAACTGCACCAATGAACGGCCACAGCATACGGCGACGGTTTTTCTGCACTTCCTTATCAGTCATTTCGTTCAAATGCCCAATAAACTGCGTCTCTGTTGGGTTTTCATAGCTATTCTTAAATCGATCAACAACCATGTCGGCGTTCGCGTAAGCGGCACTGCGCAGCTCACCCTCCTCATTACGAACCATTGTGTTGGCATTACGCTTATTGGCGCGGCCCCGAATAGCAAGGGCGCCAGCACCGGCCAAACCTGCACCGGCAACTACACCAAGACCACTAAAGGCAATGAGGCCACCAGCAACACCGGCCGCAGCGTAGCCAGCACGGCGCAGCCACTTGCTCATTGGCTTTGGCGCCTTCTCTTTCTGCAACATGACGATACGCTGTGCGTCTTCTGCAATCTGATCAACAAAGTACTCCCGGCGCTCTTCATCGGTGTGACAAATTATATTCGCTACATCTTTCAGCGCCGCCTCATAGCCCCGACCAAGCTCCTCAAGCCTATCCTGCGGCTTACTGAGAACATCAGCAATCTTATCGGCGACCTTAGGAAACTTCCCCTGGAGCCACATAAACGCCCGACTTCCCTTCACGCCATACCAGTGGGACTTTTGTATTTTTGCAGCTTCTTCAAGGTATGCATCGCGAGCATATTCCATCTGCTCTATCAATTTATCCGTAGAATAGAGCTCTACTTCTTTGCCCTGCTTATGCGGCACGAGCTCCTTGCCATGTTCAGCATAGGGCACCAGTTCTTTACCAATAGCGCTAGGAGGTGTTAATTCCTGCGAAGTCTGTCCGATAACTTCTTTAGGGTGCGGGTTGGGATAAAGTTCACCAACAGGAAGTTGCCTACCTTCATACGATGCCCTCTCTTCCCGGTCCGGAGAATCCTGGGGTATTTCATTGGAAGCGTCGGCAGCAATATCCGCCTCTGCAGCATCATCAGACGCCAACTCCTCTCTTTCCTCTTGTACGTCCAATACCTCACCAGCGAGACTGTCCCCATCTGCATCACTATGAATAGCCTCAATGTCAGTCTCCTGTGCGCCATCACCGGCCACATTCTCCACAGCATCATCGCCATAGATAATTGACATCACTTTATCAAGGTGGGCAGTTGACGAGTCGGCATTCCAGTCATACTTTGCCTCCATCTCAACCAGCTTATCTTGCACTTCATCCAGGATGTCGTTGAGCATCGTCTTGTCGCCATTTAGCCGAGCCTCACGCGCTAAGCGAGCCAATGACATAACGCCCAGACCTTCACGAGATGTCTCGTGTAGGGTATCACGAGCAATCTTGTCATAATATGCCCGATTGCCATCATCAGTCATATCAACAGCCATAAATCGCCCATTTTCTGGGTTATGGATGTTACCCTTAGCGTCCTGGTATGGCCGCTGCTTTAGAAAGTCAAGCCAGTCTTGCTGCGCCTGGCGAGCTTCCGGATCAAACGCGGTTTCAACATTACGAATATCAACATCAGGTGTTGAACTGCGTCCCTCAAGATTGATTTTTGGCATCGTGGTGGATTCCTTTCTTAACGACAAATCGCTAATACTATGCTTATGCTCATTATGTTAGCACAATTTACGCAAAAAGTCAAGTGATTCGCACTGGATTCATTAAACTAAACCGGAACAGCCTGTAGAATTAGGTTTGTAACAACAAC
>JAUMWY010000027.1 GCA_030529385.1 Candidatus Saccharimonadota bacterium
AGGCTGCGGAGTGTCGGAGGGATTGGGGCTTAGTATATTAATCTTTCGCAAAATTATTGACTTTTTATGTCAAGTATGCTATATATATATATTAACTTTTGTCCAAAAGTTCTAGAGGACGAAAGTCGTCCTTTAGCTATCATCCGACGGAATAGGAATATCATGAAACTCACAGGAAAGATCAAGGAAGCCCTGAAGAAGACGGCCTCCGAGGCCCTCTTCGTAGGCGGCACACTCATCATATTCAGCGCCACTCTATGGCTAATTTCGGCTCAATTGCCGAGCACATCGCCCCTGGCCGGGCGGGGTTTTGTTGAGATTATCCTGACACTGGGAGGCACCGGCATTGCGGCAATGTTCCTCCGAACATTGCTCTTCAGAGAGCGGGAGTGCTGCCAAGAAGTGTATGAAGTTACCTTTATACTGCCGCCTGCTACAGATGAGGCACCGAAGGACTAAGTCCACCAGAAAACAGCTCGCCGATTGAGTCTTAAGCTCTCGGCTCGTAGCTCTTTTCGGTGGGCTGTTTTCTTTTTATTGACGGCGCGTTACACTGGATAGAGTGAAGACAGTTGTACCGAAATTATTACAGCAATCATTAGAAAAAATTACCCAGATTCCTCGCCCTCGTCGGCCGCGGGATATTGAGAAAATTGACGAAAGTTTAACACCGAATATGCGGGCGCTGCGCCTCAGTATGCTAATTGCCGAACAATTGCTCAGTATGGGCGTGGCGGCCAGTGATGTGGTGCATATGGCGCTGGGTATTACCAAAACCTATTGCCAACGCCGGGTGCATTTTGATGTCAGCTCAACGATGATTACGGCGTCGCAGGACCGTGGTATTGACCGTGAGCCACTGACGCTGGTGCGGACAATCACCCTGCAGGACACCAATCACCAAACCATTCAGGCACTACAGTCATTAGCATTGCAGATCCGCGACGAACATCTGCCGCTGGAGGAGGCTGAGCGGATCGCGGATGAGGCGGTGCAACGGCCAAAGCAACACTCGCGCTGGGCGGTGTATGCGGCAGGCGGGGCGGTGAGCGCTGGCGTGGTGATTTTGTTTGATGGGGCACTCATTATGACGGCGCTAGCGTTTGTGATGGGCTTTTTAGTGACGGGCATGCTGCGCTGGCTGGGGCGGATCGGCATGGTGACGTTTCATTCGCAGATTTTGGCAGCACTGAGCGTGACGTTAGTAGCGGCCAGCGTGGCTTGGCTGACGACAATGACCGAACTAGCGATTAATCCAACCCTGCTGGTGATTGGTGGGATTGTTTTGCTAGTGGCAGGAATGATGATTGTTGGCGCGTTTCAGGATGCGATTGATGAATATTATGTGACGGCCAATGCCCGCCTGCTGAAGGTCGGCGTAGCCACGGCCGGGGTGGTGATTGGCGTATTGAGCGGGTTGTATATTGCCACGCGGTTTGGTATTGCTTTTCCGACAACGCCAGATCGGCTGACACTGGCCGATGCAACAACGCAGTATGTCGGGGCGCTGATTATTGCTGCAGCGTTTGCGGCGCGTAATCACGCCAATATTTTCGGTATTTTAGTGTCGGGCGGCGTCGGTATGCTGGGATGGTGGGTGTCGCGCCTTTTGGGGGCGTTTGGTTTTGAGGTGGTCATGGCCAGTGGTGGTGCGGCGCTGGTCATCGGACTGGTGGCGACTTTTGTGTCTAGGCTGTGGCGAATTCCGTCAATGGCGATTATTGGCGCCGGAATTGTGCCGCTCGTGCCAGGGTTGTCGTTATATAACGGCCTGATGGGCATTATCCAGCATCCACCAGGCGATGCGGAGTTTATGCTGGCGCTAGGCATACTGCTGCGAGCAGTGGGTATTGGCGCTGCAGTAGCAACTGGTGCATCGCTGGGGAATATGATTGGCCGACCATTGCGGCGGCGATTTGTTCATCTGTATAATCGGCTGCCGCGTCGGCGACTGCATCGCGATTAGCTTAGCCGCTACTCACCTTCCTTAACGCAATCTACACAACAAGAAACCCCCGACGAATCGGGGGTTTCTCGCGCATCACCGAGGCAACTTATTTGCTGCGCTTTTCGATGATTTCCTGCGCCACGTTTGGTGGTACTTCCTCATACTGCGCCAGTTCCATAGTTGAGGCTGCGCGGCCCTGTGACATCGAGCGGATGTCGCCAGTGTAGCCAAACA
>JAUMWY010000009.1 GCA_030529385.1 Candidatus Saccharimonadota bacterium
TATCTCCGGCGGGGTAAAATCGTCCATGTCGCCACCGCGCAGAACATCATTAAAGTCATCATTATTATCTCTAGGCATCTTCGGAAACTCGTTCATGAGTATTATTATAGCACATTATTTACTCTAAGTCAAAATCTTCGTTACGTCTATTGCTTATTTACATAATTTGTGTTATAATAAAGAAATGATCATGCCTGAAATACCAAACAACGCCCCCCTTATTAGCCCGATTGGTTCGTTAACTAGCGACACATCTCCGATACTTGAGCGTGATATTGTATTTGCTGATTTCGCCTCACTGGCGGATGAACAGCAGGGCATTGTCGCGTCATGGTTACGTCAACGAACCTCTGAAGTCAATAACATGCTCAACGTTGAAGAAGATGATGTCCGTAAAAAACACCTCGGCATCGTGGCAATGAAGGCCATCGTGACAGCCGACGAGCAGACAAGTTACGCAATTGTTGGCTATATTGGCGCAACCCAGCCAGAAGAGCATAGGGGTGAGCAAATGTCAGAAGAACACGAGGGTGAGCAAATGTCAGAAGTTGGGTCACTCTATGTTGAAAAGGCGCACCGCAAGCATGAGGTTATGATTGATACCATTGACGAGGCGACGGGTGAAATAATAACGAAACCTATGCGCATTTCTATGGCGCTGGCGTATTACGCCACAAAAATGCTCGAGGAACAGGGGATCATCGCCTACGCTTTCTGTAATGAAGGAAGTTATCCGATTTTTAATGAGCTCGGCTTCAAGGAGTCTAGCCTCAGTGCCGTGCCACCAAAGGCTGGTGAACTCTGCAAAGCGGACTGCAAGCTATATCAAGCCTGCCACCCCGATGATTGCTGCGATACAATTATGGTGAAAGACCTACCTAAAAGTAAAAAATAGTACTCGGTGTTATACTGGTTCTATGACACCAACCATCTCACTATTGCAGCAGCTAATCGCCATCCCGTCGATTTCCGGCGACGAGGCGGCCATACTGCAGTTTTGCCAACAGTGGCTGGGCGAACACGGCGTATCGGAAGTGATAACTCAACCGCAGTTTACCGCCGGCGTCGTACGCGCCAATAGTAATCAGCCAGCCCGCAAGGCGCTGATTTTGTGCGGACATATTGACACGGTAGCGGCGGGTGATGAGGCAGCGTGGACAGATAGCCCGTGGCAGGCGCGGATTGACGGCGGCCGCCTTTACGGCCTTGGCGCCAGCGATATGAAAGCCGGCGTCGCGGCGCAGATGACAGCTGTCGCGACATACGCCCAAACACCGCGCCCCGACCTTGACGTCTGGTGTGTGCAGGTAGCTCATGAGGAGGTTGACGGAGCCGGCTCAGCGGCATTTGTGCAATATTTCGCTCAGCAAACTGATTATGACGAGATAAGTTGTTTGATTGCCGAGCCAACAGATATGGGGCGGATTGAGATTGGCCATCGCGGCAATCGGTTCGTGGAGTTTTTGTTCCACGGTGAGTCGGGTCATGCTTCGCAGGAAGAGCACTACAGTACCAGTGCGCTCCCCGCTGTCGTCAATTTTCTACAGCAGCTCCCAGCACTGCGTGAACAGCTACACAGCACCTACGCAGATCCAGTGCTTGGCCAGCCAAGCTTCACGCCAACCCGCATTAGCCCAGAAGGCGCTTTCTCCAATAACCAAACGGCGGCGGCCAGCCTTGTTGCCGTTGATATTCGCACTACACCACGGCTTGATGCGGTGTTTGACGACTGGATGGGGCAGGTGGCTACAGAGTACGGCGCTACTTGGCGCTATGCTGCCGATCCCGCGCCATCAGCCCTCTGCGCAACCGATGCGCCAATTGTTCGCGCGTTGCAATCACTCACACCAGACGCCGCCATCACCGTCAGCCCCGCCGCCACCGACCAAGCCTTTTTCCAATCGCGCGGCATTAACACCGTGGTGTTCGGCCCGGGCGACTTTGATCAAGCCCACACTATTGATGAGTCAGTGTCTATGCAGGCAACAGAGCAGGCGCAACAGATTTATCGGAATCTTTTGCAAGTATACTAGCCAATCGCCACCAATTGCCAAGCCACAGGTTTCTTGCTATAATACACTCATCATTAATCAATGCTGGGAGGCGCCTAAAAACCGCCGTTTGCACCACAGAAAGGATTTTTCAAAATGGCGAAAAAAGCCGAATTGCTGGAAAAAGCAGCAGAACTAAAGCTGGAAGTCAGCGAAAAAAATACCATTGCCGAAATTGAGGCAGCGATTGCCGAGGCAGAGAAGCACGAAGTCCGCGAAGCGCATGTGGCCAAGGCCGGCAAGCGCAGCCAGAAAGCGCTAGACGAGGCAGAGGCCAAGGCTGAGAAAGAGGCTCGCAAGGAAGCGGGCGACACGAGCCCTCAGGACGAAGACCTTGAGGCGCATGTCAAAAAGGGCCCAAAGCCAATCACTCGCCCGAAGCTCGAGCGCCGCGGCAAGAAGTATCAGGACGCTGCGAAGAAAATTGAAAAAGATAAGGCTTACAGCCTGGAAGACGCCCTGAAGCTGGCCACCGAAACCAGCCCTGTCAAGTTTGACGCCTCAGTTGAAGTCCATGTACGCCTCGGCGTTGATCCTCGCCAGGCTGACCAGAACATTCGCTCAACCGTTGCTTTGCCGCACGGAACTGGTAAAGACGTGCGCGTTGCTGTCTTTGCACCAGAGGGCGACCACGAGGCAGCCAAGAAAGCTGGCGCTGATATCATCGGCGATGAAGAGTTCTTGAAGCAGCTGGACAAGGAAGAGTTGAACTTTGATATTTTGGTGGCAACCCCACAGTATATGCCAAAGCTGGGTAAATATGCGCGCTTGCTTGGTCCACGCGGCTTGATGCCAAATCCGAAGTCAGGCACCGTGGCAACTGATGTTGCTAAGGCAGTGGCCGAGGCAAAGGCCGGTAAGGTTGAGTACCGTGTTGATAAGCAGGCAATCGTGCACCTCGGCATTGGCAAGGTGTCATTTGGCGCCGAGAAGCTGGCCGAAAACGCCCGCGCCTTCTTCACTAGTCTCAACGCTCAGAAGCCATCAAGCCTTAAGGGCGTCTACGTCAAGAGCATCGCTGTTGCGACGACCATGGGCCCTGGTGTGAAGGTTGAGAATAGTTTGTAAGCAAGCCTGATTCACCGTACACAATACGCCTTGAGCCTAGCAGGGCGTATTGTTTTATTGACATTATATTAATAGTGTGGCATTATTAAAGAATGCGTTCAGAGAAGCAACCGTTAGCATCAACCAATCTTCAGGAGGACTGGCCGCAGCATGCGTCATGCCTCGGTATAGAGTTGTATACAGTAGATAAGCTACCCGATTTCTATAGAAATCAACTCACTCGACTGTGTCTTGAGCACTGTCCAGTAGTCACTGAATGTCTACTCGCAGCCGCGCGGGAGGTTGAGTCTGTCAATGGAACATACCAAGCAGGGCATCATTTCATACGAGCCGGCCTATCTGTACGAGCCCTCAACCAAACCTGCCAGCAGATCAACTCCCTGCGGCCAAAAGATCGTCAGCGGGCCGCTGAACAAATTATCGCCACTGAGCGAGAGCGCCGCAATATCTCAGCGCCCCAAGTAGAGGCTTGACATTGCCCGGCCCTCTGTGCTACAATCCCAAAGAACATTACCAAAGACAGCGGCGACCGCGGGAAACCAAGGTGTAAAAATGCCGCCGAGGGATGAAACGAACAGTTTTATTGAGCGTCTTTGGTAGTGCGAGAATCAAAGACGCTTTTTTGTGTGCCTATGGGCTGCGGCTAAGCGGATTCTCCATTACCGTTCGTTAACAAATTGGCAATTTTAGTGAATAAACGACAATCAAAGAAAGGATTTTTATGGCAATTACTCGCGATAAAAAGCAAACTTTGGTTGCTGAACTAACAGAGTTGTTGACCAATGCCAAGGGTACGGCGTTTGCGCGCTACCAGGGCCTGAGCGTGGCTGACTTGCAGGAGCTGCGCAAGGCGGCTCGCGAAGCCGGCGTTGTCATTAAGGTGGTCAAGAACCGCCTGGTGCGCGTGGCACTGTCAGAAGTTGACACCTACAAAGAAGCCACAACCGACGCGCTAGTTGGTCAGTTGATCTACGCTATCAGCGCCGACGACGAAGTGATGCCAGCAAAGGTGCTTGACGAGTTTGCAAAAACTCATCCAGCACTAGAGTTGGCCGGCGGCTTCTCAGCCGAAGGCCTGGCGATTAGCGAAGATGACATTAAGGCACTGGCTGGCCTACCAAGCAAGGATCAGCTGGTGGCACAGGTCATCTCACAATTGCTCTCACCAGTCCACGACAGCGTCAATGGTTTGTCGGGCAATTTGCACGGCTTGCTGGACGGTATCAAGGAAAAGGCTGCGGCCTAAGTTTAGCAATCAGGTTTTTATAACCCATTATCAATAAAGGAGACTATCATGGCTGATATCAAGAAATTGGCTGAAGAACTGGTCAAGCTGACCGTTCTGGAAGTAAACGAACTGAAGAATCATCTGAAGGATGAGTACGGCATCGAGCCAGCTGCTGCGGCGGCTGTCGTTGCTGGTCCAGCTGCAGGCGCTGCTGCCGGCGGTGAGGACGAGAAGACTGAGTTCACCGTAACCCTGAAGGACGCGGGTGCTCAGAAGGTTGCAGTTATCAAGGCTGTGAAGGAAATCACCGGCTTGGGTCTAGGTGAAGCAAAGGCTATCGTTGACGGCGCACCAGCACCAGTCAAGGAGAAGGTCTCAAAGGACGAGGCTGAGGCTGCAAAGAAGACTCTGGAAGACGCAGGCGCAACCGTTGAGTTGAGCTAATTCACTATACTGCCAATTTGTGCGATATGACAGCAACCGCTCGTATACCACGGGCGGTTGTTTGATTGCAAGGGTAAAATTTACCACGCTTTTGACGTCACCCCTGGAAAGGCTGTGGAAAGCGCTGCATTATCCGCTGATTGCTATTGCTAAATCAGGCGATGCGTGCTATAGTGGCAATGAATAATAGCGAACATAGACAAAGGAATGCGAGCCATATGTCTGAATTACCAGAAAAACAAGTCAAGCGACTCAAAAGCTTGATTCAAGAAGCTGAAACGAATTTGGCAGCCGCCAAGGAATTATTGATTAGTATTGTCGGTGATGACGGTCAAGTCGTCACGCCGCGCAGTTCATCGGACGATGTCGGCGGGCGAGTGATTGAAGGTGTGTTTGACGGGCAGATGATGGCTGGTCCTGACGGTAAGAGTTACCCAATTCCTGCCAATTACGCCTCAAAATCTAAATTGGTGGAAGGCGATATCCTGAAACTCACCATTGCGGATGATGGCGGCTTTATCTATAAGCAGATTGGCCCAGTGGCTCGTCGCCAGGTGATTGGCACCCTCGTGCAGCACGACGGCGTGTATTACGTCGAGGCCAACGGCCGGGAATATCGTATTCTGCTCGCCAGCGTCACTTTCTTCCGCATCAACGTCGGCGATCAAGTCACTATCATCATCCCAGAAGACAATCCTGACGCCACCTGGGCAGCAGTAGAAGCGGCGCTATAAAACACTATACCCCGCATTAACCTAAACATATGGTCGCCAGAGCGCGGCCATCTTTCTTGCTATATATTGCAGGCTGATTCCGCTTATAGTATACTGAATATGGTTATTACTAAGAGCGGGGTTTTCCGCAAGATAAAGAGAGGGATACGCTACTACAATGAGTAAGCATTACTTCAAAAAGCAACGCCTCGGCCTATTGGCAGTCGGTGGCATGATGTCAGCTATGCTGGCGTTTAGCCTGACGCCAACTTTTGCCGGTATCGTGGCAAGTATTAAAAACTCAACCAACACCGCCGCAACTGGTACTTTGGTGATGAAAGAAAGCTCAGGCGGCCAGAACTGTACAAGTTCAACCGAGGCAAGCAACAGCGCTACCTGTGGCACGATTAACAAGTACGGTGGCACAACAACACCGCTGATTCCTGGCGGCGCTGGCAATACTACCGAAATTACTATTACCAACGAAGGCAATATTGACGCCACCAGCTTTACCGTTCAGGCTGATCAGTGTACTCAGTCAGCCCACGGTTCAACCAATGGTAACGCCAACAACCTGTGCGAAAAGGTAAACATTACCATCACTTCAGGCAGCCACACCATCTTTAGTGGTAGCGCCAAGGCCTTCAATGAAGCTGGCTCAATCGACATCCTGAAGGAGATTAGCCAGGCGAATGTTGCCAAGCAGACTAATGTGCCAATCACCATCAAAGCCGCACTTGACACGTCAGCTGACGCAACTTACCAGGGTCTGCAGATTTCACAGCCAATCACCTGGACCTTCGGCGCCTAGTCGCCACAAAGCACCGCAGTGTGCTATACTACGAGCAGTTCTATGAATATTTCAAAGCGACACTTTTTGTTCATCGGAATAACGAGCCTAGTTTTGCTAGGCTCGCTGCTCGCGTCGTGGCTTTTGGGGTATCGCCAGTTTGTGGTGATATCACCAAGCATGGGCGAAACGGCGCCAGTTGGGTCACTAGTCATAACCCAGCCGACTGACACCTACGCCCCTCAAGACATTATTAGTTTTTATCGTAATGGCCGCATTTATACTCACCGCGTCCAGGAAATCACTCAAGACGGCATTATCACCAAGGGCGACCTCAACCAAGATAACGATCCCGTGCCTCTGGCACAACACGATGTTATCGGTAAAGCGATATTTATTGGTCGACATCTGGGCTGGCTATGGCGCGCGCTGCCGATGCTACTAATTGGCTGGCTATTTGTGGCCTGTATTGCCCAGCTAAAACGCGTCCGTGATGATTGGCGCTGGCCGATTCGTATTATCGGCGGCAGTATTGTGGTTATTATTGTCACTTTTATTCTTAATCCGTGGCTGCATGTTGATCTTTTAAGCTATACGGCACACGAGCAAGGTGGGGTGAATCTCCGGGTGGTTAACACCGGCGTCTTTCCGATTCGTGATGATAAGGGTGGGCGATTTTACGCCGGTCAAACAGCCATCATTCGAGCCGTTGATACCGACAGCGAAGGGCGTTTTGTTTACATTCCACAGCCATCGCTTGGCGTCATTGGCGTGTTGGCTGCCATGGTATGGTGCTTGACGCCGCTACTACTGGCGCTATTGGTTAAGCTGCCAGACAGCGACGACGACAGCGATCACACCGAACACTGGCTGCTGCCACTGATTATTGTGACACTGTCCTGTATCGTCTTATTGTCACAACTATCAAGCTACGCCGCTTTCACTGCTTCAGTGAGAAACGAGAAGAGCGAAGCCCGCTCCTACCCGCTGCTAGGCTGCGGCGAAGGCGCGGCCACTATGAACCCGCGACCAGTATTCGCTTACGGATTGGCCGAATACAGCGGCGCCAATGAGCCAGACATTTCCGGCAATAACCGCCGTGGCACCTATATCACAGCAGCGCCGTTTTATGATTTAAGTCCTCGTTGGAGCGGTTGTGCTCGGCACATTAATCACGCCCCGCGCTTTAATGGCTCTATCTGTTTAGTCAGCAATCATCATGCGGCCGGAGTGCCGGCGCCAAGCGTCTTTAGCGTAGAGACATGGTTCTCAACGACCCAAAAATCAAACGGCAAGATAATTGGCTTTGGTAATAATGGCAATGCGACGAGCGACGGCCAGTATGACCGACACCTCTATATTGATAAAGATGGCCGCGTAGTGTTCGGCGTCTATCCCGGTACTGTGCGGACTGTCGCTAGTCCCGCCGGTGTCAATTACGCTGACGGCAACTGGCATCATGTCGTAGCTACGCTGTCGAACAACGGGCTGAAGCTGTATGTTGATGGCAGTCTGGTTGCATCGCGGCAGGATACTACCGGCGGCCAGCAGACGACTGGCTATTGGAAGATTGGCTGCGGCGGTGGTGGTTCCTGGACGCATGGTGACGGCACCAGAGGATTCCGCAGTCAATTCTATACTGGTAAGCTACAGCTTCCTGCTGTCTACAATGCCGAATTATCAGCCCAAAAAATCCGCGCCCGCTATCAGGCCGGAGTCTAACAGTCTGGTATACTAGAGTATATGCGAGGTTGGAACGTATGAGTCAGGCGCTGTACCGCAAGTACCGTAGCCGCAGTTTAGATGAGGTGCTTGGCCAGGAGCATATCACTGGCATTTTGCGGCGGGCGCTGGAGCAGGGGAAGATTGCTCACGCCTATTTATTGACTGGGCCGCGCGGTGTCGGCAAAACTAGCGTGGCGCGTATTTTAGCGCATGAGATTAATCAGTTGCCGTATACTGAAGACGCCACACATCTGGATATTATTGAGATTGATGCCGCCAGCAACAACGGCGTGGACGACATTCGGGCGCTGCGCGAAAAAGCGCATATCGCACCGGTGTCGGCCGCCAAAAAGATTTACATTATTGACGAAGTGCATATGTTGTCTAAGCCAGCATTTAATGCTTTGTTAAAAACTTTAGAGGAGCCGCCAGCGCACGTAGTATTTATCTTGGCGACAACCGACGCTGATAAATTGCCAGCAACGATTATTAGTCGCGTGCAGCAATTTTATTTCCGGCCAATTTCGCCGGCGGTGATGGCGACCCATCTGCAGCATATTGCCAAGCAGGAGGGATTTGCCATCAGTGATGAGGCGGCGGCCTTAATCGCCGAGCAGTCGCGCGGTGGGTTTCGTGATGCGATCAGCCTGCTTGATCAGCTATCGCCCCTGGCGTCAAAAAAGGAGCCTCTAAGCCAAGCGCACGTGACGGCGCATTTAGGACTGACCGGGCATGATACGCTGACGGCACTGCTGACCGCCAAGCAGGCGGGCGATGCCGCAACCGCAATTGCATTACTACAGCAACTCACTGACGCTGGCGCCGATCCGATTGTTGTTACACAGCAATTGCTCGGTCTGCTGCGCCAGCAACTGCACGATACTCCGTCAGTGATTGAACTGATTCGGCGATTGATTGAGGTGACGCGCCACCCGCACCCGGATTTGAAGTTGGTGACGATTTTTGTAGATGCGCCGGCGGCACAATCACATGAGGCAGATCCCTCTGCTCGCGAACACTCCACAGCCCCTGCCGGAGGAGGCGAAGGTCTCAGCGCAACAACCACAGCCGCCTCCAGCTCCGAAGACTTCGCCTTTCCGGCGAAGCGAGGCCAAGAGCGCCAGCCAGATCAGTTGACGGCCGAGCGGTCTGAGGAGATGGATGGTGGCGAGGCGGCGGAACAAACGCAGCCAAAACAACCATCCGCCCCAGCCAAGAAAAAGGTTAAAAAACAAGCCAAATCATCAGCCGCCGCAGCGCCCCTCGACTGGCAGGCCGTCCTTAGTGAGGCCAAAGCCGCCTCTACCGGCCTACACAGCTTGCTCGCTAAATGTAGCCACGTCCAAGATGGCAACCGTTTGGTTATCTATACTGGCACTAAATTTGCCGCCAAAAAACTAGAGGACGGTAAATTCCGCTCGCTTCTTTCGGGAATTATTGCTACAATGGCACCAGATAGTGAGCTAGAATTTCGCGGCGAGCCAAAACCGCCCGAAGATGAAAACTTAGCGAAAATTGCCGAAATGATGGGCGGCGGTGAAGAGGTGAAACTGGAGGATATGTCATGAGCGTAGATGCAGCAGAGAAGGCCGCGGGCAAATTACCGCCGCAAAACCTGGACGCTGAGAAAAGCTTGCTCGGTGCAGTGTTGATTGATGAAGAAGTATTAGCTGACGTCACCGAACATGTCAAGCCAGCCGACTTTTATGACAAAAACCATGGCCTGGTTTTCGCCGGCATGTTGCGGCTGTTTGAAAAGCATAAGCCGGTTGACCTTTTGACGCTGACCGATGAACTGAAGCGTAAAGATGAATTGGAACTCATCGGCGGCTCGGCATATCTCACCGAACTCACCAACTATGTGCCGACGGCCGCCCACGCCGAAGCCTACGCCGAAATGGTCGCCCAAAAAGCCGTGCGCCGGCGCCTCATTAAAGCCAGCGCCGACATTACAGAACTGGGCTACGACGAATCAACCACCACCCAAGAACTGCTGGAAAAAGCTGAGGCAGAACTCTTCAGTGTTTCTGACCAATCACTCAAACAAGACCTGACTAGCCTAGAAAGCATCTTGACTGACAGTTTTGATCGCATTGAGGAGCTCCACCGCAACAAGGGCGCCCTGCGCGGTATTCGCACCGGCTATCGCGACCTGGACAATATGACGGCCGGCCTGCAGCGCTCCGACCTGATTATCTTGGCGGCCCGCCCAGCCATGGGTAAGACCACCTTGGTGACGAATTTGGCCTACAATGTGGCGACTATCGAGAAAAAGCCGGTGCTGTTTTTCAGCCTGGAGATGAGCAAGGAGCAGCTGACCGACCGTATGCTGGCTGATGCATCGGGCGTCGATAGCTGGAACATTCGCACCGGCAATCTGAGTGATGATGATTTTGCCAAGCTGTCTGAGGCGATGGGTGAGATGGCTGAAGCACCGATCTACATTGACGATACACCAGGCCTATCAATTTTGGAGATGCGCACTAAGGCGCGGCGCTTGGCGCACGACGGGGAAATCGGTCTGATTATCGTCGACTACTTGCAGTTGATGCAGGCGACTAATAACCACAACGGTAACCGCGTCCAGGAAGTGTCGGAAATTTCCCGCGGCCTGAAGCTCATCGCCCGCGAGCTGAACGTGCCGCTCATCGCGCTGAGCCAGCTGAGCCGTTCGGTGGAAAGCCGCACGCCGCCAATTCCGCAGCTTTCTGACCTGCGCGAATCCGGCTCCATTGAGCAGGACGCCGATATCGTATCCTTCATTTACCGCCCCGGCTATTACGAACCTGACAATCCCGAGGTTCAAAATATCACCGACCTGATCATCGCCAAGCATCGTAATGGTCCAGTCGGCAAGGTTCAGCTCTACTTCCACCCAGAACGGCTGCGCTTTATGAGCCTAGACCGCCGCCACGAGTAAATGGTATAATACGGACAGTGAAAAAGTTTACGCTTCCTGATTCATTTTTGTACCGCTGGCGCTACCAGCTTGGCTATGGGGCGCTTATCCTGCTGTTCGTCGCAGCAATTACTGCCGCTAGCTTCTACGCGCCTGGTGGCCTGTCACAAGCCGAGATTGACGCTATTAGCGTGACGAATCGCCTCAATTTCAACGATATCAGTAGCCTTGCACAGCCCAATCTGCCATTCCACTTGCTACAAAAAGCCGCGTTCGCTGTCTTCGGCGTCAGCGTGTTTACCATCAAACTACCAAGCCTGCTCCTCGCTATCATCACCGCATTCGCCATGTTTTTCCTA
This sequence comes from Candidatus Saccharimonadota bacterium, assembly GCA_030529385.1. Lineage (GTDB taxonomy): Bacteria > Patescibacteriota > Saccharimonadia > Saccharimonadales > Saccharimonadaceae > Nanosynbacter. The sequence continues at coordinate 11,278 of JAUMWY010000009.1, forward strand.
CTACGCCGCTGGTTTAAACCGGGTATCGCCATCTTGGCGCTCATCATCATGACCATGACCGGCCAGCTAATTTTTATCGCTCAACATTTTTCGGCCGACATTATTTACATTACTCACACCGCGCTCATCCTTCTGTTCGGCAGCCTCCTGATTCAGCGCAGTAAACGCCACCATTTCTGGCACAGCAGCCTGGCGCTAACCGTTGCCTTCAGCCTCTACACGCCGTATTTTTGGTATATCAATCTCGGCCTGCTGACGGTCGCCGTGCTTCATCCGCACACACGCCATTCGCTATTTGGGCGCAAGCAGCGACTGCAGTGGCTGCCGGCTCTTGGGTTATTTTCACTTGCCGTAGCACCACTCGTATATCTCTGTCTGATGAACAGCAGCTTTTTGCAACAGCTCATTGGCATCGCCTCACTGCAGTGGGACATCCTTCATAACGCCAGCATATTGGCGCACGCCTTCATCTGGCCATTCCCGGTCGTTATTGGCAGCACCATCACGCCACTGGTTGATATCGCGGTGCTGGCATTGGTAATTTTCGGTCTGTTTAGCGTCATTCGCCAACATTACACCGCCCGCAGTTATATGATAGCCGCCTGGCTACTGTTTAGTTTGCCGCTGCTACTCCTCCAGCCAACGCTGACCAGCATCATCGCCGTGCCGCTGTTTATTCTTCTGGCAGTCGGACTTGAGTCGCTGCTGCGCGAGTGGTATTCGCTATTCCCGAAGAATCCTTATGCTCGCGGCACCGGCCTGATTCTTATTGTGTCACTAATCGGCGTCATGGTGCTGAGCGGCGCCGACCGCTACATTAACGGCTACCGCTACATGCCTGATGCCGTCAATGCTCATTCGCTTGATCTGCAACTTATTGCCAATACTCTTGACGCCCATCAATTAACTACAATTATCGCCAGCGAAACTGAACGGCCAATCTACGACGCGCTAGCAGCCCGCCGCAAGAACGTAACAGTCACAACTGACACCATCAACACAACACCGCTCGTCATCACTAATGCCGCTCGCGGAGCCGGCGTTACGCCACCAAAAGACGCCACGCTTGAGCGCATTATCGTCAATGCCCGCACAACCGACGCTGACCGCTTCTACTACTACAAATAATCGTTATTTTGCGATATAATAACGATATATCGTCCAACACGACAGTCATGGGCGCAGAGTAAATCAAGGAGGGACTATGGCATTTGATCAAGTAAAAATGCTCAATCAGTTGCGCAAGGCGCAAAAACAACTAGCCAAGGAAATTATTGAAGTTGAGGCCGGCGACGGGGCAGTGATTGTCCAGATTACCGGTGAGCTCAAGATTAAGTCGGTCAAGATTAATCCAGAGTTGGTTGATTTTAACGATATTGCGCAGCTTGAGCACTGGATCCAGATTGCGGTGCGCGACGGCCTGGCCAAGGCGCAGGAAGTAGCCGCCGAGACCATGAAGCCGTTGATGGGCGGCCTAGGCAATCTGCCATTCTAATGAAGACACCGGTACTACCATCGGCGCTAACCACGCTGATTGAGGAGCTGGGCCAATTACCAGGCGTCGGGCCGCGCACTGCGGAACGCTACGCCTATGCCGTGCTGCGGCGCGAATCTGCTAAGGCAGGGCGGCTGGCGACGGCGCTGGCGTCACTGCATCAGAACGTCACTACCTGTCCGGTCACATTCGCACTGATCAACCAAGACCAGGAAGTGTCGCCGCTCTACGCCGACCCGGCGCGCAACCGCAAGTTGATTTGCGTGGTTGAGGAGCCGTTAGATATCGTTGCCCTGGAACGCACAGGACAATACAACGGCACTTACCATGTGCTGGGCGGAGCAATCTCGCCAATCGATGGCATTGGCCCGGAACAACTTCACATTCCAGAGTTGATCCAGCGCATCAAAACTGATGAGGCGGAGGAGCTCATCATCGCCACCAATGCCTCAGTTGAAGGCGAGTCAACCGCACTGTTTCTGCAGCGCTATATCCAGGAAGCTGGCCTGCAGCTGACGGTTTCTCGCTTAGCGCGGGGCATTCCAGTGGGCGTTGACCTTGAGTACGCTGACCAGATCACCCTGACACACGCGCTTGAAGGCCGGCGCGCGCTGTAAAATCGCTACCATAGAAACGCCACCCGCTAATTGTCTGCGGGTGGTGTTTTTCATAAAGAGGCAGGGGAGTGCTAGAGATGACGGCGGCTGGCGGTGTACGCGAGGCCAACTGTCGTCAGCGCACCGAGACCGAGTACTGGCATAATTAGGTCGGCACCGGTTCGTGGCAACTCAGACACTACTGGCGGAGTTGGCGGCGTGACTGGTGGAGTTGGTGGGGTCACTGGCGCTGGGGCGCACTTACTGTAATCAGTGGTGTGCTCGCTGGTAACGTCCTTGCGCTGCAGTTTGACAATCTTTTTGCTTGGAATATGGCAGCGCTCAACCTCACAGTCCGATACATCGCCGTGAATTTTGCTATCAAACTTGTCCTTATTGATCGTGATGATATTACCCGTATTCAGCTCACAAACCGTCATTTCACAGTCTTTCAGATTGCGTGAGTGAATCTTGCTATCAAACTCGCTCTGCTTAATAGTGATAATTTTACCGCTCGTGATATGACACACTCGATCAGTTGGCTCCGCCTCAACCGTCACGGTCGTTCGGCAAGTCTGACTATCCTTAGTCACCGCGCCGTTAGCATTGCCGTTCACTGCAACCGTAATAGTATAGCTGCCCGGGCGGCTATAGGCGTGGGTATACTCCGCACCAGCCGTCTTCTTTGTGCCGTCACCGAAGTTGTACGTGTAGTTGTTAATAGTTGCGCCATTCTTAGCAGTTGCCTTGGCGGTGAACTGGAAGGTTGCCCGACCAATCTTCTTTGCAGTCAGTGCGTCACACGTCAGCACTGGCTTGGCTGGCGGCGGCGTTGGCGTACCCCAAACTGGGTTACCACAGTCGCCGATAATACCAGCGATAAACTTACCGTCATTATCAAACCAGGCAAATACATCATAGCGAGTGATGCCATCGATAAAACTCTGTGCTGTAGTGTACTGGTAGTAGGTACGGCCAGCTACTGTTGGCGTTGCCTCAGGGCGAACTTGGCGTGTGCCAGCCTTGCCCTGCAGAGTACGAGCGCCAGTCGCCACCACGCGGCCCTCAACCGTAATAGTACCATTAGCGTCAACCACGCCACGCTTCATATTGGCGCCATTAATCATAGCGTCAGTAATCCGATACTGATTATACAATTGACGAATGCCGGATTGACTGTAATACGTCTGCTTTAATGATTGATGGGTTGGCGTACCACACCTCACGACATTAAAGTCGCTACATGATGCCTCTGATGGTGTTGCAAACCACACGCCGCCAATAATCGCCGCGCTCAGCATCACCATCGCACTAATCTTTCGTAGATGCTTTTTCATACTAACACTCCTCTTCTGCCGCCCACCTCGGGGCGTATGCTTTCATATTATCATAAACTTTATTTTTTGTCAATAATATCCCGAAAAATGCTTATGATGACACCGCCATAGCGCTTGTGCTATACTGTTCTACATGAATTATTTGGAGCCAGAGCGAGCAGCAAAAGCACTTCTCGCCTCAGTTGATGGCAATCTGGCGCGCGCTCAGCAGCTACTCACTCAAGCAGCGACAAAGACAGCGAAAAAGAGTAAAGACACTAGGCGCACTGCCGGTCCGACCCTGATTAGCGCCAGGCATCTCACGAAATCATATAAAGTCGGCCGCCAAACCATTCCGGCGCTTGATGATGTTTCATTTGAGATTACGCAAGGGGAGTTTGTTGCGCTAACCGGCGCCAGCGGTTCTGGCAAAAGTACACTGCTCCATATTCTTGGCGGACTTGAAAAACCGAGCGGCGGCGAGGTGACTATTGGCAAACAACGCATTAGCAAGCTATCCGACCGACGGCTATCGCGATTCCGCAGCCAGGCAATTGGTTTCGTATTTCAATCATTCTATCTACAGCCTTTTCTGAGACTCGGCGCAAACCTGGAAATCCCCGGCATGTTCCGCCGCATGAAACCGGCCGCGCGACATCAGCGGGCCCAGCAGCTCGCTAAACTTGTCGGTCTTGAGGAGCGGATTCATCATCTACCGCGCGAACTGTCTGGCGGACAAATCCAGCGCGCCGCCATTGCTCGCGCATTATTTAATAAACCCGATATTCTACTGGCTGATGAGCCGACTGGTAATCTTGACAGCGCCAATAGCGACCGTATCATCGCCCTATTTCAGCATATTCGCCGTACGCTTGGCACGACAATTATTATCGTTACCCATAATCCAGAGATCGCGGCACTGGCTGACCGGGAAATACGCTTAAAGGACGGAAGGATTGTTGATGTTACGAATCACTGATGCGGCGCGATTAGCCGGCACGAAACTGCGCACCAGAAAAGTGCGACTAGCTCTCACAACGCTCGGGGCAGGGCTACTTTTCGCCATCTTAACCACAGCGCTCACTATCAGCAGTAGCACTCTGCAGAGTCTTGCTGCGTTTAGCACCAACAATCTCAGCGGTCGCTATTTTGTCCAGCAGCGCATCACGAGTACCGATTTACTGTTTGGTCGTCCAGCGCCAGAGATCATCCAGCGAGCCGAAGCACTGCATGCTGCTCGTGTTGCTGAGAAAAAGGCCGCCGCCAAGCGACTCGGTATAGAGTACGACGCCACTACTGAGCCGACGCCATTTCACACTGATCCAGACGGCAAGCCACAGCACATCAACATAGCAAGTCCAGCCGCGCAGCAAGCGGTGCGCGAGCACATCGCAACCTTGCCGTATCTTACTCATGAGCAGCGCGATGCAACTGCGCGAAAACTCGGTGTAACGCAGGCCTATGATATTACAATGCTGCGGCCAAAGCAGGGGAATTGGACGTTCATGCGGGATGGACGTGAAGCAATGTCGCCTGCAGGGCAAGAGGATGCCGACCCGGCGCCAGGATCGCCAGAATATATCGCCCAATCAATGAATGTCAATGAGATGGCGGTGATTGATGACGCGCTGATGGATCATTATCGCGTACCGCACGGGGCGATTCCAAAAGGGGCAATCCCTGTGATCATCCAGCAATCGCAGGCCGCCGGGTTGTTAGGGCTTGCGCCGCTTGATCCGCGTAATACCAGCAAGCAGCAGCAAATTGAACGACTCCAAACGCTCCGCGATAAAGCGGGCGGCCTTCAGTTCTCTATGTGCTACCGCAATGAAGCGTCGCGTCAGCTACTAACAACCGCCCTTGAACAGCAGCAGGCAGCCAAAAAGCCAAAGCCAGCCACGCCACTGCCACCACCAATTAGCTATGCGGTGCCGACGGCTGATAGCTGCGGCGCAGTCACGATTGCAAAAGATCGTCGCACGGCAGCCGAGAAGAAGATGGATGATACTCGACAACAGTTTGAACAGCAATTTAGCGACAAACCACTGGCGCCACAACAGCAAAAACTATCATTCTTTGTCGTCGGCCTGCGACCTGATGATGCGACATCGAGCACAGCGGATAGTGCGGTTGCATTGTTGCAATTTATCGCCATTAACAATCATTTATCGCAGGAATCATGGTTTGTTCCGCGCGATGCCCTGCGCAATGCAACCGAAAGCACCGAGACAGCCAACTACATCACCACCGAACCAAGTCTTACGAATACCTTCGGCCAGGCTCGCCTGTACGAATTCGCCACACCGGACGCAGCGCGTAAGTATATGCAGGCAAACTCCTGCTTTGACGAGTCAGCAAGAGGCAGCGAATGTCCAGAAGGCGCCATCGTCTTGGTTGATCCTGTCGGCAATAATGAACTGATTATTGATGATTTTCGCCGTCGACTGACACCTATCGTATTCTGGGCATTTGCGGGCGTCGTAACGGTTGCTTCATTCATTCTGCTCATCATCATTGCCCGCAGCATCGCCGACAGCCGTAAAGAATCAGCCGTCTTTCGAGCACTTGGCGCGACTCGGCTGGCCATTAGTCAAATTTACCTTAGCTACACTCTGTTCGTAGCGCTGATTACCGCGGCGCTCAGTATTGTGCTTGGGCTCATCGGCGCATGGCTGCTGGATTATTATTTTACGGACGACCTGACGATAGAAGCGCGTTTCATTATGACGCCGCGTGACCTCACGACGGAGTTTCAGCTGTTTGCCGTCAACTGGCAGATTATTGGCATGATTATTGCCGGGGTTGTCGCTGCAGCTATCATCGCCAGCCTACTGCCTATATTGCGCGGTATGCGACGCAATCCAATGCGTGATATGCGTGATGAATAACCCGACGACGCGGCGGCATGGCGGCCTTTGATATAATAAAGCTATGATTACTACAGCAAAAACTATGATTGAGGCGGCGCGGCGCATTGTTGTTGTGCAGGCGGAGAATCCGGACGGGGATAGTGTCGGGTCAAGCTTGGCGCTTGAGGAAATCCTTGGCGACCTCGGAAAAACCGTCCAGCTGCACTGTCCGATTGAGCTACCGAAATACTTGCGTTATATCAAAGGCTGGGATCGCGTCACGCCGGAGCTGGATATGGCGACCGACCTGATTATCATCGTTGATACCACGGCGGAAGTGTTATTGTCAAAGACGTTTGAAATTCCTGGTGCGCGGCATTTTTTTGAGACGCGACCGGTGTTAGTGATTGACCATCATTTGACGGAGAGTGCGCTGACATTTGACCATACGCTACTGAGCGAACCGGCCGTGAGTACCAGTGAAGTGATATATCATCTGGCGTCGCAGGCGGGATGGGCGATTAATAAGCAAGCCGCTGAGCAGTTACTAATCGCCCTGATGAGCGACAGCCGCGGCCTGACAACACAAAGTTCCACCGCCGAGAGTTTCTTTGTAGCCGGGAAGTTAACGGAACTAGGCGCGTCAAATGCGGAGATTGAAGAGCGGCGGCGGGAGTTTATGAAAAAAGCTCCAGAGATTTTGCGCTACAAAGGTGAATTATTGCAGCGAATTGAATATTTTTTGGACGGACGGTTGGCACTGGCGCACATTCCGTTTGATGATATTCAGGCGTATAGCGACAAGTATAATCCGAGCGTGTTGGTGCTGGACGAGATGCGTTTAGTTGAGGGCGTTGAGGTTGCCATCGCCATTAAGACCTATCCTGACGGCAAATTGACCGGTAAACTACTAACCAATGCGCCGGTCGCGGCCGACATTGCTGGTTATTTTGGTGGCGGCGGCCATGCTTATGCGGCGGGGTTTCGGATTTATGAGACGTATGATGCGGCAGTGCGCGAGGTGATAGCGGCGACGGATCGAGCGCTAGCGGCCGCGTAGCTAACATATGTATATAGAAATTTGACAAAATGTACTAAGCCCCAATCCCTCCGACACTCGCGCGTAGCGTAGCGCGGCTTAG
>JAUMWY010000010.1 GCA_030529385.1 Candidatus Saccharimonadota bacterium
TAATATCAATCTTCTCATCTGTCACAAAATCACGAATATCAGTTTTTTCGTGCAGGCTAATCCGCTCATTACCGCGCAAACTCGGGTGAAGCTGATCCGTCCCCACATCCACCGCGAAGACTTTTTTGGCACCATGCTGCAGGGCGTAATCAGTAAAGCCGCCGGTGCTTGAACCAATGTCCAGTACTGTTGCACCCCGAAAATCAATTGCAAACTCGCGCGCCACACTGGCCAATTTTAACCCCGCCCGACTCACAAAACGTTCACGAGCCGCCAAACTAATCACATCGTCCGGCCCAACCATTGCCCCAGCCTTGCTGACCACTGCACCGTTCACCATCACATCACCCAAGCGAATATAATTCTCCGCCTGCGAGCGCGTGCCGACCAGCCCTCGGGCCACCATCATCTTATCCAATCGCTGCTTCATCACCACAAAACAGCCCGGAACTCGCCCGGGCCGCACCACTCTCTATTTCTTGCGCTCGCGGTACTCCGCCGTCGCCGTATCCACACTAACGATATCACCGACCTTAATAAATGCTGGCACCTTAATCACCAAGCCCGTCTCCAGCGTCGCATCCTTCAATACACTTGAAGTCGTATCACCTTTCACTACATCCTCAGTATAAGTTACCTCTAGGTACAAATTCTTTGGCAGTTCCACATTAATCACCCGACTGTCAAACAACTGCAGGCTCAGGCTATCGCCTTCCTTCAAAAAGTCAGCCGCCGTATCAACAATCTCCGCACCCAACTCAAACTGCTCAAAGTTCTCCGGATCCATAAAGTAAAAGGTCTCGCCGTCACGATACAAAAACTGCACTGTTTTATTCGTCACTTCGGCTGGTTCAATCTTATCCTGCCCTTTAAATGTCTTCGGAATGACGCTGCCATCCAGCAGATTTTTCAACTTCACATTAACAATTGACCCACCGCGGCCCATCACCTTTTGGCCATATTCCACCACGCGATACGGCTTGCCGTCAATCTGGCAGACTGTTCCTTTTTTCAAATCAGTTGGCTGATACATATTTACTCCTCTTTGATTAATTATTACGCGCCCCGAGCAGCCATCCCTATGCCGCCTCTACATTCCCTAAACAAGGCCGGTGTTATAAGTCTGGTTGTATGAGACCTCTTTTGTATGGACATAATTGGCATATAATCATATCCGACAAACACAAACTTCACCCCTCGGGATTTTGCAGAGTCAATTGCCGGCAATAGGTCGGTGTCAGAACTTAGTAAAACAATTTCAACATCAGGGTAGTTAATAGACAATTCCATAATTCTAACTGCAAGACCAACATCAACACCCTTTTCAGTCAGTCTCAGCCCTTTCGTTTCACCAACTTCAATTTGCCTATCCCGCAAATAGCCGACTTTTTCAAACTTTATGCCCTGTCGCTTCAGTTGATTTACTAGCCTATTTTGCTGCTTGGTATGCCCCTCAACTTTATCGCGCACCTCAGGGAGCTTCATGGCCTCTTTTGATACCTTAATCCTCGCACCAAACCAAAAAACATCATCAAACTCCATGTCCTCCAGTAACACAGTCAGCATCTTCCGATAATCAAACGATGAAAGAAAATCGCGGCCGCCATCACCTCCACTTCTTTTATCATAATTTCGCAGGGCATATGTTAGATTCTCGCCATCAATCAATACCACTCTCTTCATCGGTGCGTTCTCCTTCAAAAAAGCTCCGCAGGGTATTTTCATACGCAAACGGAGGGCTTCATCGACATTATAGCAAATAAAGTATCGCTCGTCAATAATCACACCCTAATCTTGTGCTTCGTTATATTAGACCAATCCGGCGACGCAGCCGAGTATACCGACTGCGCCGAAAAATGCCCCAATTTAGCCGTGGGTTACAAATGGCATCAAAGCCAAGTGGCGTGCCCGCTTAATCGCTACAGCCAATGACCGCTGCTGCTTGGCCGTCAAGCCAGTTTTGCCAATCGGCTCAATCTGGCCATAGGCGTTAATGTATCGCATCAAAGTTTTTACATCTTTGTAGTCAAACACCGTTGGGGTGTCGCGCTTTTGTCGTTTTGCCATCATCTTCTCCTTTAGAATGGAATTTCGCTCAGGTCGATTGGCTTATCGTCAATCTCCGTCACGGTTGCTTCTTTGCTTGGTTTTGGCGCTGGCGCACTTGCACCATCACCGCGGCTGCCGTCATTCACAAAACTGAACTCCTCAACAACCACATCAATCGCACTCCGGTTTTTGCCGGTGTCCTTATCCTGCCATGTCCGCTGCTGCAAGCGACCGCTCACCAACAACTGACGACCCTTTGAGACATATTTTGCAATCGTCTCCGCAGTTCGCCCCCAGGCTGTACAGTTAATAAAGCTTGTTTCTTCCTGGCGCTCGCCCTGGGCATTGTTATACACCCGGTTCACCGCCAATGAAAAGCTTGTCACATTCTGACCAGACGTCGTTGTGCGCACCTCTGGATCAGCCGTCAAGTTTCCCAACAAGACCACCTTATTAAATGACATACTCCCCTCCTTTATGGTTAAATTATCACTCGAGATAATTTACGCTTCGTTTTCAGCAGCTGCTTCTGCTGCCATTTTCTCAGCCCGCTCACGCTGCTCAGCCAACACGCGGCGCGTCTTTTCATCGGTCTTCACCAACAAGTACCGCAGCACTTCATCAGTAATGTTCAGTGTGTTGCTGATTTTCAGCGGTGCTTCAGCTGGCAGCTTCACCTCAAAGCACACATACACCGCAAAATCCTCACGGCGAATCTGGTAAGCTAGCTTCTTCTTGCTCCAGTTATCTTCCTTGGTAATTTCGCCACCATTGGTGGTGATCAGCGACCGGACCTTATCCAGCGCCGCGTCCAGATTTGCCTCCAAATCCGGGTGAATCAGAACCGTCAGTTCGTATTCGTTCATGCTTTCCTCCTTTGGAATCCACATGGATGCTTATACTGTTTCATATAAGCTTAGGTTGGTATTCACCTTTTATTATACTGTAAGATAGGCAAAAAGTCTAGCAACCCGTAACGGATCAGCACCTTCGCTACATCTCATAGCTATCCAACTCATCCACGCTGGAAATCAGCACCTCGCGTGGCTTTGAGCCGTTGGCTGGACCGATAATCCCTCGCTCCTCCATCTCTGCCATAATGCGCGCTGCTCGGCCATAGCCAATTTTCAGACGCATTTGCAGCAAACTGGTGGAAGCGCGGCGGCTCTCAGTGACCACGCGCACCGCGTCCTTAAACATGTCATCGCCATCACCGCCCTCCAAGTTGACCACTACGCCACCCTTGCCGTTGAGCTGTACCGGCTGCGCCACCACTTCATCGTTATACTGCGGTGCCGACTGCATGCGTAAGTGATCATTAATTTTATTCACCTCATCATCAGTCACCCATGCACCCTGGATACGCTTTGGCTTGCTCATATTTGGCGTGTATAGCAACATATCGCCCTGCCCCAACAGTTTCTCAGCGCCCACCTGATCCAAAATCGTCCGCGAGTCCACCTGTGAGGCCACCGTAAAGCCGATACGCGCTGGCACATTGGCCTTAATCAGACCAGTAATCACGTCCACGCTCGGCCGCTGCGTCGCCAGCACCAAGTGAATACCAACCGCCCGGGCTTTCTGCGCCAGCCGCACAATCAACGCCTCAACATCACGCGCCGCCACCATCATCAGGTCAGCCAACTCATCAATCACAATCACAATATATGGCATGGCACCATCTTCGTGCTGCTGCACATTGCCGTCTTCATCCTCCACCGGAATCTTTTTCGCCTTCCCGGCAATGCGCTGATTATAGCTCTTAATGTCACGAATCTTCTCCGCCGCCAACAATTTATAACGTCGCTCCATCTCATTCACCGCCCATTTCAGCGCCGAAATGGTCTTTTCCGGCTCGGTGATAACAGGGGTAAGCAGGTGCGGAATGTCCTCATACGGTGCCATTTCCACCTGTTTTGGGTCAACCAAAATCAGCTTCATGTCGCTTGGACTATTGCGGTACAGCAAACTGGTCAGCAAGGTGTTAATCATCACCGACTTACCCGATCCCGTCTGACCGGCAATCAACAGGTGTGGCATTTTATTCAGCTCACCAACCACCGCCTGACCAGAAATATCCTTACCAATCGCAAAACTCAGTGGCTCACGCGCCGTCTTCCACTGCTTTGAATCCAGCACGCCATACAACCGCACATCGGCCGCCTTACGGTTCGGCACTTCAATACCAACCGCTTTCTGCCCCGGAATCGGCGCTTCAATACGCAAACTCTGCGCCGCCAAATTCAGCGCAATATTAGTTTCCAGCGCCGTAATCCGCGTCAATTTCACGCCACTTGGCGGCTTCAGGGTATATTGCGTCACCTTTGGCCCAATATTTGCCCCCTCCATTTCCACTTCAATATTAAATTCAGCCAGCGTATCATGAATCACCTGAGCGTTGTGTTTGACATCACCAGCATCGGCCGGACTCTGTTTTTTCTCTAATAGATCCAACCCTGGCGCCTGCCAGTTCGGATCGCGCGCCGCCACCAACGCCGCCTGCTCTTCAGCCGCCTTGTCCTGCTTGACGCTGCCGCGCAAACTACTGAGGGCTGAGGCAACTTTCTTTTCTTTTGGCGCTGGCTCATTATGCACATCAACCATCGGCACGCCGGCGTTCAACTTCAATTCCGCCGCCTTCTTTGGCTTCTCCTCTGCCGCAGCCTGAGCTTGTCGCATGACCGCCCGATTGTCCTCATCTTCGTCCGAGTTACGCCGCAGCATTGCCCATACCTTTCGCAGCAGCTCCGCCGGCGTCATCAGCGTAATAAATAGTCCCGTAATTACGATCAGCACTACATAGACAATTGCCGCAATCGGCGTCTCCACCATCGCCAGCATTGCCTGATTTGCCATACTCCCAATAAACCCGCCCGTATCTGGTCGCGTCGGCGTGCTCAACAGGCCAAACAGTCCGCTCAACCAAATCAACTCCAGCACTGCCGCCATTTTCATCACCAATGGCAAGCGGTTATTCTCCGCCCGAAACACTTCCACCGCCAAATACACCAGCAGCAAAGGCAACGCATATAGCGCATAACCAAACACCCGTAGTCCCATATCGTTCAGCCACTCCAGCACCGGCCCGCCGACACCAAACCACGACACCACCAGCAAAAAGCCCAGCACAATCATCAGCACAGCACGCACCTGCGCCCAAAACCCCGACGGCACGCTGTGCTGCGGCCGCGGCGACGCTTTCTTTTTAGTAGCTTTGCGTTTCTTTGGCATAATCATTACTATTATACACCGTCCGGTGCACTGGCGCGAGATAGCGGTAGTAGACGATGAGCCCAATAATGACGCTATAGAGCGTTACCCAACCAATTGACACCCACATAATCAGCCACTCTTGTCGCGAGGCAACATAGATGGTCATCACCACCTGCGCCACTGCCCATAATCCCCATGTCGTCAGGCTCATTGACTTGGTTTGGCGCGTCTGCAACAAACGCAGCACCTGAGGGATGCCACCCGCTATTTGAGCAATCGCCGCAATAATGTATAAAATCGCAATCATATGTTTGTATTATTAGTAAGTTACTCTTTTATTGTATCACACTTATGGTAATTAGTCAACTTCACCGCACCAACCCACCACCTTTGCAACCGGGTGTGCGCCTAGAGAAATACTGCAGAGGCTGTGAGGTTTATGCATGTGCTATTCTCGGTCAGCTACCTACAAAGCGTATAGCAACCACATCAAACAAAGCGCAAGATTAAGGCTTGAGAACCTATCCATCATACCTCCATGACCTGGAATTGTATTGCCCCAATCCTTAATGTTCAACAGGCGCTTTGCGACACTATTCAATAGGTCTCCAACCAAGGAGGCGGCACCAATAATTCCACCAACCCAAAGCGGTATTTCAACACCAAAAAGGCTACCAAAAAGTATTGCGCCAAGTATACCGCCGATGATCTGACCGGCAGCACCCTCATATGATTTACGAGGATTAATGACTTGGGGTAAATGGTGCTTACCCATATAATTACCCATAAAAAATGCAATAACATCAGAAAAAACAGAAGACAGTGTCAATGTCATCCATAACTCCGGCCGACTGATGGCAGCAACGGACCCAATCCATCCCGCAAGTGCAACCATAAAGTAAACAAAATACCACCAGGATTTCGTAAAATCATGTTGTCGAAAAAATTCAACGCTCGCAAATAATCCAATAACCCCCGCAGCAAGTACAGCGGCCATCACTCCCTGCGAAGCAACAAATACAAAGAACATGTATAGTGGTATCCACATCAAGACCTTAATTCCGAGTGAGGATGTTATAAATTTTTTGATATTCCACTGATATAGTGGCAAGCACGCCACAAACCCAGCGATTAAAATAGCCATAAGTAGCGGAACTGGCTGCAGTAGCTTATCCATAATTCGGTACCTTTCCCATTATGTTGTCTCTCAATGTAAAACCTGCGGTTATTACCAATATCACAGGCATCCATAGTGTCTCAGGAAACAAAGTAACCCATATCACAATAACAACTCCTGAGCCCAATAGCGACGCTACCGCCGATTTCACTTTCAAGCCAAAAAGCGCAATACCATACACTATCATCGCCGCCAGTCCCGCCAAAGGATTAAGGAAAAGAACAACACCAAGTCCGGTTGCGATACCTTTTCCGCCTCGAAACCCCAGCCAGACAGGGAAACAATGACCAATGATCGCAATATATCCTATTAAGAATGCGCCGACCATATCGCCCGCACCATACATACCGATAGCTGTCGCGCAAAAACCTTTCGCAACATCAAGTAGCAAAGTTGGTAGCGCGTATTTCCATCCCAGGACACGCAGCATATTTGCAAAACCAATATTGCCACTTCCTCGTTTTTGTATGTCAATCCCAGCAATACGAGCAATAATTTTGCCAAACGGAACAGAGCCCAGTACATACGCCATAATTACAGCGACCACAATTATCATACAGTGTATTATACTCTCCTCTTACGACTTTGAAAATCAATTCCTTCAGAGTAAACTAATAACCATGTTGAGCTTCTTAGCGATCGTCTCCCACATTCTGTTTATCTCCAGCTGCATCGCATTATTCTTTGCGCCCTTCTTATTGGTATTTTATGTAAAAAATCGCTACAAAATTCACAAAACAGTCACTTTTGCGGAGTTCATGGAGGCATTCTTTCATGCGCCCGAAGCGAAGCTTCTCATTATAGCATGGGTCTTTGCCGAATCGCTTTTCTGGTTTGTTGCTCCCGAATTCCTGCTTGTATTTATGTTATTTTTACCGAAAAAGCGCGGTACAAAAATAATTTTGTATGATTTTATCGGTATATTAGCGGGAACGGTCGTAGGCTTATTACTGCCGCTTTCTATATCATTTATTAATCATACCCCTTATGTATACCCCGGAATGTTAACATCGGTCTCTGAATGGTATCAATCATATGGCATATTCGGCTTATTATTCCAGCCTTTCTCCGGTATTCCATACAAGGTATTCATCGCCGAAGCCGTGACTATAGGACTGCCTTTTGTGAGTTTTATAGTGGTAGCGGTAGCCATCCGCATGACGCGCTACGCAGTATTCTTTTTCACCTTTCAGTTCATTCGACGATTCACACATACATTCATCGGACGACATTTCTTTGTGTATACGATAATAGTGCTCGTTGTATTTTCAATTTCACTATTAAAAGTAGCGCTCATCTATCAATAGATTGCGCTACTTAAATAACCGTTCACTCTTTCGGGCCTACTAGTACCCCCGCACATCCTGGCGTTCGCGCGCCTTCGTGTCATTGGCTTCAGTGTCTGGCACTTGACGGGCTGGGAAATGCTTTTTTGGCAGGACCGGCATAGCTGAGGTGTCCCGAGTTGGTTTTTTGGCTGGCACTTTTACCCCGCGCGTCGTCTTACCTGGCGCTTTTAAGCCACCGCCAATTTCGTTAATTACTGGAATGACGATTGGTGTACGTCGTGTCTGATCATAGAGAATATGGGTGACTTCGTCCTTAATTTCCTTTTTCACCACATCAAGGTCGTACTTGCCGCTGAAACTGCGCGCCGCTTTCTGCTTGAGGTACTGACGAATCAGATTCATCAGTTCTTCAGAATCGCGCAGATAGATAAAGCCGCGCGAAATAATGTCCGGGCTGGTCAGAAGCCGGCCAGTACCCTTCTGCACCGTCAGCACCACCACAAACATACCTTCTTGGCTCATGTGAATGCGGTCCTTCAATACCACCTCTGAGACAATTGCCCCAGAGTCATCATACATTACGCCGCCAACCTGAATCCGCCCCGTCTTCTTCGCCTGTCGCTCTTCATCAATTTCAATCACATCACCAGCATCACAGACAAAAATCCGATTGCGTGGAATATTACACTCTTTCTCCGCTAGTCGCGCATTATGCACCAACATATGGAATTCACCGTGAATTGGCATGTAATAGGTTGGGTTGAGGGCGTTAATCAGTTTCACGTGATCGTCATAGTAGCCATGCCCTGACAAGTGGAGCGGTCCCACACCCGTCAAGTGCGTTTTGCCGTTCTGAATCACGTCAGAGCCCTCACGCATCAAGCCGTCAACCGTCCGTACTACATTTTTCTCATTACCGGGAATTGGGTTGGAACTAAAGACCACCACATCACTGCCCTTAATCTTAATGTGTTTGTGCGACCCCGAAGCCATGCGGTTGAGCACCGCATTAAACTCACCCTGCGACCCGGTGCAAACGATGGTCACCTTGCCGTCTGGCTGCTTGGCGATATCCTCCATTTTGACAATGGTGTCTTTCGGAATTTTAATCGTGCCCGAACGCAGCGCCACCTCCAAGTTTTGAATCATGGAAAAGCCAGCAAACGCCACCTTACGGCCGTGCTTATGCGCCTCGTCCAGAATCAACTGCATGCGGTGAATCTGTGATGAAAAACAGCTCAAGATTACCCGGCTGGAGGGGAACTTGTCCATCACCTGGCCAATAGAATACTGAATATCAAATTCACCGTGGGTGTGCGTGCCGGCCGACTCACAGTTGGTTGACTCATTCATCAGCATCATAATGCCTTCTTTGGCAGAAATCTCCGTCAATCGCTCCAGGTCAAACTTCTGGCCATCCACTGGATTTTCTTCAAAGCGCCAGTCACCAGTGTCCACCACCACGCCCATTGGCGTACGAATCACCACGGCGGTTGAATCAGGAATCGAGTGATTGACGCGCACCAATTCAATTGAGAAGTGTTTAGATACCTGGACAATTTCATGGCTCAGCGGATCCAGTACTCGGTAATCTGGCTGAAAATCAGTCGCAGCGTCATCCATGGTGCGGTTCAGCATACCGATGGTGAACTTTGAACCATACACCGGCGCCGGAATGCGGTGAATAAAGTGGCGAAATGAACCGATGTGATCCAAGTGGCCGTGCGTAAAAACATGCGCCTTAATCTTGTGCTTATTTTCCTCTAAGTACGTGATATCTGGCGTAATGTAGTTAATGCCCGGATAATCGCTGCCTGGGAATAAAAAGCCCATATCAACGATGATAATCTCATCATCATACTCAATGGCATTCATGTTTTTGCCGATACCCATTTCACCCACACCGCCAATTGGGATGATCTTCAGCGTCGGCTTGGCGCCGCGCCGCGGCTTTTGCTGCATTTTTAGACTGAATTGCTCGCCGTTATAGCCGTTATACACCGATTTATTGACCGGAATGTCAATCAAGTGCTGTGAAGCTTGCAAATTTACCGTTTCTGAGGTGCGGCGCTGCGCGCGAAACACTTCGCCTTTGCGTGTTGCCGTGCTATTCATCACCGCGGTATTAGCCTTTGGTCGCTGCGGTCGTTTGGCTTGGTCATCGCCCTTCGGCGTGGCTAGTCGTCGTTGTCCCATTTCTGTAATGTCTCCTTTTATTAGTAATCAAATGACAAATGAGAAGCAAGGTCATCCTTGCAGATGCTTTCATTATAGCACATTAGCATCAAAATCGCAATGAATCCACCCGCGATGACACGCAAAAGCCCCGGCGAAAACCGAGGCCTTGGCTTTTATATTGTTAGGTTAAAATATAGTTACATCAACGCCTGCTTTTTTACCAAGCAACTTCAGGAGTTCTTTCTCCTTTTGAGAAACCTTTTTGCCACTTTCCTCTACACCGCCCAATAGTTTCATCCGAGCATCAACGCCCGGTGATTCCGGAAGTCTTGCGCTGTAGTCTTTATTTGCCCTCTTGCGCATATATTCTTTATATTCATCAAAGAACTTATTGTGTTTTGCGACATAATCTTTTACCTTCTCATCTGAATCATTCTCAAGATCCTTTAGAGCGGCAGCGCAATCCCGTGTCTCTTTTTCAAATTCAGCCATCATCTCATCAAGTGTTGTATCGAAGGTATTGACATAGAAGTACCCGCACTTTTGAAGAGACATGAGCTTTGGTAGTGCAGACATTTTCTCTGCCATTTTTTTGTATTCAGCAGACATTTCATCATATATTTTTTTCACTTCAGGATCACGCAGTGCCTTTTCCTTGCCTATAGTATCAACATACTCATTCATCTTCTTCACTAAACCGTCCATCTTCTTCTTAGCGTCATCCGCATCTGAAGCCGCAGTTATAGAAGAAGCTTCCGACTTTATTTCACGCGAAAGTTCCTGAATATTTTCTAGCGCAGTTTTATAATCCTCCTTGCTTGGACCGCCCAAGAAAACCACCGCCAAAATAATACCGACGATCAGCAAAATTAAACCAATTGAGCCACCGATAATCCCCCAAAGGGCACCCTTTGAAAGACCCTTCTTTGGTGGCATGTGGTATGGTGAACCCATTGGCGCTGAGCCGATTGGGCCGACCGGACCGCCGACTGGCGGCTGCATTGGTGGTTGCGGCGCCGGAGCTTGCGGCATCGGCTGTAGTGGTTGTTGTGGTTGATTGTTTCCGTCCATATTGTCCCCTCTTTAGATGTGTATCTATGGTATTACTTATTCAGCTTTTCTGCAACAACGCTATCAAGCGCCTCAAGCTTTGGCATCTCGTCATATTTTTCAGCGTCAGCAAAGATACCCAATAAACCACCAGTGGCCCTCAGGAAATCTCTGGACTGTGTTTGCAAGCGACCTGAGGCTGCTTGTAATTTCGCCCTATCGCCACTATCAATAGCCTTGATCATTTCATTAAAGATAGCAATTTGATCGTCATAGGCTTTCTTCGCTCGGTCTACGTACTGGGTGATTGACTCAACTTTTGATTCAGACAAGGCATTGATTGCGTCAGCACATTCCTGAGCCGAACTCCGCAGTGCTACTATTTTTGCTCGAAAATCAGTAATCCGAGCAACGTCAGAAAGGGACTTGCCATCACACTTCTTGTACGCCGTAATTGCCGTCTCTTCCACATCAACAAAGCCTCGCACATAGGTTTTTGTCTCTTCAAATTCTTTGACGAATTCATCATATGACTTTTTTACTTCAGGATCGCGCAACGCTTTCATTTCTTTGAGCTGACTGCCATGTTTGTCATATGCTTCAAGCGCTCGCTTTAGACTGCCGTCACTAGCCTTCCCTCCAAAGATCGCTCGAGCATGCGGCAGTAGCGCATCTTTCATGTTTTGGCGCTGCTTTTTAAGGTCTTTTACCTGCGATTGGAACGCAACATAGTCCTCCCGGCTTGGCCCGCTTAGCAGTAGCACAGCCATAATAACGCCGACAATCAACAGGATCAAAGCAATACTACCGCCAATAATCCCCCAAAGCGCACCCTTGCTGAGTCCTTTCTTTGGCGGCATTTGATACGGCGCGCCCATTGGTGCTGGACCAACCGGACCCATCGGATTCATTGGGTTGACCGGGCCGCCAAACGGCGGCTGTGGTGGCATCGGCTGTACCGGCTGCATTGGCTGCGGTGGCATTGGTTGGGGTGCCGGACCTTGCGGCGTCGGCTGAAATGGTTGTTGTGGTTGATTACTTCCGTCCATATATCCCCTCTACACTACTTTCACTTATTGTAGCACTTACAGGCCAATCATCGTCAAGTTAATCTTACCCCGCTCATCAATACCGGTAATTTTGACGCGCACCGTCTGACCTTCTTTGACCACATCAGTTACTTTTTCAACGCGGCCTTCTGTCAGCTTGGAGATATGCACCATACCATCAATCCCCGGCAAAATATTCACAAAAGCGCCGAAATCTTTGATACTGACCACTTTGCCTTCATAGATCTTGCCAACTTCCGGCTCCTCCGTCAGGCTCTTAATCCAGTTCATGGCTTTTTCAATCGCTTCGCCGTTCGGGCTGGCAATGGTAATGAGGCCATCTTCCTTGATGTCAATCTCAGCACCGGTCTCTGAGGTGATCTTGTTGATCATCTCGCCGCCCTTACCGATCACCGCACCAATCTTGTCTGGGTTAATCTTCAGTTTTTCAATCCGCGGTGCGTACGGGCTGAGGCTTGGGCGTGGCTCGGCGATGACGCTCAGCATGTGATTGAGAATGTGCGCCCGGCCGTCCTTTGATTGGGCAATCGCCTGCGCCAAAATCTCCACTGGCAGCCCATGCACTTTCATATCCATCTGCAAAGCGGTGATACCCTTGGCAGTACCCGTCACCTTAAAGTCCATATCGCCGGCGAAATCCTCGGCATCGGCGATATCGCTCAGTACATACGGCGTATCGCCATCCATCATCAGACCCATAGCGATACCGGAAACCGGACTTTTGAGCGGCACGCCAGCATCCATCAGCGCCAAACAGCTGGAACAGGTCGCTGCCATTGACGTTGAACCATTCTGGCTCATAATTTCCGTCACGCTGCGGATGGCGTATGGGAACTCTTCTTCAGTCGGCAGCACCGGCACCAATGCCCGCTCCGCCAAGTAGCCGTGGCCAATTTCCCGCCGACCTGGACTGCCCAAACGGCGCACTTCACCTACCGTATAGCCTGGCGCGTTGTAGTGGTGCATGTAGCGGCGCTCGTAGTCGGTCTGCTCCATGGTGTCAACCAACTGCGCGTAGCTCAGCGGTGCCAAAGTGACGATGTTCATGCCCTGGGTCACGCCGCGAGTAAACAAGCTTGAGCCGTGAGCGCGTGGCAAAAAGCCAACTTCTGAGCTCAAAGGGCGAATTTCCGTCAGTTGACGGCCGTCCGGTCGCACCCGCTCCTCGACAATGCCGCGACGAACGTCTTTGTGGAGCGCCGAAGTAAAGGCCTCGTCGTACTCACCGCGCAATTCATCATACGCCTCGCCCAATCTTTCGGCAAACTCAGCATGAAAGGCCTCGCGCAGCTGAGCCACTCGTTCATTGCGCTCTGGATACGCCCGGCGAATCGCCGCACCAAACTTGCCCTCCACCCAGGCGTTCACTTCTGCCTGGATGTCCTCATTTGGCAAAATCAATTCGTACTGCTGCTGGGCAGGCTGCACCTGCTCCGCCAGCTCGCGCTGCAACTGAATGGCCGGCTGCATCATCTGGTGCGCCCACGCCATGGCGTCAATAATCACTTGCTCATCAACCTCATTGGCGCCCGCTTCAACCATAGTGATGCCGCTTTCAATACCAGCCACCACCAGGTCAAGATCGCTGGCTGCACGCTCCTCGGGGGTCAAAAACGCCTTGAATTCGCCGTTCACCCGACCAACGCGCAGACCCGACACCGGCCCATCAAACGGCGTACCGGTCAGCATCAGCGCTGCCGAGGCCGCCACCATCGCCACCATATCAGGCCGGAAATTCGGATCCATACTCAGCACACTTGAGACCACCTGCACCTCTTGCCGATACCCCTTTGGAAACAGCGGACGAATCGGCCGGTCGATCAGTCGCCCGATAAGAATCGCCTCATCGCTGGGACGGCCCTCACGCTTAATAAAGCGGCTGCCGCTGATTTTGCCTGCTGCATAAAACTTTTCTTCATAGTCAATCGACAGTGGGAAATAATCTAGCTCCACCGGCCGTGAGCCAACCATCGCCGTACCCAGCACCACCGTGTCGCCATACCGCGCGATGACGCTGGCGGTGGTGCGAAAACCGACGCGGTTGACCTCCAAAGTCAGCGGCCGACCACACCATTCAGTGGTAACAGAAAAAATATCCTTGCCAGTTGGATTAATAATGCTCATCTGAGCCTCCTTTCATTGTTCACGAAGAGTAACAGGGGCGATGATTCAAGTGCACTTCAACCAGTCGTCTCTATCACTGTTCGTGATTAATACCACTCTTAGTATAGCACACACAGCCACGCGGCCGTAGTATAATACCTACATGCTACAACTCCGAAAACAGCAATCATCATGGACAGACCGCCTGCTTATTATTGCCGCTATCTTTCTGATTGGCGGCGGGGGTTATTTACTTGTAACAGCCTTTAGCCCCTT
Organism: Candidatus Saccharimonadota bacterium; assembly: GCA_030529385.1. Classification (GTDB taxonomy): domain Bacteria; phylum Patescibacteriota; class Saccharimonadia; order Saccharimonadales; family Saccharimonadaceae; genus Nanosynbacter. Next base: position 14,406 of record JAUMWY010000010.1, read on the forward strand.
CTTGCTTAGCCAGTTTATTGACCCGACCAACAATACCACCACGCAACTCCTAGAAACGACCGCTTCCAAGCCAGAACCAGAGCGCTTCCGCGAGCAGCGCATCTACATTCCGAAGATTGACGTGAATGTTATATATACCGCCGGTGGACCGGAAACGCTTGCAACGGGAGCGTGGTGGCGCAAATCTCACAACGGCAATCCGAAAGATGGCGGCAATTTCGTCATCGCCGCTCACCGCTTTCAAATTGGCCCAACCCCACACCGCACCATCAACAACTCGCCATTTTACAATATTGACCGCCTGAAGGTCGGCGACAACATCACCGTTGACTATGACGGTAGTCGCTACGAATACACCATCGCCGAAATCCGCCGCGTCAGTCCAGATGCTGTTGAGATTGAAGAGCGCACCCGCGAGCCGCGCCTCACCCTCTATACCTGCACCTTAGGCGGCACCTTTGATGGCCGCGAAGTAATTTTCGCTACACCGAAACAGCAGACGCAAAAACCCGCCTCATAACGAGACGGGTTCATCAACCATTCTGACGCGTTTATTTACGCAGACCCAGAGCGGCCAGCACTTGCTTGTAACTCTCAAAGTCGGTGCGCTCTAGGTATTTCAGGAGGCGCTTGCGCTTCCCTACCATTTGCACAAGCCCGCGACGAGCCATAAAGTCGTGTTTGTTCGCCTTTAGGTGCTCTGTCACCTCTTTGATACGAGCCGTCAAGACCGACACCTGCGCCTGTGGGCTGCCGACATCGTTCTTGTTGACCTGAGTCAAAGCAATCGCTTTTTGCTTGTTTTCCTTGCTAATCATAGCCAAGCAATTATAGCACAAAGCCACCCTCAGAGCAAGTTAAAATAATTGGGCGTAATTATATATCGGCTTAGCACCAGCTATTGGCACATGGCTGTTATTTTGGCCGCATTTTGATCTCACCTCATTCAAGTGCTGCTTATCCTCATCGGTTGGATTATTGAGTGACGCATAGACAGCAAACCCGCCACCCGAAGCACATTTGTACCAGCGAAAAATCTGATTATGACCATTGGCATTTTTACTCTTCAGCCCGTCTCGGTAATTTTGCTGCAGATACTGCGGCCTGAGCGTATCAATACTGCGCGGATCAGTAAAATGCCCCTGACCATCCGGCAAGCGACCTTCCTGCGATTCATATAGTCGTACGGCGTCGCCCACCGTCTTTACTACGCTGCGAATTTTCGTATCCATCCCATCATCCCGCATATAGCTATACGACACAATGCCAATCGCCAGTAAAATAGCAATCACTACCAACACGACCACTAACTCAACAATCGTAAAGCCTTTATGCTTCATATATTGATGATAGCATTTTAGCTAGTAATACCAAAGTCAGCCAGCGTTTTTGCCTCAGTCACATCATACTCGGCAATCTTGGTGCGGCGCAGCTGCCGACAATACGCCCCTGTACCAAGCGCCCGACCGATATCTTCGGCCAGGGTGCGAATATAGGTACCACTAGAGACGTGCGCCCGGATGGTTAGTGATGGATAATGATACTCCATCAATTCCAAAGCGTAAATCTGCACCGTCCGTGACGGCATCGCGACATCCTTGCCTTCGCGTGCCATTTTATAGGCCCGCTGACCATTAATTTTAATAGCGCTAAACGCCGGCGGGGTTTGTTGCACTTCACCGGTGAATTGCTCAAGCGCCGCTCGCACCTGCGCTTCGGTGGGCTGCGCGTCAGACACAGCCGTCAGCTCGCCTTCTGGATCGCCAGTAGTGCTAGTTTGGCCAAGCCTAATTTCCGCCTCGTACCACTTGTCCAGCTTCGTAAAGCGCTGCGCCTCACGACACATCGTCCCTGTCACTAAAATCATCAATCCCGTCGCGAAAGGATCTAGCGTCCCCGTATGACCAACCTTGGCCTTTTTGCCTAGCTCCGCCGACAACACGCGACGCACTCGCGCCACCACACCAAAGCTGCTCATGCCGGCAGGCTTATCAATCAAAATAATGTCGTTATACATGGTCATTAGTATACCGCAGGTCGCAGATTATTGCTGACCAGGAATTTGGAACTGTGACGGATTGAATGGTGCTGGAGTGGCCGGAGGCGCGGTTGGCAGCGGCGGCAAGCCCGACTGATCAACCCCGACAGGCGCCGGCGGCAATGGCGGCAGCGTACTAAAGTCCGGCAGCGGCGGCAGGCCGTTCGGGGCGACCGCTGGCGTTGGTGATGCTGCTGGCAGGCCATGACCAACACTCGCCTCAATATCGGCCAGCGTTGGCGTTGGCGCCGCATCAGCAACTGGTGCGGCTGGCGCATTATCAATCGCCGCATTGGCCGCCGCGAGAGCCGCCTGCGCATCGTCAGCCGGCGGCGGAGTTGGGGTAACTGGCAGTGGTGCTGGTTCAAATGACGGAGCCGGTAGTGAAGCTGGCGCATTAGTCTGCTGTGCAGTCAAGGCGTTGGTGTCCTCCGTCAATGCCGCCATCACATCAGCTGACGACGCCTCGCCAAGTGGCTGCAAGACTTTTTGCGGCGCGGCCGTTGGCATGCCTGCGACTGGCGTTTCAGTTGGCGGCGTGGTTGGCCCGAGCGCGAATGGATCAACGCTGGCTGGTTCATTTGCATCTCCCATCGCCGCATTCAACGGTGTGTCGCCAAAGGATGGCGATGATGCGCCAACATAACTGCGATGCTTCAAAATCGTTTTATTTTTGTCAGCCGCTTCTTCACGCCGCTTATCGTCCGCCGCCTGTTCAGTCGTTGCATTCAGCGTCCCGCCAAACGACGGCACCGCGTCAGTTGGCAGTGGCGTGCTAATCGGAGCAACTGCTGGCGCCTCAGCAACAGGCGCAGTCGGCATGCCATCAATCACTGGTTCAGGCACCGGTGCTGGCTGTGCAGCCTCTAATTTATGCAGCTGTGCTTCGGCTGCTCGCGCCGCCGCGTCCTGCGCTTCGCTCTGCGTTTGCCGCGCTACTTCATCAAGGTCGCCAGTACGCTGACGGGCAATCGTCAGCGCACCATCCGCGCTATCCGTCGTTTTATCCGCTGATTTTGGCTCGTCCTTGGCAATTTTTAATACCGCCGCATCATCCTCCTCAGCCGGCGCAGCCGTATCAATCGGTGCAGCGTCAACCGCTTCATCTTCCACCTCTGGCACTTCATCACCCGCCGCTTCGCCTTCCGCTAACTTTATAGCAATCAGCTGCTGATTCGCACCCGCCGCCATCAGTTCCGCTGCCGCCGTCATGACTCGTGACGAAGTTAAATCATTACTAAACCGCTCCGTCGCCGCCACAATACCCGTCAATAACGCCGTGGCAGATTGCTCGCTCAGGGCGACTTTAGCCGTCTTTAGCCCATCAATCAACTCCACCAACATTTCACTAACACTGCTGGCCTTGGCATCATGCCAATCAATCGTCCCCAAATTACTCTTCACCGCACCGGCCGTCACCGTCGCCACTGTCGCATCATGTAAAATTCGCCCGTGCGCCGTCAACGCCGCATCCAAATGGTCATTATTCTCCACATTCAGCGCCAGCACTAACTCAACATTATAATCACCCTGCGAAAACTCCAAATCTGCCTCGGAAATCGTCGTCTTATACGGCGTAATGAAAATCTTCACCGCATCATCTACCACCTTGTAGCGCAGATGATCAGCCTTTTCCTTATCCAAGGCAATGATAAAATCGCGCAAGCTATCAGCTGTATCTTCAAATGTCTTATCCGGCTCCAGGAAGGAAATGGCTGGCGGCACCTTACCACTAAACACTGCTGTAGCGTGCTTGCCTAGCTCATTCAAAAACACCGTCAGACCCAGCGCTGCCGACAATTCATCAACTGACGGATTCGCGCTCACCGTCACCAAAATATTGGTGCTGTCCTTAATCTGTTGCGTAATCTGCTGTTTTTGTGATTGCGTCGCCATTGTTCGTGGTGTCCTGTTTATGTTGGAGTTTGCCTTTGGCGCCGATTATACCATAAGCGCTTCCCTGCCGTCAACTATTTGGTCCAGTCAACTAACCCGGAACAAGCGTAAAACATAGGTAGGTCATCGGATCTT
>JAUMWY010000011.1 GCA_030529385.1 Candidatus Saccharimonadota bacterium
CTATGGCTCTTCAAGTTTGGTATGGGGGATTCGCTTTTTGAGGGGGAATTCAGGATCGCAGCATTGACTAAAAATAGTTAATGTTCTATAATAAATAATATGACACTATTATCGCGTAGTCCTGATATTCAAAGATTGGATACTATTGCAAAGGAAAGGACATACCATCGTAGTTCGCTACTTGCCAGGGCTGTTCTTGGTGGGGTGCACAATCTTTTGTTGGGAAATGTTGATTTTGAGGTGATTGGCAGTCATAATCTTTTAAATGCTGTAGAAAGTGCAGTGCGGCGCGACACAGGGATTATTGTTGGCGCTGACCATCTCAATAACATGAGTGTGCCAGCTACAGCGATGATTGCTGGCCAGGTCACCGATGTAATAGTACCAGTTGCCTCCACTAATTATGATGACCCACTGCAGCGAGCAGTATATAGCCTGGCTGGAGTTGGCAGGGGTGGGTTGACCGGGGTAACCTATCCAGTGCCGTACGAAATGATTAAGGATCAAAGTGGGCAGTATATAAAGCCAAAGCCCTTTTCGGCTGACCATTATGACGGACTTATTGATAGTATTACATCGGGCCGGAAAGCTGTTGTTGCAGCGGTGCATAATCCAACACAGGGCTCAGCTAACAATGATGGTAGGTTGCCAAAAAGACCGGGGCTATTAGTGCCACATCTATCCCTAGTGTCGGGCTTACCAGTTCTGCCTTCATTGTTGCAGGTTGAGGGGCAGATTCGCAATCCAAATCAGCTGAACGACAACAAATTGCACCTGTCGTGGGTATTAGGGAAAAAGGCGGCGCGACTAACAATTGGAGAGTCGATAGCCCCGAGTAGTGATGATTGTGGTCGCTATCGTGAACTTATGCAATCTCCGAAATCAAGTGCAATCACTGCCGAACGGCAGCGCCTTCTGCAGCTTTATGGTGATCAGATTTTACAGTGGATGCGTGACTCATATGACGAGTCATTTGGCCAGGGCGGATCGTTAATAGTCAGATAAACCTCAATTTTGTATACTAGACATTATGGAACAGACAGTAGAACAGATTATACAGCGATTATATGACGCGACCATTAGCGTGGCGCTAACTCGTCCTGACCCGCAGTTTGGTGATTTTGCCACCAATGTGGCGTTACAATTAGCGAAGCCACTGGGTAAAAATCCGCGGCAAATTGCTGAGGAGATTGCCGAGGAAATGCGGCAAACTGGCGAATTTTCCGAGGTGAGCGTGGCTGGCCCGGGCTTTATTAACTTGCGCCTCAGCGACCGGGCGATTTTGCAATTGATTCGTCAGGAGCCTGCAGCAATGCGCCGCGGTAAAACGGTAGTGATTGAAACCAATAACCCAAATCCGTTTAAGCCGATGCATATTGGCCATGCTTATAACGCCACGCTGGCGGATACGCTGGCTAATCTGTATGCGGTGAGCGGCGCGACAGTGGAGCGTGTGAGTTACCATGGTGATGTTGGTGCGCATGTTGGCAAGATTATGTGGGCGCTGCTTAAGTTTTGTGACGGCAATGCTGATAAGCTGGCGGAGATCCCGCTGGCCGAGCGCAATATATTTATGGGCAAAATGTATGCCGAGGGCGCGCGGGCGGCCAAAGAAGATGAAGCGGCCAAGCAAGAAATTGAGGAATTATCGCGCCAGTCATTTACTCGTGAGGATCCGCTCTATGCGGCGATATACGACACGTGCTTTGAGTGGAGTTTTGATGAAATTGAGCGGACGGTGACGCGACTGGGCAATCAGCCAACCAAGCGTCGCTACCTTGAGAGTGAGGCCGATCCAGTCGGCGTGGCAACGGTACGCGCCAATACGCCGGGCGTGTTTAAGGAGTCGGAGGGGGCACTGGTGTTTGAGGGCAGCAAATACGGTGCCTTTGATAACGCCTTTGTTGGCAGTAATGGCCGGGGGTTATATGCGGCGCGCGATATGGGGCTGATTCAATTGAAAGCCCAGGATTTCCCAGAGATGGACACCTGTGTGGTGGTGACTGGCGGTGAGCAAGAGGCGTACTTTAAGGGCGTGATTGCGGCGGCGGAATTAGCCTTGCCGCATCTGAAAGATAAATTGGTCAATGTGCCAACGGGTTTGGTGAAATTGACGACTGGTAAAATGAGTTCGCGCACCGGTGAAGTGGTGACGATTGACTGGCTGTTTACCGAATTTGCTAAAGCCATCGAGGCGCGCGGCGGTGAGCCGACTGATGAGATTATTGCCGGGGCGCTGCGCTATCAGTTTTTAAAGGTTAAGGTCGGTGGCGATGTGGTATTTGATGTCAATGAAGCGGTAAGTTTGACGGGTAACACTGGTAGTTATTTGCAATATGCTCATGCCCGAGCGCGCGGGATTTTAGCTAAAGCTGATAATGTTGTGATTCCAACAACAATCAAGCCAGAAGACGCCATGCTAGCGCGTAAATTAAGCGAATACGCCGAAGTGATTAGCCAAGCGGCTGAGTTGCTGGAGCCGCACCGCATTTGCACCTATCTGTTTGAACTAGCCCAGGAATTTAACCGCTACTATGAGAAAAATAAGGTGATTGGTAGCGATGATGAAGCGCACCGTGTGGGCATGGTGGCGCTGTATGCTGATACCCTGAAGGCTGGCCTGGCGGTGCTGGGGATTGTAGCGCCGGAGAAGTTGTAATTTCACTACATTGTGTTATAATAAAAATTCATGACAGAGCGATTATCGTCCGGGCTGCGTACGCCTAGGCTATCTGAGGCTCCCGAGCGCGATAAGCGGGAGTTATTGTTGGCATGTCGGCAACTACAAGACATTAAGTCGACATATGAGGCGACGGGCAAAACTTTTATCGATGCCACTATGGCCGCTAGTTCTGTAAGTGAGCTGGTGCGACAGTCATTATTTTTCTCAAGCACGGGCTCGGGGCCTGATACGCCATTGTTGCGGGCCGAACAATTGGCAGAGACCGCCGCAACAAACTGTTTTGGTCACGCACTCGTTGCCTCTGAACTATTGGAAGAGGTTGGCATTTCACATTATATCGCTTACGCAAATCAACACATATTTCTTCTTTTGGCTGATCATTATACCAATCAAGTAACAATGGTTGATCCGGTTGGGTTTACGGGGGATATCACACATGCTATTAGTGGCCAACCGCTACAGCAGCAGCTGCAATACAAAGATCGAGCCCAGAATGTGTTATATACAGATGACATACTGGCTGGCGTTGCCGAGCAGGGCGATCCAGAGATATTTCGTGCCGTGCGGCCGTGGATGAGTTTTGCGAAACATGACGATCCGCGTTTTCGTGAGGGAAACGAGCGCGATTATCAGCTGCAGTTACTGACATATGATATGGTGCGTGGCCGCGAGGTAATGTGGCAATTATATGATGCCATTGTCTGGCAGCGGCGCGGTCAGTATAGTAAGGCGGCCGAAGCGTATATGATGTTACCGCATGGTCTATATCCTGATATTGATCCGCGCAATCAATATGGTGATATACAAAAAACCGCACAGGCACTAATCAGCAAGGGCCTAGGTGGCCAAGCGCTGCAATTAGTGGCGGTATTGTCTGATAGTCTCTCTCCTGATGACACATCAAAAAACCGCTATATCATTGGCGATACGCAGCGCACACTCGCTCGTTGGTATAAGAATAGAAATATACCACATGAATTGATAATGTTCGCCATACCGATGCTACAAGCGGCGCTGGCAGAATACGATACCATATATAATCAATCATCAGGTGGGCCGCGTCGATTGGCCGCCGGTAAGCAGCAGGCCGCCAAAAAAGAATTACAGGTACTACAGTCTATGCTACAATAGCCTTAGTAACATAATTGTGGAGGAGGTTTATGGCAAAAACAGTAGACGCAGTTAAAAATAGTCATTTGGGCGGATTTATGAATTTTATCCGCGAGCAGGGTGTGGTTGGCCTAGCAGTCGGTTTGGCAATCGGTACCGCAGCCGGTGACACCGTGAAAAAGTTGGTAGAAGGCTTTATTAGCCCAGTGGTTCAGTTTATCGTTGGCTCACAAAAGGGTCTGGAGGCCTCAGTGGCGCATATTGAAGTGGCTGGCCGCAGTGCAGATTTTGCATGGGGTGCTTTTGTTAGTTCATTTATTACTCTGGTGGCTACTGCTTTTGTGATCTATCTGATTGTGCATTTTGCAAAGTTGGATAAGCTAGATAAGAAGTAGTATCTTTATCCCTGTGAAAAAACCGAGCGACTGTTGCTCGGTTTTTCATTGGGGCTAATTATCGTATTGTAAACAACTTTAGGATGCTATTCAGTCCGGGTTACTGGAGTCATCACCCTGGTGCTTCAGTAAGATGGCTGTGGCTGTCATATTGGTAGCGACCCGAAGTGTCAAAACACACTACATAATGACTGGCGCCATAAATTGAGCATGGTACGGCAGAGTTAGATACCTACTGGGCTGCTGGCTGGTGTTTATTTATCTGATCGCTTCACGCCAGTAATATTAGAGACCTCTGTGTTTGCTGCATCAATAATTTCGTGCCATGATGTGATGAGAACTATGATAGTCAGGAGGGTCATAAGAGAGCCAAGCGTCACCCCGATAATAGACAGTGTGCTTGGCGTGCCGTGCAAAGCTTTCGTTTTTATCAGTGCGATAATACTTAGAGCAAGACCTCCAAAGGTAAGAAGCGGGATACAGGCGAGTATGAGGCCGGTAATCTCAAGTCCTTTAGTTGACTGCTGAGGCGGCTGCGCCATTGGTTGTAGTGGTTGATTGGCGTGTTGGATGGGTGGTTGTTGCTCCATGAGAGCTCCTTCGATTACGGTAATGATAGTAACAATTATATCATAAGCAGGAAATTATAGCATACTAAGATATATGAGCGGGTATGATGCACGTCGGAGAACCCTAAGTTGACGAGTATCTACGAATACTATTGACTTTAATATATTTTTGTGATATAATTAGGTATTATGAATATACGACGATATTCAGGGGAAGCAGTACGATCGGCTGATGATTTAGCCCTGTCTGTTATGAAGTCTGCCGAACGACCCACTGCACGATGTGACATATACAGCATATCACTCTCTGGTGCTGACATTGACAGGGCGAACCTCGGTATAGATCTGGCCGATATTCCTGGACATATTGCGATAAAGGGAGGCGCGGCGCGCCAGATGCTTGAGGCGGTCGTGCTTGGTCGCCAAGTCAAGAAGCGCCCTCGGGATATCGATATTGTACTATATAGAGATGGTGTTGATTGGCGGGGTGAATATGGCTGGGATAAGGCACTGAGTGACTGGCATCACCTAGAACACCAATTATCGCCCCGCGATGCCGCATATAATTCGCGCGGCGCCGAAGTTCTCGAAAGTGTGGAAGAGTATATGGACGAGCAGGATTTTACCATCAATCAGGCACTGCTCATACCTCAGGCTGATAAGTGGCGCTTGTTAGCCACAACACAGGCGATTATTGACACCGCCAACTCGATTATTCGTCCGACAGTGTACGAATATGACCAAGAAAAGGGATACTACCTGAGTAATAAACTGTCCCTTAAGGCGGTGAGGTTGTTGTCGGAGATGCAACAGGACGGTCGTGAAGCGAGCCTGCGGAGTGTTGATCTGCGCCGGGGAGTATATGGTGAGCCAAGGCATGATGATTTTATGCAGCTACTGCATCTCGATAAGGCATTAAGTTCTGGGTATGACCTCGCGTGTTGCTACATTGAGAATTTGCATCGTTTTGGCATTATGCATGATAGTGTTGTGGATGAAGATGACCCAATAGCTGCCTATCAGATATTATTGCGAGAGCATGGTGGATTTGCGCCTTCTGATGAGGTGCAGTTATTGTTAGATCGTAGGGCAGAGGATGCAGCGCGGCGTGAGGAGTTGGCGAAGCAAGCGATTGGAAACTACGACGAGGACTTGTTTGGCTTGTCATATAGATTGATGATGCAGGTGCCGTCGCGCTACACAGATGATTACTTCAACCGATGATCTCAATAGAGTGGTATACTAATAGTAATATGACAAAGCAGCCCAAGCCACAAAAGATTCTATGGATTGACCTCGAGATGACGGGGCTTGATCCGGCGACGGATGAGATTTTGGAAGTGGCGGCGATAGTGACGGATTGGGAGCTTCGAGAGATTGCCAGTTACGAGGGCGTGGTGCGGCATGATGTGGCCAAGTTGCGGCAGTTGCTTGATCGTAATGCGGCATTTTGGGATGAGCATCTGGAGGCCCGGCGCGGACTGGAGGCGCAGAACGAGCAGGGCGAAGCACTGGCGACGGTGGAGGGTAAGCTGCTGGCGTTAATTGATGAGTATATGGCGGATGAGGCGCGGCTGTTATTGGGCGGTAATTCGGTGCATCAGGATCGGCGCTTTATTGACCAGTGGTGGCCGCGACTATCGGCGCGGCTGCATTATCGGTTGCTGGATGTCAGTGCCTGGAAAGTGGTGTTTGAGGGAAAATATGGCAAGAAGTTTGCCAAGCCCGAGGCGCATCGGGCATTAGAAGATATTCGCGGCAGCATCCAGGAGCTGCGCTATTATCTAAAGAAGGTGAAAGTATGACCCATAAAGAGTTTGAAGCATTTATTATGAGTTTGCCGGGCGTATGGCTGGACTATCCGTTTGGCGAGAATGTGGCCGTGTATAAGTTTGGCCAGGATAATAATGGCGCGGGCAAGATGGTGGCGTTAGTGGCGGAAGGATCAAAGCCGCTGCGTGTCAGCCTGAAGTGTGATCCGCTACTGGCAGAAAATTTGCGTGAAAAGTATGAGTCGGTACTGCCGGGCTATCACCTTAATAAAAAGCACTGGAATACTATTATTTGCAGCGGCCAGCTCAGCAATGAGGAGATTTTTGATTTGGCGCGACTGAGTTATCGATTGGTAGCTGAGGCATAGAGCTCGGCTACTTATTGACTTGGCGTGACGAGTTGTTTGCGAATATTTGTCAGGTCGGCAATGATTTTTGTCAGCACGGTTTGTAAGTCGCTGTCTCGGGTTGCTTTTTGGACTCGTTCCAGTAGGAGAATCGTATCAGCCAGCTCAGTGTTTATGGTGTAGGTATAGACTACATCAAGATTGGCATTCAGCAGGGCGTCATCAAGTTTCTTCACCAACTCTTCTGGTGGATCAAGCGCGGCCAGCTCCTTTGCTTGCTTAGCGACATCAAGACCACTCCGTGCTGCCGGCTCCGCGATTGACTTATTAGCGCTTACTAAAATGGCGTTAAGTGAACTGTTAATATCCTGTGTAGCGGTTGATTTCAACTTTGGTTTGTAGGTTGTGGTGATGTGTTGCAGTTTTTGCAGTCGCGCTGCCACGTGATTAAGCGAGGCCCCCGACTTTGGATTCATCGCCATTATGCCGATAAGAATGAGGCTAATCACGCCCATTACGCCAATAATCGCCAAAAGAAGCTTGGTTTTCTTATTCATACCACTCGCTGGCGGTGGCGTAGCAATTTGATTCAAGTAATCAATGCCGGACGGCTGTGCGTTGAATGGATCGTTCGGATACATACTCTCATTAAAGCATAAACAATAACAGAGGTAAAGAGTGCTATAATGAGAATATGCAAGATGCCAAAGAAGAAGTCCGAGCGCGGCTGGCAATTGAAGATGTGATTGGCGAGTATGTCCAGCTGAAGCGGGCCGGCCGTAATTTAAAGGGCCTCAGCCCGTTTACTGATGAGCGGACGCCAAGTTTTATGGTCAGCCCTGAAAAGCAGATTTGGCATGATTTTTCTTCCGGCAAGGGCGGCGATGTGTTTTCGTTCGTGATGCTGGTGGAGGGGATGGATTTTAAGCAGGCGCTGGAGCATTTGGCGCGTAAAGCCGGCGTGGATATGAGCTTGTTTTCACGCGGTGATGGCCGGACGGCCAAGCGGCGGGCGCGGGCGCGGGAAGCATTGGGGCTGGCAGCGCGGTTTTATCAGCAGGTGCTGGTGCGCACGCCTGAGGCGCTTGACTATGTCAGTAAGCGGCGGGGTCTGAGTCGGCAGACGGTGCAGGAGTTTGTGATTGGCTATGCGCCGACGGATGGGCAGTCGCTGGTGGCGGCGCTGGAAAAGCGGGGCTTTTCGCGGCAGGAACTGACTGATGCTGGGCTGACGAATCGCTTTGGCGGCGATTTGTATCGCGGGCGGATGGTGGTGGCGCTGAGCGATGCCAGCGGTGAAGTGATTGGTTTTACGGGGCGAATTATTCACGACGACCCAAAAGCGCCGAAATATCTCAACACGCCGCAGACACTGCTGTTTGATAAATCGCGCCATATTTTTGGCTTGTTTCAGGCCAAAGAGGCGATTCGTAAATTGGACGAGGCAGTGATTGTTGAGGGAAATTTGGATGTGGTGAGCAGCCATCAGGCGGGTGTCAAGCAGGTGGTGGCAACGGCTGGTACGGCGATGACTGAGCAGCATCTGAAAGCATTGAGTCGTTTGGCAGGGCGAGTGAAGCTGGCTTTTGATGGTGATAAGGCAGGCCTGAATGCCACCGAGCGGGCGATTGGCTTGGCGCAAACGGTGGGCGTGGAGCTGGAAGTGGTGAGCTTGCCGGATGGCGCGAAAGACCCAGATGAACTGATTCAATCCCGGGGCGTTGAGGCCTGGCGGGCAGCCATCACCCAGTCAGTGCCGGCCGTGCAATGGGTGATTGATCAGTACTCGCGGCGAGAAAACCTCAAAACTGCCGAAGGAAAGCGCCGTTTTTCAACCGCTGCTTTGGCGCTGATTCGGGCGCTAAAGGATCCGGTGGAGCAGGAGCATTATTTGCAGGTGGTGGCACAAATTACGGGCGCCAGCATGACGGCCTTAAAAGCGAAACTAAGCGGTGTTGAGACCACAACGCAGGCGCTAAAATCATCAAAAGCTGAAAAAACTGCACCGCTACCGCCAAGCGATGATACCGAAGACCGGGTGATTGGCTTGGCGCTTGGGGCTCCGGGACTGCGACGGTGGGTGACGGGGTTGACGCCGGAGATGTTTGGCACTGATGCTGGCCAAGCTATCCTGCGAGCCGTTCAGCAACAACCTGACGCCTCAGATGCAACAATTATTGCCGACTTGCAAAATCACGCCGACTATGTAAAGATAGTACAGTTGAAAATCGACAATTGGTATGCTGGGCGCGATATGGAAGCATTATCGGCGGAGATGGCACAATTGGTCAAGAAAGTGATAATGAAACATCGCGAAACAAAAAAACAAGCAATTTTAGAGCAGCTGCGCGATGCGGAAGCGGCGGGTGATGAGGCGAGCGCCGCTACCCTGCGCCAGACGCTAAACGCGCTGATTAAGGAGAGAATGTGAGCGACGACGCCAAAAAACCAGTACCGCCAATGAACGACGACTTTATGGAGCCGGATTTTAACACGGTTGATGATGACGATGAAATTGAGGATATTGACGCGCTGAATAATGCCCAGCAGCTAGAAGATATTGCTGATGATTCGGTGCGGTTGTATTTGCGGGAAATTGGTAAGATTCCTCTGCTGAGTGCTGACGAGGAAATGGAATTGGCGCAGCGAATTGTGGCTACTCGTGATGAGTTGGAGCAGACGCAGGAAACTCTGGCTGAGCTGCGTGCTGCCGAGCAGCCTGATCATGCGGCAATTGCTGCACTGGAGGCACGGCTGCGAAAATTGAGCCGTCCAAAGGATAAAATGGCTGAGGCCAATATGCGCCTTGTAGTATCAATTGCCAAACGCTATTCGGGTCGTGGGTTGGATTTTCTGGATTTGATTCAGGAGGGCAATACCGGGCTGCTGCGCGCCGTCGAGAAGTTTGATCCCGACAAGGGCTTTAAGTTTTCAACCTATGCGACGTGGTGGATTCGCCAGGCGATCACTCGCGCCATTGCCGACCAAGCCCGCACCATTCGTATTCCGGTGCACATGGTGGAAACCATCAATAAACTGCTACGCACCCAACGTCGCATGACGCAGGAATTGAACCGTGAGCCAACCATTGAGGAGCTGTCAAAAGAGCTGGAAATGGAGCCGGAGAAGATTGAATATGTGATGAAGATTAAGCAGGATATTTCATCACTGGACGCTGGGGTTGGTCGTGATGGCGATGAGGAAGATTCGGTGCTGGGCGACTTTATCGTTGATGAGGATACGGTATCACCAGAGGACTCAGCGACGAATCAGCTGCTGAAAGAGCAGGTTGATGCGGTGTTATCCAGTCTGAGTGACCGGGAGCAGAAGATTGTCCGCATGCGGTTTGGGCTGGATAATGGTAAAAGCCATACGCTAGAGGAAGTCGGTCAGGAGTTCGCGGTGACGCGTGAACGGATTCGCCAGATTGAAGCTAAGGCGCTGGCCAAGCTGCGCAAGCACAAGGACGCGAAGAAGCTGTACGAGTATTTGAGTTAGGTTGACTTAGTTTATAAACTGTGCTATAATATAAATTATGACACAGAAAAAACACACAAGACCGTTTCGCGGCGAACGAGCAAGTTCAACTGGATTACGACAAGAGCCTTGTTTTAGGGGGGGGCGGGAGCAAAATTTTATTGCCAATGAGGAGTCAGATCCAGAAGTTCAGTGGTTAGTGAAAGTTGCTATGTTGGCGCAGCAGCTACAAAAAACTGACTCAGACGCCGCCACAAAATCGGACGACTACTACTGGGAGATGGCAGAAGAGCAGGTAAACGCCGAATTGGCTGATGATTAGCACTGTTCGGGTGCTTTACAAAAATGCTCGGACTGGACGATGGTGTCGAGCTGCGCATGAAGCTGTTCCATGCTGCCATCATTGACGATAAAATAATCAGCAATGGCGATGGGGCCGCCTTTTTCCAGATTTTCAATTTCTGACCAGTCGCGCTGGTCAACCTCGTGCGGCTGCATTGGTCGTTCTGGCCGCTTTGCCATGCGTTGGTAGCGCAGGTGTTTTGGGGTGACGATGGCGATAACTTTGACCTGACCAGGAAACTCCCGCTTCAACAGGCGATATTCGCTCCAACTGTACAGTCCATCAAGTACAATTTTCTTCTGACCGGCCGCAACGAGATTACGGATTTCCGTCACTGCGCGCTTAATCACAAAATCTTTACCTTCGTGCGCCCGAATTTCCTCGCGAAACTGTTGTTGATTGTCCCAGGTTGGTTCAATACCAGCCTCTTGCATGGCTTTATAAATAATGCCGCCACCATAAATCTTGGGAATGCCTTTGTTAGTAAAATACGCCACCGCTGAACTTTTGCCACTGCCCGCCAGGCCGACTGGAGCGATAATTTGTATGTGTTTGGTATTACTCATGGGGCTTATTGTAGCAATTCATTGACGGTGCGGCAAACTGGGGTTATACTAAATCATAAGAGGAATCTTATGACACAAACACAGCGACCAGTATTTGAACGTATCAGCGGTGGTGGCGAAAGGACGAACTGGCCGGGTTTTTTGTCGGCAAAATTGGAAGAATCACTCCAGGCAATTGAAACATCGTTTATGGATGAGGTCACTGATACTGGCGAACTGCGTTGGCAGCCGTATGATGTTATGTATAGCGATGATGGGGCATATTGGGCGTTATTTGCTGACCATTCTGCAGGCGACGTGCCGGATTTTCAGGCCTGGCGGGCGCTGCCGGGTGAGGAGTCATTTGGTTGGGTGCCGTTTTCCCATAGCGGTGTAGTGCGAATGCCGGCGACTAGTCATCGTGATGGCTATCAAGTGCGTCAGATGGTGGCGGAAAGTGGCGAGCGATGGAATATAGTGTATGCCCGCGGTGGAGTGTTCCGGCAGCTGCTGGATCGGGATGGCGAGGTCTGTGATGTGGCAGTAGTGCGCCGTCGGCCGTCGGTTGAGCTGGGACGCGAGGCGCTGGCTGAGGTTGTGTCGCTCTATCCTGAGCCAAGCATCGCGTAAGATGGTATACTAAGGCTATGAAACGACTGGCAGTGATTGATGGCAAATCGGTGTTTTATCGGGGGTATTATGCCATGCCTGGCCTCAGTACGGCCGACGGCACGCCAACGGGCGGGGTGTATGGGTTTGTCAGTCTAGCGATTGAACTAATCAAAAAATTAGAGCCAGATTATGTAGCGGTGGCGTGGGACAAAAAGGGTACTAATATTCGTAAGCGCCGTGAGATCTACCCGGAGTATAAAGCAGGGCGAAAGCCGGCGCCGGATGATTTTTATGCGCAGGTTCCGATTTTGATGGAGCTGCTTGACGCCTTCGGTTGGCCGCTGTATGAGCTGGATGATTATGAGGCGGATGATATTATGGCGACCTTTGCTGCTGAAGCGGCCGAAAAGGGCGTAGAAACCTGCCTGATCACTTCTGACCTAGACGCGCTGCAGGCGGTCAGTCCGACCACCCGGGTGTTTGCTATGAAAAACGGCCTGAGCAATATTCAGGAGTTTACGCCAGAGAGTTTTGAGGAAAAATATGGTATCACAACTGACCAATTTTTGGACTTAAAATCGCTGATGGGCGATGCAAGCGACAATTTGCCGGGCGTGCCGGGTGTGGGGCAGAAGACAGCGGTGAAATTATTGCAGGCTTATGGCGACCTGGACGGGGTGTATGCCCATGTGGATGAGCAAAAGGGCGCCCTGAAAACCAAGTTGGAAGCGGGGCGTGAATCGGCGTATATGACGCGTGAGGTTGCCAGGTTGTGGAGTGATGCGCCGGTGAAGTTGGATTGGGCGGTGGCCGATGTTAATGACTGTGATTACGCGCGGGTGGCGGAGATTTTACGGCGGTTGGAGTTTCATTCGCTGGCGGGGAAGTTGCCGGCGCATATGCGGGCGGAGAGCGCAGCTTTTGTGCCAGAAATTTTGAGCGAGCCAGTGTTGGAGCCGCTGCCGTCGGCGCCCGTGTTTGAACCAACGGTGTATCTGTGGCATAACGACGCTACTCCTGGCACGCTATATCTCGCGTCCACACCAGATGTAGCGTATACGGTGGATATAGCGGCGGCGCCCGATTCGCTGTGGCGAGTACTGGAACAGGGGTGCGTGGTGGCGGAGGATGTCAAGGCGCTATATCATGCACTAGACGCAGCCGGCGTCAGTGTGCGCTTCCGTGAGGTGTGGGATGTGCGGCAGGCGGCCTTTTTGCTGGATCCACTCAGGCGAGACCGGAGCCTGTCGGGACTGAGTGGTGACTCTACTGACGAGGCTGGTCCGGCACGGCAATTGGCGCGGCTACAGAAGGTGTACGCTGAACAGGTCAGTAGCTTTGAGGGTCGTCCGGAGCTACAGCGCATCGCCATGGACTATGATTTTCCGGTGATTTGGCCGCTATTTCAGATGGAGCGGCGCGGTATGCGGCTGGATGTGTCGTCGCTGGAACAGATGGGGCAGGAGGTGACGACGGAGCTGGATCGGATTGAGCAACAAATGTATACGGCTGCTGGCTATGAGTTTAATCCAGCTAGCCCAGCGCAACTGTCTGAGGTGCTGTTTACCAAGCTGCAGCTGCCGACGACGGGGATAAAAAAGGGCAAGACGGGCTATTCGACGGGGCAAAAAGAGCTGGATAAGCTACGCGGCCGACACCCGATCATTGAGCTGATTGAGCGACAGCGGGAACTGGCCAAACTGATGAGCACTTATGTCGAGGCGCTGCCAAAGCTGGTGGCGGCCGACGGACGAATTCATACGACATTTCATCAAGACACCACCAGCACTGGTCGGCTCTCCAGCACCAACCCGAACTTGCAGAATATCCCGGTGCGTACCGAGCTGGGGCGGCGGATTCGCCAGGCCTTTGTGCCAAGCGAGGGCAAGGTCTTTGTCGGTGCAGACTATTCGCAGTTTGAATTGCGGCTGGCGGCAGTGCTGGCGGGCGATCAGGCGTTGATTGACGATTTTAACAGCGGGGTGGATATTCACACCAAAACGGCGGCCGAGACCTACGGCGTAGAGATGAGTCAGGTGACCAAGGCGCAGCGCCGGGCCGCGAAAGTGATCAATTTCGGGGTGCTTTACGGCATGAGTCCGCATGGGCTGGCAGCTGCGGCGCAGATGAGTTTTGCCGAAGCGAAACAATTTATTGATCATTATTTTGCCTTGCGCCGGCCGATTCGCGATTACCTGGATAAGACATTGGCGCAGGCGAAAGAGCAGGGGTTTGTGGCGACCTATTTTGGCCGACGTCGCCCAACGCCTGATGTGAACTCGAGCAATTTTATGGTTCGCTCCGCGGCTGAGCGGGCGGCGATGAATATGCCGATTCAGGGGACTGAGGCTGATCTGATGAAGCTGGCGATGATTCGGCTAGAGGAGAAGCTGGCGGGATTGGCCGAGCCAGTGCTGCAGGTGCACGACTCAATTCTCGTGGAGTGTGCGCCAGAAGATGCGGAGCAAGTCGGCGAGATTATGCGTCAGGAAATGGAGGGGATTTGCCCGGAGTTAAACATTCGGCTGCAGGTTGATGTGCATAGCGGAAATCATTGGGGTGAGGTGTGATTCGGGCGGTTATCTTTGATTGTTTTGGGGTGCTGGTCGGCCGGGATGGTGTTGATGCGGCATTGGCGGCTTTAATTCAGCAGGATCTTCGGGGTCAGGTGAAGCTTGGCGTACTGTCCAACATGAGTAGTAATCAAGCGCCAGAGCTAGTAGGCGAGGAATTGGCGTCATGTTTTGATCAGATTATGGTGTCGGGCGAGCTGGGTGTAGCCAAGCCAGACATGCGGGCGTATTTGATGGCAGCACAGCGACTAAGTGAATTTCCGGATGACTGCTTGTTTATCGATGATAGTCCGCGTAATGTGGCAGCAGCAGAGGCGGTGGGGATGGCGGCGGTGTGCTATACTGACGCTGCTGCTCTGCGGCAAAAACTGATAGAATATGGTATAATCAGTGCATGAAATATGCACGAAATAACTCTTTTGCACGATTTGTGCCAATCCTCCTCGTTATTGTTATTACTATCTTAGCCGTGGCGGCGGTCATTGCGATTGGCCGGGCGTTGATGGGTGGTGGCGATGCTAACCGGCAGGCACAGCAATCGTCGGCGGTTGATCCTGGTAAAGAATCATTACTATCCAGCGAAGTTGGCCGAGCGGTGCGCTTAACGGTGCGCGGGCCAATTGTGGCGGATGAGAAGTTTCGGTCATACCAAATTACGGTGACAGCTGATGAGCGGACAATGGTGACCTATGAGGGATATTTGGAGCGGCAGTTGGCGACTAAGAAGCATGATAACAATGCTCGGGCGTATGAGGAATTTGTGTACGCACTAGATAAGCGCAAGATGATGGAAGGTCGGGCGCTGCCAGAGGAGAAAAATGATTTGCGCGGTATTTGTGCAACCGGTAAGGTGTATAAATTTGAGACGCTGATGCACGGCGAGCCGGTGAAAACACTGTGGACTTCTGACTGTGGCGGCTCAAAGGGGTCGGCAGTTGCGAGTGTTGCCGAGATTTTAGATATGTTCCAGAAGCAGATTCCTGATGGCAAAAAGATGGCCAACGATGTCGGTTTGTCACAGCAGGATACGTTGTTTAAGTTGTAGGAAAGAGATGAGTCGTGCCTGAGTTGCCAGAAGTCGAGACGGTGCGCCGTGGGCTGGCGGAGTTACTGCCGGGGCGAGTGGTGCAGCGGGTGGCGGTGTTTGATTCGCCAAAGAGTTTTCCTAATGCGCCGGAGCAGGTTCGGCAGTTTTTGTACGGCGCTAGTGTGACGGCGGTGCGGCGGCGTGCCAAAGTCTTGCTCATTGAGCTGAGTTCGGGGTATTCACTGGTGATTCATTTGAAGATGACGGGACAATTGGTGGTGCGGGGCGCCGCTTTGACCACTGATTTTGGTGGTGGCCATCCCAACGATTCGTTGATTGGCGAACTACCTGACCGCTCAACGCGCGTGCAGATTGACTTTGAGGATGGCGCTCGATTGTTTTTTAATGATCAGCGTAAATTCGGTTGGATACAATTAGTACCCACCGCCGAGGTGTCAAATATGCCATTTATGCAAAAAGTGGGACCTGAGCCACTAGATCCAGCCACTACAGCCCAACAGTTTATCCAGCGGATTCGCCGTCGCAACGCTTCACTGATTAAACCAGCGTTCTTGGATCAGTCGGTGATTGCGGGCGTGGGCAATATTTATGCCGATGAAGCGCTGTGGGCGGCCAAGATTCACCCCGAAACTCGGGTGCGCGAGGTGACAGATGAACAGTTGAACACATTATTTACTGAGCTGCAGAAGATTTTGCAACTAAGCATTGACCAAGGTGGTTCAACCGATAAAAATTATGTTGACGCCGAGGGGCGACGCGGCAATTATTTGCAATTTGCCAAAGTATTCAGGCGTGAAGGGCAGGCCTGTCATCGTCATCCAGATCAGGACATCATGAAGTTTAAAGTTGGCGGCCGCGGTACGCATATTTGTCCAGTGTGTCAGGTGAGGGGCGAGCCGTGATTTATCTGCTGCACGGCGACAATGAATTTTGCAAGCGGCAAGAGCTGACGAAATTGACGGACGGCGCAGTGATGCAGCGGTATGATGGCGAGGAGTTGACGGTGGCGGCGCTGCAGGAAGCGTTGATGGCGCAGTCGTTGTTTGCCGCGGCAGACGTGGTGGTGATTCGTGATTTGAGTGCGAACACGGCGGTGTGGGCGGCGCTGCCAGAGGTGACAGAAGGCACAGAGACGACGCTAATTTTACTGGAGACCAAGCCCGATAAACGCACTAAAACCTACAAATGGTTGCAAAAACACGCTGCAGTAATTGAATGCGCTTCTTTCACCGAGCGGCAGGTGCCGCAGCTGGCTAAGTGGTGTGTTGAGCGCGCGGCGACGCACGGTGTGAAAGTGACGACAGC
The DNA here is from genome assembly GCA_030529385.1 of Candidatus Saccharimonadota bacterium. Classification (GTDB taxonomy): domain Bacteria; phylum Patescibacteriota; class Saccharimonadia; order Saccharimonadales; family Saccharimonadaceae; genus Nanosynbacter. The sequence goes on from JAUMWY010000011.1 coordinate 16,780, forward strand.
GCAAGCGACGCGGTTGATTGAGCGGCTGGGGCGGGACCAGTTGCGGCTTGATATGGTGTTACAGCAATTAGCTCTGGCGGGAGTGGTGACTGATGCGGTGATTGATGAACTGGTGCCGCTACCGAAGACCGAGAGCGTGTTTTTGCTGCTGCAGGCGGCGCTGGCGGGTGATGGCGCACGCGTGGGGCAGATCATCGCGTATCTGGAAGCGGACGGCGGGCCGGATGGGGCGTATCAAACATTGGGATTATTGGCGTCGCAAGCGGTGCAGCTGAGCGCCTTGGTGCTGTCAGATGGTGATACGGCGCGTGTGGCGGCCGACTTTGGGGCTAATCCGTATGCGCTGCGGCAATTGGCGGGGATTGCCAGGAGATTATCAGCGACCGAGGCAGCACAGGTAGTAGTGGCATTGGCTGAGGCGGATATGCAGATGAAAACGACCAGCGTAGCGCCATGGCTATTGCTTGAAGCGGCCTTGGCGCGGATTGCGCAGCAATAACATCGTTAAATTAAGGGCAAGAAAATCCCGCACCAGTGGGCGCGGGACGAGATAGACGTGCTTTGAAGTCTTACTTCTCAGCCTTCTTTGTCGCAGGCTTCTTTGCCGGTGCTTTTTTAGCTGCTGGCTTTTTGGCAGTGGTTGTAGTGGTTGACTTCTTTGCAGCTGCTGGCTTTGCGGCCTTCTTGGCGCTCAACTTTACACCGGCTTCTTTTGCAGCCTTGCTCAAAGCACTTTTACGACGAGCCACGGTATTCTTCTTCAACAGCTTTTTCTTGACTGCGGTGTCAAGCTCTGACTGTGCAGCCGCCAGAGTTTCGGCGCTTGGCTTGGCAAAAAACGCTTTGACCGCCGACTTAATATCTTTCTTAATCCCAACATTGCGCTCGCGACGCTTCAGGGTTTGCTTAGCCCGTTTGATGGCTGATTTGATGATTGGCATAGATTTCCTTTACCTCTTAACTTTGTTTCGCTAATCAAGGAAGGATTATACCAGACGCCCTCGGTGTTGTAAAGAGGGCGAAATAGTTGGGTGCCTTAAACTAAAACGGAACATCCCGTAGAATTAGGTATGTGAAAACAACTAATTGGA
>JAUMWY010000012.1 GCA_030529385.1 Candidatus Saccharimonadota bacterium
CCCCGCTGAGCTACCTAAGAGCTACGTTGGTTGTGACGGATTAGTTGAATGAATCGAAGACATACCGACTATTCGCCGGGTTTTTCTAACGTAATGTGATAGGTAATCTTGTTGTCTTTTTTTAGCTGCTCCAGTGACTGCCGAAAGGCCGTTAGCGGCACGCGAATATAACTGTAAGTTACTGTGGTGTCAGTTTTTTCCTGTAACGTCACAAAGTAATAGCCATCACCCGCCCGCGTCTTGATCACCTCCGAGGTTTTTCCCTTCTCTAGATTGACTGCGGCAGCCGTCAGTCCACCGTCAGCATTATTTTTTGGCACGGTGACCTGCGGCACAAACTGTACGCGCTCGCCAAGCGATGAGCTGATATCAGCCAAAGACTTGCCCTCTTTCACCGACGATTGCACCGTATTGGCCGTGTCTAGCGCCGCCGTATCAACCTTGAATGACACCGCCATAACTAGTAATGCCGCCTCCAAAGCCTCACGCATTTCCTCTGGCGACCAACCAAGCCGATCACGAATTGCCGCATCATAAGCAGCGCGCGACAGTCCGGTTTCTTTCTGCTGCTGCTCAAGTAGCGCATCAACTTCTTCACGCGACACCGTCACGCCATGCTCGCGCGCCAGCTTCCGGGCATACGCCGACTTTACCGCCACGTCCATAGCTTCTTGTTGCTTAAAAATCACCTTGTCAGTAGCATTGGCCTGGCCTTGTTTTTCCAACACCGTCATCGTGCCGCGTCGCTGTAATAAATAGTCACTATAACGCACTGGATACCCGTCAACCGACGCTACCGGTAGTGGGATAAACCGCGTGATACGATAAGCGAGTTCACTGGTGTCTTTCCAGATATAAAGCTGCACCCAGACCGCCACCGCCACCAACAGCACGCTCACCGTGCCAATAATGACCGTGTTCCACACCAAGCGATGCTTCGTGTACTGCAGCGGATATTTATGTTTACGACCACCCGCTAGCACCTGCTCGCGATGCTCTGCCAAGGTGTCGTTAGTAATTCGGGTCGGAATCTTCTTCTCGGGCTGTTTACGCTTCAATATCTTCTTGATCATAGTTACTCCTTTGGGTTGCTGTATCAGTCGCCATATCAACAGCATCCTGCAATTTATTGTAAATCTCATCGGGATGCTCAACATTCTTAATTACCAAATCACCGACGAATGTCTGTATCACAATTGTCCCGAACTTAAACATTTCACCAGCAAACCCCGGCACATTATAACTAATATTCTGCACCTTCGCCAGTTTCAGTTCCACCACGTCTTTACCAAAAAACCCACGCTGCGTAATTTGGCGAATCCGCTGATTGGTCACAATATAATAGGTATAAAACCACATCAGAAAATGATAGAAAAATAGCACCAATCCAAACAAGAAACTGCCCAAAAACACCCACAATAAGTTCAGGTTATTCTGCCAAATCAAAAACGGCAAGGCGCCGAGCGCCATCGGCACCAAAAGCAGATAAAAGCCTTTGCGCATGGCGATAATATGCCTGCGAAACACAAACAGCAATTCCTCATCATCACGCTGACCATCAAATTGTTTTATTGTCTGCTCCGTCATAATCATGGTACCCCGGGCAGGAGTCGAACCTACAACCTTATCCTTAGGACGGATCTGCTCTATCCAGTTGAGCTACCGAGGCATACGTTCATTATACCACGGTAGCCCGTAAGATGGACCAGTCTACTGGTGGCGATTAGCGAGTAAACTTCTCGTTCAGCATAGCGTAATCCATCAACTCCTCAGGCTTAAACCAGTGAGCAATTTCCTGCGCCGCCTCATCAGGATCGCCCGAAGCGTGAATGAGGTTTGGAATACCCTTTTGGCAAGAGTCGGCATAGCCAAAGCTAATGTGTGAATAATCACCACGAATCGTACCCATATCAGCCGCCTTTGGCTCAGTTGGACCGACCAACTTGCGAACCACCGCCACTGCCTCAACGCCCTCCAGCACCATGGCAATCACCGGACCTGACAGCATCAAATCAAGCGTAATATTAAAGGTGTCTTCGCCGCGGCGAGTGACCATTTTACCAATGTCTTCATAGTGGTGGTAATAATGTTCACGGTCTGGTGCGGCCATTTTCACGCCAACCATCTTCAAGCCAACGCGTTCAAACCGCTGCAAAATCTCACCCACAATACCCCGCTGCACTGCATCCGGCTTGAACACAATTAGTGTTCGCTCAACACCGCAGTAGTTTTTTTCAGCTTCAGCCATAGTTCCTCCTTTGATTACTTTTTCTCATCATAACAGAAACCGGCTCATTGATAAACCACTCACTTATCGGTACAATAAGCCTATGTTTATATCGGAGGCACTGATGGATTTTCTGGAACACCTGGAGGTTGAGGGCGGTCGCAGCCAAAAGACGATTCGTAATTATGAGCTATATATCAATCGGTTTATTGATTTTGCCGGCGACATTACGGTAAGTAATATCACCAGCGAACTACTGCGTAAATATCGCTTGTGGCTGAATCGCTATGAAAGCGAGCGCGGCGATAACCTCAGTTTACTAACGCAAAGTTACCATTTAATCGCCCTACGCGGTCTCCTCACCTATCTGTCCCGCCGCGATATTGCGACACTAGCGGCCGATAAAATCGTGCTGCCAAAAACCGTACGCAAGCAAGTAACATTTCTTCATTACGATGAAGTGGTGCGGCTCGTTGAGCAAATTCCACTGGACACTGAAGCCGGGCTGCGCGACCGAGCGATTATGGAACTGCTTTTTTCCAGCGGGCTGCGTGTTTCGGAATTGGTTAATTTAAATCGCGACCATATCAACCTCGCTCGGCGCGAATTTATGGTGCGCGGTAAGGGACAAAAAGACCGCCCGGTCTTCATCTCGGCTAGCGCCGCCGACCATGTTGAAACCTATCTCAAAGCTCGCAGCGACAGCCTGCCTGCTCTTTTTCTGAGCTATAGCCGCCGCAACAGTACACCCACCACTTCCGGCGATTACCGCCGCCTCAGCGCTCGCAGTATCCAGCGCATGATCAGTCAGTATGCGCGACTGGCCGGCATTACGAAACACGTTAGCCCACATACTATGCGCCATAGCTTTGCTACCGATCTGTTGATGAATGGTGCCGATCTACGCTCAGTGCAATCATTGCTCGGGCACAGTAATATCGCCACCACTCAGGTGTACACCCACGTCACTGATCAACACCTTAAAGATATCCATCAACGATTTCATAGCGATATGCGCTAATCAAGCCGACAATCGCCATGATCAGCTACCACGCCGCCGTCGGTCACTGAAAATGTCTTACATAAGCTATTGATGGTTTGGACGGTATGTTCAGGGTATGGGAAATCACTGCCAATTTGCAGCCGCGCATCAACCCGCCGAAACACATTGGCGGCTCGCCCCGTGGCATCAACGGACGGCTGCACCCCATCAAACAGTACCGGCGCGCCGTCCTTATAGAGCGATACCCGAACACTGGCGCTATTATAGAGCGGCGTGAGACGAAGCAGCGCTTGTTGGCTTGCCTGTTGAGAAACTGGCCGAATCGTTAGACGCGCACGGCAGGCATAGGTGTTGTAGGAAAAGTTTTTATGACACGTCACGAGTGATATATTATTGTCATATTCATTATCACCAGTCGCCCGCTCGTGTGAAGAGAGGTTTGGCGACAGTGGTGAAGGTGGGGTAGCGGCAGATGAAACATAAGGCCGCAAAAATGCCGTCACCGACCGGCCTGTCGCGTCAAGTTCATCCAGCCTGAACGATTCGCCAGGAGTGATAATGTGCGCTCGGAGTAGCGGCGGTGTTGCCGCACCCCATGCAGCCCGCCGTGGCAGCGCCCCCTGGCCAGTGGCTGGATCGTAGCTTGGTGGGCTTGTTGCCGCTAGCGCCGTTGTGTCGTCTCGGCTAAACCACTCAAGTTGCACTTCATTAAAATCCTGCTTGGAGCGGAGCAAAATCAACTGGCTTTTATCAACAGTTGCCTTATACAGATAATCTTCAGTATTCATAGTAATATTCACGCAAGTATACGCCTGATCATATTGCGCACCCTGGCCATGCCCTGATCGTATCAACGTCTCATTATTCTGCGGCACACCCGTAACAGCCAGCGAACGATTAATGACATTGCAGTCGTGCGGCTTCTGCAGCGCCTCGCAAGCATCCGCCTGCCCCTGTTGGCAGGCACGAATGACGCGCTTGGCATCCTCCACGCCCGCCAGCGCCGCATCATAAGCACTCTGCGACAAATCATTGGTTGTCGCCTGCTGCTGATCGGTCATCATGAGTTTAATAAAACTCACCGTCACCACCGTCAGCAACAGCGACGCGAAAATCACCGAAAAAATTGATACCGATCCTGCCTCTTGCCTAGCCATTTGTCCTCGCTACTATTTCAAATTTATTAATCGCACAGTATTCTAAATCTGCTTCATTCGGCGGTTTACAGGTGTGGTCTGCTGTATTGATTTCGCTCGTTACGCCCGTACCTAGCACAAACCGTACCTGATACAACGCCTCATCGCCAAGCCCCTGCGATAGATGAGCACTTGGCGCAATAATCCTCTCCGCCGTCATAGTATGAATGCCGACCACCGCGTCGTCGTTGCTGGCTTTTTGGCGCAGCAGCTGCGTGGTGCTACTCGGGGTCACCTCCTGCGTGTATTGCCCTGCCGCATCAAGTGTACACAGTAATCCGCCAGGGTCAGCCACCCGTGCCAGCGTAAGCGGCTGCGTGCTACCCGCTAGCCGCGCCAGTGAGCTATCAGCTGCCGCATATTTTTCAAGCGCCGCCACATTATTCCACACATACGAATAATCGCCCAGGCACAGCCGACCACCGACCACCTCCCCGCCACGCGACACCGCGGCCGTCGTGATGTGTGGCGCTCTGGCTTGTAGAAAATCTCGCCGCATCATATCGCTTATTTCACGCCCCGATTGATTAATGGTTTGTAAGGTCAAGCCTCGTTGATACATCCGGCCAACTTGAATAGCCAGCAGCGCAATCGACAGCAGCAAAAAGGAAATGAAAGCAATTGATAGCATCAACTCAATAATGGTAAACCCTTGATTACGCTTTTGGATCATACAACCTCACAATCGTCCCTGTTGTTTGTACCTGGCCGCCAGCCCCATCCCAACACGCTTGAATATAAGCGTCATACGCATGGCTACCCTGCGCCTTAACAAGCTGCACCCAAATACCGCGCGCCCTGTTGCTATCAAGTTTGGCATATGTCTCTGCAGTATAAAATTCTGTGGTTTTTGCAATCTTATTACTGCCGCTGGGATACAGCGCAAAAGATTGTGATGGCTGAGTAGCCGGACAACTGCCAGCACCCAGCGCCTCAACGCTACCGCCCACTGATTTTGGCAACTTATTCGTCCACATATCCGTATAATGTGCATCGCCGGCGCTATACCGAGCATGGACATAACGCAGCATCTCCGCCTGCCCATCAATCTGCTGTCGCACCAGGGTAATCTCCAGCGACCGCTCAGCAATCGCCGCGCCGCGATTCATAATCACCATCGTCCCAATCGCCAACATACTAAACACCGTCACCGCCAACAGCACCTCAATAATCGTATCGCCCCGCTGCCTACACATCGCCATCATCCTTACAGCCATCACTCGCCGGCGCAATCGTTACTGCATCACTAGAACCAGCCCGCGGGCTAATAAAGACTGACCGCCGCTCAGGCGACAGCCAGCCCGTATCATAGACGCAAATCTCCCGCACAGTCGTCTCGCCGGCATGCTGCATCGCGATACCAATCTCCGCCGGCGTATAGGTGCGACTATCACTTTTAACCGCCACTTGGCCGGTTTCCGGATCGCGATATATCACCACAGAAAACTGCACCGCATCACCATCACTCCGCCCGGCCAACTTAGTGCGTGCACTCCAGTTCACCTCATAATCACCGTCATGTTCACCATACCGGTACTGCCAAGCGCCGCCAACTTTTTTAGCATACACCGGAAACGTCTTGTATCGTCGCCCTTCGCTGTCGTCCGCCTGTAGGTACCGACCAATAATCACACACTCTGATTGACCACGAGTAGCTGTCGTATTATCTATTGGACACTTGCTGCCGGCCGGATCATCATTCTCCACACTCACCATCGCCGCATATTGACTGCGCAAAAAGCTGGCAAACGACTGTATTGTGTCCTGATATTGTTGCCGTTGAATCGCAATTCCCGTACCGACAAACAGCAGCGCCATCAACAGCCCCGAAATTGACAGGAACAAAAGCACCTCAATAATCGTAAAGCCTCGTTGATGCCGCACCATAGCCTCATTATAGCATAAGCGACATTAGTATATCGCCAGCCACGACACCATCATCGGACCGCACCACCAAGCAATCAAAGCGCCAAAAATCAGCAGCGGACCAAACGGCACTTTAGCGTGTCGGGACAGTTTCCCGGTCATCATCGCCGGCACCACCAACGCCGTGCCGAGCAGGTTTGCTGCAAACAGTGCAATAAACGCCAATGGCCACTGACCGAGCAGCAGCGCCAAAGTCAGCCCCAACTTTACATCACCAAACCCAATCCAAGCACCGCGTGACACAATATACAGCATTAGGTAAACGCCGCTCAAAATCAGTATAGCCCCAACGAGCGACCATAGCGCCGCCACCACATCCTGCGCCTGCGCCACCTCCAGCCCAGCATTCACCGCCGCTACCGCCACCAGCGGCCACATAATCCGATCCGGCAGCAAGAACCACCGCGCATCATAGGCGAATAATATCGCCATTAGTACCACGGCGATCAGCCACAGCCCAAGCTGCACATAACCAATCACCGACCAATCCGTCCATAGCGCCACCATCACCGCAAAAACAATCGCCACACCAGTCTCAATAAAGAACTCGCCCCAACCAATTGCTTTTCGGCAATAGCGACATTTGCCACCCAAGGACAGCCAGCTGACGACCGGCAGCAAATCATACCACGCTAACTCATGCTGACACTGCAGGCAGCGTGACCGATCCCGGCGCACTGACGCCAGCAGCGGCTTAAGTCGTTTTAACTCCGCCGCACTTACTTTTTCGTCGTTTGCCTTGTCTTCCACGAGCTGCCTTGCCCGTAGTCGCCATACTTGCGCCCCGGCAAAACTGCCGAAAATTGCGCCGAGTATCGCTGCCCCGCTTATCATCATAATCATACCTCTTATGGTAGCAGGAAATGATAAAAAATACAGCCCGCAACATGGCGGGCTGTACAAGATCACGAAATCTATTTAGACATCAACGCAGTGGTTAATAAACTTGTCGCTTGCGCCGGTGTTTTCAAGCCGCACCACAACCGCCGCTTGACGACTAGTGCCCCCCGTCAGCTTCGCACGACCACCCGGATCGGCAGCGCCATTACACTTCGTTTGCGGGAATACCGCTATTTCATTATCGCCAATAGTTTGATCACTAGTGGCTCGAGGCTTCACGACAATATTCGTCTTCTCGTATTGATCGAGTTTATCCACGTAACTCTGCAGCTTGCCACTATTCATGCCAGCCAAGCTTTTATTGTTTGAGCGGTATGAGTTGACCGCAGCGGAGACGGTTGAAGCGTCATTGCGACGTGCAGTGTCTCGCTGATTCCGCTGCAGCGCTGGCAAGGCAATAAATACCATGGCAAAAATCAACCCAGCAATCGCCAGCACCAACACGACCTCGATGATGGTAAAACCTTTTTTATTTGTTTGAGTCATTGAAATGTCCACCTTTCTATGACATTGTTTACTAATTCGCTATACTGCTTATCTTTATCATACGCCGCTCAGGAAAAAAAGTCTATAGTTTAATGTCATTTACCAGGCCGTAGATTGGCAGCAGAATTGCTACCACCATACCACCGGCCACTACCGCCAACACCACCATCAAAATCGGCTCAATTGCCGTGGAAATCGCCTTAATCTCCTCATCCAGTTCATCTTCATAAATCTGGGCGCATTTGCCCATCATTTCATCAATCTTACCGGACTGTTCACCAATTTTTATCATTTGCGGCACCATAATCAGCATATATTCCTCGCCCTTGAGCGACGCCGAGAGTGCCTTACCGCCCTTCACTTTGTCACTAGCGCGGCTAATTGTCTCGGCAATTAGCACATTATTCACAGCATCAGCACTAATCCGCAGCATATCAAGCATCGCCACACCAGTACTGAGCAGCGTCTGACCCGTCCGTGTAAAGCGCGCCATGTATAGTTTACGGAACATCCCCTTAAATAGCGGCACATTGAGTTTGAATGAATCCTTAGTGCGAATACCAGCGTCAGTCTTGAGATACTGGCTAAAGAAGTAGCCAGCAATACCAAGCATGATAATCATCAGCCACCAAAAATTCGTCGCAAAATCAGCCGCGCCCACCATCATCTGCGTCACCATCGGCAACTCCTTGCCAAGATCTTTATACAGGTTCTTCACCTGCGGCACCACGGTCAGCAGCAAAAACCCAACCACAAGGCTAATCACCACCAACACAATCACCGGATAGGTTAACGCGCCCTTAATTTTATTCATCATGGCGGCATCTTTTTCCTGCTGCGCCGCCACCCGTTTCAGCGCCTGGTCAAGCGTACCCGACGCTTCACCGGCCGATACCAGCGCAATAAACACCTTATCAAAGGCCTCTGGGTGTTTAGCGAACGAATCAGACAGCGCCTTACCGCCCTCAATATCGGCGATAATATCCTGCACGATCAGCTGCATTTTTTTATTCTGCGTCTGCTCCAGCACCGTGCGCATACTCTGCGCCAGTGGCAAGCCCGCACCAATCAAGGTCGCCAGCTGCCGCGTAAAGACGATTTTATCTTTAACTGTAATACGACCTGATAGTCGCTCAAAAAACCCAGCCCCGTCACCATCAAGGTCAATTTTCAGCGGCACAAAACCTTGGGCCGTCAGTACTCGGGCGGCAGCATTTTCACTCTCGGCCTGGATGGTGGCTTTAACGATTTTGTCACTGGCACTGTCCCGAGCCTCATAGCGATATTTTTTCATGCGCTACCCCCTCATTAGCCGTTCAAATTCCGCCAAATCAACCGCAAATTCACGAGCACTGTCATAAGTAATCGTCCCCGACTGCACCAAGTTCACCAGCGTGCGATCCATGGTCTGCATACCCTGATCAGCGCCGGTCTGAATCACCGCGTCAAGCTGATGTGATTTACCTTCGCGAATAATATTGCGCACCGCTGGGTTAGCAATCAAGATTTCAGCCGCCACCACTCGCCCGCCGCCAATGGCCGGCACCAGACGCTGTGAACAAATTGCCATCAAAATGTTCGACAGCTGCGCCCGAATCTGCGGCTGCTGATGCGGCGGGAAGACGTCAATCATACGGTCAATGGACTGGGCCGCCGAGTTGGTGTGTAACGTGGCAAACACCAAGTGCCCGGTTTCGGCAATGGTAATCGCCGCCGAAATCGTCTCCAGGTCGCGCATCTCACCAATCAACACCACGTCTGGGTCCTGGCGCAAGGAACTACGCAGCGCTGCTGAAAATGAATAAGTATCGTAATGGACTTCTCGCTGCACCACCACCGACTTTTTGGATTTGTGAGTAAACTCAATCGGGTCTTCAATGGTAATAATATGCTGCGACTTTTCGGAATTAATTTTATCAACCAGTGAGGCCAGCGTGGTTGACTTTCCCGACCCCGTCGGCCCCGTCACCAATACCAAACCGCGTGGAAAATCAGCAAAGCTACTGACGACCGGCGGCATACCGAGCTCCATCGCCGACTTAATTTCATTCGGAATCAAACGCAGCGCTGCCGCCAAATTGCCCCGCTCATGAAAAGCGTTCACACGGAAACGACCCAAAGTGCCGAACGCAAACGAGAAGTCAAACTCTTTGTCTTTAAGCAAAATTTGTCGCTGGTCCTCATCCAGAATCTGAAAGACTAATCGCTCCACTGCCGCTTCATCCAACGGCTGCGTGCCGGCGGCCGGCATTAGTGAGCCATCAATACGCAGCATTGGCGGCAACCCAACCTGAATATGAAGGTCAGAGGCGCGCTTCTTCACCACCTCTTCTAGCAAAATTTCAATGCGCAGTTCTTGATTCATAGTCCTCCTTTTCTTATGCCGTATCCGCCGCCACGCGGTTAACTTCTTCTAATGTCGTAATGCCATTAAGCGCTTTCAGATAGCCATCCTGGCGCATCGTCACCATACCCTGCTGAATGGCCATGCGCTGAATTTCGGCGCTGGTCGCCCGCGCCACGATCAGTTTTTGGATTTCCTCCGTGACATCCATCACCTCGTACAGGCCGGCGCGCCCTGCATAGCCTCGCGGTGTTTGCGGCGTGTCCCGACCCTTCACTAAAGTATAAGCGGTTTGCCCCGCCAAAGGCAACTCAGTGTAGCCAAGGTCTTGCGCCAGCGGTGCCATTTCCTGTTGTGTTTTTGGCAACAGATGGCCAACGGTTGATTGAATCATTTCTGTCTCCAACGGCGATGACTGATAGCTATCCCGTTTTGGCGCCACACGACGAACCAACCGCTGACCAATAATTGTGTTCACCGTGCTGGCGATCAAGAATGGCTCAATACCCATATCAAGTAGTCGTGGCAAGACACCGGCCGCCGAGTTGGTGTGCAGTGTCGAGAATACCAAGTGCCCCGTCAGCGCCGCTTGCACCGCCAGATTGGCAGTCTCAGCGTCACGAATCTCACCCACCATCACCACATCCGGGTCCTGGCGCAGGATTGACCGTAGGCCTGATGCAAACGTCAACCCCACCTCGGCATTGACCTGAATCTGATTCACACCATCCATCTTATATTCCACCGGATCTTCCAGCGTCACGATATTAACCGTGTCGTCTTTGATTTCCTTAATCAGCGCGTAGAGGCTAGTTGACTTACCAGAACCAGTTGGACCCGAAGTTAGGATCATACCATTAGGCCGCTTCACGCCCTTGCGAATCGTGCGCAGCGCTCGGCCAGCATAGCCCATATCCTCAAGGTTGAATGAATTGCCAGATTTATCCAGCAAACGAATCACCACTTGCTCACCCCACACGACCGGCGAAATGGCGATACGCAGATCAACTTCCTTGCCCGCCACCTGCACCGCAAACTGACCGTCTTGTGGCACACGGTGTTCGTCAATTTTCAAATTGGATAAAATTTTTATTCGGCTTACCAGTGCCGGTTCAATGCTTTTTGGTAGCTGCATCACTTCACGCAACACGCCGTCAATTCGACAACGGATTTTGAGCGCCTTCTCTAGTGGCTCAATATGGACATCGGATGCGTGACTCTTCACGGCATATTCCAAAATCGTACTCAAAGCGCGAGAAATTGGCGAATCTTGCACAATGGTTTTAATCTCACTTGCAGCCTCCGTTTTGGCCTCGGCTTGGGACGCCTCGGCGGCCACATTGACTGATGATAGGTCAGCCTTGTACTGATCAAGCACATGACGCACACTATCTTCTGATGCCATATAGACTTTAATCGGCCGCTGGATACGATTTGCCAAATAGTCAACTGCCTGCACATTATTGGCGTCAATCATCGCCACCGCCAAGCGATTCTGCACCTCGGCTAGTGGCACCGCCATGAAGCGCTCCGCTACATCGGACGGCAGCAACGATAGAATATCCTGGCTAATGACGCTATTGGTGAGATTAACGTACGGCACGCCCGACACGTGTGCGACGGCATGGGTTAACAATTCAGTGTCGATAATCGCTTGGCTGGTCAACAGCGCCAGTAGCGGCGTACCATCAGCCTCGGCTCGCTTCGCCGCATCACGCAGCACTGACTCCTCAACCAACCCCTCCTCAAACAGCAGGGTAATCAGTTTTTCCTGGATATCCTCGGTCAGTAGCGCCACGCCTCTACTCCTGGTTCGTTGCCCCTGTGTCGCTACCAACAATCACTTCAACGGTTGGGTTGATAGCGTCTTTCGTAAATACTTGGTCATCTGGTTGCGGTACATCCTTGCTAATAGTCCGCACCGTCTGCACCTTCACGCCTTCTTGTGGCACTTTTAAAAATGAGATATTAATCGCAATAAAATACGCAACAATCACGCCAATACTAGCAATCAATATCACCATTGCTATATCGGTTTTCTTCATGGCTTTACCACCTTTGTTTCAAGTTCAACCGTCTGCGCTGGCTCGTAGTAGGCCTTGCCGCGAATGATCAGACTAAGACTATTCTCGCCCGCCTGCAGCTCAGCACTGGTAATATCAATCACCCGGATTGACCGCTCAAACCGTAACAATAACTCTTTCATCTTATCGGGCGACCCGATTACCGTCAGTGAGAAATTGATACTACCATCAGCCGCTTCGTCACCATCCTCGCCCACCGCATCAACCGTCAGTGACTCGAGTGTCAGTCCGCCAACCGCTCCGACGAAATTCCGCTGCAATGACGCACCAAGCGCATCGGCATTTGCTTCGGTCGGCAGCGCATCCAACACTGACTGCAGTGCATTACCCCGCTCACTTACCTTCACAATATTCAACCCATCATGCGCTTCAAGCGCCCGAACGTTCTTTTCTAGCTCTTTAACATTGGCGATATTATTATTCAGCGTACCAATTGTCGCCTGCTTCTCGCCAATCACTTTGGTGTGAAAAATAATCTGCTTAGCCAAGAAAAACGACACCACGAGGCAAATGCCAAGCACGAATGCTGCAACAGCCACTGATATAAACATCATCTTTTTTGATGAGTCAATTTGCTGTCGCTTGCGAATGGTCACATCTTTATCAGCTGGCATCACCGGTCCTCCTTTGGCTTGTCAATATCATCAGCCTTTTTGCCAAAAATACTCTCCGGCACGCCCAGCTTTGAGTCGGTTACATCAATTCGCTTGTTTGGCGTCACAATACTGACGGCGTCTTTTGATGGTGCAAACAGTTCATCAGCGTACGAAAATGTAAATGAAAATCGCAAGACTTTCTTGCCCTCGGCATCTTCACCGAAGCTCGTCTCACCGGCCACAATATCCTGCGCCAGCTGCACCGTCTCATCATTACCGTCGCGCTTAGTGGCAACCTTTGTATTAGCAATAGTCTTCTTCAGGACCTCCAGCGCCGTATAGCCATTAGCCGCCGAACCCTCAATCACAATCTTCTTCTCTTCTGGCTGCAGCTTCACACTTGAAAAGCGTACATCGTTTGGCGCTGGCGGATTGACCGCGCTCACCATGTCAAGCAATCGTGAATTAATTTTCTTGTTCGCATGTTGCTCACTCAATTTGTTCAGCTGATGCTGAATGGTGACGGTTTTGTTTAGGTCTTCAATATTGGCTAGCTCTGACGATTTCTTTTTAATCTCGCCGTCTTGCAGACCTTCAGCCGCCAGCTGTCCGCCGAACACTAGACCCAACACAACAGTGGTAATCACCGCACCAACACCGATAAGAATTGTCAACGAAATCACCGCATTGCGCACCATCCGCGTGCGCAGCAACTCTCGCTTTACATCAGGAATCAAATTAATCTCAATCATACTGCATTACTCCGCTGTGCCAAGCCAACCGCCGTGGCAAATTCTGAGGCGATTGGTAATAATCGTTGCTGATCAGCCTGTGTCATCTGCACATATTGCCATGGGTTTGCCGCCGCCGCCGGAATCCCTGTTTTTGTGGAAATATATTGATCCATTTGTGGAATTGACGCGCCAAAACCAGACAGCAAAATACCCGCCACCTGCACGCTCGGGTAACGCGTCTGAAAGAACTTGATTGACTTGATAAGTTCCGACGCAAAGTTGTCGAGCACCGAATCAATCGCCTTTAACACCTGCCCGTCCAGCCGATCCGGCGCCAGGCCGAACTTCAAAATAAACTGCCGCGCCTGATCCTCCTGGACGCTCAGATTCTGCACCGCCGCCCGCACCAGTGACTGCAGGCCACTCGGCACCGTACGCACCAGTCGTGGTGCACCACCATAGACCACTGCCAGGTCAGTCGAATGTTCACCCATATCAAGAATTAGCCGCGCATCCTGTACACCACCCGGCGTTAACGCCCGCACCATAGCAATCGGATCTGGCTCTTCGGCGATCACATTGAAACCCAGCGACTCAATAAATTCCAGCCGCTCCTCGGCGTATGACTTGGCCGTTGAAGTCAGCAGCACTTCGTACTGATTCTGTTTGTGCAGACTATCGCCGAGCAGCGCCCAGTCAATCTGCGCATCCTCCACCGCCATCGGAATATACTGATCAACCTGATATTTCATGGTTGCCTTCAGTTCTTGCTCTGAGACCTTTGGCACATCAACAATAGTGCTAAACGTCTTGCTTGACGGCAAGCCAATCGCCACATTAGTTGTCTTAATGCCGCTCTGGCCAACAGCCGTCATAATCGCTTCACCGAGTCGTCGTTTAGCCTCGGGAGAGTCACTGGCTGACACCGCACTATCGATCGGCACATAGCCATAATTGGTCAAATTCCATCCATTATTCGTCCGCGCCAGCTGTACCACTCGCACTGCATTTGTGCCGACATCTAGCCCGAAAAAGTCGCCCAACCCTTTTATTAATCGCATAGTATCACTAGTATACCATGAGCAGTTTGACTTTGTAAAACACTTTACAATCGTGGCGGTAATTCTTTGACATGCATCGTGCGAATTGCGCCAGTCGTAAAGGCCGCGCCGTGCCCCCACAAATAGGCGTCTGGTCGCAGGTTAAAAATTTCGGCTGGCGTCCCGAGGTGCAGCGGCGACTTGTCCTCGGCACCATAAGTACGCCGCAAATACAACCTGTCAGTATGCACCGGACCATTGATACGCAACTGCTTATTACATGCCACCACATCAATACCCTGCGCTGGCTGATTGCCAGATGCCGCACCGCAAGTACTAATTGAACCGTTATGCGTCGTCAGCAGCCAAGCATCAATCCGCTGCACTTGCGGCTCAACAACAATATGTTTCGCAACGATCACCAGTTGCGGGATATCCTTCATATCATTCAGCTGAGCGGCCGTATAGCGAATATCACCAGCGATAGTCACCGTGCCACTTGCCCGAATAACAATTCGTCGACCAGCTGGCAGCTCACCGCCCTCAAGCCGCAGATTGGTTGCCGTATAGCCACCCTGTAGATGCGCCACTGGTCGTGCACCCGATAGCGGCACTAAATTAGTTGCTGGCACGGGTGGTACTTGCACAACCATACTCAGTGGCTGATGCGTAAAGTTGCCCGGTGTCGCCACGCCAGTGTTGGCAAATGTCAGTCGCGTTGCGTCAACACTGCTGCGCCCAGTACTGCCCGACGATAAACCTGCGCCAGAGGCAGATTGCACACTCCCATTGGCGATGATGCCATACTCCGCCCATGAGCCATAACTGCGAGTCATGCCGCCGTCAATCATATCAGTGCGCGAGGTAATCACTCGCCCGTTTGTTCGCACATCACCACCCCATACCTGCACTTTCGGCTGCTTGGCAACATGTACACACTTAATTGCATAGGCATAATCCCTATGCCCGACCTGATGTGAATAATGATTCACTGTCGTCATATAGCACAATAAATCTTTATTTGTCAGCGTCACACCCTCCAGGCTATCCGTTAATCCCGCAGCTACCGCTTCACTTCTACCACCCTGAAATACTTTCGTTCCCTGCGTCAGCTTTTTGCAATCGCGCATACCAGGATAGCCATTAACAATTGCGCACACATCACTAACATTATGCCAATTGCCAGTCAGCAATCCCGACACTGCACCACTACGAGTTACAAATCGAGTTACCGTATACTGCGCTGGCCGCGAATCAGTGCCACCGCCGCTACTTGTAACAGCGCCACTGATACCCGAGTAGCTTGTTGAACCTTCGGTAATGTAACTACTGCCGGTTGCAACGGCGGGGGTCAGCAGGTAACTATAGGGGACATCAACACAAGCCCAGTTGGCGTGGCCCCATGCGTTATTGTGCGAAGCTGTCGGATTATAGGCAACCCGTTGACAAAAGCGCCTACCGACATCACTCGGTCGCACCATACTGCGCTGCGCAGTGCCAATAGGTGTTTGTTCAACGATGGAAAAAAATTTATTATAAAATGTCTGACCGCCCCTACCCCAATTTGGCGTATCGCCAATAGGGCTACTATAATTATAACCAGAAGGCGTTTCACCGGCGGTGACGATTGCATGATCAATATTAATATTGGCGTTCCTATTCATATCAACATCCGTATGGTTTCGTACAGAGTGATTAAATGATATTCTGTCGCCGGGCTTTGCTGTTACGGTTTTGGCCGGGCCTGCGCCGTTAGTTTCATTTTTAACAGATGAGGCGGCCGAGAGAGCCCAAGGTGGTGCTGCGCGTTCAACTGTAATAGTCTCCTTGTATGCGGCGCACTTAACCGTTGCTTGGTTGTCTATAGTACTACCATCCCTACTAGCACACCGATATAGTGCAACGTGAATTGATTGAGTCCCGCCATGTGGCGCCAGCCCAGTCGTATCAAGCCTAACTTTAAGCTGATGGCCCCTTGTAGACCAAAGACCTCTCTGTATTTGACCTCGACTATACTTATTGCCATAAGGAAACTTGAGCCGCCTCGACTCAGGCAGATACTCACGTATATTCTCAGTTTTTTTTAAATCCACGTTATATCGCCTATCAGAAAAGTCCTTGGCGCCAACATTAATAGCCCATGATGTATCTCCGATCCATAGAGGACGGCCACAGCTCAACATCGAACCCCGCACATATATGTCAACCTCTCTATCATTATGCTTTACATACACCTTATTGTTCCAGTAGCCATTAGCCCCTGCATTATCCTCGCCACCATTACCGCTACCAATCCACTGCGTACCCCATGGACCCCCCGCTGGCCCTGATAAATCGCACCGACTACGACCCTGTGTTTCCTCTTGGTAGTTACACGCCCTCCTATTATTAGGACAACTACCGGCATAAGCAGACTCATAATCTACGACAGCAGCCATTAGAGTAGTAACGATTAGTAGTATAGTAATCGTTAGGCTTTTTTTCATTCTCCGCCACCCTCAAAATCATTTGTAGCTCGACCCATATTTTCGTATACCTGTTCCATAGATTGCATAGATTGGGTTGTTAACAATTCGATGCTTGGACTATGCTTGTCGTCTATGGCTTTTTTGATGAACTTAAGATCCGAACCTGCCGCATCCTTATTCTCCAATGATACATGCAGGGAGAAAGTCATTGCTCGACAGGTTGGATCATCATCCCAGCCCGTGATATTTTTCAGTTCATTTAAAAGCATCTCTTTATCCTTCGCCGCTCCATCAGAATGCGATATCTGAGCATTAAATCTTTCAACCACCTCACTACCGCAGACATGCGAATACCTATAACCTGCATTAACAGTGATCAATCCCTGCGTTATCATGACGCCAACGATTATCACCGGAGAGACTACGGCCGACAGAATGCTAGCAAAAATGATATTCTTCATGCTTATGATTATACCAAACTTCCGTCAATGCTATAATAGACCACATGA
>JAUMWY010000013.1 GCA_030529385.1 Candidatus Saccharimonadota bacterium
TAGTTGTTGTTACAAACCTAATTCTACAGGCTGTTCCGTTTTAGTTTAATGAATCTAGAGCAGGCTGACTTGGCGATACTGCAGGGCTTCGGCGATGTGCTGCACGGCGATATCAGTAGAGCCTTCTAGATCAGCAATGGTGCGAGCTACCTTGATGACTTTAAAGTAGCTGCGGGCGCTCAGGTCAAGCCGCTTGGCGGCAGTTAGCAGGAATGCTTTGGAGTCGTCGGAAAGTGTTGTGTATTTATCAACGGATTTACTATGTAGACTCCCGTTGTATGTACTACAACACTTGTATCGCTGTCGTTGCAGAGTAAGCGCGCGAGCAATGGCCTCCGTTGCTGCATTATGTTGTTTTTTATGCAACGAATTTTCTGTAGCTAATAGTGACTCATGCGGTACGCGCGATACTGTAACACTAAGATCAATGCGATCAAGCAACGGTCCTGATAATCGTTTCTGGTAGTTTATAATTTGCGTGCTAGTGCAGCTGCAGGCTTTTTCGGTATCACCGTAATAGCCGCACGGGCAGGGGTTCATGGTGGCAACAAGCAAAAAGTCAGCAGGATACTGGTAGTGGCCGTGGGCTCGGCTAATCGTGACGTGTTTATCTTCAAGTGGTTGCCGCAAGGCTTCAAGAATAGTGTGCGGATATTCCAGTAGTTCATCAAGGAATAGCGTGCCACAGTGGGCCAGGCTAATTTCTCCCGGGCGGGCTTTTGGTCCGCCACCGATAATTGCAGTGCGACTGGCGGTGTGGTGTGGTGCGCGGAAGGGACGATTCGTGACAATATCGGGAGTTAAGTGATGGCCGCTAAGACTGTGCAGTTTTGTCACGGCAACGATTTCCGATTCTGTAAGGGGTGGTAGCAATCCGTTGAGGGCTTGCGCCAGCATGGTTTTGCCGGAGCCGGGCGGTCCGGACAATAGAATATTGTGTCGTCCGGCAACGGCGATGGTAATGGCGCGTTTGGCCTGTTCTTGGCCGCGAATATCATCAAGTAGCGGTCCGGCGGGTATAGCGGCGATGGCTTGTGGCTGCCGTTGTGCTGGCTGAATGTGTCGCTCTCCCTTGAGGTGGAGGAAAAGTTCTTGTAGTGTCGTGACTGGGATGACACTGATATCTGCCACCAATAGAGCCTGCTGCGCATTGGCGGCTGGTATAAACACCGTGTTAATGCCGCGCGCCTTGGCGGTTTCAGCGATGGTGATACCGGAGCGAATTGGTCGCACTGTACCGTCTAATGCTAATTCGCCGGCAAATAGGGCATTATCCAGCGCGGCTTGCGGCAATTGTTTACCGAGACAGAGAATTGTCAGGGCAATTGGCAAGTCAAACTGCGCGCCGTCTTTTGGAAGTTCGGCCGGCGCGAGATTGATGGTAATTTTGCCTTTCGGAAAATCAAGCAGGGAGTTTTTAATCGCACTACGAACTCGGTCACGCGCTTCGTCAATCGCTTTATTGCCGAGCCCAACAATCTGGACGGTCGGCAGACCCTTGCTCAGGTCGCCCTCAATGTCAATCAGCTGCCCCTGAAAGCCATACGGTGTTGCCGATGCGACCTTACTCACCATAATGCTTATAGTTAATCATAAAATGGTGGCGCTGAAAAGGGGAATGGCGTATAATGATAGGAGGTTGATGGGGCTGAAATAGCTTTCGACAATTGGATTTTACCAGGATAGTTTGCGAGCCGACGATACGCGTAACGTATGTTTTATCTGCAAAAAGTTTTGCAAGCAAGGTTGCTAGCCTATTCCAGGCTCCAGCCTTTGCACCAGCTGTAGCCTAATTTTTTACAGCCATCTTGCCGCACAGGCAACATAGTGCATGCAGGGTGTTATATCGATGTTGCTGGCTGAGCGTTCGGGCAGCGGCGGACGTGCGGGACTTTTACCGCGTAACGGCATGTGATATTTTTGGGTTATTTTTTAGTCGCATGGCGTTATAAAACCACCAAATAATCCTATGTTCGTAGACGACTATCATGGTACCAGTTGGACCCGGGGGCGGTACCCGGCAGCTCCACCAAAATGATATTTAGCCGGCCAATATGGGTCGGTTTTTTATTGCAGTGACATGTTTATAAATAAAGAAAAACAACCACCTGCGAGTAGTGGTTGTTTTCAAAAGTGGAGTTTTCAGTAGTTGTTTATGTTTGGCCTCTGTATAATTTTTTTATTCAGAAGCTACCCCTATAGTAATCCATAAAAATGCTTATGTCAACAGCTTTTTTGAAAAAAGTATAGGTAAAAAATACTACGACTATATATGCCGCGGGCGGGTGGTTGCAGGGTGGCGGATGCTGCGTACGTAGTGGATAGCTAGTAGGGGGGGCTGCGATGAAGTTTGGCTCTCTAATGCCCTGGATGGTTATGATTGTTGACATACGGAGGCTGTGATAGTGACAATGCTAGAATGACCTGTGGTTTTGGTGATTGGCTTAGTGGCGCAGTAGGATGCGCGGCGGAGTGGTTAATTGGTGGGGATACTTGTGGGGTCGGTTAAGTCCGGTTAGGGTCGGTAGCTTCATTAATAATTTGTTAGCTGGTGCAAAATGCGCCAGCTTGCTGTGTCGTGAGGATGGGCGCAGAATGTAAGCTTGCGAGAATGGTGGCTGGTCAGCGCGTCAGTGGGGTGGTAGTGAATGAGGCTGGTGCTACAGCGGTTTATGTATTGTCAGTCTGGTGGCAAAAAGAGTCTTCTGGTTGGGTTAAGGATGAGGTATCAAAGTGTGATGAGGTGGATAGTTGTAATAAAAAAATCAAGTCAATTATTGTTATATTAACAACATTGCTATAGAACATCAGCCGGTAAATAACAGATGATATTTTTTACAACATCAAGAAAAATGTAAAATATACAACTATAATTACATGAAAAATGATTGACATAACATGATGCCTGTGCTAGTATGAGGGTAAGCTTTGATAAACACAAAAAGCCACAAAAACCTTAACAATTTACTCGCTCAGTTGCTTTGCCCTCGGCGTATAATCGGCCGCAACATAGTCGGCGTTGAATCGTCACTGTGGATGATTCCGCTTTGCTAACTATGGTGCTGCCGATGCTCCGCCAGAGAGCGCGTATTGGCGATAGTTCGCAAGTCGCAAATACCATTCAAAAGCGTTGAGCGCGCGTAATTAGTACCGCGCACATCCAGTTAATCCTTGGCAATGTGATGGCAATGAAACTACTGGATGTGCGACTGAAGGAACGTTGCGTAAGGACATGCTCCTGAAACAGGAGCGGTCAGTCGCCTCGAGCGATAATCTTTGGGAAAAGCCCGCGCCCTAATAGTTATTTGTAAAGCGGCGGATGGTTGCATTTCTCGGGATATGATTATCGCTCAGGCTCTCTTGGTGCGGCTCGTGTGGCCGTGGTATAGTGTGAGTATGAAATATACAGCAGTGATGGGGATTGGGATGATTGCGGTTGTGTGCGGTCTTGCTATTCTGTTTATGCTGTCGCCGGCTCAGGTTGGGCCGCTTGGTATTTTGGCGCTGTTTGCCTGTGGGTATGTGGCAGCCGCCTGTTTTTTATATGTGGGATTATTGGCGCTGCGACGATGGGGGCAGCGTTTTTTGCCGATGAGATACCGGCTGGCACTTGAGGCGGTGCCGCGGGTGAAGCTGTATTATTATGCAAGCGTCATCGCTTTGCTGCCAATTATCCAACTTGGCATGCAGTCAATCGGTGACGTTGGGCTGCTTGAAGTAGCGCTCGTGGGAATGTTTGGACTGATCGCGTTATTTTATATTCACAAGCGGTTTTAGGCGTAGGCTTTTTCTTTGGCGCGTGGTACAATAAAACTATGAATCCAGAACTGCCACCAGTGCGGGCAACGACAGAGGTAGCGCCGCAGATTCCGGGCGGTGTTGAGTTTGTTCCGGGAGGCTACCAGCCAGAGCAGCAGGCGCCACAGTACGAGACTGCGCCAGTTGAGCACGCCCCAGTAATGCCGCAGCAGATGCCAGTCGCCACTGCGCCGGTTGAGCCTGTGCCTCAGGTGGTCTCGGTGCCGCAAGACCCATCAGCAGGCTTAGCGAGCGGCGCGCCGTCATTGGCGGGTGATGATGATCTGATTGAAAAAGAATGGGTGGATAAGCTAAAGAAAATCATCTCTTTGACGCGGGATGACCCATATGAGCGGGCGCGAGTAATTGCTCAACTGCAGGCTGACTATTTAAAGAAGCGCTATAATAAAACCCTCGGGCAGGCGGAGTATTAAGATGGGCGGGGGTGGTCCACTGATTTTGGCGTTTGTCGTGCTGGTGATTTTGGCCACCGGTGGAACTATTGTATTTTTCCAGTACCGCAAAATGATTCGTGAGGCGAAGAACTATGAGCGGGGCCTAAAAATGGTGCCGCTATTGATCCATTTGCCACCGGCCAGTGACGACATTGATAACGGTAGCCGCGATCAGCGCGATTTGACGGAAGAGATTTTGTCGCAGGCGCAGGTGATGTATAACATTATTTCTAGTACTGCTACGAAAGGCTTTAAAAGTAAGCTCTATGGTCAGCGCCACATTTCATTTGAGATTATGGCGCATGAAGGTTTGGTGAAATACTACGCCGTAGTGCCGGTGGTATTAATTGATGTTATCTCGCAGGCTATTGCCGCAGCATACCCGTCGGCGCGACTTGAAGAGGTGAAGGATGCGAATATTTTTAGCCAGGTTGGTAAAATGAGCGGGACAATTGGCGGTGAGTTTAGTCTTAAGAAGTCGTTTGTCTTTCCAATTGCCACCTATCAAGAGTCAAAGCGTGATGCGTCGCGGGCGTTGTTAAATGCGCTGTCGTCGGCCGGCAAGGAAGACGGTATCGGCGTGCAGATGCTGCTCAGGCCGGCGTATGATGGTTGGTCAAAGGCGTCTGAGTCGCATATTGATGGCATGAAGAAAAAGAAGAGCGGCAAGGGCGGCGGCAAAGGTGTGGCGGTGGCGATGGATATTATGGAGGCGTTATGGAAGCCGCCACAGGCACCTGATGAGAAGCCGAAAAGTGCCGAAGATACGCAGATGACGGCGTTAGAGCAGTCGGAGATTGACGCAGTTGCGGAAAAAACCCGCTATCCAGCGTATGAGGTGTTAGTGCGGGTGGTGGTGTCGTCAAACACGGCGGCGCGCTCGCAGGTGCTATTGAAAAATATTGTGGCGGCGTTCTCCCTCTATGATTCAGCGCGTAATAATGGGTTCAAGTTTTCCTTATCGCGGGATATTGAAGAGCTGACGACGGCGTATATTATGCGGTTTTTCCCGCAGCAGACACGCCAGACGATTCTTAACAGTGTTGAGATGGCAACGCTATTTCATCTGCCGAGCAGCAGCGCCATCCCAACCTCGCAGGTGAAGCGACAGATGTCAAAGCAGGTCGACGGTCCGACGGATGTGCTGAATGAAGGGCTGTTGATCGGCTATAACGAGTTCCGCGGTGTGAAAAAACCGATTCGTATTGGCACAAAAGATCGCCGCCGCCACGTCTATATCATCGGTCAAACTGGTGTTGGTAAATCGGTGCTACAGGAAAATATGGCCTATCAGGATATGATGGACGGACGCGGGTTTGCTTTTATTGATCCGCACGGAGACCTCGTGGAGTCGCTGCTTGGTAAGGTGCCAAAGGAGCGGGTGGAGGATATTATTTATTTCAACCCGGCCGACATGACCAATCCAATTGGCATGAATATGTTTGAGTATGATACGCCTGATCAGAAGGACTTTTTGGTCCAAGAAGCGATCAATATGCTATATAGTTTGTACGATCCAGGGCATACCGGTATTGTTGGGCCGCGTTTGGAGCATATTTTCCGTAACTGTGCACTGCTTTTGATGGCCGATCCAGCGGGCGGTACCTTCATTGACGTGCCAAAGTGTTTGATTGACCCAGAGTTTGTGAAAAGTAAGTTGAAATACGTGACTGATCCGCAGGTGATTGACTTCTGGACCAAGGAGTTTCCGGCCTCGCAGCGATCAAATGAGGCTGGTGAAGTGATTTCGTGGGTGGTGGCGAAATTCGGTCCATTTATCTCTAATGACGCAATGCGTAATATTATCGGTCAGACGAAGTCGGGCTTTAATTTGCGCGAAATTATGGACAATAATAAAATTCTGCTGGTTAACTTGTCAAAGGGTAAGATGGGTGAGTTGAACTCAAAGCTACTGGGTATTATCTTTGTGATGAAGTTTCAAGCGGCGGCTATGTCACGAGCCGATATTTCCGAGGATGAGCGCGTTGATTTTTCACTCTATGTGGACGAGTTTCAGAACTTTGCGACGGATAGCTTTGAGTCTATCATGTCCGAGGCCCGAAAGTATAAACTGAGTTTGATTATGGGTAACCAGTTTATGACGCAGTTGACCGATAAGATCCGCGAGGCAATTATCGGTAACGTCGGCACGGTGATTTCCGGGCGTATTGGTGTGACGGATGCCGAGCTGATGGTCAAGAAGTTTCAGCCGGTGTTTGATGTTGATGATCTAGCAAAACTGCCAAATTTCCAGTCAATTACCTCGGTGATGATTAACAATGTGCCGTCGGCGCCGTTTAGTATGAACTGGATTCCGCCGATGGGGCAGGTGAATGCGCAGCTTCGTGATGCGCTGGTGCGACTGTCATCGGCCAAATATGGCAAGCCGCGAGCGGTGGTGGAGAAGGAGATTTTTGAACGACTTGGCCGGGCGCAGAAGGCTGAAGTAGCAACTGCCGCGAAGCCGGCAGGCAAGGGATCGTCGTTTTTGGATGATTGGTTGGCGAAGCGCAAGCAGATTGGCGGTGGTGTCGCGGCACAGCCACGACCCATGGTGCCACCTGTTGGCCCGCCATCTCCAGCTGCCGCTCCCCGTCCGGTGCAGTCACCAACGGGGGTGCCAATGCAACAGCAGTCACCAGTCGCGCCAGCCCCTGTCATCACTGCACTGCCAAGCTCTTCAGCTGCACCGACGCCCCAGCCAAATAGCCCAACATCGCCGCCTGCACCTTCGCAGCCCGTAGCTCATGCGGCTCCACAGCCGCCGGCAGCCGCGCTGTCAATCCAGGAGCAAATGCAGCGTGAGCTTGACGCGGCGGCTGACTCTGTACCAGCTCAGTCACCAAAGCCGACCAATCGGCTTGATTTGCGTGGCGATGCCGCTCCGGGTGATGACCACGAAATAAAAATATCGCTGCGATAAATGCAGCGATATGTAGTGCTGGCGGTGGTTTTACTTTCGTCGCCCCAGTGCGATACGAGCGTAGTCAATAATGTTACCGATCACCCAGCCAACAAAGAATGCCGCTAGCATCTCTGTCCCTGATAGAGGGTAACCGTTGCGTCGAGCGATGAAATAAATTGCTAGTGTGAGAATGAGTGCTGCGAGCGACCCTGATAAAATAGCGTTCGGGCGGGCAATAGTATTACCAGCTACATCACTCACTTTCTCAACAATCGGGTTGTGAATGAACTTGCTAAAGGTTCGGCTAGGCGCTGAAAGCTGCGATTGGACAGTCTGCATCGTTTTATCAAAGGCCTGTTTGCGGTCGGCTTTTGTGAGAATGCGACGCTCGCGGGACGCTGGCTTTCGTTTTGCCTCCTTGGTGCGCGCTGTTTCGGTGGCTGATTCGGCAGTATTGCGAGCAACCTCCATGGCTTCGTGAATATTTTTTTGGCGCTCAGCGTTGGTTTCGGCGCGATTAGCCTCACGCTCCAGCTGCTTGCCAATCCGGTCATGCGCTTCGTGCTGTGTGCGTTCAGCTTCCTTGGTGTTAATAACTTCACCGGTGCTGTGTTGTAATTGTTCTTTGGACATACCCCCCCTTTTTTAAGTATTCCTATAATGTTCCTGCGTTAAAGTTGTGACGCACCAGGCGAACCTCTTTCTTGAGCTGACGTGAGCGGGCGTAGAAATAGGCAATAATCGCGAGAGCGATGCCGGCAATAATCATATTTTCACTGGCGCCCGTGCGTGGTAGCTCTTTAGCGACTGTTTCAACAACCTTCTTTTCAGTAGGGCAATCAACGCCGATGCTGACGGTGTTACCGAAGGTATTATCCATGCGGCAGTCAAATGATCCTGGGTGGCTCGTGCCGGTGGCCATTGATGATAGCTGCCCCTTCATTTGCACCGTAAAGCTGCGCTCTTGCGACTCGCCAGGCTTCAATTTGATGGTTGGCCAGACGAGGATCTTGCCATGTTTACTGCTGCCGTTTGGATCGTCCTTCAATTCACCGCCGCCAGCGTCAAAGACCGTCGCATAATCAAGCACATCAGTCAGCGACTCCTTAAAGATGTAGTCGGCTGGCACGAGGCCTTTGTTAGTAACTCGCAGGCGGTAGGTGATACGGTCGTGCGCCTTGGCGGTTGCTTTTACTGCGTCAACTCGTTGCGTGAGGTTATTGGCGCTTTTAAGCATGACAAATGAGGCGCTACACTTTTTGTCTTCTACCCAGATAGTTGGGTCACCCGGGCATGGTTGACAGCGAGGATCTTCTTTCAATAGCTGAGGGTTGACCGGGCACTTTTCTGGCGGTGCGATGGTGAACGTCTTTTCACAGCTACTAGCAGTCTTTTCACCAACAGAGGTGGTTACGGACATAACAACTTTATAGTGGCCCTGCTGTTTTTGTGTGTATGTTGCGGTGGCTGATTTACTGCGTACGGTATCAATGAGTTTACCGTCACGATATATTTTGAAGACATAGCCGTTGATGGTTGCACCGTGCTCGGCAGTGGCGGTGCCAGTCAACTGGTAAGTATGCTTATGGTGTGTGATGCGCAGTGCGTTACAACTTGCGACAGGGTCGGGCCTACAGTTGGGGTCGTTGGCGTTGAGGGTTGTTTTGCCCGGGATAGTACATTTCGGGTCAGGTTTACAATGAGGGTCTTTTTCGAGCAGGTGTGTTTTACCTGGGATAGTACACTTCTTTGGTGGCACTGAGCAGTTTGGATAGTTGCCAACTTGTCCTGGTGGGCAGGCTGGCGGGGCAGGAACGCGTGGCGCAATTAAGTTGCCACAGTTTTTCATAATGGCAAACCAGCCAAATTTTGCTGAATGGCCAACAAAGGCCCCAAAAGTGAATGATCCCCAAAGATGATGTGGGCGGTAATAGAAGTTACGCATATTGCCGTTTCGTGACTTAATGGTGTATACGCCTTCGCCCTGTGCTCTGCTGAATTGTGGCGTTAGGCCCCATGAATAATTACCGGAAGTGCTACTGAGCCGTTGCTGATTTTCGGTTGCTTTGTATAGTTCAGCGCGCGTAATACCAATAGTATTCATCAAGTCGGCAAAATCGTTAGTATTGCGGTCATAGGCTCGCAGAAGAGCATTGCCATCCCAAACGCCGCCGTTCACCATATCACTTGGGTGCGAGGCGTTGGCTGATTCTGGCGGGTTGATAAGGACGAATGACTGCACGACTAACGCCAGGGCGGTGATAATAAGACCCATGCGCCGCGTCGTTTCCTCTTTACTCAATCGTTTTGCATAAAATCCAAGTTCGTGGATTAACGTAGGGCTAAAAGGTAGGTGCGAAACGATTTTTCTAAACATTGATTGCCTCGTGATTTGTTATGTTTGTATCTTATATAGTTATATATTTATTATAGTTTAGCATAAGAAATATGTTCGCGTAAAGCACTTGAGTGAACAATTTTTGTGCGGTATAATGAGGAAGTTGTAAATAGCTGACAAGTCAGGAAGTAGTGAGGGAAGTAATGGCTACACAAACAAAAGAACAGTCGTATGACGGCTCACAGATTCAGGTTCTCGAAGGGCTGGAGCCAGTCCGTAAGCGTCCGGGCATGTATATTGGTAGCACCGGCTATGACGGTGTGCATCATTTGATTAAAGAAATTGCCGATAACTCTATTGATGAGGCAATTGCGGGATTTGCTACGCGCGTTGACGTGGTGCTATTGGAAGACGGCGGTGTGCAGATTACTGATGATGGTCGCGGTATTCCGGTAGATAAGCATCCGAAAACCGGCCTGAGCACGCTGGAGACGGTACTGACGGTGCTGCACGCTGGTGGTAAGTTTGGCGGTGGCGGCTATAAGGTGTCATCGGGTTTGCATGGTGTCGGCTCAAGCGTCGTGAACGCGCTCTCAACCAAGATGATTGCTGAGGTGGTACGTGATGGCCAGCTGTATCGCGTGGCGTTTGAGCGGGGCGGGATTGCTGAGCCGCTGAAGAAAGTTGGCAAAACTGATCGCCCAACCGGTACGCGCGTGACGTTTTATCCTGACCCGACTATTTTTAAAGAGACGGTCACCTTTGACTACAAGTGGGTGGTGAATTACTTGCGACATCAGGCCTACTTAACCAAGGGTATCTTTACATCAGTGGCTGATGAGCGAACTGGTGAACGGCAATCGTTCTACTTTGAAGGCGGTATTCAGAGTTACGTGAAACACCTCAATATTGGTAAGGATGTCCTGAGTGATACGGCGTTTTATGTTGAGAAGCAGGTTGAGGATTGCATGGTGGAAATTGCCGTGCAGTATAATGACACCTATATTGAGACGGTCAAGCCGTTTGCAAATAACGTCCTTACCCCTGATGGCGGTACGCACTTGGTTGGCTTTCGGGCGGCGATGACCCGGGTGATTAATGAATACGCTCGCAAGAGCGGGCTTCTTAAGGAGAAAGAAGATAATTTGACCGGCGATGATATCCGCGAAGGATTGACGGCAATTATTTTGGTGAAACTACCCGATCCGCAGTTTGAAGGCCAGACCAAGAACAAGTTGGGTAATCCAGAAATGCGCCGTTATGTTGAGCAGGTAATGAATGAGTACTTCAGCTACTATCTGGAGGAGAATCCGGCGATTGCCAAAAAGATTGTTGGCAAGGCGACACTGGCAGCGCGCGCCCGAAAAGCCGCCCGAGCAGCTCGCGAAAATGTGATCCGTAAGGGCGCGTTGGATGGCTTGAATTTGCCGGGTAAATTGGCGGACTGTTCAAGCAAGAATCCGGCCGAATGTGAACTATACATCGTTGAGGGAGACTCGGCGGGTGGTTCGGCGAAATCTGGCCGCGATAGTAAAACCCAGGCAATTTTGCCGCTGCGCGGTAAGGTGCTCAATACCGAGCGGGCGCGGCTGGATAAAATGTTTGCCAACAAGGAAATTGTTTCTTTGATCAAGGGGCTTGGCGTGGGGATTGGCGACTCGTTTGATATTTCTGGCCTGCGCTATGATCGGATTATTATTATGACCGATGCCGATGTGGACGGTAGCCATATTGCGACGCTACTCATGACTTTCTTCTTCCGCTTTATGCGCGAAGTCGTGGAGGGCGGCCATATCTACCTAGCGAAGCCGCCGCTATTTCTGATTAAGCTGCCGGGCAATAAGCGTGAATATGTTTATACTGAGGATGGACTAGAGGAGTGGCTGAAGGCGGCGATTGAGAAGCGGCGTGCTAACGGCGCAACAATCGATCCAAACGAATCGCTGATTAAGCAGGCCGGCCTTAATGAATCATCACTGCAGCGCTACAAGGGTCTTGGTGAGATGGACGCGGTGCAGCTATGGGAAACCACCATGAACCCAGAAAATCGCGTATTGGTACAGGTGAAAGTAGAGGATGCTGAACGAGCTGATGCTATTTTCACTAAGCTGATGGGTGATGATGTGGCCCTGCGCAAAAACTTTATACAAACTCGAGCCAAAGAGATGAGTCTGGAGGAATTAGATGTCTAGTAATCAGAACGATACACCAATTGAAGGTGATGTAATAAATACAACAGTCACTCATTCTCGTGAATTGCATCAGCGAACGCTTGAGAATGTGATGGAAGAGAACTTCATGCGCTATTCAATGAGCGTGATCGTTGATCGCGCCCTGCCGGATGTGCGCGACGGTATGAAGCCAGTGCATCGCCGTATTCTGTATGCTATGGGCGAGCAGGGATTGCGGCCGGGCGGTCGGTTCGCTAAGTCGGCGCGTATCGCCGGTGATGTGATGGGTAAGTACCACCCGCACGGTGATAGCTCCATCTATGACGCCATGGTGCGTTTGGCACAGGACTGGGTGATGCGCTATCCGCTGGTCAATGGCCAGGGTAACTTTGGTTCAATGGACGGTGATCCACCGGCCGCTTCGCGCTACACTGAGGCACGTCTCGGCAAGGCTGGTAATGAGCTATTGACTGATCTTGATAAAGAAACGGTTGATTTTCGGGATAACTATGATGGTTCAGAGCAAGAGCCGTCAGTGCTGCCAGCCAAACTGCCAAACCTGCTGCTTAACGGCCAGGTTGGTATTGCTGTTGGTATGGCGACCAGTATTCCGACGCATAACCTCGGCGAGCTGGTTGATGCGACAATTCATTTGATTGACAACCCGGCGGCTACGGTTGATGATTTGTTGCAGTTTGTGAAGGGTCCGGACTTTCCAACCGGCGCGGTAGTTTACGGTGGGGCGTCAATGCGCCAGGCCTATCAAAGCGGTCGCGGTAGCGTGACGATTCGCGCTGTGGCGAATATTGAAGAAACTAAGCGCGGTCGCCATCAGATTGTGGTGACGGAAATGCCATACGCGGTCAATAAAGCGACGCTGATTGAGAAAATTGCTGAACTGGTTAAGGAAAAGAAAATTACCAGTATTAGCGACTTGCGCGATGAATCAGCGCGCGGCGAAGTGCGGATCGTGATTGAGCTAAAGAAAGATGCCTATCCGAAGAAGGTACTGAACCAGCTATATAAGATGACGGCGCTACAGACCAACTTCCATTACAATATGCTGGCATTGGTTGACGGTATTCAGCCGCGTATTCTTGGCCTGCAGGAAATTTTGAGCGAGTTTGTGAAGCACCGCCAGATTGTAGTGCGTCGCCGTACCGAGTTTGAACTGAAAAAGGCAAAGGCGCGGGCGCATATTTTAGAGGGGTATAAGATTGCGCTTGATCATATTGACGAAGTCATCAAGACTATTCGCGCTTCGAAGACGCAGGAAGAGGCTGAGGAGAATCTGCGCGAGAAGTTTGGTCTGAGTGAGATTCAGGCTAAGGCGATTTTGGCAATGCAGTTGCGTCGTCTGACTGGGCTGGAGCGCGAAGCGATTGAGAATGAATTGAAGGAGTTATTGGCGCTGATTGCCAAATTGGAAGGTATTTTGGCCGATGAACAGGAAATCCTCAATATCATCAAGACTGAGCTGCTTGAAATGAAAGAGAAATATGGTGACGAGCGCCGCAGCAAGATGATCAATCATGAATTGGGCAAGTTCTCCGATGAAGAACTGATTCCGGAAGAAGAGGCGGTGATTCTGCTGACTGGTGAGAATTACATCAAGCGGACACTGCTGAGTGATTATCGCAAGCAAAACCGCGGCGGCAAGGGTAAGCGCGGTATGACCACTAAGGAAGAGGATATTATTGACCAGGTGGTGCCGGCTTCAACACACGATTATCTATTGTTCTTCACCAATCGTGGACGCATTTTCCGCCTGAAGGCCTATGAAGTGCCGGCAGCCAGCCTGAGTGCCAAGGGTGTGGCAGCGGTTAACCTCTTGCAGTTGCAGCCAGAAGAGAAGATTACCGCCATCATTAAGCACGAAAAGGATGCGGGTGATGCAGGCTATCTGTTTATGGCAACCAAGAAGGGAACGGTGAAGAAAACGCCGCTGAGTGATTACGCGAATATCCGCACCAATGGTTTGATTGCGATTAAATTGGATGACGGTGACGAACTGCGCTGGATTAAGAAAACTGATGGCAAGAGCGACATCATTATCTCTACCTCAGCAGGTCAGGCGATTCGCTTTAATGAGTCAGATGCGCGGCCAATGGGTCGGGCGGCGCGCGGGGTGCGCGGGGTGCGTTTGCGGCCAAATGATAATGTTGTCGGTATGGACGTGGTGACTAGTGACGACCAGACGCTGCTGGTAATGAGCGAGAAGGGCTTTGGTAAGCGCACCAAGGTGACCAATTTCCCAAGCCATAAGCGCGGCGGCGTCGGTATCAAGGCGGCGGTAGTGACGGCGAAAACTGGTCCGATTATCTCAGTGCGGACGATTGACCCAGTAATGACAGAGGCGTTGCTCGTTTCGCAAAATGGGCAAACGATCCGTTTGAGCCTTGAGGATATTAAACTGCTTGGTCGTACCACACAGGGCGTGACGGTAATGCGTCTCGGCGAAGATGACGCGGTGTCATCTATTGGCCTGATGGAATCCCGCCCGAACGAAGAGGATAAGGAATAACCATGAAGTACTTGATGATTGTGGCGATGGCGTGGCTGGTTGCACAGGGTGGTAAGCATCTGGCCCACGCGCTTGGTCGCAATCGTCGAGTGTTTGGCGGCAATCCGCGGTCGGCATTGATGTTGTCTGGCGGTATGCCGAGTGCTCATGCGGCATCAGTAGTGGCCTTGGCGGTTGCGATTGGTTGGTATGATGGCGTGCACAGTGCGGCGTTTGCCGTGGCGGCGTTTTATGCGGCAGTCGTGATGTATGATGCAATGATGGTTCGCTTTTCGTCAGGCGAACAGGGTGATATGCTGAACAAGATTATTTCGTCGCAGAAATTGCCGTTCAAAAAAATCAAGGTTGCTCATGGGCATACAGGGGTAGAAGTGCTGGTTGGAGCGATTGTTGGCGCCTTTGTCGCTGCTATTGTTATTTTTACAACAAAATAATTGGTAAATTCTATTGACCCTGGGCGAAATATCAGGTAAGATGAATATCAGTCTGGTTGCTGGAGTGCGAGACCAAGCGCCAATTACATCAGTAATCTGGAGCGGGGAGCGATGCTTTCTATCAGACATGATCGTTAACAATTTGATTGTGCAATATCATCGTCAGT
>JAUMWY010000014.1 GCA_030529385.1 Candidatus Saccharimonadota bacterium
TTCTTCATGCGTTTTTTACCCTTGGCTTGTTTGGCCAGCAGCTTTTTGCGGCGCGACACATCACCACCATAGAGTTTAGCTGTCACGTCTTTACGATAGGCTGAAATATCTTCACGAGCAATAAAGCGGCCATTAATGCCGGCTTGAAGACTAACCTGAAAACTCTGGCGCGGCACCACTTCTTTGAGCTTTTTGACAATCTCACGGCCCAAACCTTGCGATTCGCTGCGGTGGCACATCACACTCAGCGCATCAACCATCTCGCCCGCCACGTAAAAATCAACTCGCACCAAATCTTCCGCCCGGTAATCCGCCAGTTCATAGTTAAAGGATCCATAACCGCTCGTCACGCTTTTAAGTTGATCGTAAAAATCCGTCAACAGATTTGCCAGCGGCGCTTCAAAGCTAATCAAGGCTCGCTCGTCAATATAGCTAAGGTTTTTCTGCCGACCACGCTTGGCGACAATCAGCTGAATCACCGCCCCAATATATTCCTGCGGCACAACAATTTCGCCGTTAATCCACGGCTCGCGAATTTCGGCAATCTTAGTCACTTCGGGCATTTCTGAGGCTGATTTGATATCCAACTCTTCGCCATTGACCAGCGTAATTTTGTAATCAGTGCTTGGGTTGGTAACTACTAAATCAAGGCTATATTCCCGCTCCAGTCGCTCGCGGATGATATCCATGTGCAGCAATCCAAGGAAGCCAATCCGCACCCCAAAGCCTAACACTGGCGAATTTTCTGGCTCGAACTGCAAAGCAGAGTCGCTCAAGCTCAGCTTTTCAATCGCTTCTTTTAGATCGTTATAATCTTCGTTCGACACCGGAAAAAAGCCCGCATAGACAAAGGGCTGGACATCTTTGTAGCCAGGCAGGGGGCGGAGTGTGATTGGTTGATTCATCTCTGTTATTGTACCATTTTGCTCGGCTTTTGCCTAGCTAATTACACTTGCGCGCGCCAAAAAACAAACTTTGTCTTTAGAAGCTACAGATAGCTAATCTATGATGGATTTTTGAAGATATCGAAATTTCGCAAGCCCCCTGTCACCCGTCTATCTGTGTAATATTCCGGCGCTATATAATCAGCCACTAGGTGCCGAGGACCTTCGCTCGGGCGGCATCGATAAAATGTCGTCGCGCAAGATCATGCTCTCCGGCATTATATCAGGGCAACGCCCGAGAGCGTATTCTGGTATTTTTATTTGAAAATAATCCTCTATAAACTCTTGCGAGGATGGATCTAAATCCCTGAGGTGGCCACGCAACTGAACGCCATGACACAAACCGTATGTACTGGGAACTTCGTGCGCATTATCGTTAGCGTAAGCAACTACTAGAGAAGAATGCGGCTGTCTGTATGAAAAATCAATCTTAATAGTCTGAGAGATTCGATCGCATACATCCTTTTGCGTCTGAGTCACTCTGCCGCCAGAAGATATATCATGGGTAGCATGGGGCATAGGACGCGTACCTGTCGGTCTTTCTCCTGGCGATACGGACTTTGGCACGATTGAGGGTACTGGCGGTAGTAAAACTGTAACATTAAATGTTAATCAGATACCAAGCCACAGACACGATAACCATAACTTAGTTGGGTCAAACAGCAATTCATTCACTAGCTGGAACTCAGCTCCTGTACCAAACGGTAGTCATTACGGGTTCGGATACGGACATCATCGATCCGATGCTACAGGCGGAAGCCAGCCACATTCAAACCTCCAGCCGTACCAGGTTCTATATATGTGGCGCCGAACAGCTTAGACTACTTGCCTATAATATCGCGAATCGCCTTCCGAGCGTGGACCTCGCGCCATTCTTCCATGACTTGGCCAACATAAGAATTGCCCCCGGCCTCAACATAGCTGATCATTAACTATAAACTGAACATCCGACTTACGTGAGTGCATCTCACGCACCAGGCAAGCCAATCTTCTCTCTATGCCCCACTCGCCATTACCTATTCTGACCGGACAGCTTTGTCATTATGCAAACAAAAAATTAAACAACTAACTCCAATGCCCAACTCCCTGGCTTTGCCCAAGGCACTAATAGCAGCATCTAGATGACCGTCATGAAAGGGCGCAAACGAACCCAGAAATAGTAGAACACATTGGCCTGGATGAACCCCTACACCGCTAAAGCTATCAGACATGAGCCTCATTTTAAAATCTCCCTGTTACTTATCTTAATATAAGGTACTACGCCAAGAAAAACAACTGTGACATCATACACCCTTCAGGTAATTGACGCCTAAAGCCTAGCCAGCGCCGCGTGCTGTTTTGCCTTTTTCATTGAACATACCCTCCTGATTTATTGCTGTGATATACTCTGCCTCATGTATCCCTTGAGCATCACCATATCGCCCACCTTGGCTTCGCGGGCGGCTTGATGGTTAGGATAAAAATACATACAGCCCAAGAGCTATTGATTTACTTTTTCGTAGCCTTGTAGATCAAATAGCGGAATTCACCAGATTCGTATAAATTACTGTAGAAATATGTCGCCATGACAGCATTAACAAAGTGCTGTGCTAATTTTGAATCAGGCCGAATCCAGGAAAACGGTTTAGCCAGCCGACGCAGGCGATCGAAAGTTGGCTTTGTTTGCGCCGAAATGTCATCTTCAGAGATGTTTTCAAATCCAGCCTCACTCAAAGCACCGGAAATTTGACCAGAATTTTGTTGCCACAGACCATATCCGCCCGCATGATCACGCAAAAATATCAGGATCTTTTCTCTGTCGCCCACTAGTTTTGTAGTGTTTAGCTCATAGTCAAAGAACACTATTCGTCCGCCGGGCTTTAATATGCGATAGAACTCGCGCATTACTTTATTCATATCTTTGGCGTGGCTGAGAGTTTCTGTTGTATAAATTACATCAAATATTTGATCGGGAAAATCAGTGGCCGAATAATCGCCGAGAACGAATTTTGGGCGATTCGGTGTACGGCGTGACAATTTCTCTGATACAAAAACTTCGCGCGGCGTGATAGTGATGCCGGTAATCTCACCCGCGCCATTTTCTGCTAAATAGCGTGCAGCGTAGCCCTGACCAGAACCGGCGTCGAGCACTTTTTCGCCCGGTTGAATATTAAGCTCCGCGGCTAGTTTTTGCAAGTAATTGCGCTGAGCTTGGCGTTCGTTTTTCGTACCCTCAGTCCAAAAACCAGCGTGCTGCGACCGGCCAAGCGCCAAATTATACCCAGCCCACGAACCGAATCGCGAGTAATATTTGGCGATGCCGTTTTCCTTGTTGAGATTAGTGCTTCTCACAACCATCGAGTTCACTCCGATATTCGTGCGTCAATAATATTCTTCCAGCAGCTTGATCATCGATAATTATCCGTGCACCAGGCGCGCGCACCGCCTTTTCCCAGCCGCGATCGGTTTGTTGAATTTCAAATAGATTGCCAGCATAAACCGTCTCCCAGGTTGGCGGTTGTTTTTCCATGTCTATTTTACCTCCTTCACAATATTCTTTTTCAAGGTAACCGTGTCGCCCACCTTGGCTTCGCGGGTGGTTTTCAGGTTGGTGACGATATAGCCGATTTCGCCAGTATCAAGCGACGGGTCGGGGTTCATGGTCGGGCTGAGGTGTCCGACCTCCAGCGCCAGACCATTGGCGCCGGTCGCCATCATATGAATTGCCTCGCCTTTTTTAATTTTGCCGTCCACTACTCGCACGTACAAAATCACGCCACGGTAATCATCGTAGTAGCTATCGAAAATCAGCGCCCGAGTCGGAATGTCGCCCTGGTCGGCATCTGGAAATTCTTCGGCTAGCAGCGACACCGGCGGCTTGATGCGCTCGACGATCGCCTCCAGAACCTGATCGACATTTTGCCCGGTTTTGGCGGAAATATGAATAATGTCGCTCTCGTCGCAGCTCAGCAGGTTGATCACCTGTTTGGACACGCGAGGCACATCGGCGGCCGGCAAATCGACCTTGTTGAGTACCGGGATAATGGTCAGATCTTGCTCCATGGCCAGGTAGACATTAGCCAGCGTCTGCGCCTGAATGCCCTGGCTGGCATCGACCACCAGCACCGCACCCTCGCACGCCTGGAGACTGCGCGAAACTTCATAACTAAAGTCCACGTGACCAGGCGTGTCGATGAGGTTGAGGTCAACGCCCTGATAATTCATCCGCACCGGCGCCAATTTGATGGTAATGCCCTTTTCGCGCTCCAAATCCATGCTATCAAGCAGCTGCGATTTCATCTCGCGCCGCTCCACCGTGCCGGTCATTTCCATCATCCGATCCGCCAGCGTTGACTTACCGTGATCAATATGGGCAATAATACAAAAATTCCGAATCTGCTCCATTACACTCTCCTTCTATCAAACCGAGCAAATAATATTTTTCTGAATCGCGCCATAATTGGGTCAATTTCTGAAAGCCGCAACAGTTTTGACACCGCGCCGTACGCCGTAAAACTCATCAGCGTAATCATCAGAAACTTAGGAAAGGCAGCGAAAAAGCTGTTATCGGTGTCGCGGAATGGGAAGAGCCGCACACTGAAATAGCACACTAGCGCCGTCAAACCTGTCGCTATCGCCATCTTCGTCATCGCGCTGGCGAATTCTGCGTTAAATAATTTTGGCATGCGGCGCGACATGACCGTAAAGAGAATGGCCACTTCCACCAGCGCCACAATTGACTGCGCCCACGCCAAACCCATTGGCCCCATGCCAAATGTCGTCGACAAAATAATTGCCAACATAATATTCAGCCCGATTGAGAAAAATGAAATATACAGCGGCGTCTTGGTATCTTGCTGGGCATAAAAGGCCCGCGCCGCCATGTGGTAAATTGAGCGAAACAAAATCGCAATCACCAGCGCACCAAGAATTGA
This sequence comes from Candidatus Saccharimonadota bacterium, assembly GCA_030529385.1. Taxonomy (GTDB): domain Bacteria; phylum Patescibacteriota; class Saccharimonadia; order Saccharimonadales; family Saccharimonadaceae; genus Nanosynbacter. Next base: position 4,859 of record JAUMWY010000014.1, read on the forward strand.
CGCCATCAACTGATCGCCGGCATTGCGGATAAAGTGCACGATATACCCGCGCGCAAAGAAAGTCACCACCGCCACCGGCAGAGCCAGCCAGATAATAATCCTCAGCAGCGAGCGGAGCTGCTTCTGAAATGCCTGCTCTTTTCCCTCTCCCAGCGTCTCTGTCAGCTGCGGAAATACCGCGTTAGAAATCGCCACGCCAATCAGATTAATCGGCATCATATGCAGCGTTAATGCCTGCTGGTACGCGCGCGTCACGCCATCCCCCATCTTTGATAGCAGGTTCATTTCCACCAAACTCACCGCATAATCCATGCCCTGATCTACCGACCGCGCCGGCAAGAGACTCAGTACCTTACGAAAGCCTCTATTACGCCAATAAATCTTGAATTGATAATCAAACCCCAGGCCAATCAACCCGGCCGCACTCACCAATAACTGCAGAATTGACCCAAATACCACACCCAGCGCCACACCCATAATGCCGCCATCAAAAATCTGCCAGCCAAAAATCGTAATTCCTTGGGTAAACCACACCGTGCCAATAATAATACCGAGATTATAGATCATCGGCGCGAGCGCATAGAACGTAAACCGCCCCACCGCTTGTTGGATACTAGCAATCACCGCCGCAATCGCAAAAATGAACGGATTGACCGCAATCACGCGCATCATGCTGACTGTTAAAGCCTTGCCCGATTCACTAAAACCCTGCACCAGCACCGCCGCAATATAATCCGCAAAGATAATAATCAACACACTGACAATCATCGTCGCCAGCGCCATGAAATTAATCATACTGGAACTAATTTCCCATGACGACCGCTTATTACCCTTCACCCAGCGCTCATTAAACACCGGAATAAAGGTCACGCTGAGCGCCCCGGACACCAAAATAGCAAACATAAAATCCGGCACCATAAAGGCCGCCGTATACGCATCCAGCCCTACCGGATAGCCCGCCAACCCGGCCGCCTCGTTTGGCATATACGCAGCGTTCAATAGGCGGTCGCGGAAAAAACCCAACAGGCTGCTGAGCAGCATAGAACCGGCCAAAAGGGCAGCGGCCAACTTGACTGTTAGCCGCCGATTAATCCGATTGACCGTATTCCTAACCCGCCCCATAGCGTTTTATGCGTGCAGTTTCGCTTCCTTCGGCAGTTTCGCACCCTTGAGAATTTCCGCCACCGCTTCTTCTTCCAGAGTCTCATCCTTCAGCAGCGCCTCGGCCAACTTATCAAGATATGCACGATTCTCCTGCAGTACGATCATCGCCCGTTCTTTCGCCTCCGTAATCAGCGCCGCCACTTCCTGGTCAATCACCTTGGCCGTTTCGTCAGAATATGGTCGTTCGCGCGTCATCTTATCAAACATCAGCCCGCCGTTATCCTCATGAAACACCTGATCACGCAGCGCTTTACCCATACCCTGTTCAATCACCATATCGCGAGCAATTTCTGTGGCTTTGCGCAAATCTGAACCGGCACCAGTGGTAATCCCATCATCACCATACAGAATCTGCTCCGCGATACGCCCACCCATAGCCCGCGCCAAGACATCCTTAAACTCGTAGACATTGGTGTAACTTTTATCCTCTGGTGGCAAGAACCACGTCACGCCGCCGGTGCCGCCGCGCGGAATAATCGTTACCTTATGGACTGGGTCAGAATCTGGCAGCACGTGCCCGACGATGGCATGTCCTGCTTCGTGATACGCTGTCAATTCTTTCTCTTTATCATTCATCACCTTGGCTTTGCGCTCTGGACCGATCGCCACGCGCTCAAACGCCTCAGTTAGCTCGTCATTGGTAATCTTCTTCTTATTGCGCCGCGCCGCAATAATGGCCGCTTCATTGGCAATATTGGCCAGATCGGCACCAGACGAACCCGCCGTCTTCGCTGCCAAGGCGTCCAAATCAACCGTCTCGTCGCTTGGCTTATTCTTAAAATGCACTTTCAAAATCGCTTCACGGTCCTTGCGCTCTGGCAGGGTGATATTCACTCGGCGGTCAAACCGACCCGGGCGAAGTAGCGCTGGATCCAGCACATCAGCCCGGTTGGTCGCCGCTAATACAATCACATTGGTCTCACCATCAAAGCCGTCCATTTCCACCAAAATCTGGTTCAAAGTCTGCTCACGCTCATCATGACCGCCGCCCATGCCTGAGCCACGCTTGCGCCCCACGGCATCAATTTCATCAATAAAGATAATACACGGCGCATTTTTCTTAGCCTTCGAGAACAGGTCGCGCACGCGCGAAGCACCAACACCGACAAACATCTCCACAAATTCCGAACCAGAAATTGAGAAGAATGGCACACCAGCCTCACCAGCCACCGCCCGCGCCAACATGGTTTTACCAGTACCCGGATTACCGACCAATAGCACGCCCTTCGGAATCTTCGCTCCTAATTCACGATACTTCTTCGGGTGCTTCAGAAAGTCAACCACCTCCCATAGATCCTGCTTAGCGTTATCATTGCCGGCAATCTGCTCAAATAGCACCTTTTCCTGATCCTCACCATACAACCGCGCCTTTGACTTACCAAAGCCCATCGCTTGATTGCCCTGGCCTTGACTTTGGCGCATCATAAAGATGAAAAAGCCAATCACAATCGCCACCGGCACAAACATCACCGCCAAATTCCACAGCACTTCACCGGTCTGTGATGGCGGTGTCACCGTCACCTCAACTTTCGCATCTTTCTTCAGCCCTTGGTCGTAAATCGTCCCGGTCTCCTTGGTTGACACCTCGGTCGGCTTTGTTTCACCGGCCGGCGTAATCTTCAAATCGTTGCCCTGGATCTCAATTTTGGCAATTTTACCGTCATTCGCCCGCGAAATCACGTCAGTCAGCGCTACTCGCTTTGTGTTGATGCCTGTCATGGTTGACGCATAAATCACCAGCCCCATAAACAACACAATCGCCCAAAACAAACTCAAGCGAGCTATATTCTTCATCTTCTTTCGTCCATTCTTCTTCGGCATTTTCCCTGCCATAATGCAACATTTCCTTTCTGTCTAGTCAACTCGCTCTATTATACCAGTTCTACGCGCCAATTTCACCCGTACATACTTGGCCGGATAATGTTCAGTACCAGCACGAGCGACTTTTATCGCGATCAACAGTTGCTGCAGCTGTGCCGTCAAAAGGGAAACGCCAGTCACCTGTTTGACCGACTGATAGAGCAGTTCCTCCGCCACAAATGACGGTATATTGGTCAACATATACCGATTTAACTCCGGACCAGCCATGTCTGCCGCCACCTGGTGAATCCGCTGCTGCAGCGCCGCTTGTTGATAATATAGCGTCATCAGGGCTTTTTTGTTATGCGGCGACAATTGCGCCAACCGTCGCCGCAGACGATTACGCATATAGACATCCATATAATTTGTCGCGTCATCCACCCACTCCAGCCGTCGCTGCAGTGCATAGTCATACAGCCGCTGTTTCGTCCAGCCAATCAGTGGCCGCGCCAGCCGCGTATCACCCATCACCGCCACACCCCGCCACCGCGTGCCGCGCATAATATTCAGCGCAATTGTTTCAATTACATCGTCCTGATGGTGCGCCGTCACCACTCGCGCGTCCCGCTCTGCAGCCACCCGAAACAAAAAGTCATAGCGCTGTTGACGGGCCGTGGCCTCACTCGTATTTGCACCCAGTTCTGCCCGCTCCGACACAAATGGCAATCCATATCGCGCCGCCATCCCCGCCACAAACCGCGCATCTTCCACCGACTCCGGACGAATGCCGTGATCAAAATGCGCCACAATAAGCGAATGCTGCCCCGCCCGCACCAACATATCAAGCAGCGCCACACTATCCACGCCACCGCTGACCGCCACCACATATTTCATATGCTTATTATACGACATTCATCACACAACTCGGACAAAGCAGCCTCTTGGCATTTTTCATTAGTATTGCTATAATACCAGAAGGTATGGCACCGTAGCTCAGCTGGTTAGAGCGCAGGACTCATAAGCCTGAGGTCGGTGGTTCGGGTCCACCCGGTGCTACCATAATGATAAAAACTCCCCGACATGCGCGGGGATTTTCTATTTTACGATAAGGAGTGCACAAACATGACAAACGAGCAACCACGCAACGACTATGACAGCCCGCCCAGGGAGGAGACTATTGATCCTCGCAGCAGCGGATTTTACGCAATGAGTCGCCGGACGTTCCAACGAGTTGGCAGTGCAGCTATCCTGCCAGCTAGTTTTCAGATGCGAACCCGTGGATTGCCACCAATTCACCTAAACCGCTTTCCCGACGATACCTTTGAGAACGCTACTCCACCTCATCCAACAACGCCAGACGCCGGCTCAGAAAACGACCCAACTCAGCACTTGAGCGCTGACGTTCCCAGGTCCGAAGCTCCGCTTCCTTAGCTGCCATCAAAAACGCCGTTAGCTCACGCTCGGCGGCGGCCATATCGATCATTATTGCTCCTTTTTGTGTTTATTGATAACCTACTTTCATAATAGCATAAAATTGACAAAAAAGCAATAGCATTTTAGTTGTTTTATTCCCTTTTGATACCGCCTATGCTACACTAAACTAGAAGGGTAGTTGACACAAACAATGACCGCTATAACCATCTCATCATTTGCCATCATCGGCTTTGCGGCGTTCATTCACGCCAGTTTTCAACTGAGCGTTAGCGTCTTGACGCTCCTAAGCGGCCACTCTATCGGCAAAAAAACCGCCCACCGCAAAGTATTGCGCCTTATGAACGGCTTTATTTTGGGTGCAATAGCTGGCACCGTGATGTTATTATCAACCATCAGCTATTATCTATCGCTTGGCATTACCCATCAAACCAGCGCCGAACGCCTCGCGGCTTCAGTTATCTGTGGCGGTATGGTCGGCCTCGGCATTGCCGTTTGGGCGATATATTATCGCCGTGGCGATAGCACGGCACTCTGGTTGCCGCGCGGTTTTGCGTCATATCTTACGAAACGCTCAAAAGCCACCCGCAACGCTGCCGAATCATTCTCGCTTGGTTTAGCCAGTCTGATTGCCGAACTGCTCTTTATCATCGGCCCGCTATTTGCCGCCAGCATCGCCATTGTCACTCTCCCTGATGTCACCTGGCGCCTCTTTGGCATTGCCACGTACACCATCATCGCCACACTACCCCTGATCGTCGTAACACTATTGGTTGGCGGCGGCCATACGATTACACGGCTGCAGCGTTGGCGCCTATCACATAAGCGGTTTTTACAATTTACTGCCAGCGGAGGCCTTCTTGTATTGGCGGCCTTTCTATTTGTTGATCGGGCAATTGGTATTGGCACCTACGGAGGGCTGTGGTAGTGGACGACATACAAATCATTAAACAGCATCAGCGACCAGCCGAACCATTTGACCCAGAAAAACTTCATCGGTCAGTCGTCATGAGTTGTCGCAGCGTTCGTACGCCAGACGGACAGGCTGAAGACATTGCGAAAAAAGTCACACTGGGCGTGATGCGCTGGTGCGAAACGCGACCGACCATCACTTCAGGCGATATTCGCCGACAAGTTATCAAGCAGTTGACACCGCTTCATACCGAGGCTGGATTTTTCTATCAACACCACAAAACGATGATGTAACAGGAGGGCACATGACACAAAAACCAACATTTGACTATGACATAATCGTGATTGGCAGTGGCGCTGCTGGCTCACCGGCCGCTAGTATTTTGGCTCGTGCCGGTAAAAAAGTTGCTGTTGTAGAAAAAGCAACATTTGGCGGAGAATCGCCAAACTGGGGCGACATTCCGACTGGTGCACTGCTCCACACAGCCGCCCTGTATCGCACCGCTAAGGATAGCGCTAAATTTGGCTTGCGTACTGGCACCGTTGGCTATAACTACCCTTCGCTACTCTCCTGGAAAGCTACTGCTGTCAAACGTACTGGCGCGGGCGGTAATCGTTCATACTATGAAAAACAGGGCATCAGCGTCTTTGCTGGCAATGCTCATTTTTTAAGCCCCAATGAAATCGCCGTCAATCGCCGTCACCTTTCAGCGCGCAAGTTCCTGATTGCCACCGGCTCAGAGTGGGCGACACCAGACATCCCAGGCCTAGCCGACACACCACATCACACACCGCAGACTATTTTGTCGCTGACTCGGCCGCCAAAGTCACTGTGCGTAATTGGCGGTGGCAGTACGGCGATGGAGATAGCGTATCTTTTTTCGGCATTCGGCACTAAAGTGTACGTCGCCGAACAACGTGACCGCATCTTGCCATCATATGAACCAGAGGTCAGCGACCTTATCACCATAGATGCCAAACAGCAGCGCGGCATGACCATCCTCCGCGGCGCTACTGTTGTGGCTGCCCAAAAAGACGGACTCCACAAACGCATTACTTACCGCCAAAACGGCCGCGACTACGCCGTCAAGGTTGATGAGGTACTGGTAGCGACCGGCCGCACACCGGCAACTGACCTCGGTTTGGAAAATGCTGGCGTTGCCTACTCGAATGATGGCATTACTGTTAATGATGGGCTGCAAACCTCAGCGCGCCATATTTTTGCCGCTGGCGGCGTGGTTGACGCCCGGGCACAAACTCACACCGCCCTCACTCACAGCCGGGCTGCTGCGCACAACCTCCTACACCGATCACGTATTACCGTTGATGACGCCCCGTCTGTGCGCGTGCTATTTACCCACCCACAGATTGCCACAACAGGCCTAACCGAAGCAGCATGTAAAGCTATCGGACAGCCAGTAAAAACGGCCGTCGCACCACTCACCCTGACCGCTCGCAGCAATATCACCGACCACCGCACCGGTTTTGTCAAGCTCATTAGCAATAAGAAAGGCGTGCTACTCGGCGGCACAATTGTTGCGCCACACGCTAGTGATATGATTGCTCAGCTCACCCTGGCAGTGCGTCATGGGCTGACTGCTGAGCAGCTCATGATGACGCCGAACTGTTTTGTGTCATGGACGGAAGCGGTGCGAATTGCCGCCGGAAAACTTCTCTAATCGCCCCGGGTGCGCTATACTAAGGCAGGCGGGGGTATAGCTCAGCGGTTAGAGCAGCGGGCTCATAACCTGTTGGTCGCTGGTTCGATCCCAGCTACCCCCACCACGATGTCCTTATACGAACCATCGGCAAAGTGAATACTGGACGGAGCTCCTTCGGCTGAAGCCGGGGGAGTTTTCGTGTACTGCCCTGTTTCTTGGTGGGCGGCAGCTTTGAGCGGCTCGGATATGAGGTGGTTGAGTGGCGGGCGCGCAGAGGCAGTGAGGCTGCGATGTGGCTGTGGCGCATCAGTATCATCTGCTGGGTTGATCATGATTTGCTCGAAGAAGACTGTATTGAGGAGTTTCTTCAGGGCGTCGGGTGCGTGTATGTAGAGATCGTGACAGTCTTCGAGGAGGTCAAGGGCCTGAGTGAGGTGGCTTTGGACTTTATCGCGGTCGGCACTAAGCGTCTTAAGTTCTCGATCAATCGTAGTTAATTGGCGTGTGATACGGTCTTGTTCCTTTTTTAGGACAGGGAGCGATATTGCATCGGCGTAATGGGCTTCGAGTAGTTTTTGCTGCTCGTTCATGAGTTTGCCTTTCTGCGCGGTGAGGTCTTTGGTGTGCGTGGCCTGAGCGGCGTAGATGCGGTCGATTTCGCCTTGAAGATATTGTTCGACGATTACACGCTCTTCGTTATCGAAGTGGATTGAGCGGTAGAGGGTAGCGATACGGTCTTCAACCTCAGCAATCAGCACGGCCTTGAAGGAGCATGAGCCGCGCTGGCGGTGGCGTTTGCTGCAGATGAAATAGGAGTAAACTTCGCCGGATCGGGATTTCGCGTGATGCACGAGGAGGCGCGATCCACACTCGCCACAACGAATGGTGGTTTTGAGCGGATGGTTGTGGATGCGTTGGCGTTCACCGTTACGGTGTAGGTCAAGGATGGACTGAACCTTGTACCAAGTATCGGGGATGACGAGAGGTTCGTGATTGCCTGGATATTCGACACCCTGGTAGACCACCACACCGCGATAGTAGGTGAATATTGGACAGAAACGGACAAAGGCGGAATGCCTGAATATTGTCCGTATATTTTTGTATAACAGGTATTGTAATGAGTGGTTTACTGGATCTTCGTAGCGCTCTTCTCAGGATCAACACCGTGGGCATCTTTTACGCGGAACTAGCTGATTTACAGTTTCTCTATGAATACATTTTTCAGAGTGCATCCTCCCGAGAAGTGCCCTCGGATTTGAGAAAGTTTTTCGAAGATGTGGTGCTATCGATTCCAATCGAAGAGGATCGAGATTTGGCAGCGCTGATCTTCGCAGTCGGAAAATATAGCTCTCTCGGACGCTACGAACGAAATCAAGAGTTTGCTCGCCGATCTGGTGTTGCTGGATGGGATGCTGCCCGTAAAGCCCCTTTTGATAAAATGGTGGCAAAATTTATCGCAAGAGTCCGAGATGTTTTGGCTGATGCGGATGATACTAAAGATGCAGTCGATATCAAGGAGCCGAATGTTGGCGTCATGATAATTAAGTATCACGCAAAATATTTTCATGACATCACCAAGCTCGAATCTCCAGTGATCCAAACGCGGGAAATTGAAGCATTGGTTGATGGCCTAGAGGAATACACATGGACTTCAAGTAATCATTGGTGCTACCGCCATGGGGAGCCGCCAGTATTTACTTTAATAGAGCCTCTTGAAGACTCACTGAGTGTAGAGATAGAGAAAAGCTGGGCGCGTTTTAATGGCAAGGTGAAGGGGCATACTGCCAGATGTACCGTGCGATTTGCGCGACCACTAAAAAAGGGCGAAAGACGAGTCATAGCGGTTAAGCGGGTTGAGCGCCATCCGGAGCTTCCGGTGGTTACCGGGTTGCAGTATAAAGAAATAGTGCCTTTGTGGCCTATCCAGGAAGCCGAAATAGAGGTATTTTTTGCAGAGTCTTGCCGACCTATTGAGGCTTTTGTCTATGAAAACCTGTTCCCTGAACAACCTCGAAAAAGCGAGATGATGAAAACAGTGGAGCTACCTTTAATCGGAGGTGCGCTATCCTGCTCCTGGAAAGATATTCAGACGGGGCGAGCATATGGTATTGCTTGGAGGCTTAGAAATGGAGAGTAGCAGATATGGCTCTGATCCGAAACTTGCACCACGATTTTCACGCTACCTTGATAGCGATCCGCTCAAATAGCCTGAATTCCCCCTCAAAAAGCGAATCCCCCATACCAAACTTGAAGAGCCATAGG
>JAUMWY010000002.1:0-24033 GCA_030529385.1 Candidatus Saccharimonadota bacterium
CCCGCTGAGCTACCTAAGAGCTACGTTGGTTGTGACGGATTAGTTGAATGAATCTGGCGATGAAAACAGAGGTGATTATTTTCCGGCGCGCTTTTCTGCTTCCTTAGCTAGTTTATACGCCTTGGTGACGGGTGCTTTGCCGGCAGCCACACGCTCGCGGTTTTTCTTCAGCTGTTTTTCGTCGCGGAAAGAAAGTTTAATCGGCGTGCCGGCAAAATCAAAGGCCTCGCGCAGGGTGCGCTCCAAATAGCGTTTATAACTCCAGTGAATAAACTTCAGGTTCGAGCCGTAAATCACAAACCACGGCGGCGCTATATCAGTTTGCACCATGTAGCGCAGTTTTGGATGTGAGTTTTTGAGGCCAGCTGGTGGATGAGCCGCCACAGCGCGCTGCAAGAGGTCGTTGAGTTGTCGGGTTTTCAGTTCCTGGCGGCGGCGCTGGTGGATATCAAGCGCTAGATCAAATAATTTGGTGACATTTTGCCCCGTCACTGATGAGGTGAAAATCAGCGGTGCGTACGGCGTGAACTTGAAATGATAGCTAATCTGTGGCGCTAAGGCGTCACGGGTGTAGGCATCCTTACCTTCCACCGAGTCCCATTTGCTGACCACTAGCACCAGTCCCTTGCCGGCTTCATCAATGATGCCAGCCAGCCGCTGGTCCAGTCCGACATTCAGCTCATTGACATCCATCAGTAGCAAACAAACGTCAGCCTCGTTAATAGCCTGCATGGTGCGCATCACCGAAAACTTCTCAATGCCGGTTTCCTGCTTGCCCTGACGGCGGATGCCAGCGGTGTCAAGGAGTTCAATGGTTTGTTGGTTGTAGCGGACTTTGACGCGGTTGACATCACGAGTCGTGCCGGCAATATTCGCCACCACCGCCTGTTGCTTGCCCGCCAAGGTGTTGAACAAGTGGCTTTTGCCAACATTTGGCCGGCCAATCAGGGCTACGCGGACGATATCATCATCTTCTTCTTGGATGGCGGGTGGGATGAGCTCGGCGATGGTGTCAAGCAGTTCAGAAATGCCGATGTTGTGTTCGGCTGACGTACGGATGATAGGCTTGATACCCAGGCGCTGGAATTCTTCGGGCTGGAGTGTGCCCTTGAGATCAGATTTATTGACCGCCAAGACAACAGGCTTACGGCTTTTGAGGGCCTTTTTGGCGACGATGCGGTCGGCGTCGGATGGATATGCCGTAGCATCAACCATGACGATGATAACGTCGGCCACGCCAGCAGCGTCTTCAATTTGGTCCTGAATAGTGGCCTCAAATTCATCCTCGGCAGGCTTCAGGCCAGCGGTGTCAATTAGCCAAAAGTGCGCCTCGCCCCCGTCACGACGATAGCTCACCCTCCCCATGACATTGTCGCGAGTGGTGCCGGCCTCGCGGGCCACAATAGCGGTGCGCGCCCGCGTTAAGCGATTGAATAGTGAACTCTTGCCAACATTGGCCTGACCAATGATAGCGACGGTGGGTAATTTCGTAGACATATGGGGTAATTATACCAAAAAATGGGTGGTTTGGCGAGCGTAAGCGCTATATCATTTATGATATAGCGACTTCACGCCACTGACCGCGCTTCATATCACCAAGTGAATAATTGCCGAAGTCGGTGCGATGAAGTTTCGTGACGGTGTAGCCCAGGGCGGCGAAGGTGCGGCGAATCTGACGGTTGCGGCCTTCGCTCATCAGGATAATCCAGCGCGTGTCGTCGCCGTCATGTTGGCGTTCCAGTCCCAATTGACTGCGGCCGTCTGGTAAGTTGATGCCAAAATCGCTGATCATCTGACGATGGAGCGGCTCTAGCGCTTTGTCGAGTGTCACCAGATAGCGCTTCACTTTATGAAATGACGGATGAGTCATCTGATGCGCCAGATCGCCATTGTTGGTTAAAAGGATGAGGCCGGAGCTGTCTTTGTCAAGGCGGCCGACTGGCTTCAGGTGATGCAGCTCTTTCGGCAGGAGTGCATAGATGGTCGGCACGCCGCCTTGTGAGGCGCGAGAACAGAGATAGCCGGTGGGTTTATGGAGCATAATGAGGCGATGCTGTTGGAGCGATACGGGTTTGCCACGGTAGGCCACAGTGTCGGTGTTGGCGATGTGCTGGCCGAGGGCGGCGGGCACACCATTGACGGTGACGCTTCCCTGTTCAATCAGTTCATCAGCTTTGCGGCGCGACACACCAAGCGCCAGCGCCAGAAACTTGTTGAGGCGCTGTGCTGTTTGTGGTGGGGTGGTCATTGTCATTATGCTTGAGGGGTTGGCGGTAGAGGCGCGGTTGGTTGCGGTGCTGGCTGTGGTGTTGGCATGACTGGTTGCGGGACGGGTGCCGTCGGCTGCGGCATTTGTGGAGTTGGCGCGACGGGCTGTGGAGTTGGTGCTGGTGCCTGCGGCATGGGCTGCGGCGTGGCTGGGGCCGGTGGAGGCGTTGGCGTCGGCTGCTCGACGGCGTGCTCAGCGGGCGCGGTTGGCATATGTGGCATAGGCTGTGGATCTGACATGGCCGGCTGCGGACTAGGCACAGCAGGTTGCGGTATTGGCGCTGGCTGTTGCGGCGCGGCCATTTGCTGCATAGCGTTGCTGAGTTCGGCCTCCATTTGCTTGGCGACATCTTGCTGAGCCGTATCCTCTGGCGGCGCGAGCGGTTGAATGACGCGGTTGCCGAGGTTATTTGGCCGAGGTGCCGGCGAAGAAAACGGTGCGGTTGGTTGCGGTAATGAGTTCGCGGATTGCGGAGCCGGTGTAGTTAGCGGATTGGCTGGTGCAGGCATGCTGCCGGGTTGCGGTAATGGCTGAGCGGCCGGCTGTGGCGACAAGGCGGCGACATCAGGGCGTATAGCCTGAGGCGGCTGTGGCGCGGTTGGTGCTGGCTGTGGTGTTGGGGCCGCTGGCGGAGTTGGCTGTGGGCTGACTGGTGAAGACATTTGTGCGGCCGGCGTTGGCGTCATTCCCGGAATATCACCCAAGACTTCATGTACCGTGCGCACCACGTCTTCAATGCCAACCTGCGATTTCACCAGGTAGCGGTCAGCGCCCAGAGCTTCGCCGCGCTGACGCTGATCTTCTGAAGATAGTGCCGTCATCATAATCACCTTGACATCTTTGGTCTCAGTAGTTGAGCGAAGAATGTCCAGCATATCAAAACCGGAAATTTTCGGCATCATCACATCACTCACGATCAATGCCGGCCGTTCTTTAATTGCCATTGCCAACGCCTCTTCGCCATCACCCGCTGAGACGATATCGTAGCCCTCAGCCAATAGCCGCACGCCATAAATCTCGCGCAGGCTCTTGTCATCCTCTACTAGTAGAATCTTAATCTTCGCCATATACTTCTACTATAGCGCGATATGCGTGAAAAATCTATAGTGGTTATGCTTGCGGCGGCTGTGGTGTGCGATAGTGTTGGTCAAGGTCGGCCAGGGTTGGCTGTTGAGGTTGGGTGGGCGCTGGTGTTGGCTGTGGCGACAAGGCAGCGACATCAGGGCGCGCGGCGGCCTGCGTTGCGACTGGCGTAGGTGTTGGCTGTGGGGCGACTGGTATGGCTGACGGCTGTGGTGGTTCCGATGCTGCAGTATGCGCTTGCGGGGCGGCGTACTGAGCCTCTGGCGACGGCGCTGCTGTGGCCGACTGTGGCGGAGCAGCGACCTCTGTATCAGGAGTAACCGATGGCGTAATTGGCGTGACAGGCACTGTCGGTATTGGCGTAAAATGCTGCGGTGGATCAACGGGCTCTGTTGTGGCGATTGGCGGAGTTGTTGGCGCAAATGTTGCCTGCTCTGTCGCTTGCGCAGCTGCTTGTTGTTCGGCGGCAATTTTTTGCATGGCCTCGGCATGGTCAAGTCGCGGAATATCAATGAAGAAAGTACTCCCCTGTTGGTATTGACTTTCCACGCGCAAGTGGCCGCCCATATTTTCTGCTAAGCGACGTGACAAATATAGCCCAAGCCCAGTGCCGCCAATCTCTCGGGTGTCAGAATTATCGACGCGGTAGAACTTCTGGAATAAATGCGGAATATCCTCCGGCGGAATGCCGATACCGCTGTCGGTGACGCTGATAGTGACCATTGTGTTGTCCCCAGCGATATCGACGGTGACGCTGCCGGCTGGCGTGTATTTGATGGCGTTTTCAATCAGATTTGCAGTGACTTCGCGGAGATGGTCGGCGTCAACAAAGCTGTAATAAACTGGCCGCAGCGTCCGTTCGCCCTCGCCGTCAGTAGCCTGTGGTGCGTAGCGGTATGACAAGCCCTTGGCGGCGGCTTGCGGCGTCAGGCTGTCAAAAATCATGCCGATAAATTCGTTGACATTGATGACGCGCGGTTCGTTTTTCAGGCGCCCATCCTCAGCTTTGCTAATATCGAGCAAATCTTGAAATAGCCGGCCGAGGTGCTGCGCTGATTCGTGAGCCTTGGTGATGAAATCGCGCGCTTTGTCGTCAATCTGCGCCGTAGCCGGGTTCAGCGCTAGGCCAAGATAGCCCTCAATTGAAGCCACTGGGGTGCGCATTTCGTGGCTGGCGGTGGAGATGAACTCGGCTTGTTCGCGCTCTTCGGCCTTTTCTTTGGTGATGTCGCGGAAGACGACGATAATGCCTTCGTTGTTTGGCCCGACTGGTGATGAAACGATGGACACCAGGAAGCGTTTGTCGGAGTTGGTGCGCATCATGAGTTTATCGGAGTGGGTTGGGCGGTTGGTGGTGAGGGCTTGGGCGATTGGATTGTCGGCCTCACTGACATCTTGGCCATCAATGGTGGCGAGTTTAATGACACTCTGCCACTTGAGACCTAGCGCATCGCCCTGTTGCCAGCCGATGAGCCGCTGGGCGGATGGATTGATCAGTTCTATATTGCCCTCGCGTGAAATGGCCAGCACGCCGTCATCAATGGTGTTAATGACGATGTCGGATTTGCCGGCGATGGTGGATAGTTGTGCCTGGAGGTCGGGCTCATTGCTGTGGCGATTGGCCGGTTTTTGTCGCCATAAAATCAGGCTGAGAATGATTGGCATAATGCCGAAGAAAAGGGCGCCAAGCACGGCGGGCAATGAGGCGGCGGTGCTAACGTAGGCGAATATTGCAAGTCCAATGACGCCAAGTGCGGCGAGGCCGGCGACGACTAGTCCGAAAAAGCCGGCGAACACGGCGACGGGAATCCAGGCGGTGAGGAATGGTGATTGGAGTTGTCCGCTGGTGATAATGAGTGTGCCGAGGCCGCCAATCAGCAGCCCGTACATAATGAGGCCGACCAGCCAGGAATGGCTGTTTGGTAACCAAAAACAACATATGAGGGCGATGAGGCTAATGGTGGCAAAAACGCCGGCAGCCAGGTCGCTGACGGCTTCGCCAATTGGTAAATTGTAGCCGGTCGGGATAAAGCGCGCCCAGGTGTAAAGCACCAGCACTGACACGCCGACGAACAATACCGCCTCACACAAGCGGCGCAACCAAAACCGCGAAATATCACGCCCGATCAGACGATGCCCCTCCCCTGTCATATGGTTATAGTATGACGCAGGAGTATGGTAAAATCAAGAGTTCGATTGGTGCCAAGAGAAAAAGGCTAGTTGTTCGGTATCTTAAATCAGATCCCAGTGACACTAGCCCAAGTCACTCACGCTATTTTGAAATCCTCCAAGGGGCGTGAATCCCGGTAGAAATCCTATACCTTCTCGATCTCGATGACATGAACGCCGAGACGTTCCTTGTTGGCAGGATAGATATCGCGGAGAAGCTTGAGGGCTTCCGCCTTGGTACCGACCTGCGGCACAATCTCGCGCCACGGTTCGGTTGCCAACATGTCGGCGAAGTTGTTGTAGATACGGATCGACTTGACCCGCACCACGACCGATGTGTGGCCGGTCTCGAGCTGCAATAGCCCGCCGGCTTCCAGTCGCTTGATGTTGTCGTATCCGACACGAACCTCCAGGGTCTTACGACCTGACATGATTGCGTCGAAGTACGGACGTTTGATACGCATCTTGCGCACAACCACTCCTTCCTTATTGAAATTGAACCCCCACTGTTGCACGACGCTGTTCGGCGCGTACCCGCCAGGGAATACGCCTTCGAGCGTCCAGCCGTGACGTTGGAGACAGGCGACCTGCCACGGTTCAGGAACTAAGTGAACATACAGCTTGCGGCCATAGTCCTCCAATAGTCCCTGCAAGTCTATGACGAGCGCTTCGAACGCCGCCTCCGACTTCGCCACGAGTGGCATCAGCTTAATGGGCTGCCCCTTCTTAGGGGTGGCTCCAGCAATACCGACCACCCGGCCATCGCACTCAGCGACAAAGATGATCTTGAACTTGGCGTTCACATCACCGACCTCCTTGCGTCGGTAGCCGGCATACAGGGCATCAACCCAATTGTCGTCTACGCCGCCGAAGTCGTCACTCATCTGCGACAGAATGAGGTCGCGCGCGTCGTCGGCATGCACTTCCTCGTCAAAGGGGATCACCGAAATATTGGGCGAGTTGAAACCCGGCTCATCGACCAGCTGCTTGTATAGCATATGCTCGTCGACACCTTGCCTATAGTGATCCTTCGCCGTTCCAGTGATACAGAAGCCCTTCCGGAGGAAGAACCCCAGCGCCTTATGGTTCGACGAGGCGACGGTGCAGTACAGCTGCCGAGCACCGAGGTTGCGGGCAAAATCTTCAGCGTGCTTGAGCAGCATGCTTCCAATTCCCAGCTTCCCACGGTAGTCGGTGCTGACGATCAGCGGGCTTATTTTGACCGTCTCCTGCTTCTTGACGACGACATGGATGAGGCCGACCGTCTGCCCGTCCTGTTCGGCAATGAACATATACTGTCCAGCTGAGAAGTGACCGACATGGTCGATACCGCCATTCATGTGCGTATCGAAGATGCGCCGCGCATGTGCGCGGTGGTCTCCGTCGTAGAATGGAGCAAGCGCCCGGACCATGAGATCCGCGACGAAATCGAAATCATCCGCCTTTGCTGGGCGTACGATGATGTTGCTGACTGACGATTCAGTCATAATGTACACCTTCCTGTGATGGCTGCGATTTCTTGACGCAGCCAGGGATAGGACAAGATAGATTCTTTACAGAATCTGATATATATATCAATTAATAGAGAAAAAGTCAATAAAGCTATGTCGTAAGTACGAATTCAATACCGACTACACCATGCTGTCGTTGCTCATCCAGGGAGTAGAATTCGTTTATTTGCGACTCTAGCCACTCGATATTCTCGCCACCAAACTTTTTAGGGTCATTATGGCTAAATAACTCATGAAAGGTTTTATAGCGCAATAGTCCAATAACCTCCACTTTTGTTGTTTGGCTTGGATTCTCGCGGTTGGTGAATACAATAATATCGCCTATTTGTATCTTTCGTCGCTTCTCGTCGAATAACCGCGACTCAATAGTCTTTTCCCCGGATGTAATCGCGGTGAATGGCAGTGTAGCTAGTTGTAGGTGGTGTGTGCTCATATGGCTCCGTTAGTGAATGGTAACTTTATTTTACTGTAAGAAAACGGCCCAGGTAGTGTGGTATCCTGCGCCGCTTTCTATGGTGACCTCACGGGGAATCGAACCCCGGTTGCCGGGATGAGAACCCGGTGTCCTAACCGCTAGACGATGAGGCCAAACTACCTTTTATTATAGCACAGAATCGGTGGTGATGTCTAGCCCCTGATCCAGCAGACGAATCGCCTCTAGTAATTTGCGCGGTGTAATGTCGGCTTTAATGAGATAGCCATCCACCCGTTCGGCCACCTTCGCCTTTGACTGATCATCTTGCTCAAAATTGGTCATAATCAGGATTTTACTGTGCGGCACCAAATCAACATCATTATTGCGTAGCGCATCCAAAATCTGATCACCGCGCTGTTCTGGCAGCATCAAGTCAAGGATAATCAGATCAAACTGCTGATTGCGCGCCGCCACGAGCCCATCATTACCGTCCACTACCCAGGTCACGTCGTAGCCGGCCTTATTCAGGCTTCGGACATACATTTCGCCAATAAATCGGTCATCTTCTACGCATAAAATTGTCTTAATAGCCATATCTCCTCCTATCCTCGGTACATTGCGTGATTTTTAATCCAGCCCCCGCCCTGCCGGACCAGCCTACTGTTTAATTGTCCATCTTCTAATAATTTATCTTTGACGGTGTCATAAATTGGCAGCGTAAAGGAGAAGACCGAGCCTTCATTTTCGCGGCTGCGGGCGCTGATAGTGCCGCCGTGCGACTCAACGAAGGCTTTACAGATGTACAAGCCGATACCAGTGCCGGCCACGGCTTCCCGGCTGCGGTGCGAGCGGTAGAATTTATGAAACAGGTTTTTGACGACACTGGCCGGCATGCCAACGCCATTGTCTGTCACTGATACTTCAACAAAATCGCCTTTTTGTTCAGCGGTGACACTGACGGTGCCGCCCTCAAAGCTGTATTTGATGGCATTGTCAACCAAGTTGCCGATGACTTCAGAGATACTGCCGCGGTCGGCCGCTACGGTTGGTAAAGTGTCGGGTAGATTGACGCTGAGAAGGCGGTGCTGGGTACTGGCGCGGAGCTGCATATCATCGGCAATGGAGGCGTAAATATGCGCTACGGTATCTTCCGCCAAGTGAACTTTGAGGTGATGGCGATCAAACCGCGCTACATTAAGAATATTGTTAATATAGCCCGACAGACGGTTGGCGGAAACGGTCAAACGCTCTAGTAGTTGCGGCTCATCGTCAATAAGCCGGTCGGCCAGCTCCTGCTCTAAGACATCAAGATAGCCACGAATAATAGTAATCGGGCCGCGCAGTTCGTGTGCCGCAAACGCGATGAAGTTTAAATCTTCCTCTTCCGGGAGGTAGCGCTCTGAGCGATCAAACAGCATCACGACGGTTTCGCCCGGCGCGTCTTTTTGATAGGAAGCGACAATATCGTAGATTTTAGTATCGCGAATCACGTCAGGGTCGGTCGCCACGCGGCGCCAGCGTCGTTCGGCATTAACAGTAGTGCCATCAATGTCTGCCAGCCACTCCTCCAGTGATTGGTCATCAATAAAATCCAGCGCCAGATACGAACGGCCATCCTGTGCCTGAGCGATTGGCGCGGCGCGATTGGCAGTGATGATTTGCTTCTGCGGATTCAAGACGACGACGCCGCAGCTGGTATTGTTGAGCGCCTGAGTGAGAATAGTGTCGGTGCTGGCGGGGGCTGGTGCGGCATGTGAGCTGTCCGGGCAGCGGTAAATTGTCTGCAATACTGTTTTAAATCCCGTCGTGGCGTGGCGTTTATGATTGGGATTGGGCGGTGCCAGTGTAGTGGCCTCACCGGCTTTATGCATAAGCGCGGCCAGCATATCACGCTGCGGCTCTAGCACAAAACGCAGCAGCAGTAGTGTCAGAATGGTGCCGATAATAAAAATTGCCAGCAAAATTACCCAAAACGGCAGACTTTGCCAGCTGAGAAGTTGGGTATTGGCGATAAGGATGCCGACGCTGGCGGTGAGTAATAATTGCGAGACGACGCCAAGCAGCATGAAAACGCGGCGGCTGTGGCGCTGGAAGTGGGCGATGGATTTGGTGCCGGGCTCTATTCCCACAACACGCTCCCCCGCCCTGGCGTATAGGCGCCGATCCAGGTTTGGCCACGGTTCAAAGCAAGCGGCTTGCCGTTGGCGTCAATCAGTTCCAGTGGCGCATCAAAGTTGGCTTTGCGCCAAGTGGCGGCGGTAGCGGTACCGTTTTGGAAGACAGTGGCCTTGCCGCTGCTGGTGGTGACGATATCTTCGTAACCGCCGCTGTTTGGTCGGAGGATGGCCTGTGATTCTAGGGCGACAACGACGGCTGGCGATAATTGCCCGGCTTCACGGTCATTGTGTGGTTGTCCAGCCAAGAAACGGCGATAGGAATTGCTGTCTTTATCGTAGGTGTAGTGGGTGTTGTAAGTGGCGCCGCTAAAGTTGAGGCGAACGGTGGTGGCGGTTGGCGTGTCGCTTGGCTTGCCGTCCTGGCGCGGGAAGCTGGTGAATGATGAATTCGTGTAGCCTTTTTGGGATTGTAGTTGGTCCAATTTTTCGCCAGAAGTGTAAACATTGTGCGGGGCGTAGCGGTCGCGGGCACGCCAATAAAATCCGCCGTGAAAGAATTCGTCAATGTCGCGGTATGTGCCGTTACGAACGGTCGCTAGGGCGTTGTCGCTACCGCCGACGTGGGCGATGGATGCTTGGTATGGTGCGGCCCAGCTGAGGTAATAGAGTCGCAGACTGCGCACCGGGCCGATAAGGGCTGGCTTGTCGCCCTGATACAGCGCCAAAAAGCGAGTGATGCCGCCTTCGGCCACCGCCTCGTAGACCACGCCGGCCTTTGATAGACCGGATTGCGGCCGGGCGGCCGGGCTGTTTTCAATCATCACGCCAGTGACGGGTTTGGTGGCGTCGTTCACGTCGGCGATTTCCTGGCCGGTCAGGAGTGAATAGTGCTTTTCTTTGGGTTTCGGTTTTGGTTTCGGGGTGAAAATACCGGCGTGATCGGGCGATGATTGAAGTGAACTGATGGCGACGATAAAGACGCCGGCAACTACCAGCGCGCCGGCAATCAGTGCGATGCTGACGTGGTGGGCGTGTAACCATTGGCTAAGGCGCCGCGAACGATGCGTTGGAGTTCTCATAGAGATAAGTATAGCATAAGCGGCTTTATTTATCGCTCAGCAATTGCCCGCCGAAGCCGCGCCACGGTTCGCTCCTGACCGATGATGGCGAGGGTGTCGTTCAGTTGCGGGCTGAATGGCGCCCAGGTGGTGGCGATGCGTACCAGGCTAAATAATATGCCAGGTTTCTGTCCAGTAGTCTCTAATAGTTCGTTTAGACAATCTTGAATGGTGTTTGGCGTCCAATCACTCACCTGCTCTAGTGCCTCGGCGGCAGCGGTCAATAACCCTCGTTGTTCGTCGTGCGACAGTTTTTTTAGCTGCTTGTTACTGTCAATCAGTGCCCAGTCACTTGTTGGCTCGACAAAGAAATAATTAGTCAGTCCCGGCAAATCACTGAGTGTTTTCAGGCGGTCCTGCACCAGCGCGATAATTTGTCGTTTGAGCGGCTCTTTCGCGCCCTTGGCCTCCGGCCCCCAAAATGGCTTGCAGCGATTATAAAGATCATCCGCATCGATTCGCCGAATCCACTGGCCATTTAGCCAAATCAGCCGCTGCTCCTCGAAGCGCGCGCCGGACTTTTGGACGCGTGCTAAACTGAACTTCTCGATCAATTCTTCGGCGCTAAAAATCTCCTGCTCCGTGCCATCATTCCAGCCCAATTGTGCCAAAAAGTTCATCATTGCCTCTGGTAGGATGCCCTCATCACGATATTCAGTGGCTGATTTGGCGCCGTCACGCTTGCCAAGTTTTTTATTGCCAGTCGGCGCTAAAATATGCGGCATATGCGCCAAAACGGGCGGTGTAATCTCCAGCGCTTCGTATAGTGATAAATACTTCGGCGTGCTGGCGATATATTCCGCGCCTCTGATCACGTGCGTTACTTTCATCTCAAAATCGTCAATAATGTGCGCAAAATTATAGGTTGGCAGCCCATCGGCCTTAATCAAAATAAAATCGTCTAGTGCTTCAGGACCGGCGGATAGGTTACCCATCACCGCGTCATGCCAGCTGTAGCGTTTGATGTGCGGTGTCTTAAAGCGCAGCGGCATACCGAGCCGCCAAGTTGGCGGATTGGTTGGGCGGTGATCGCGGTATAAAAAGGCGCGCTTTTCGGCTTTGGCTTGGTCGCGAAAGGCCTGTACTTCATCAGGGGTATAAGGGTCGGCGTAGGCTAACCCCTTATCAATTAGTCGCTGTGCCCATTGAAGATAGATATCGCGTCGCTCTGTCTGATGATACGGCCCAAAGGCGCCAGTTTCACCGCGACCCAAGCGTGGCCCCTCGTCCCAGTCCAGCCCCAGCCACTGCAGGGTTTCCAGCATCACTTCCTCTGACCCGACCACAAAGCGGGCCTGATCAGTATCTTCCACGCGCACAATAAAATCACCCTTATCCTGACGCGCCACCAGCCATGCAAACAGTGCAGTTCGCAAATTACCCAAGTGAATATAGCCCGTCGGGCTCGGTGCAAAACGAGTTCGTGTAGTCATGAGGGTATTATATCACTAAAGTACGTGCGCTGACACGGGCCAGCGCTTCGGCAGTACTACGTCTTTCGCACAGCTCCAGCCGAATCTTCTCAATAACATGAAGAGCAAGCATATGGTGAGATGTCCGCATTCTCTGCTGATGTTGCGATTCGCCCGCCAACTCGTCGCTTGATATGGTTGGTCGGCTATCTATAAGAACTTCCAATATAGTTTGAGTCTCAACCAGAAGACTCTCAAGGTCGGTCGTTGCAACTAACTTGATGGTAGCCGGCTTTTCTGGTCCGTTATCAATAAGCGTCTTTCGCCTAATGTCTTCTAGGCGGCCCAGTATTTCATTAGGGATGGGCTGTTCGGGTATTGCACAGCTACGGAGTTCGCTCATATTATCTCCCGCCCACCGGTTAGTCATATTCTAACCATTGTAGCACAGTCCGTCAGCTCGTATAGTCATTACGGCGGATAAGATAATAATTGCCTTTTTACGCACTTCTTGATACTATAACCAGGAATCATTAGTTTTAATACCAAATAAATAATCAATGATATGAATACACAAAAACAGGGATTTTCAATAGTTGAGCTTATTGTGGTTATTGTGGTCATTGCCATACTTATCACTATTGCCATCGTTTCGTATGGCTGGATGCGAAACGATGCGATAGACGCTAAGACTGAAGCAACAGTAACTAGCATTAAAAAAGCGCTTCAGATAAAAGTTACTAAAACCGGCAAGCTGGGGTTTGACAGTGCTCCAGACTCTAAAAGCCGTCTCATTCAAGATGCTTATTTAGGTGATTTGGCGGATGAGGTAGATGTCTACTACCAGGGGGTTGCGGTCGGGCAGTATAATGGCAAAACAAAGCCGGTCGTTGATTTTACGGCAATGAATACCGGAGTGTTAATTATGAGCTATAATGTTGCAAATAAGCAACTAGTGGTTGATATTATTGAGCAAGATTACGCTCACCGCCAGATTATTGATAATGAACAAAGCACAACGGTGTCATATAAGCCAAAATCGGACAGCTCGCGTACTTGCAACTTGCGATTGATAGCGCCCGGGACTGGCTGGCGCGCTGGCAATATTCGTCGTGTATGTAAGAGTGCTTTGCCGCCGCCTAGACCTTAGGCTTGAAGTGCTATTATAAACTCGTCGCAATTTTCTGAATTTGTTGACTAGACAGCGGCGCATGGCTAGTGATTTGATACAGCACGCCACCGTTGACCCAAGTTGCGCGATCGCCGTGGCCGTAAATCGTTAGGCCATCAACCATGGTCGTCGTTAGTACTTCGCCTTCGCTAGCCGCGTATTCCTTGACAGCCGCAGAGTCCCAGTTGCTTTTTTGCTGTGTCAAAGTGTAATGTTGCTCGCCACCGGCATAGGCAAATTTCATTGATACTTCGCCATTTTTGAAGCTAATCGGTCCGCGCAGTGCGTAGCCGTCCGGTCGGTAGCCAGGATATTTGGCGTTGACGCCTGATTGGATGGCGGCCATGCGGATCGAGATGTTTGGCATGCTGAGGTAGGTAAAGTAGCCGCCCAGCACCATCACCGCCATGCCGACCGCCACAGTTTGCATCCATGAGCCAAACAGCCCGCGTGATTGGCGCGTTTTCTTCTGGCGGCGCGACTGTTTTGGTGCGGCCGCTTTTTCCATAGCGGCAGCGATAGCTTCGTTTTTGAGGATGGCGGCAGGTTTTGGCGCGGTTGGCTGTGGTGCTGCTGTTTGTGATGGTAAGCGCATATCAAGGGCTTGCTGGCGCTGCACTTTAGCGCGTAGTTGTGGGGTGGCTTTGCGGGCTTTAGCGCGGTGCGCGACAGGATGAGTTTCGGCCGCGCGATCACGGATCGCAGGAGTCGGCGTGACTGGAGGCACGAAGACTGGCTCGGCGAAGCGCTTGACATTGGCGTGAGTTGCCGTCGTGACGCGAACGCGCTGTTTTTTACTGACGATTGGCGCGGGGGCTGGCGCGGCCGGCCGCTTAATGTGGCGTCGGCTCAAGGTTGTTGATCGGGAGGCCTGTGATTTATGGAGTGTGTGCACGGCGGTGCCTCGCTTGGCGGGCCGCGATGGCGCTGTATCTACTGGCTTATGCGCGGCTGGCGCGCTGGTTTCAGCTGTTGTTACTGGCAATCCAGTGATTGGGTCATATGCCCGGCCGTTGATAAACACAAATCGTTGTTTCATTCTTATACTCCCCTTTTGCACCGTGGTGGTTTCTTCTATTATCGCAAACAGCCTACGGTTTTTGCAAGCCCTGCAGTGTGGTATAATTTACTGTAATTATGCACCAAACGCCATCACGACGAAAAGAGCTGGCGCGTCGCACATTTGTGTATGCGCTGATGACACTGACGGTTATTGGACTGGTGATTGTCCTGATGTTACTGATGCTAGGGTATCGCTTTGATATTACTAAACGGTCGGTTCATCAGACGGGCTTGGTGCAATATGATTCGCTGCCGCGTGGGGCGATGGTGCGGGTTGACGGCGAGGCGATTCGCACTACTAAGACAAAGAGTACCGTGCTGCCTGGCGAGCGACAGTTCATGATGCACCTTGAGGGCTACGAACCGTGGCAAAAAACACTAACCATCCAGCCAGAAACCGTCACCTATCTTGACTACGCACGACTAGTGCCGACGAAGCGGCGCGTGACGACGATGACGGAGCTTGGTTTAGTGCAGTCGGCGCGGTTTGCGCCGGGCGGTCAGTGGCTGGTGACAGTCAGCGGCTCGGTGGCGGCGCCGATTGTTAGCTGGACTGATGTGCGCGATGTCAAAAAGCCGAAGTACACGACGCACCCCCTGCCGGTAGCGAAGCTGCTTGGTTACGACAATCCAGATACGCCGCACCAGTTTACTATCCATGAATGGGACACTGGCGCGCGGTTTGTGCTGGTGAAGCATCAGTACCAGACGGCTGATGGCCCGAAGCTGCAGTGGCTGCGGCTGGACCGGGAGAAGCCGGAGGAGATGATTGACGTGACGACGCTGACGGGCTTGGCGCTGCGAGAAGCCACCTTTGCCGGGACGAGTGGCGCGGTGCTGTACGCACTGCAGGATTCTGGCGAACTGCGTGAGATTAATCTGTCGCAGGCAACGATTTCCGTGCCGCTCATCTCGCAGGTTCGTCAGTTTTCGCTGTACGGTGATCAGACGATTGCTTTTGTGTCGCAGCGTGATGCGGTGACTGCGGCCGGCATATGGAAGAAAGGCTGGAAGCAGCCGC
This sequence comes from Candidatus Saccharimonadota bacterium, assembly GCA_030529385.1. Classification (GTDB taxonomy): domain Bacteria; phylum Patescibacteriota; class Saccharimonadia; order Saccharimonadales; family Saccharimonadaceae; genus Nanosynbacter. The sequence goes on from JAUMWY010000002.1 coordinate 15,349, forward strand.
GCATGGTGCGCACCCTGGCGGCCAATGAGGCGAATTTGCCACTTACGGTACGCGCCTCGCATTATTTCCATAAGGATACGGTGGCGGTGGCGGTTGGTCAGACGGTGACAATGTATCGCGGCGCGCTTGGTGATAGTGATGAAGCTATGCAGCTACTTCTCAGTAAACCGCGCAATTTTCAGTTTGGCCGGCCAGTGCAAGCGCTGACGATTGGTGATAATGGCCGCTTTGTGGTGGCGCGTGATGAGGCTGGGATGATGAGTTACGATTTGGAGCGGCTCAGCGTGTCGCGGCAAATTGCGCTGGCGCCTGGTGAGCAGATGGCGTGGCTGGACAGTTTTCATCTGCAGCGTCGGGCGACTGATGGCGGATTGGTGATGCAGGAATTTGATGGCGCGAATGAGCATCGGCTGTTTGATAACGTGGCATTTGAGACGGCGTTTTCTAGCGACCAACGGTTCATGCTGGCCGTAACGCGTAAAGACAACACTTTTGCGTTGCAGTGGTTGGCGCTAACGACCGAGGAGGAGTGATTGGTGTCTGAGCGTTTAGCCCGCGCCAAACAGTCGCTCAAGCAGGGTTGGCGACGGATTGCCGGGAATATCGGCTGATTGCGGTGCGGCGTTATCTGCTTGCTTTGGAGTTTCAGCGCCTTTCGGGTCGGGGCTGATTTGCTCGGCAAAGATGAGCAGGCGCTTTTCAGCGGTGCCAATTGGTACGCAACTGACTAGGGTGAGCATTGGCTTGTCGGTCTGTAGCTGGATTTTGCCGATTTCTTGCGGCATAACAACTTCAGTGCTGGTGATGCTGTAGGTGTAACGCTTGCCTTCGTAATGGGTGTAAATAAGATCGCCTTTGCCTAATTTTTCATTTTGCGCAAAGACAAATTTGTAGTCGCCGGCCGCAAAGGCGTCGTTTGACGAGTGGGCAGCTAGGACAGTATTGCCGATTTGACCCGGGGTGGCGCTGGCGCCGGCCACTGCAAAATGCGCAACACCCTGCTCCATGGCTTTTCGTTGTGATGCGACGTCTGGTGCGGCGCCATAGACGACTGGCGCATCAACGTTAATCTTGGGGATAATTAGTCGCGGCTCCGGCCCGACGGCGACATTAGTGCCGGGATCAACGATGATATTCTGCGGGTCAATATTGCCAGGGCTAGTATACGCCGCTACCATGCCGAACAGTATGCGGTTGTACTGTAAAAACATAAAAACCAAGAATACTGCCACGCCGGCCAGCACTGGCACGAAGTGGCGCGATTTTTTAACAGTGGTCGCACCGGCGCGCACTTTGTTGCGGATTTTAGTGCGGAGTTCACGCATGGCGGCTTTTTCGGGCGATTCAGCGTCAAAATCGAGCGCCTCAGTGCTGGTTGCCTGCTCTGTTGACTGCGCGGCCTGTGAGTGCAGGTGGTTGGCGTAGTAGCGTTCGTAGTAGAGTTGATAGTATTTTTGCCAAGCGCTGTGATACTGCTGCCAGTCGGCGGGCGTGGCCTGTGGGGCGCGACGAGGTTGTTGCGCGGTGGGTGAAGTGGTGGTGTTCTGTGGCGAGGCTTGAGTGGCGGGCGGCGCGGTGCGCAGGCCGTGGGTGGCTGGTGCTGATTGTGCGGCCGTTGCGGACGGATGCTGGGCGGGCGCTGTTGTTGATTGCTGAATATGAGCTGACTGCGCGGCTGTTAGTGACTGTGGCGCGGCGGTTGGCTGAGCCGTTGACTGTGTGGCGGTTGCTGATGCTGGCGTGGTGTGTGGCGTGGTTTCGGCGGATCCTCCGCTGTAAATAGAGTTAATTTGCTCCCGAATCACATTTGCTGCGGCGTCCTGGGTTGATTGACGAGCTGGTTGACTAACCGGCTGACGCGATTGGTCAGGCAGTGGCCGCGGTGCTGGAGCTATTGGATTCATCCCCCTTAGTATAGTCAATATAAGCATAAAAATAAAGGGCGGCGGCCTTGTGCTTTTGGGGTTTGTTGTGGTATAATAACCGATGTCTAAGGAGCGTTCTCTTGTGCCGCGGTGGCGGAATTGGTAGACGCGCTAGACTCAAAATCTGGTGAGCAATCGCTCGTGCCGGTTCAAGTCCGGCCCGCGGTACCAGAGGTCGCTCCTGTAACGCCGTCCGAATACCGGGCGGTTTTTATATGATGATGGCAATGACGATGCCGATACAAGCAGTCAGCGCCGCGTAGCTGATGGTTGGTAAAAGCAGAACGCGCATAATGCGGCTTTCTTGGTGCGCCAAGCCAACAACGGTTGAGGCGGCCACGACGTTATGAATGGCGATGATATTGCCAGCCGCTGCGCCAATCATATGCAGCGCTAAAATTATCATCAATGGCAATCCGGCATCATGAGCGATGGCTGCTTGCACTGGCCCCATGGTAAGTGTTGAAACGGTCGCTGACCCAGCGATAAAGGCGCCAATCGTGCCGAGTAGCGGCGCAAACACTGGCCAGATATGACCAAATGTCGCGGCCAGGGTGCTGCCGATATAAACCGGCATGGCTGCTAACCCCGCTGCATTATGGCCGGAATTACTGAAGATTTGGACGAGGATGAGGGTTGGTATCAGTGCTAGCATCGCCGTGAGCACGGTTTTTCCGGCGCTCAGGCCGGCTCCGGCGAGTGGCCGCAGTGACCGTCCGCCGACAAGCGCGGCGCTGATGGCGGCGACACACAGGATGATGCCGGGCGAATAAAGGACGTGCCATATTGAATCAATCCCGCTGACGCCGAAAATAGCGTGCAGGCTGAGATCGCCGATGCTAACGGCGGCGGCTTTGACGTCCGGGACGGTGCGCGTCAGGAGTAGCAAGCCAACAACAACTCCGTAGGGCAGCCAGGCGCGCCATAGGGGCATGGTGGCGGTTGTGTGGTTGGTCGCGACGCGTGAGGCCGCATCGTGGCCGGTCGTCCAGCGACTAAACGGCACGCCAATGCCGCGCCGCACTGTCCAGGTGCCAACGCCCAGCGTTATAGCGCCAGCAATAATCGCCGTAAACTCTGGTCCGATTAGCCGCACGATCGTAAATGCACTCACACTATACACCAGTCCGATGAGTAGCGCCCATGGTGCAATGTCACGAATTGCTTGCAGTTTTGTTGTCCTCGTTTGTGTGCCAAATCCTAGCACTAATACGCTGACGAGCCCCAGCGGCAGCAGCGTCGCAATCACAAGATCAAACACCGCCACCTGCGCCCCGACCAGCCACACCAAAGCATCAGAATATTGCGGCACATTCTCCAGCCCCACAAGCAGCGGCGTCGCCACCGCGCCAAACGTACAGGCCACAGTATCGCCCAGCAGCGCCAATGATGCCGCCGCTAGCGGCGAAAACCCAAGGACAATCAACAGCGGCGCGGCGACGATGGCTGGCGTACCAAACCCCGACGCACCCTCAAGTAAACTGACAAACGCAAACGCCACCAGCACCGTTTGCACGCGCATATCGCCCGATAACGACTGAAAGCCGTGCTTGATCCGCACCATCGCGCCCGTCGTCTCCAGTGTTTTCAGGAGCAGCACCGCACCAAACAAAATCAGGCCAATCGTCAGCGCACGGTGGGCTGCCTGCACGACCGATGCCGCCATAGCTATCGGCGTCATCCGCCACACTGCCCACGCCACCACCGCCACAATCGCCGCGCTCACGGTCATGCCGATTTTTGCTGGCAGTCGCAGACCAACAATCAGCACTAGTGGCAAAATAATCGCGAGCAGCGCTGCAATAATCATCTACCGCGCATCTCCCGCGATACTGGCGCTGACTGCCGCCAACGGCGCTTCCGGTGACCATAGCGCATACGCCGCCATGCGCGCCGCCGTCTGGCCGCGCCACAATTGCATTGGTTGACTCCATTCTTGTGTAATGACTTCCCCGCCCCGCGCCATCACCAACTGCTCAGCGTGAAACGTCACTAGAGTCACTGGATAAGAAATGGTAAATTTGTGCAGCACTTCCACCAACTGCGCCAACTGCATTCGGAAAGTTAACATTTTCGGATAATACACCGCTCGCAGCAACTTCTGGGTTTGAGCAAATGACGCCACCACAATGACGCGCGGATTGTCAAGCCACTGCGCAGCGCCAGGCAGTGCCAGATCAATCGCATCACGTGTCAGCACCACTGGCTGCTCAGCGTCTGTCAGTAGCGACTCATATAGCACCGCCGTCTGACTATTCTTCCCGGCGTCACCGCACAGCAGCAACACGTCCGCCCACTCGCGTAGCGCCGCTACGTCGCTCGCTGCCTCACCACTCAGTCCACCCGACGTTGTAGTCGGCGCAAACAGCACATCCGTCATGCTTGGCGGGACGCTTTTTTTCAGTGCATCCGGCAGCAGCACGCGCACTTGTCCAGCACCGGCACTACTCGCCGCTTGATAACTATCCGCCACGGCCGCAAAGCCAAGTTTATTACCGCCAATAATTCCTAACCGCCCCGCCAAATCACGTCGCTCCGGCCGATTCCATTCAACGTCAGGAAACAGCGGCTTGCCCTGCGCTTGTTTGCGCCAAAAATTGTACATGTCATTAGTATGACAGACTGCGTGCATGCGGGCAATCTTAGCGCGCCTGGCGATACGCTTCAAGCCGTTGGATCACCTCATCAAACGTCAGCCCTGATGCCGTCACGGCCGCCGCCATTTCCTTGCCGACATAGCGAAAATGCCACGACTCGGCCGGCACGCCAGTGATGTGTTCTTTACCTGGCGGATAGCGCAGAATAAACCCGTAGTGCGGCGCGGTACTGGCCAGCCACTGCGCCATAACATCGTCAAGCCGGCAATTATCAAAGTTCTCTTCACAGGCCGGCGTGCGGCGAGTGACGTCAACCGCTAGGCCGAGCTGATGCTCGCTGTAGCCTGGCCGGGCGGAAAAGCGCTCAGCGTATGCCGCGCCGTATGAAGCGACAAGCGCATCGCGCACTGCTCGCTGGTCGGGGCCGGAGCGATAGGCGCTGGCGATGAGCACTGGATAGCCAGCATACTCTGCCGCCGCCGCCCACTGTTCAAACGCCCGCGCGGCTCGCGGTTGCAACTGCGGCGCCGTGTACCACGCTGCTGGCGGTACAGCCACTGTGGTAACGTGCGGCGCAAAGTCCGGCTGCATTCCGCGACTGGCGTTGACATATGACCAATCATTGCCCAATGTTAATTTTCGCCACGACGATACCGTCAGGCTAACGGTATCGGTTAGTGGCACGCGGACGGATTGCGGCGCGGCGATTGCGATGTTCATCACCGCTTGATGCCGGGCTTCGCTGGCGTGCTGCGCCTGATGAATCAGTAGTCCAGTCAGCGCCGCCCAACCACTCAGCACGATAATTACACCGATTCGCGCCGGATTACGCACTGCGCCTCTCCTGCTGCTGGCGGGCTCGCTGCAAATATGGCGCTGCCTCTTCCAGCGTCAGCCCCGACTGATGCAGCGCCGTCGCTAACTCCCGTCCAACATAGCGAAAATGCCACGATTCATACGAATAGCCCGTCACCGCCTCTTTGCCTTCGGGATAGCGTAAAATAAACCCATATTCATGCGCATGCGCCTTTAGCCATTTGCCCTGCGCCGTGTCGGCAAAACAATTGTCCACCCAGCACGCCCCGCCCGGCGCATCAAAATCAATCGCCAGCCCCGACTGATGCTCACTATGCCCAGGCCGTGAACTAAACCGCGCCGCCTCTACTTCGCCGTGTTGCCTGGCGTAATTATCAAACAACACCGCCTGCGTTGCATAACTGCGATAACCGCTGCCGACCTGTAGCGGTGCGCCGTCTCGTTCGGCCGCCTGCATCATGGCCGTTAAATCATTGATAATCACCGCCCGCACTGACCGCTCATCCCGGCCGCGCCCTGGCTTCGTCGCCACGCTCACCACGGTTAAATCGGGCGGAATATAGCGAGGATTGTGAAAGCCGTGAGTTTTGTTCGTCACGCGCCATATATCAGCGTCATCGGTATAATTAGCCTTGCGCGCCGTGATGAGTGCGGCACCGGGCAGCGTGATGGTGACTGAATCTGGCTTTGGCGCGGGTGCTGGTTTGGTGGGGTCTGGTTCCTTTTCTTCAGAGTGCGCCGTGTCGGGATGAGTGGACTGCTGGTCCGGCGCTGTTATAATTGGCGCTGACTGCTCCGCGCGGTGTTGACAATATAGCCATAGCCCGCCGCCGATTATACCTAAGGCGACGCAGATTACGGCGCATAAAAGCGGCTTTCTTTTGATAATCCTCATTTCTGCCCGCCTATGGTAATGCTGACTGGACAGTGGTCGGAGCCCATTTGTTCGGGGTGAATGGCCGCCTCGGTGATGCGCTCGGCGATTTCCCGACTGGCCAACCAATAATCAATCCGCCAGCCAACATTCCGCGCCCGAGCATTACCCCAGTGCGTCCACCAGGTGTAAGCACCGGTCTTCTCAGGATGCGCCGCCCGAAACACATCCACAAATCCCGCGTCCAGATAGGCCTGAAATCCCGCCCGCTCCTCAATCGTAAAGCCGTGTTTGCCGACATTTTCTTTCGGCCGCGCCAAATCAATCTCTTGATGTGCCACATTCATATCGCCACAATACAGCACCGGCTTGGCGGCGCCATACTTCCCTGTCTCCAGTCCCTGAAGATACGCTAAACACGCTGGATCCCACTGCTGATGCCGCAGTGACAGCCGACTTAAATCGCCCTTAGCGTTTGGCGTATAGCAGGTCACCAGCCAAAAATCGTCAAACTCCGCCGCGATAATCCGCCCCTCGTCATTCGGGTCGCCGTACTGATCACCCGTCAATCCATACTCAGCCACAATATCATCCGGAAAGCCGTCGCGATACCGCAGCGCCGGTGTGCGCGAGAAAATCGCCGTCCCGGAATAACCCTTTTTGGCTGCTGAATAAAAATGTTCGTGATACTCTGGCAAATCAAGCTCCACTTGCCTGCGCTGCGCTTTCGTTTCCTGTAGGCAGATAATATCGGGATTATGCGCGGCAATAAAAGCGGCAAATTCGCCCTTATTGATGACGGCACGGATACCATTCACATTCCAAGAGTATAGCTTCATATACGTATTGTAGCGGGTTTTGGGGAATAAACATACCCCGTATGCGTCAGAGGGCCGCAAAATATTGACTTTTATTATATTTTGTGCTACAATTTAATGTTAGTCAGCCTTTGAGCGTTCATTGCTGGAGTTGCCATTACGGCGATTCGCTTTAGCTCAGGCTGAAGCGATGATTTCCGTATGCGGAAACTCTTAACAATTGAGAGCATTGAGGTTGATTTTCCCTGTCCATCCTACACAGGAAAGTCTATCATGAATCCCATACACTTGAGACGCCCCGTAGGCGTCTTCGTGACCATCGTCGCCGTGCTGGCGATGATTGCGGGTGTATTCGGGGGGGGCGTTGCTACGGCAGCGAATCCCCCTGAGCACACCTACCCCGGAGCGATTTCCGGGGTGACTTTGCAGCGCTCCAACGATGGGGGCGGCCCCGTCGTTGACTCCGAGTGGAACGCGGGCGACCGCGTTCGGCTCGATGCCACTTGGGCGGTGCCAGACGCCGCTAAGGGTGGCGACACCTTTGGTATGACGCTGCCGGAGCAGTTCCGGCAGTTCACGCAAGGATTTGAATTAACCGACGACAATAAAAATGTCGTCGGTAATTGTGTGGTCGTTGGCGCTCTTGCGCCGACACTGACCTGTACCTTGTCGTCCTTTGTGGACGGCAAGGTTAACATTGGAGGAACCTTATGGTTCCTGGCAACTCTTGCAAAAGAGTCGCAGGAGGACTCGGTTTCTTTCTCTGTAGGTGGTGGCGTAACAGTCACTACCCAACTTCCGGAGGGCGGGGTAAAACCCGACCCCAACCAGCCGAAGCCCTACACACCACCGACCGCCCCTATTAAGGGCGGCTGGCAGGAACAAGATGGGAGACTCGGATGGAATGTCGTTTGGGGAGGTTCAAACCTCCCGGGCGACATTACCATTACCGACACTCTTAGCCCTGATGGCCCTGATACCCAGGGACACAGGAACACCGACGCCCGCCTCCTGGTACAATACCGGGAGCCTGGATCGGACACTTACTGGAAATCCCTTGATGGATGGACCGGTAAGTGGAATGAGGCTGGTACTCAATATACCGTAACCGTTCCAGCGGGGCTCATTAACCCCGCGCATGGCTACAGGACACTGTATTGGACAGTGCCGACGGAGGCCGTATATAATGGCGATACATTCGCCAATACGGCTACCATCAACGGCACCACTCTCACCCACAAGGTGAAGTGGGCCGTTAGCGGCGGTGGTAGTGGTAGCGCCCAGGATTTGGGCACTGTCAACATCACTAAGTTGGGAGATAACCTACCTGAGGGCGTTAGCTACACCATTGAATACAGTGACGGATCCTCCGCGGAGCCGCGTCGGCTCACTCTTAAAGAAGGAGAGGCGGCGTACACCGCCCGGTTTAAACCGGGCACGGTACTAATTTTCCGGGAGGTTAACCTCCCGGAGGTTATCGGCGTCAGGTGGGGTGAACCGGTTTTCTCGGAGAACCCCGTCGTGGTCAGGGCTGGCGAGTCAATCGCCATTACCTTGACAAACAAGGCCGAGGAAGCTCCTCGCCCCAACCGTCCTACACCTCTCACCAAAGAGGTGCAGGACGAACGCAAGACCTGTGAAGGTGGCCTCGAAGC
>JAUMWY010000002.1:24133-60922 GCA_030529385.1 Candidatus Saccharimonadota bacterium
GGTCCGCGACTTGTCCCCTGCTGAGAAGCAGGAGCTGGGCTGTGAAAAGCCCGACAAGCCTGAGTCTCTCACCAAAGAGGTGCAGGACGAACGCAAGACCTGTGAAGGTGGCCTCGAAGCCCGCAAGGGCACCGAGACCACTGACTTCAAGTTCGACACTACCACCTGGACCTGGGTCGCCATGGACCCGGTGACTGAGTGGCAGGATTGGACTAAGGTCCGCGACTTGTCCCCTGCTGAGAAGCAGGAGCTGGGCTGTGAAAAGCCCGACCGTCCTACACCCGTCCAGCCCAAGACTACGGTCTTGGCAAAAACGGGCGTAGACCCCTACTTCCTCGTAATGGGAGGGGTTGCAATAGCTATCGGTTGCTTGCTTATCGCCATCCGGCGAGAACAGCACCGATGATTGATTGACCCCAACGGGAGGCGTCGGCTGTACATAACAGCTGGCGCCTCCCTGCAGGGCCTCAATGCTCTCTTGTCCATCATCGCACACCCGCTTCTTTTGAGGCGGGTTTTTCACTGTAATAAATGCTATACTGCAAATATGTACAAACGAATTCTTCTCAAACTCTCAGGTGAACAATTACAGGGCGATCACGCCGGCGGTTTTGATACGGCTCGGGCGTCGTGGATTGCCGGGCAGATTCGTCAAGCAACGGCGGCGGGCGCGGAAATCGTGATAATGGTTGGCGGCGGTAATTATGCCCGCGGTGCGCAGCTGGCCAATGATAAGCTGCAGCGGATCACTGGCGACTATGTCGGCATGTTGGCGACAATGATGAATGCGCTGACGTTGAGTGATGTGCTGAATGCCGAGGATGTGCCGACGCGGGCGCTGAGTAATGTGCGGGCTGACCAAGTGATCGACCAATTTACTCACCGGCGCGCCATGAGCCACTTGGAAAAAGGTCGGGTGGTGATTGTGGCTGGTGGCACGGGGCGGCCATTTTTGACGACTGATACAGCGGCGGTGAATCTGGCGCTAGAACTGGCCTGCGATGTGGTGATTAAGACCACTAAGGTTGACGGCGTCTATGATCGTGACCCAGTAAAGTTCCCTGACGCACAGAAATTTGAGCGGCTCAGTTATAATGAAGTGCTGGCAAATCCGAGCATTGCTGTGATGGACAAAGCGGCCATTGGCCTAGCGGCCGAAGAGCGCACGCCAGTGATTATTTGTGACCTGTTGACCGAGGGTAACATCGCTCGAGCAGCCCGTGGCGAGGCGGTGGGGACGGTGATTACGGCGTAGATGGAGTGATGGTATACTAAGCATATGACACAACAATCTTCCCCGCTCCGCGTTGATATGATTTCAGAGAGTGAATTCACTGTGCAAGGGCACGGTGTGCATACGGCCTATGTTGAAATGCGTGATTCTCTCAGGCAGTTGCCGAAGGAGGTGGACATCAAGACGAATACTGCCGGCAAGTTTGATATTGTTCATGTGCATACGGTAGGACTGTATTCGTTGTGGCGCCTCCTCTTCTCTGGCCGTCGGCGAGTCGTTTCGGCTCATGTTGTGCCAGACAGCTTTATCGGTTCATTGAAAGGGGCGCGAGTGTGGCGCCCGTTAGCGAAATGGTGGCTGCGATTCTTTTATAACCGAGCGGACCTTGTCCTTGCCGTTTCAACTTACACAAAGGCCGAGTTGCAAAAGCTTGGCGTGAAGCGGCGCATTGAGGTGCTGTATAACACGATTGATACGAAAAAATATCACACGTCGCCACAGCTTAAAAAAGCCGCTCGGCAATCGCTCGGTATTGACCAGGATGCTTTCGTGGTGATTAGCTCAGGACAGGTCCAGCCACGCAAGCGCGTTGATGTGATGGCTGCTATCGCCCGTCGCTTGCCTGATACGACAGTGATATGGGTTGGCGGCGTGCCGTTTGGCGCTGTGGCGGCCGACAATCGCTCAATGCAACACATGATGAATCATCCGCCGCAGAATATGATGTTTACTGGGGTCGTTCCTCTGGAAGCGATGGTTGATTACTATCGAGCGGCCGACGTATTTGTTCTGCCGAGCGAACAGGAAACGTTTGGTCTGGTGGTTGTTGAAGCGGCTGCGGCGGGGCTGCCTGTGGTGCTGCGTGATATTCATGACTATGATGATACGTTTAGGGGTGGTGCGGTAATGGCCGAGGCTGATGACGATTTCATCCGCGCTGTTCAGCGGCTGCGGGACGATGCGGAGTTGTATGCGCAGCAGCAAACGGCAGCTGGCCGGATTGCTCAGCGTTTTGATAGTAAAGCTGGTGCTGAGCGGTTACTCACTCTCTACCGAGAGCTACTTGAATCGTGATATACTAAACATATGAAAATTGGTCTATTCACGGACACTTATCGTCCGTCTATCAATGGTATTGTCTATGTTGTGGAATCACTGAAGCGTGAGCTTGAGGCACTGGGACATGAAGTGTATGTGTTCTGCCCCGCCAAGTCAATGCGCCCGTCAAAACAAGCCGAATTATTGCATGAAGATGACGATTCGCACATTATTCGCTTCCCTTCTATTAAGGGGGCGTTTTTTGATGATTATGATACTTCGGTGTTTTTTCCGCCGATTGTTCAGCGGCAGATTACTGAACTAGGGCTTGATGTGGTACATGTCTTCACTCCGTCGCAAATTGGTTTGGTTGGTGTAAAGGCGGCACATAAGAATGGCATTCCGTTGGTGATGCAGCATTGTACCGATATTTATGAATTCGTTGAGCACTATCCAGCCGTGCTGCCCGGCGCACTAGCTTTGGCCGGTATCGTTTTCCCGTTGTCAGTGAAGGTGACGGCGCGGGATATGCTGGAAATCGTGAAGTTGTATCGGCCGCGGTCGGGTGTGACGAAGTGGAACCGTGAGATTATTGAACGCGTAATTACGATTTTGTATAGCAAAGCTGATGCGGTGATTGCGCTGAGTCGGAAAAGTCGTGATCAGCTAGAGTCTTGGCAATATGATGATTATCGGTATGATTTAACACTCATGCCAAACGGCGTGAATGCTCTGCCGGTGCCGACCAAGGCAGCGCTGGCGGCGTTTCGTAAACAATGGGGCTTGCGGCCGAGCGATGAAGTGTTTGGGTTTGTGGGCCGGCTCGGTGAGGAGAAAAATTTGCCGATTCTTATTGAGGCCTTCGCAAAACACGTTGCTCCAGCGCGGCCAAAGTCAAAGTTGTTGTTTGTTGGCGATTTTGAATATCGGCCAACGCTGGAAAAAATAGCGGCAGAAACGGGTTGTGGCGAGCGGATTATCTTTACTGGCGCCATGCCGCGCGAGGAACTTGGTCTAGCGTACGCGGCGCTTGATGTGTTCACGTTCCCGTCGCTCAAGGATACCCAGGGATGGGTGCTGCATGAAGCGGCGCATGCTGGCAGGCCGATCGTGATTATTGATCAGGGCGTGTCGGAGGTGGTGAAAGATGGCGAGAATGGACTGTTTGCGGATAATACGCCGGAGAGTGTGGCGGCGACGGTGACGACGCTGCTGGCTGATGAGACATTACGTCAGCAGTATGGCGCCGCTAGTCAGAAATTGGCGGCAAAATTTACTGAAGCATCGCAGGTGAAAAAGCTAGCTGCGCTGTATGAGCAGCTCATCTCCCAAAAATCTGCCGCCGTGTCTCACGATCCTGATCACGACGCTTGATGGTTTCGCGCTTATCGTAGAGTTTCTTGCCCCTGCCGAGCGCAATGACGAGTTTAATGTGCCGGCCGCTTGTCAGCAACTTTGTTGGCACGATGGTCATGCCTTGCTGTTTTTGGGCCGCCATAAGGTCATCAATCTGTTTGCGGCTGGCCAGGAGTTTGCGCGGGCTCGTGTCGACCGTTCGCGCCTCCGCCTGCCCGCGTGCCGTGACGCGCACCGAAAAGCTGGCATTATTCAGCCATAATTCGCCATTTCTCACCGTGACAAACGCGCCCTTCAGATGCACATGGCCGTCACGGGCGGCGCGCACTTCCGGCCCGGTTAGCACAATCCCGGCAATAATATCATCATCCAACTCATAATCAAACCGCGCTCGGCGGTTAATAATGGCCTGAGTTGATTGCTTTGGCTTTTTCTGTGGCATAGCCTCTTTAGTATAGCAGATTAGGTGATTGATGGTGGGGTGGTATCAGGTGTTTGATAATGCGCAAGTCCATATAGCCGGGTGCCGTCGTATGGGAGTAACGCTGCAGCGGCTAGGGCGCGCTGCTGCTGTTCAGGATCGTGACTGTTCGGTTGTTGAACCGTCTCTACGAGACATGCGATGATAAACTTACAGTCCTCAATCTGCTCCGGTGTAATATTCGCTTCTGTGAGAATTTTCCCCATGCCGAGAGTAATATACTCCGGTACGCCAGGGCGATAGGTATGTATCTCGGCAATCTTTTCATCAAGCTGGCGTAGTATGTCAGAAACAGGTGCTTCGGATTCTTTTTGACTGTGTAATGCGGTGATCGATGCGTTGATGGAGCCTTCTAGCTTATAATATTCCTGCGGGATGAGGTTAATGACCTCTGCGCTGCCGGGGTTTTCCGGGACATGACCTGGATTTCTTGATGATTTTGGGAATGATATAACGTCGCCCATATACCTATTATATCACAAAATCCATAAAAACACAAGCAATACGGCGCATCATGATCCTAATAAGCAACATCCCCGCAGCATGTGACCGCGGGGACGCATTCATTATTCATGTAAACGTGATTATTCGCTGACCAGGCCGTTCTTGCGCAGTAAATCCTGCAGCTTTGGTCGGTCAAAGCCCAGTACCAATTCACCGCAGATGTCAGTGACTGGTACGCCTTGGAAATTGCCGCCATTTTTGCTGAGCAGCTCGTCTTTAGCGCTTGGGTCGGCTTCAATATCCTTAGCGACAAACTCAACGCCTAATTTCTGTAGCCACTCGGTTTCAGTGTGGCAAAACGCACACCATGATGTCTGATAAACAATCACCTTTGCTGTATCTGTACTCATCTTCCCTCCTTGATTAGTAATAGTGTCAGTATAGCACAGGCTGGGCGGCGGAGCTACTGCCGCGGTGCGGTGCGGCGAGAACTGCTATGCCACCCATCGCACCACTGGCAGCGGTACACTGTCAATGACGCGTGGTTGACGAGTTCTTGAGTATCGGCAGCATCTCGGGCCAGGCGCTCAGTGGCAAAGCGGCGTTTTTGACGACAAGCAGCCTGTTGCTGCATCACTGGATGAGGTGTGCGGCGAGGTGCGGGCGGTTTTTGACGATAATTTCGGCGTGGCATCTTGCAACTACTATAGCAGATTGGTATAGTAGGAAGTAATGGCCAACAAACCAGTTGTTAAGAGCGGCAAAAACCCCGAGGTTGATGCAATGTGGGCAATCATCGGGACGCTTGGTGACACCACGTGGCGCATGTTTACGCCGAGCATCGGTTTTACTTTACTTGGTGTGTGGGCGGACGGTCACTTCGGTACTAAGCCGTGGCTGATGTTCGCCGGGATTGCCCTGGGATTCACCGGTGCAGGACTATTGGTTTGGCGGCAGTATCAACGAATAGCGGTACGAAAGGGAGCGTCGCGTGATTAACGCAGTAGCATCAGGATTACACATTTCAGTCAAGGCCGATGAAGTGGCGTCGGTTGGCGGGATTTCTATTACCAATTCGCACATGTTGGGCGCGTTGGGACTCATGGTGTTGGTCTGGCTATTATTCCGGACGCGGGCGGCGGTGCTGGGCAGAAAGCCGCATAATTTTGCCACAAAGCTCGTGCATTGGGTGTTTGATGGATTGTACGGCACGGTGCAGCAAGTCATTCCTAATAAGCAGCAGGCAGCAAAGGTTGCGCCGCTAGTTATTACGATATTTTTCTTCATTTTGGCGCAGTACTGGCTTGGTTTGTTGCCGTTTGTTGGGCCAGTGACTGTTGATGATCATGGCACGCCGCTGTTTCGTGGTGGTGTGGCGGACCTAAATATGACGTTTGGTTTGGCGATTGTAACGATTATCGCGGCGCAGGTCTACGCGTTTAAGTATCTTGGCTTTAAGGGTAATATGGGCCGCTATTTTATTAATCCCCTGAAAGATCCAATCATGGCCTTTGTGGGGATTTTGGAATTAGTGGCGGAAGGCTCGCGCCTGCTGGGCCTGAGTTTTCGTTTGTTCGGTAATGTGTTGGCCGGTGAGGTGCTGCTAATTATGATTGCTTACTTGACGCAGTACGCCGCGCCAGTGGTCTTGCAACCGTTCTATCTGTTTGAGCTGTTTATCGGCGGCATTCAAGCTTACATTTTCTTTATGTTGTCAACCGTGTTTATTTCACTGGGGCTCAGCCATCATGACAGTCACGAGCCCGCCCATGAAACCGTTCATTCCCCTGTTGATGCCAGAACTTTGGCCGCAGAGAATGATAGATAGTAAGTACAATAAAGTAATAATAAAGGAGAATATCAACCATGGAAGCACTTGCATTCGCCCTAACCTACGCCATCCCAGCAGCCTTCGCAGCAATTGGTGCGGCAATGATCGGTTCAGCAGCTATGAACGCCGCTGGTCGTAACCCAGAGAAAATCAACGACCTGCGCACCATGATGATCTTGGGTATTTCATTCATCGACGCCCTCGCCATTATCGGTTTCGTGGCTGCCATCGTCGGTAAGGTTATGTAATTTGAAGGGGTAAATTGTGGATCAAATCATAACACAATTTGCTGCCGCGCACGCCGAGAAGGCTGATCTGTTTCAGTCGCTTGGTATTGATTGGAAAATGTTGGCGCTGCAAACTGTTGCCTTTTTGATTCTTTTGGCTGTGCTGAAAAAGTGGGTCTATCCGCCGCTAGTGGCGATGCTTGACCAGCGTGAAGCGGAGTTACAGGCCAGCGCCAAGGCGGCGCGTACGGCGCAAAAAGAAGCTGAAGCGGCTGAGGCGAAGACGGCTGCCCTGCTGAAGGAGGCACGAGCTGAAGCCAGTGCGATTGTTGCGGCGGCGCGTGATGAGGCGGCCGAAGTTGTTGAGATGGCGCATCAAAAAGCTGCCGATAAGGCCGAAGCATTGCTACAGTCAGCCCGCGATGACATTACCAAAGAAGTGGAAACTGCCAAAAAGGCGCTGCATGCTGAGACGATTGAGCTGGTGGCGGCGGCAACCGGTACGGTGTTGCGGCAAAAAGTTGATGCAAAGACCGATACTCAGCTAATTCAGTCGGCGGTCAAGGAGGCGCGAGGCTAATGGCGGTGCGCGTTTCTCGGCGAAAATTAGCGATGCATGCAGCTGATCGATTGGTTCAGGGCGATGCGGCGGTGCTTGATGAAGTCGCTGCGCTTTTAAAGACTGAGAAGCGCGCGCGTGACATTGACCTATTGGTGGCGGCTATTGAAGCTGAGCTGGCGGCGCGCGGTGTTGTGGTGGCGATAGTTGAGTCAGCCCGAGCGCTGACTGGTGAGGCGCGGGCAGCGGTGACTGAGCTGGTGGCGGCTGATGCTGATGCAACGGTGCAGCTGCGCGAAGTGGTGCGGCCGGAGCTGATTGGCGGCGTGAAAATCACGACGCCGACGGCGGTGCTTGATATGACTATCGCTAAAAAACTAAACGACCTCAGGGCGAACAACAAATCAGGAGGAAATGAATGAGTAAGATTGATGTGACGGAATTGTCCAAAGCCCTGCGTGATAAAATCGCGCAGCTGGAGACCAGCGAGGGGTTGGAAGACGCTGGCGTGGTCATTCGCGTTGGTGACGGCGTGGCATGGGTGCACGGTTTGACGAAGGCTGGCGCTTCAGAAGTGCTAGAAATTGAAACTGCTGACGGTGTGGCCGAGGCCTTTGCGCTGAACCTGATGGAGGATGAAATCGGTGCCGTGATTTTGGGCGGCGAGGAAAAGGTCAAGGCCGGTGCGCGAGTGCGTCGCAAGGGCGATATTTTGACTGTGCCGGTCGGCGAGGAATTATTGGGCCGAGTGGTTGACCCGCTAGGTCGGCCATTGGATGGTGGTCCAGCCATTAAAACCAAGCAGCGCGGCTTAGTGGAGCGCCCAGCTGTCGGTGTAATGGGCCGTAAGTCGGTGCACGAGCCGCTGATGACTGGTATTATGGCGATTGACGCGATGTTCCCGATTGGTCGCGGCCAGCGTGAGTTGATTATTGGCGACCGTCAGACCGGTAAAACCGCCATCGCTATTGATACGATGATTAACCAGGCGCGCCAAAAGACCGGCGTGGTTAATGTCTATGTGGCGATTGGTCAGAAGTTGTCAAAGATTGCCCGGTTGGTTGACCGCCTCAAGGAAGAGGGCGTGATGGAGCAGACCATTATCGTGGCGACTGGTCCATCGGACGCGGCCTCCCTGCTCTACCTAGCGCCGTATGCTGGCACGGCCATGGGCGAATATTTCCGTGACAAGGGTGAGCATGCCTTGATGATTTATGATGATCTGACCAAGCACGCCGTGGCCTACCGCCAGATGTCGCTGCTGCTGCGCCGCCCACCAGGACGTGAGGCGTATCCGGGCGATGTCTTCTACCTGCACTCTCGCTTGTTGGAGCGCTCAGCGAAATTGTCGGATGACTTAGGCGCTGGGTCACTCACTGCCCTGCCGATCATTGAAACGCAGGCGGGCGACATTTCAGCGTATATTCCGACTAACGTGATCTCCATCACTGACGGGCAGATCTTCCTGGAAACTGACCTGTTCTATCAGGGTATTCGCCCGGCAATTTCGGCGGGTTTGTCGGTGAGCCGCGTCGGTGGCGCCGCTCAGACGAAGGCGGTGAAATCGGTTGGCGGTAACTTGAAGCTTGGCCTTTCACAGTTCCGTGAACTGGCCTCATTTGCCCAGTTTGGCTCAGACCTAGATGATGCTACCAAGGCGCAAATTGACCGCGGTCAGCGCTTGACCGAACTTTTGAAACAGCCGCAGTACCAGCCAATGAGCGTCTGGGAACAATTTGTTAGCATCCACGCAGTCACCAGCGGCGGCTTTGACAAAGTGCCAGTCGCTAAGGTGAAAGAAGCCCAAAGCGCTGTCTTGACGAAGCTATGGACGGCTCATAAGGACGCCATGCGCGAGCTGAACAAGGGTGATAAGCCAAGCGACGAAGCGCTGCAGCTGATTGACAAGGTGACCGCTGAGGCCGCGAAGGGCTTTGAGGAGTAATCCATGCCGAGTACTCGCGCGCTGAAAAATCGCATTCGCTCGGTCGGCAATACCAAGCAGATTACTAAGGCGATGCAATTGGTGGCGGCCAGCAAAATGCGTCGGGCTCAGGAAGCGGACAAAGCGTCTGCGCCGTATACTCGTGCCGCTGAAGAACTGCTGGCTTATTTGGCGAGTCAAGGAGTGACCGATCATCACCCGCTGTTTGCTCGCCGCACCATCAAAAAACGCTTGATTATCGTGGTGGCCAGCGATAAGGGCTTGGCTGGCGCCTATAATTCAAATGTCCTCAAGCAATACTTGGCGCTGCTAAAACGTGATGATGAACGCGGTATCGCTAATGTCACTCTGACGATTGGCCGCAAGGCGTCGCAGTTTGTGGCGCGACTTGAGGATACCGAGGTGATTGGTTCATATGATGATCTGCCGGACCAGCCATCAGGCGCAACGTTCCACACTATCGTCAGTACGGCCATCGGTATGTTTGAGCGCGGTGACGTTGACGCGGTAACGATGGTCTACACTAAGTTCGTCAGTAGCATTTCGCAGGTTGCCGATGTAGTGCGACTATTGCCGGCCGGCACGACCGCTGGCGATGATCCGGCAAGCATCTCAAACGATATTGCTGATGCGAAGTATGAACCGAGCCCGGCTGAAGTGCTTGATGTGGTGGTGAGTCGGCTGATTAGTGCGCGTCTGCATCAGGCGCTGTTAGATGCGCGGGCGTCGGAACACTCGATGCGCATGATGGCCATGAAAAACGCCACTGACAATGCCTCTGATTTGGTTGATGATTTGACTTTGGCAATGAACAAGGCTCGTCAAGGTGCGATTACCCAGGAATTGGCGGAAATTTCTGGTGGCGTGGAGGCGATGCAACAATGATAAAGGAGACAATGATGAGTAAAACAACGGGACATATTATTCAGATCGTCGGTGTGGTTGTCGATGTGGAATTTGCGCGCGGCACTGCTCTGCCAGCAATGTATGACGCGCTGCATATTAAAAATGGCAAAGAAACATTGGTGTTGGAGGTGGCGCAGCACCTTGATGAGCAGACAGTGCGTACTATTGCCCTGTCATCAACTGATGGCTTGAGCCGTGGCGCTGAAGTAGTGGCGACTGGCGGGCCAATTATGGTGCCGGTTGGTGCCGAAACGCAGGGCCGCATGTTCAACGTGGTGGGTGAAGCCATTGACGAAAAGCCGCAGCCAAAGGGTAAGACAGCGCCAATTCACCGCCCTGCCCCGGAGCTGTCTGAGCAGTCAAACAAAACGGAAATTTTGGAAACCGGTATCAAGGTGGTTGACTTGATCGCACCACTGGCCAAAGGTGGCAAGGCTGGTCTGTTCGCCGGTGCGGGTGTTGGTAAGACGGTGCTGATTACTGAGCTGATTAACAACATCGCGAAGTTCCACTCTGGCAACTCAGTCTTCGCCGGCGTCGGTGAACGTACCCGCGAAGGTAACGACCTCTACTACGAGATGGAAGAGGCTGGCGTGCTGGATAAAACCAGCTTGGTCTTTGGTCAGATGAATGAGCCGCCTGGAGCGCGTCTGCGCGTGGCGCTGTCAGGCCTCGCCATGGCGGAAGCTTTCCGTGACGAGGGTAAGGATGTGCTGCTGTTCGTCGACAATATCTACCGCTATACCCAGGCCGGTGCTGAGGTGTCAGCGCTGCTGGGTCGCCTGCCATCAGCAGTGGGTTATCAGCCAAACTTGCAGCAAGAAATGGGTGCCTTGCAAGAGCGAATCACCTCAACCAAGAAGGGTTCGATTACCTCGGTGCAAGCGGTGTATGTGCCGGCCGACGACTTGACCGACCCAGCGCCAGCCACCACCTTCGCCCACCTGGACGCCACCATCGTGATGAATCGTGCCCTGACGGAAATCGGTATCTACCCGGCGGTGGACGTGCTGGACTCCAGCTCAAATTCGCTGGACCCAGAGATCGTCGGCGAGGAACATTACCGCGTGGCGCGCGAAGTGCAGCGCGTCTTGCAGCAGTACAAGGAGCTCCAGGACATTATCGCCATCCTTGGTATGGAAGAATTGTCAGATGATCAGAAACAGACTGTGGCCCGGGCGCGTCGTATTCAGCGCTTCTTGGCACAGCCATTCCACGTGGCCGAGAAGTTTACTGGCAACCCTGGCGTGTACGTCAAATTGGAAGATACCATTCGCGACGCGGCTGATATCTTGGCCGGTAAATACGACGACAAGCCGGAAAACTGGTTCTACATGGTCCAGGGCACGCTGCGCGACCAAGTGGCGCGCGAAGCTGAGGCGACCAAACCAAAGACCAAAGCGAAGAAAGGCGGCGCCTAATGCAACTCAAGTTAGTGACGCTGTCCGGTGTCAAACTTGATGAGGCGATTTATTCGGCGGCCATTCCGACACGCGACGGCGTCATCGGCGTGTTTCCGAGCCACGAACCGCTGGTAACGCTGGCCGAGTCCGGCGTTATCGCGGTGCGCCGCCATAAGGATGATCGTGATGACGAGCTGGAATATTTTGCGATTTCTGGCGGCGTGGTTGAAGTTAACCATACGGCGATTACCATTTTGGTGGACGAGGCGGATCACGGCGACGATATCATTGAAGCCGAGACCAAGTCGGCACTAGAGCGCGCCCTGAAGCAGCGTGACGAGGCAGAAACGCAGATTGAGCGCGAAAAGGCGCATCAGCTGATTGATCGCCATATGGTGCGGCTGAAAGTGGCTGATTTGCAGCGGCGCAAGCGGAAGCGCTAGCACTAGTTCAGAAGAGTATCCTGTATTGCCGATCGCACTTCGTTGTGTTTCTTTGCCGAGAAAGAGCCTCGCAACACCTCAAGGTATGGGTCAAGGAAATAGTGCCGTACATCATGACTACTGATGCCCTCACCGTGAATATGCCACGGGAGGGTGTCGATATATGATATAAGGTCGCCAAGTATGCCTCGGTGGCCTTTATTGAAGTACGATGACGACAAATCAATTGCCCACGCACTGTGCGTATCCAAGTGAAATGCAGTATTTTTTATTTGCGCATCTCCGTGTGCGACACCTGCCCCGTGCAGGCTTGAAAGAGTTAGTGCGCCAAGTCCCAGGACGGATAACAGCTGCTCGCGGTTGTCAGTATGGTCGGTAATGGCATCGCAGCTTACGACCGACTGTTCGAATTGCGTAATGGTATAGAGGCTGTGTCGATCTCGCAGAAAGCCGAGTGGCTCAAAAGTAGGAATCGCTCCTTTGTCGTTGAGGTGCTGTGCGATGTAGAACTCATTCAGCGCGGCAGCAGGAGTGTCTTGTGGCTTTAGAGCAACTGGAATCCTTGCAGTATCGGTTGTCAGATCGCCAAAGCAAATGCCACTTGTTGCGTCATCTCGCCCGTCAAAGTAGTCGTCGATCGGTGTGAAATACCAAGAGGATGAGGAGTCTGTTGTGCTGGTAGGTAGTCCGATCTCGGCTATTAGTAGGGACTTGTCAGGCATCTTCTCGACAAGTTGGCGTACTTTTCGCTTCGGCGTATGTGTTGGTAGGGTATCGTGAAGCTGTAGACGTGGCTGTAACATACTTATATTATATCACAAAATATATAAAAAGTAAATAGCTACCCGCCGCAGTGGCGACACTTGCGGCCGTTCGGCCGATTTGGCGATACTGATAGTAACGGCGACTGATAGAGAGAATCCTGCGCCTACGAGTGAGAGTATTGTGCAAGTGATGCCCTCTTTCGTTTCGTCATGATGCTGGCAGTATAGCATGCCTTTAGGCTGTGGCGAGAGGGCTAGGATCGGAATGCGGCAATAAGGGCGCGGACTTCGTCGGTCGTTTTAGTGTGCATTAGTTGGTCACGCAGTTCTTTGGCGCCATCAAAATCACGGACATAGATTTTATAGAAGCGTTTTAGGGTTTCGTAGGGGCGACCAAGGGTTGGTTGCCATTCATCAAACAAATCAAGGTGGTAATTAAGGAGGTCGAGCAGTTCAGATTTGCGGGCATCTGTGACGATCGCCACTACATTTTCCGAACAATCTGCAGTCCGAGCATCACCTGATGCACGGCGCGAAGCCGTTCGGGAAATGTCGGGTGGCGAAAAGGCACGGGATGCTTCACTTGTCTCTGCATGCGCAAAACAAAACGGATCCTGAAATACGCCGCGGCCTATCATAAGGCCGTTGACGCCGGGGTGTTGCGCAGCCAGCTCCAGTCCATGCGCGCGGTCACGAATATCGCCGTTGATCGTCAGTAGTGTCTGCGGTGCCACTTCATCGCGCAGCCGCACAATATCATCAATCAATTCATAATGCGCCGGCACTTTGCTCATCTCTTTTTTGGTGCGCAGATGAATTGTCAGGTTAACAATATCCTGCTCCAGTAGCGTACGTAGCCACTCCCGCCACTCATCAGTGTGTGTGTAGCCCAGCCGAGTTTTGACGCTGACTGGTAATCCGGCAGTTTTTGCCGCCGCAATCGCCGCCACCGCCACGCCTGGTCGGCGGATGAGCGCTGCCCCGCCCGACTTGATTGCGGACTTTGCTGGACAGCCCATATTAATATCAATGCCATCATACCCCAGAGCTGCACAGTGCGCCGCAAACTGCTCCATATCGCCCGGCTCGCCGCCCCAAATCTGCGCCACGATTGGCGATTCGTTGTCGGTTTTGATGAGTCGCCCGGCAATCGCTTTATCGCCAGCATGCACCCAACCTGTGGCATTGGCAAATTCCGTGAAAAAAATATCCGGCCGCCCGGCTCGCGCCACTACCTGCCGAAATACTACATCAGTCACCGCCTCCATGGGGGCCAGCGCAAAAAAGGGCTGCGGTAGGGTGTGCCAAAATGGTTGCTGCATTATGCCACCATCCTTTCATTTGCGATGATACTCTCAGCGATAAACAGCCGCAGCGCATCTAATTCATTATGCATCTGTGCTCGCTCGAGGTAGGTGTAATATGCCCGCTTGCGTTCTTTGACGACGAGTGGTGGCATGAGTCCTAGCTGCAGGGCTTGAGCAAACAGCAGCAGTCGCCCAGTTCGGCCATTGCCATCGTTAAACGGATGAATTTGCTCAAAAGTGGCATGCGTGCGTGCCAGCCACTCAATGCGATGTTCTGTCGGGGGCGTATTCATATCATGTATAAGATCAGTCATTTTGTCGACAATGCGCAGATGGTTCACCGTAGTGACGCGGCTGCCCATAATGCGCACACCGTGGCGACGATATAGGCCGGCATCAGACACTAGAGTATTCATCAGCCGTACATGCGTCTGTAGAATCAGCTCCTCGCTCCATTGAAATGCGTCGGCTTGGTCGTGTAGTGTATCAAGCAGAAAATACAGCGCCGTTCGGTGATTGCGCGCCTCAATTTGCTCGCGGGCTGTTTTGTTCGCCAATACGCGATTATCATCGCTCAGCACTTCCTTGACATCCGCCAGCGTCATGGTGCTGCCCTCGATAGCGTTGGTGTGGTAGGTTAACTGGAGTGTCAGCGCATCGAGGAGATTTTGATTCGCCAGCAGTGTCTTAACTGTCATGCGCTTACTGAGGGCAGTGGTTTCAGTAGTGGCAAGCTCAGTCTCGCTAATATCGCTCCGCCCCGTCACCTCCTGGTGGAGTAGCTGAATGGCAGTTTGGTTTTTGGTGCGCGGCGACATATGGCCGTGCAGCCAGGCGCTGAGCGTACGCACTGGGACATCGAGTCGCCGCGCCAGCTGCTCCTGTGTCATACCGGTGTGGAGAATAATGTCCTGTAGTAACTGCGCTGCGTTCATATCATGATGATACTAAAACATTATGTTGTTTGTCAAATATCATGATGTTTCTTGCAAAGGAAAATCCCCCGTAGCTACCACGCCATTGTGGCGGCTACGGGGGTGTGTCCCAATTCTCGGGGGTAAAAGAATCGGGACGGGTATCCTCAAGCGGTTCTGTGCGCGTCGTCGTTGACGGCATGAAGCTCGCTTGAGGAGGATTAAGGGATGTTTCAGGATTACTATCCTGGCGGCCAGGTAGGCGCTTACAAAACATCCCCGATGACTACGGTTATGCATTCTCCTGGAGCTGGAGAGTTCCGTAGTCATATCGCCCGCGCTTGCCGTGTTGCGCGACCTGGCGGCGATTGTTGGCGGACTCTGGTGCCGTTGCGTCCAATATACGATACTTGTATACCGGGAAACGATCACCAGAGTCCTGTGGACACGGCGGGAGTTGAACCCGCCCGGTCAATGGTTAGCTGATTCAAAAATGAATAAGCATCGCCCTGACCGACACAGCCTCTCTATAGTATCTCCGTTGATAGTTATAGAGCTAGCGCATGCCCTGATTCTTTTCTGGGTTACCAGCTGGATGAATCAATCCAGGGGCGGACGAACGCCCTTTTGCTGAGCTCGGGGCTCAGCGGTGCCGAGGTTGCACGACCTCGGTCGCCGCATGACAACTCTAGACCTCATTGTCTAGGGCTGTCGGAGGCGGTATTAGGCTTGGCCCGTCCCGCCACACCGGGAGCAGGGGCTAGAACCCCAGCTCCCGCGGCCACCGACACCGTAGGTGCCGGTTCCTCCGCAGGCGGAGCAGACCTTGCCCGCCTGCTCCGCCGCCTCGCGGCGGCGGTCGTCGTCAGACTTAAACAAAGGGTTCTCACCCCCTCACCGCCGCAGGTCGCGGCATAGAAAAAGAGCGAACCCTCTGTTAAACAGCGCCTTCGTGCAGGGCGCTGCCTTGGTTTGGCTTTTCACCATCCCGAGGAAAATCGCTCACTGAACAAAAGCTTAATATATATATATCATACTGGACTAAAAAAGTCAACAAATTTCTACAGTATAACGCTGTTTGTCAATACCATCGCCCCTGTTACGCCACATCATGAAGCAAATCCGCCTCAAACGCCAGCATGCCCTTATAGTCGGCCGAGTAGCCTGAAATGTCTGGCAAGTCCAGCGTCATAATGCGTCGCCAGACGGCGTCAATCAGCCGCGCAAACTCTGCTAGCTTCTCGTCCGAAAATTGCTCTTCAAGCGCCAGAATCTCGCCAGTCCGCGGATGTGGCTCGACGAACTGCAACCGACCGCCAGTAAACGCATAATTGCTGTAATCGCGCGACTGCTTGATGAGCAGCTGATAAAACAGTAGCTGCTGACGGTATTTGTGAAGCTTGATTTTTTCGCTATCGGTACTGCCCTTCCAGCTTGGCGACGGCTTGCCAGTTTTATAATCCGTCACGAAGATGGTTTTGGCGGTAGTGTCAATGTCGGCCAGGTCGAGCGCGCCTGTCAGCCTTGCCTCGCCCAATACGACATTCTGAGCTGAGAAGTTCACCTCAGTGAGTTGTGACTGTTCAAATGAATCTTGCCGGGCATCCAAAAAGGCGTTGAGCGTGGCATGGCCTTTATCGGTGAGCGCGGCGAGATCATCGGCCGAGAGATGCTGCGCGGTGAGTTGGCGCGTAAAATAATCCAGCGTCGCCTGCCGTGGCGGCAAAGTACCATCAGCGCGCAGGCTGTCGTGGGTAAATTGCAGGGCGGCGTGAATGGCGGTGCCGTAGCCAGCCGAAGGGCTTTTGGCCTGCGGAAAGCGCAGTAGATTGTTCAGTAGAAAACTTTGCGGGCCGCCACGGGATACATCAAGGAAGTTGTTGAGGTGGGTGGCGGACAGTTTGTAGCGCTCCAGTGTCGGGGCGAGTACAGCGCGCAGGTCGGTAGTGATTGGCGCGGTCAGGCGGGCGCGCCAGTCGGTTTCTAAGAGTGCGGTGGCGGTCTGAATATCCAGCCCTGAGGCCTCGATTGGCGTGATGTCAGTCAGTGCGGCCGCCGCGTCGTCGGTGCTGAGAAAGCTGGCGATAAGCGTATCTTTGGCGTTGTGGTTGGTGGCGGCATACGAAATGCTGAGGGTGGTTTTGGCGCGCGTCATGGCAACAAAGAAGAGGCGCAGGCGTTCATCGTAATTCGCGCCAGCCGGTGCGAGCGGTAGATTGGCGGGGTATGAGATCAGGCGGCTTTTGCCTCTGGCTTTTTCACCCCAGCCAGCGTCGGTCGCGCCAATAATGAAGACATGCGGGAACTCGAGGCCTTTTGATTTGTGTGCTGTCATGAGGTGAACGGCGCCGGTGGTGGTATCGGCGCGCAGGCGGTTGACGCTTAGGCGGGCGTGCATGGTGCGGTGAAGGTCAATAAATTGCAGGAAATCTTTAAGGGCTGGCGCGTCGGTGTCGTAGTGGCTGCGCAGGGCGTCGCGGATGGTGCGCAGTGCCTCTAGCGCGGAGAGGTAGGCGTCAGGCTGCGCGGCAAGTCGCTCGGCACTAAAGAAATAGCCCGACAATGTTGGCACGCCGTCTGTCGCATCGGTCAGGCCGAGTAGTGCGTCAATTTGCTGTTCCAGCGGTGTCGTCTGTGTGGCGGCTGCGCGCGCCAACAACCACTGCGCCAGCGGCGTGAACACCGGCATAGCTAACATGGTTTCTAGCCATGACTGGCGGTTGCGATACGCCTGCAGGCTGAGCCGCCAGATATCTTCGGGTGCAAAGTGAAAGGCTGGCTGAGCGACCAATTCTGGCAGATATGCGTTGGCGGCATCGTGGTCGCTGTTGGCGATAGCTTGCACGGCGCGCGCGGTGACTTCCAGCGCCTTCACGACCGGTTGCGCCAAAGCGTCATCATGCCGCTCGTAATTGACAGCGATTCCCTCTTTTGCCAGGTACGGTAGCAGCTCAATCAGCTCATAATGGCGGCGCGCCAATACGGCGATAGCTTCAGCGGGCGTGCCATCGGCAATCAGGGCTGCAATCTGTTTGGCAACCCCTGCTTGCTCCTCGGGCGGTGTGGCGTATTGTCGCAGTGAAACTGCTGCGCCAGTATCTGGGGCGTGTGGCGTTAACTGCTTAGATAGCCCTTCTACGGTGCGTTCCAGCCGCTCCACGCCCTGAGTGATTACAGCGCGCGAGGCTGTTAGTACGGCGCTAGCGGAACGGTAGTTATCGGTCAGGACGATGATTGGTGGATTGTCGTATTGTTCGCGAAAACGCTGAATATTACCGATGTCGGCACCTTGAAAGCTAAAGATTGCTTGGTCATCATCACCCACTGCCATGACATTTGGCTCGCTACCCTGCCCGGTGAGTTGGAATAATAATCGCAGCTGTGCCAGGTTGGTGTCCTGAAACTCGTCAATCATGATGAATTGATATTGCTCCTGCAGCGTGGCGCGCAGATCGGGGTGGGTGTCACAGGCTTGTAGCACTGACAAAATCATATCGTCGTAATCAAAACGTTTCGCTTCATGGAGCGCGGCGTTGTAGCGTTCATACAGGTCAATGGTGGCGCGGAACTTCTCAAGCGCCAGCGCGTCTTTCAGGGTAGTAGCGCCGTCTGGCTGCTTGGCACACCACTGGTTTTTCCAGGCGGTGATTGGTTTGGTGGAATTGTCGGCGATGGCATGTTGGGCGGCGTGTGCCAGGCTGAGGGTTATCACTTTGGCGTATGAAGTGATGGCGCTCGGCAATGCCTGTTGTGACATCTCGGCGGCGTACTCGGCCAGTGCGGCGAACTGCGGCAGAATGCTTTTGCTGATACGACCAGCAAACAGTTCGCTAATGCGCGGCGTAATCTCCGCCATAATTCGCTCATTATCATCAGCAATCTGACGCAGCTCGTTAGGGTTCAGGCCGCTTTGTTTGAACTCGGAAATAACGCTCATAGCATCACGAAGATAGGTGAATTCATCGCCATATTTCGTAGCTAGCGGACTATCCCACACGAGTTCATTAAACAATTGCTGCATTGTCTGGTGCTGCGTCAACTCATCCATCGGCTTCATGTCGGCGCCACGGAAAAAATAGTCACGATGACGCGCGATAATATCGGTGCCAAAACTGTGAAAAGTATGGATTGCTACTTTGTAAGCGTCCTCACCGATGATATCGCGCAGCCGCGAGCGCATGTTGGCGGCGCCTGAATCGGTAAATGTCAGACATAAAATATTACTTGGCAGCGTGTCGGTTTGGCGCAAAATCTGCGCGGCGCGCATACTGAGCAGTTCGGTTTTGCCGGTGCCCGGTCCCGCCACCACCAGCAGCGGTCCATATACTGTGTCAACAGCACGGCGTTGATTGTCATTCAGTTTGGCGTAGCGCGTTTCAAAAGTCATGTATCCATTGTAGAGGATATTATTTCTTTTGAGAAATGGGTTGACAAAAGGCTTTCGGGGGGGGGTACGATAAGTGTGTTGCGTCGAGCCTGACGCAAAAATCCAGATAAGGCATCTGGTCGTCGAGGCTCCGCAAGAACCTTGACGATAGTCTCGTAGGAGGAATCTTGAAGAAGATTGCGACACTCATGTCTGCTGGCGCCTTGGCGCTAACTGCTGTGATTGCGAACCCCGGCACGGCCCAGGCCCTGCCATATGATTGCTATGCCTATGTTACCACAGACCTGGCGGCGCATGCATCGTGTCGATCAGGGACTGGTTACTATCGTGTCGGTATGGGTTGCGCATCGGTATGGACGCTTGGCTACGGCTACACTCACTATAGCAACTGGGTGAAGGTTGGTGATTGGAAGGAGATTAAACTCAATTGCCCCTTTGGTAGCTGGAACTGGAAACCTGCCAATTACAATCACTATCCGGCTATGCTTGAGAAGCGAGACAGGATCTGATAGGTGACTAGTGCGCTTCGTCCAGATGGAGGTTTTCTCTGGACGAAGCGCACATAATCCACTACTATATGAACAAGGGGGTATAAGGTGATGACAAAGCCAAGAAAATTACATATTTTTTCAAAAACTAGCACAGCAGTGTGGGCTGCTTTATTTGCAATAGTTTTGATTGCGATCGCGGCCGCTGGGCTTATGCGTCATAATTACGATTTAAACAACAGGCTGTATAATATTGAATTTGATAGTCGGCTTGTTGACCTTACTCATGAGGAGGAAAATCGCAGATTGGCTTTTTGCTTGAAGCACGATATTAAGGATTGCACGCCTGAGATGATCGCTGATTGGAATAGCTCACATAAAGATAACCAATTTTCTCTAAAGACACAGGAGCAGATATCTCGTGAACTGGCAGAGAGCCTGCCTCGTACATGGAGGCGATAATCAAGGTTCATGAGCGAGAAGTTATTGTTAGGATGACACAAAAGCCAATAGAGGCTAATCGTTTTGTGCTCTTTATATCAAAGACTCAAGAGAGCTAAACAATATCAGGCTGTTTGTAGAAAACAGCCGCTGGTGATGATATAATAACCTCATGAAATCAGTTGTCAGCACAGTGGCGTTGGAGCGCACGGTCCAGGAGCGCTTTGGTGTGGCGATTGATGTCGCCTCGGTGATTTTGCCACGAGCTGCCGTCAGTCATACGGCCACGGCCACGGTTTTTTTGACGAAGAAAAAACAGCTGATGGCGTATATTGATGCGTCGGCGCCGTTGGTGTTGTCTGATGTGAAAAAGCTAGTCAGTCGGATGGGCTTGAGGGCGGAGCTGTATTTTCCACCAAAGGGCCAGCCGCAGTATTTTGATGAGATTGGCCGAGCGAAGTTTTTGACGGTATTTCCAGGGCGAACGCAGGTGTCGGCTGAAGATTTGGTGTTTTATCGGACGCTGGCGCCGTACAATCCAGCACTGGTGCTAATCGCCGAAGTGAAGAACGGTGAGATTTATCAATTTGATGCGGACGCGCGTGGCGGCTGGCGGGTTGGCGCTAAATTTGCCTATCGGCGGATTCGGACGAGTTAATGCCCTGGCGTGGGCGATAAAGGAGGGATATGCGGGATTATCTTGCTATTATTCGGCGTAATATATTGTCGCCCATTGTGATTGCAATTTTTTTGTTGGCGGGGGCACTGTTGGTGGTGCGGGAGTATCGTGACGCGTGGTTTATTTCCTTTGTGATCGTGGTGAATTCGCTGATTGGCATCATCCAAGAGGTGCGCGCTAAGCGGGTGCTGAGAAAGCTAGAGTTAATGAGCGCGCCGCGAGCGCGAGTGTTGCGAGATGGCGCGGAGATTGATGTGCCATATGATCAGCTGGCGGTTGGCGATGAGATTCTGCTGAGGGCTGGCGATGAAGTGCCAGCGGATGCGGCGATACTCAGTGCGAAGGGTCTTGAAGTGAATGAGAGCATGTTGACCGGTGAATCAGTGGCGGTAGAAAAGGCGGCCGATGATACGGTATGGGCGGCGACGGCGGTGGTGGCTGGCGAAGCAACGGCGCGTGTGACGGCGGTCGGTGCGGCGACAAAAGCTGGAGCGATCAGCGCAGTGTTGAAGCGATACAAGCCAGAACTAACGCCATTACAGCGAGCGATCGCCCGAGCGATTACCCTGCTGACGTACGGTGCAGTGCTGATTGCGGCAACGATTTTTGTGGTGTACTGGTGGTCTGGTCATGACGCGGTGGCGATTTTGAAGACGATTACCGCGGCGGCGGTGACGGTCGTGCCGGAAGGGCTGTTGTTGGCGTCGTCGTTGCTGTTGGCTTTTGGGTCGCTTCATTTGGCGCAGGCCAAGGTGTTGCCACAGAAATTATCGGCGATTGAGGCGATGGCGCTGCTGGATATGCTGGCGGTGGATAAAACCGGGACGTTGACCAGTGATGAGGTGGTGCTGGAGCGAGTGGTGGCGCTTGATGTGCCTATGTCAGCCAGTTCGGGCAGTGCTGACTCAGAAAATTCCGGAACCCGAGCGACCAAAGGAAGCCCGGCGTGTAGCTTTTCAGAGGCGGCACTGGCCGAGATGGCGGCGCTAGTGGCGCAAGAAACCAGCGGCGGCAACGTCACTGGTCAAGCGATTCTGGCGGCCGTTACACCGCCAAAACATGCTGATGTTCGTGAGGTGATGGCCTTTTCATCGGCGCGGAAGATGGCTGGCGTGCGTGCGGTTATTGATGGTCGGGTGCAAACAGTCATCATGGGCGCGCCGGAGTTTGTCGCCAAACTAGCGCCAGTGTTACCGGCTACGCAGGCACAACTTGATGAGTGGACTGACCAGGGGTTGCGGGTGCTGCTGATGGCGGCGTTTGAGGACGAAACGACGCCGCTGAAGGACTTGCCTGACGGTAGCGGTGTGGCGGTTGGTGCGGTGGTGCTGAGCAATGCGCTGCGCGACGGCGTCATTGATACGGTCAAGTTTTTACAAGAACAAGGCGTGACGATCCGGGTGATTTCCGGCGATAATCCACGCACCGTGCAGCATATTGCCAAAGCCGCCGGCATTCATCGGCCGGATAAAGCGATTACGGGCGCGGCGCTGGCCAGCCTAACGCCGAAAGAGTTTGATAAGGCGGCCGATGACTATACGATTTTCGCGCGGGTGTTGCCGGAGCAAAAAGAACGGTTGATCGCTCGGTTTCGTAAGAGCGGCTTTTTCACTGGTATGGTGGGTGACGGCGTGAATGATGCGCTAGCGCTGAAAAAAGCCGACCTTGGCGTGGCGATGCATGCTGGTGCGCCGGCCTCGCGGCGGGTGGCCGACATTGTGCTGCTGAACAATTCCTTTACTTCCCTGCCGATGGGTATGGTGCTGGGTAATCGGATTATGCAGGCTATCGAGGTGATCGCCACACTGTTCTTTCACAAGATTCTCTATGGGCTAGTGCTGCTGATTGGCACGCTGCTGGCTGGACTGACCTACCCGTACGCGCCGCGCCATATTACGTTTATGAATATGTTCTTGGTGACAATGCCGACGATTATGTGGACGCTATTTCCGCCGACGCCGCAGCATCGGGTAAATCCGCAGGCATTTTGGCGCGATACGCTGGGTGCGGTGGCGCCGATTGCGGTGCTGAGCGGGTTGACAGTGTTTGTGAGTTATGCGCTGATGCTGGCGGCACACCCTGATCAAGCCGGCGCTGTAGCGACGATGACAGTGCTTATCGCGACGGGCTTTGGTGTCTATCTGGTGTTCTTGGTTGGGCCGCTGCTGGGGTTAGCGCTGTCGCGTCGGGCGGTTGTGGCACGCGGGTTGTATGTGACGGCCGTGGCGTTGGTGGCGGGGCTGAGCTTTGTCGTGCCGCCGCTCAGGCAGTTCTTTGACTTTTCTGCAGTGGATGTAACATTGCTATGGCCAGCGGTAGCGATTATTGCGCCAGTTATGGCGGCACAGTGGATGATTGCGCGGTTTGTTGGTCGGAAGTTTCGCTAAAAGAGACCGCTCCGCTCTTTTAGCAGGGCTGGTAGTGAATATAACTTAAGGCTCGATCGCGTCAAGCACCACCAAATGCTCAATATGCGGCGTGCGCGGGAAGAAATTATAGCCTTGGGCATGCGTCATGGCGTATGCGCCGCCGGCGGTTAGGAGGGCGATGTCGCGGGCTTGAGTAACGGGGTTGCAGCTGAGATAGATAATGCGGGCGGGGTGCTGGTTAAGTAGTCGGTCAATAACGGCCATGTGCAGGCCGGCGCGCGGCGGATCGACGATAATGGTGGCGTTGCTCGTAATATAGTCCAGTGCGTCTTCACTGGCGGCCAGGACGGCAGTGGCGCTCCCCTCTCGGCCCAGTGTAGTGATATTGCGCTGCATTTCGCGCACGGCGTGCTCGTTGATTTCCACCAGGCTGACTTGACTACCGCCAATCGTTAGGCCGATAGAGCCGACGCCGGAATAGAGGTCAACAGCTGGCGTGTTGGCCGGCACCCACTGCTGCATGTCGCGCAGCGCCTGCTCATAGACGGGCAGATTGACTTGGAAAAATCCCTCGGTAGCATAGTGAAATGGCACACCGAGCACAGTGTCGGACAGCACGGGATTGCCAAACGACGCCAAGCGTTCAGTAATGCGGCTGGCTGGCGAACGCGGGTCGGAGTAGATAACTTCCCCGTCCTGGGCTGGCAGTGCGGCGGCCTCCTCGGCACTAATAATGTCCGGCAGGCGGTCTTTGGTGTAGAGCTGCCAAACGCAGTTGCCGGCGTGGTCAGAGCGAATCAGTAGGGTTTTGAGTTGTCGGGCGGAGATGGCTTTGCTGCGCAGTAGATCACGCACCGCCCGAGCGAGAATATTGATTTCGTCTCGCGCCAAGGCGGTGCCATCAACAACAATTTTCCCCTTTGAACCGCGGCGGAAAAACGCTAGATCTAGCGTGTCGGCACCAGATATAGCGTCGGTATCACTGAACCAACTAAACTCCACTTTATTACGATAGCCAAAACTGACGCCGTCGGTATATACCTGCGGCTCCGTCGGCAGCGTCAGGTGATGCAAGCGAAATGCGTCAGTAATCAGCTGCGCTTTGTAGTGCTGTTCGGCATCACTAGTCATGATTTGCCAGGGACTGGTTGAGAGATAACTATCCGGCTCGGTTGGCATAATGCGGTCGGGCGACGGGGTAATGATCTCCTCCGCCACCGCCTCAACGAATGAGGCCTTTTTCTTCGTGAGACGCACCCGGGCGGTCTCTCCCGGCAACACGCCCCATGCAAAACATTTTTTACCATCCGCCAATTCACCCAATGCCCGCCCGCCGCCGGCCATGGCGGTGAATGAAATAGTATGGTATTCGGGAGTCTTTCGTCGTGACATATGTGGTGTATTATAACACGGGGCGACTAGAAATCGCAGCTTGGCGCGTTGCCCCACCAGCCGCTAACCATATCCTTGCCTACCTTACAGGTGGTGGTTTTAGTTTTAAGAACTCGTATGCCAAACGCTGCACTAGAGGATCCTGATGCGCGTCGCGTAACATACCAATAGTGATTGTTAAATCTGTCCTTTGGTAGCTCTTTAAGATATGTCGGCACAAGCAATCTCGCTAGCTCGCCATTTTTACACTCAGTTTGAGTAGCGCTAGCCCATGCACACGGCGTTGCCGACGATGCTGGGAATGGGTATTCACCATTGCGCTGATAGTACTGCTCAATTGCATCAGTGAGAATGGCTATGTCTGATTTTGCCTTATTGTCTGCCGCGGCCTGCTGAGTTTTATACCAAGCCAGTCCGCCAAGTGTCATCAAAATACCAAGTACCACTAGGACAATGATAATTTCAACAATGGTAAAACCGCGCTGCCGCATGGGACTATTGTATAAACATAAGCGGCGTTTGGCAAGATTTGGCGGATTGGGGCGGTATGTAGTATAATAAACGAGTTCGCGATTGCGAATATTGGGCCGTCGCCAAGTGGTAAGGCACCGGGTTTTGGTCCCGGCATTCGGGGGTTCGAATCCCTCCGGCCCAGCCAAATTAGCACAAAAACCCGCCATATAATACGGCGGGTTTTCTGATGGTTCCTGGATTACATGTCTTTTTCTGATCTGTCAGGCAGCTCGGTGACGGCTCTGTCAAATGGAGTCGGCGCGGCAGGTATGCGGTTCGTGCTCCATGAGCGGTGGACGGTGTATTCCTGTAAGCGGTTGCGGCGGCCCATTTTAATCTTACTTTCGCGCATGGTTGCTTCATCCTGCAGGAAGTAAAGATGCGGTTGAGGATTGTGCTGCGTGAACGGCAGGAAGCCAATTGTTTGGAAGGTGTCAACATGATACCATTCGCCATCAATCTTCACTGCGTTCCAAGTGTGGTTAAGGTAGCGAGGATGGTAATTAGTTGAATCAGGATCATTGAACATTTCCTGTGCTTTTGCGGCGCTGTTGGCATCACCGAGGCCGATGTATCCTTGGATAAGGCGCACCTCTAGTCCCATCCGCTCCGCCAATCGGCCAAAGGTCATGGCGTACGTGAGACAAACGCCTTCGCCGTCAAGCAGGAGTGATGCTGGAAAATGCACGCGGCGCTGTTTTTTGCTGTTGTAGAACCATTCTTGTCCAGTGTGTGGCGGGTTGAATACCTTTGGATTCTTAATGAGCCAATCATGAATGAGCTTGGCCTTCTCTGCTTGACTTAGCGGAAGGTTGCCGTATTTATTGACAAACTCAGTTACTTTCGCCTCGCCCAGAATCATATCTTCACGATGTTCTTGGTAGGTAAAATCAATAGAATGCTCATACGTATCGCCCTCAACGAGCTTTGGTAGAGATGGCACCATGTTGGTTGCGTAGCGGGCGTAGGCTCCCTGGAATGAGCCATTGAGAAGGGTCTTGCGGACGTGGTCGGCTTGATCTTTGGTGCCGTAGAAAACGCCAGTCGTTTTGTCGCCCTGATAAATCTTTTTGACCACAAAATCCTCAAGATCCTGTTGCCGCCCAGTAAAGTCAAGGTTGCGATATACTAGCGGATAATCGTAGTTGACGGGATGGCGGGTAAATTCAGTGAGTGACATCAATTCGCGCGCCTTGCCGTAAGAGAAAGTAATTTCGGTCGGAGCGTCTTTTGAGAGGGTGATGGTTTTGGTTGGCGTGTCAAAGAGTTCGTAGCCGTCGCTGAATAGGTCAGCGGCGTTAACGGTGATGTTTTCTTTGTCCATGCCCTGCTTGTCGGTGCGCAATAGTTCGGTGCCGGTTGCTGCGTCAATATGGCGAATGGTGTAGCGCGCTTCCTTGAACGTCGGTGTGGCTTTTGGATTGTGCGGGGTGTTTGGGGTTGCTGGCGGCTGTGGAGCCGGCGTGTTTGGAGCGACCGGTGGTTGCGGAGTTGGCACATTTGGGGTGATTGGCGACTGTGGGGTCGGTGTTGATGGCTGCTTGGTGTGCGGCGAGGTGTCTGACGGAACGACGGTAATGGTGTGAAGAATGGTTGGTGCTGAACGGTGCACTGTAGGGGTTTCGCACATAGCGACGCTTCCCTTGCCAGACCCTAGTGGCTCACTATAGGCCGGGTCGGTGGCGGTTGTTGACGCAGGCTGTTGCGGGGCTGCTGAATCTGTTGCGGCTGGATTAGCAGTGCTGTTAGTGCGTGGCGCAGCCGTCTCAGTGGTCGTGGTGGCGCGGGTTGATGTTGATTGATGGACATAAAAGCCGGCTCCAGCAAGGCTGGCCAGCAACAAAATTACAGCGATACTGACAATTCGCTTCGTCGCGCGGGGCGTGGTGGTGTTCATTGACTATAACTCCTCATCTCAATGTATAAAAACTAATGGCCATAGTACATTAAAATTGCTAAATTGTCAATAAGATTGTAAACCATAAACAATATCACCCCGATATTTACAGGGGTGATGTTGCTACTATTAGGGGCGCTGCTGAGCGCTATGGCTGTTGGGTGAAATAACGATCCCACTCGGCGGTGCCAGCTGACAATATATGGATATAATCAATCTTTGAGCCGCGAGTTGGATGAGTGGTGTTGTTGCTGAGGATGGCAGCGCCGTTATGGTTAGTGATGGAATAGCGTTTCATGCCGTTAAGAGCGTAGTCCTTATCGTCTGAATCAGTCACGTACACGCCAACGATATTGCCATCCAAGTCATATTCGGCACCCCATAGCGTAACGATATGACCAGTGGTGCGCCCCAGCACCGTATAAGCAAGCCCCGCGATATCACCGTTCCGTAAGATATTGCGCACCTGACGGTTGAGGCCGCTGTAATTACCGCCAAACGTACGGTCAGTGAGCGGCTTTTTGCCAAAGACGCTATGGAACAGTCCGCCTCGCGGATCAACGCGGAAATTGTCCATATACTCCCAGTTTTCGTTTGTGCCGCCGTTTGGTTTTGGGGTGTGGCCATTGATAAACAAATCAATCAATAGATCGGCGAAAAATCCCCGCTGATTATAGCCGAAATGGACTTTGTACATATCAAAGAACCTGCTCTGCTGCTGAGACGTGAACGAGTTGCGGTAGGTAGCTGGATCTTTGAGCGTGCCGGCGACGTGCGGCGGAAGCGGGGACTGTTGAGCGATAAAGCGGGCAATCTGCGCCGAGTTTCGGTCATACCACCAATGCAGCATATTGCCAGCAGTAGCGGCGAAGCATAGATTGGCGTCCTGCTCATTAACTAAAGCTTTGTCAATATCATACCAACCATTTCCCGGTGCGTACGGCGCAATATAGTCAACAAAGTTGCCATGCGCCGTGTTCGTGACGTCGCGTACGAAGTCGCCGTTAGTACCGAGGCGTGGCGCGGTAATGCCTTTCGCCCAAAGAACGGTGCGGATGTGGCCTTCGTCGTTAGTGAACTGAGCAATATTGGTGTTGTGCTGGCTTTTGAGAGCGTTATATATCCGGCGCGCCTTTTCTTCGTCTGTAGGGGCGGCGGGAGGTGTCGGCTGTGGGCGCGGCGGGGTTGGAGTTGGGGTTGGCTGAGCGGGCTTTTCCGGTTGAGGTGCCGGCGCGGGTGTGTTGGGTTGCTGCGGCGTATTGGGAACGTGAGGTGTTGACGGCGCTGGTTGCGCTGGTGTGTCGGAGGCGTCGGGCTGTGATGGGGTTGGCGTGCCGGTCGGCGGGGTGGCCGGTGCTGACTGTTTGTGGTTATTTGGCGCTGATTGTTGCGGCGCGGGCGTGTCGGTGTGTGCCGAGGCTGAGTGCTGCGGTGATGGTTTAGGGGCGTGAGTTTGACGATGAGTGACGCTTGGGTGCGGCGCTGATGGCGCTGGCGCTGCTATGGCAACATCCTCCGGCGTGCGGTCTGGGCTGCTTGCTGATCCGGAGCGAGGCTTGGCGGGCTGCTGCGTCGGCGCAGTATCGTTGCTGGGCGCGGATGGCGGCGTGTTGGTTGCTGGCTGATGCATAAACCAACAGCCAATGGCTACTAACGCCGCAAGTAGCAGCACAACACTAATCAACACTCCCCGTTTCCTCATGTAACCCCCCTGAATTATGCTATGGTTATAGTATAACAAACAGAGGAGTGCTTAAGCAATGCGCTGTCGCCATTTATGTATTTCTACGGCTAGGATTGGCAATACGAATGAGATGGCGCTGACGATAAGGATATGCTCAACAGCGACTGGCGCAAGATGTAATATGGCACCGAGCGGACCGAAAAAGGCTAGTAGCTGCAGCGATATGGAGAGCAAGAGGCCGGCGTAGAAGCTGCGGTTCATCACTTTGAGGCGCGTAAAGAGTGATTGATGGTCGGAGCGGGCGTTGAAGGCATTGGCCCATTGGCTGACGACTAGCGAGGCAAAGGCCAGGGTCTGGGCGTAGGCGTGATTATGAGTCTGCTCAAAAATCAGATAGACGCCAAGGGCGATGGCGGCCATAGTCAGCGCGACAATGATCATACGCCAGATCATGGTGCCGCTAAGAATTGGTGCATTGGGCTTTTCCGGTGGTCGATTCATGATGCCCTTCTCGGTCGGTTCCAGGCCGAGCGGGATGACCATGGAGGTGTCGGTGACGAGGTTTACCCAGAGGATCTGCACTGGCTCCAGTGGCGTTTTTATGCCGATGAGCAGCGCGCCGATCATGGTGATTAATTCGCCGGTGTTGGTGGATAGGAGATAAAACAGCATGCGGCGCACATTGGCGATGATGGTGCGGCCTTCACGCATGGCGTCGATGATGGTTTTGAAATTGTCATCCAGCAAAATGATGTCGCCGGCGTCGCGCGCGATGTGCGACCCAGAGCCCATGGCCACGCCAATGTGGGCATTTGACAGTGCTGGCACATCGTTGACGCCGTCGCCGGTCATGGCGGCGATGTTGTGCTGTTTGAGGATGGTCAGCAGGCGGTATTTTTGCTCGGGGATGACGCGCGAGAAGACTTTGGTTTTGTCGACAATCGGCGCTAACTCTTCGTCCGAGAGGTCATTCATCTGGCGGCAATCGAACACCTCTTCCCTGTCGGTCACCATGCCAAGTTCGCGGCCGATTTGATAGGCGGTTTCAAAGTGATCGCCGGTGATCATCCGCACCGATACGCCCGCTTTGAGGGCGGAGCGGATGGCGCGCGAAGCCTCCGGACGCAGCACATCGGCCACGGCCACGAAGCCTTCGAAGGTCAATTTTTTCCCTTTGAGCTGAGAAAATTCGCTGATGGAGGTGGCAGTCTCATACGAGGCGAGGCCGATCACCCGCTGGCCTTTGGCGGCGAACGACTCCAGTGCCGCTAGTGCCTGCTTTTTCACGGCAGCGGTCATCTTGCAGGCCGCCAAAATATGCTCCGGCGCACCCTTTAGATACAGCCGATAGTCGCGCCCGTGATGCCACACGGTGGCCGACATGCTGACGTCTTGGCTGAACGGCAATTCATGTGCCGGCGAGCCGCTGACGCGCACCGCTTCTTTACGGGCGAATTCTTCCAGCGCGATGTCCAGCGGATCGTGGCTTTTGGCGTCGCCGCGGTTGATGGCGTGAGCGATGATCTCTTTAACGCGGTCGCCTCGGGTCGGCGCCCAAGTGTCCTGGACGGTCAATTTATTTTTGGTCAGCGTGCCCGTTTTATCAGTGGCAATGGTGGTGATGACGCCGATGGTCTCGATGGCGCGCATCTGATGCACCAAGGCCCGTTTAGCGGCCATGCGGCGCATGCCCAGCACCAGCACCACGGAAATCGCGATCGGCAAGCTCTCTGGCACGGCGCTGACCGCCAGCGCCATGACGAAGCGCAGGCTTTCCAGGATGTCCATGCCGCGCAGTAGGCTGAGGCCGAATGCAACGATGCTGATGGCGGCCACCACGGCGATGATCCGGGTGATCAGCCGGTCAATTTTCTTCTGCACCGGGCTTTGGGCGGATTCGCGCTTGGAGAGGCTGGCCAGATTACCAAATTCGGTGCTGTTGCCGATGGCGACCACCACGCCTGTCCCTGTGCCGCTGACCACGAACGAGCCTTGAAACAGCATATTCATCTGTTCGTAAATTTCTTTTTTGCCCTGCAGCGCTTCGGGTTTTTTGCTGATGGGCAGTGATTCGCCGGTCAATTGCGATTCGTCAACGCGCAAATTTGCCGTCCGAATCAGGCGAATGTCGGCGGGGATTTTCTCGCCCTCACTCAGCGTGATGATGTCGCCCGGCACCAGCTTCGCCGAATCGATACTGAGCGACTGCCCGCCACGCAGCACATCCACCTTCTGTACATCATGACGCGACAAACTGCGCAGCACGCGGTCGGTTGAAAAGCGCTGCACATAAAAAATCGCTGCAGAAATTGCCACAATGATAAAGATAATCACCGCATCAATTACCTCGCCGTGCCACAGACTGATGAGTGCCGCGCCTGCCAGCACCAGGGTGAAAATGTCGAGGAATGGCTCAAGGATTTTTTTCCAGAGTGGTTCAGATGCCACCTTGATGATGTTGGGTCCGTAGTGCGCTTGGCGCCGCTTGACCTCGGCCGCTGACAGGCCTTTTTCAGATGAGCCGAGCTGCTGTAGCACCGCTTCGGCTGATGTTTCGTAGATAACCATGAGCTTGATTATAGGGGAAAGCTGGGTGGCGCGCAAACCCTCTTACCCTCGCTTATGCTATAATAATTTTCATAAAAATCTAAAAGGAGGAATATGGGGAAAACGACAGAACCGATTGTTGAGATTCGCGGCTTTCGGATGGTGTTTGGTGATAAGACAGTCATCAAAGATCTCAGTTTTGAAGTGCGGCGCGGCGAGGTGTTTGGTTTTTTGGGGAGTAACGGCTCGGGTAAGACGACAACGCTGCGGACGCTTTTGGGATTATATGAACCGACGGCGGGTGAACTGCTGGTGGATGGCAAGCCGTTTACTGTTGATGGCGGCATAGGCTTAGGTTATTTGCCGGAAGAGCGCGGGCTGTATAAGAAAGAGTCAGTGTTGGACGTGATGCTGTATTTTGGGCGACTGAAAGGTCTGAGTAAGGACGAGGCGCGGCGCTTTTCGCTGGCGTATTTGGAGCGAGTGAAGTTGGCGGACAAAGCGTCAACGCGGCTAGATAAACTGTCTGGCGGCCAGCAGCAGAAAGTGCAGCTTGGCGTGACGATCATGGGCGATCCGGAATTGCTTATCCTGGACGAACCGACCAAAGGTTTTGACCCGGTCAATCGCCGACTACTGATGAGTATTATTGAAGAGCGGCGGGCTGCCGGGGCGACGATTATTTTCGTCACGCATCAGATGGATGAGGCGGAGCGGCTGTGCGATCGGATCGCGCTGCTAAAAGATGGTCAGCTGGCGGAATATGGCACGGTCGCTGAGGTGCGCGCTAAGCATAACGGCAAGAGTTTAGACGATATTTTTGTGGCGCTGTACGGCGGCGCAGAAACGGAGGGTGATGATGAACATGATGCATAATTTTGGCACGGTGTTTAGCTTTGAAGTGATGCGCATGCTGAAAAAGAAGAGCTTTTGGGCGATGGCGTTGGGCGCGCCGGCGATTATTGGGTTGCTGTTTGGCGTGATGATATGGTCAAATAATGCTACGCAGGATGCCGTTAAGGAATTGAACAAAGAGACATTCCATGTGGCGATGCTTGACGAGTCGGGTGCGATTCAGCGCCAGGCGGCTGAAGCGATGAAAATTAGCACGGTTGATAATAAACAGGCTGCAGTTGAGCGAGTGAAAAATGGCGATCTTGACGGCTTTCTTTACTTTCCGGCCGATTTAACGAAACAATCGGTTGAGGTGTACGGCAAAGACGTCGGGCTGTTTAAGAATGCACGCTATAGCGGCTTGGCGGAAACGTTGCTGCAGCAGTCAGTCAGCAGTCAGCTAACGCCGACGCAGCTGGCGGTGATGCAGCAAAAATTTGGCATGTCGTCGGTGACGTATCGTGATGGTCAAGAATATCATCCGCTGCGCGAAATGATTGTGCCGGGCTTTTTCTTGGTGCTGTTTTACATGCTGGTTGCCTTTTTCGGGAGCCAGATGCTGAATAGCACGATTGAAGAGAAGGAAAATCGCACCGTCGAGATGCTGCTGACGACGGTGCAAGCACGAACGTTGATTGTTGGTAAGATTTTGGCCATGGTGGTGCTGGCGCTGATTCAGGGATTGGTGATTCTGCTGCCGGTCATTTTGCTGTACGTGACGGCCGGCTCAAAGCTGTCGCTGCCGAATTTTGACCTGACGCAGTTGAGTTTTGATCCGCTGCGCATTGCTATTGCGACGACGATTTTTGCGCTAGGCTTTTTGTTGTTTACGGGGTTACTGGTGGCGGTTGGCGCCGTAATGCCAACGGCCAAAGAAGCTTCGCAGTGGGTTGGCGTCGTCTTCTTGTTGATTTTTGCGCCGCTGTACGGAGCGTCGGTGTTTGTGTCATATCCAGAATCGCCATTTGTGCAGTTTTTCAGTTACTTCCCGCTCACTGCGCCGATTCCCCTTTTGCTGCGCAATGCGGTCGGCAATTTGCAGCTACATGAAGCGGCCATTGCCACACTGCTGCTGACGGTGTCAACTGTCGCGGTGATGATGCTGGCGGTGCGGCTGTTCCGATACGGCGCGATGGCCTATGATAGTAAACTATCGCTTTCGGCATTGCGGGCGCGGCGGTCAGCGTTAAAATAGGCGACACTATTTGTCGTAAAGTAAGACTAATTGTATAGTAAGAATTATGAAAGTACGCATTGAGATTGATACAAAAACTTTCGTGCGGTTCTGGCTGGTAGTAATCGGCTTTGGGCTGACGGGGATGATGATTTATGCGGCGCGTGAAGCGTTGATGATCATCGGTACAGCGTTGTTTTTAGCGCTGGCGCTGAATTATCCAGTGAAAAAACTGGCCGATATTGTGCCGGGTAAAAGTCGTTTGGCGGGGACGGCTTTAGCGTTTCTGTCGCTGGTGCTGATTTTAGGGATGGTGATATGGTTTGTGGTGCCACCGTTGGTGCAGCAGACTGCTAAATTTGCCGAGAATCTGCCGTCGCTGATGGACCAAGCAAATCATCAGTGGCACGGGCTGGATGAGTTTATTGATAAAAATGGCCTGCGCGCTCAAGTGAATGAGACGCTCAATAGCATCAAGTCGCAAGCGTCGGGCTGGGCGGCATCACTGGGGGGTAATATTCTCAGCAGCGTTGGTTCAATATTCTCATTCCTGGCGTCGGCCTTTTTGGTGCTGGCACTGGCCTTCTTGATGTTGCTGGAAGGGCCGTCGTGGATGGAGCGTGTGTGGGGACTGTACCGTGATCAGGAAAAAATGGCGCATCATAAAAAACTGGTGGCTAAAACTTACGGCGTGGTGACGGGCTATATCAATGGCCAGTTGACGGTGTCGGGGATTGGCGCGCTAGTGGCTGGTGCTTTTGTGTTTGGCATGAGCTTTTTCGTGCCGCAAGTTGATGCTAATTTAGCGATGCCGACCATTCTGTTCACTTTTATTCTGTCGCTTATCCCGATGTTCGGAGCGACATTGGCCGGCGCATTGGTAACGCTGATTATCGGTATTAGTAGTATCCCGGCTGGTGTTACGTATGCGCTGTTCTTCATTATTTATCAGCAGATTGAGAATAATCTTATTGCGCCAGCGATTCAGTCAAAGAAGATGGAGCTGTCGGCGCTGATGGTGCTGATTGCCATTACGGTTGGTCTGTATGTTGGCGGTGTGGTAGGCGGTGTGGTAGCAATTCCGATTGCTGGCACGATTAAGGTGTTTATTGACGATCAGCTTGAGGCGCGGCGTCAAAAACAGGCGGCCGAAGACACTAAGCCGATGAAAAAATTGCTGAAGAAGATTAATGGCGAGTCATAGATTTATGCGCCGCATTCAGAAACCGCCCGCTGTGATGCTGGGCGGTTTTATTATACGTAGTGCCAGATTTGGCCGCTTGGCGTGTCGCGCACGGCGATGCCTTGGTCTGCTAATGTGTCGCGCAATGCGTCGCTGGTTGCCCAGTCTTTTTCGTCGCGGGCGCGTTGGCGCTGCAGGAGCAGACGTTTTATGTCGTCAGTGACGTCTGGGGTTGACTCTGCTAGGCTCAATCCCAAGAGTTCATCAATCGTTGTAATAAATTGCACGAGTGACGCGCGGTGGATGGCCGGCAGTGGCGTAGTGTCCAGTCGTGAAAAACTGCTGTCAATCAGCGCTACCACTCGCGGCGTGTCAAGATCATCACTCAGCGCCTCCACTAAGGCCCGTGACGCCGCTAGTAGCGACCCGCCCTGCTCGTCTTTGTCGTCGTCATCATCTAGCGTATCGTGCGTTTGGTGTCGCAATGCCGCATATGCTCGCCAATGATTGAGCCGCGCCTGCGCCGCCGCCAAAATATCCCAGGTGAAATTACCCTCGGTGCGGTAATGTTTACTGAGAATTGCTAGTTTAAACGCCGGCGCGTCAAAGCCTCGCGCCAGCACATCACTCAGCGTCACAATATTGCCCAGGCTTTTACTCATCTTTCGGCCGTCAACCTTAATGTGGTTATTGTGCAGCCACACCTGCG
Organism: Candidatus Saccharimonadota bacterium; assembly: GCA_030529385.1. Taxonomy (GTDB): domain Bacteria; phylum Patescibacteriota; class Saccharimonadia; order Saccharimonadales; family Saccharimonadaceae; genus Nanosynbacter. Next base: position 59,343 of record JAUMWY010000002.1, read on the forward strand.
CCAACGGTTTACCAGTCACACTCTCTGTCTGGGCAATCTCATTACAATGATGCACCGGAATATGGTCAATCCCGCCGCAGTGAATATCAATCTGCTCGCCCAGTGATTGTTGGACAATCGTTGAGCATTCCAAGTGCCAGCCCGGAAAGCCCCTACCCCACGGACTATCCCACTCCATATCGCGCTGTCGGTCGGTCGGTGATAATTTCCAAATTGCAAAATCGGTCGGCTGGCGCTTATTAGTGGCGCAGACACGAGCACCCGCCGCCAACCCAGCAATATCCAGCCGCGCCAGCTGCCCATAATTCGCAAGTTTGCTGGTATCAAAATACAACCCGTTACCAGGAATCAGATAGGTCAGGCCCTTGGCTTCTAGGGCCTCGGCGAAGGCGATTTGTTCGGCAATATAATCAGTGGCTCGCCGCAGCTCCGGTCGCGTCAGCCCTAAGATGTCATACGCTTCATGCTCAGCAATGGCGCTATACTTTTCGGCAATATCCCAGGCAGTTTTACCCTCGGCGCGGGCGCCTTTTTCCATCTTGTCATCACCATCATCAGCATCACTTGTCAAATGGCCAACATCGGTAATATTTTGCACGTGATGAACGACATAACCCTCATGGCGCAGTAGTCGCACCAGCGTATCCCAATAAATATACCCCACCCAGTTGCCAATATGTGGTTGCGAATACACCGTCAGGCCACAAGCGTACAGCGACACGGTATTATCACGCAGTGGCGTGAGTGGTGCTTTGCGGCGCGTTAGGGTGTTGTAGAGCGTAATCATTGGTTTTATTGTACAAGGAGTTGCTTATTGGGGCAATATTGTATCGATGATCTGTACGCCCTGAGACATTAGAAATTCCCTAGCTTCCGGATCTATTGTGCAATTAGTGAATATGGATATCGTCCTAGAATCGTATGCAAGAAGGGTCTCGCTGTTGTATTTCATACCAGTGAAGTCACAGTTCTCGGCGTATAGTATTGTCTTTGTCCCGGTAAAATCGATATTACGTGCTGATGAGTCAATGATGGTTATTGGCTGTCCATGGAATCCGCAGCTGTTATCTAACGAGCAGTTATAAAACTCGAAAAAACCAGCCGGAAACAGCCCGAAATCAACATTTGAGAAATCTTCTTCTACAAACCTAACTAGCTCACCGTCTTGAATGTCTGGATAGCGAGCTCGCTGATATTCTTTTATACTATTCTGACGAATGGCTTCTGCTATGGCGTTCATAATATCAAGGATAGAGCAGTTTTTGTTTTATGCAAATAGCACACGCAGACTTGCTCGGGTCTGCATTATTGACTTATGGGTCAGTCCTGACGAGGAGAATCCTGCCAGCCTGCGTTGGCGCTTACATCTGCGAGCGTGCCGTCAGGGTTGTAGACGGCCGTTGCGTGGCCAGATGAGTTGCCAATGCTGTGGTAGTATCCCCCTTCCGGAACGGCTGGGTCCGAGGTTGAGTTGACGGTATGAGATGTACCATCATTGTCGAACCAGCGATCACCATCCTGGTAACCTCCCATAATAACTCCTTCTGGAGTCGGGCAAAGATCAAATCTTTGCAAAGTGG
>JAUMWY010000015.1 GCA_030529385.1 Candidatus Saccharimonadota bacterium
TCCAATTAGTTGTTTTCACATACCTAATTCTACGGGATGTTCCGTTTTAGTTTAAAGTACCAGCTATCAGATGGTACTAGATTTTTTGCACCAACCGTGCTATAATCACTGATGAACTATAAATAATAGCTAACGAGAGAGTTATGGCAAAGAAGAACACGAAGCGAAAGTTGATTGCTTTGGTGAGTAACGACAGTAACCACCGAACATATTACACCACGGTAAATACCCAGAACCGCACCACCAAAGGTCAAGGTAAATTGACGCTGCGCAAATACGACCCAGTCCTGCGCAAGCATGTCACCTACACCGAGACGAAGAAGAACCTGGGCCGCAACGAAGTCAAGGCTCGTAAGAGCTAGTCTGCTGAAAAACAAAATCGCCGGCATTGTCTCGGCGATTTTTTAGTGGCCATTTTAGCGAAACCCTACCGCGTCAGCCGCCACCGCATATCGCGCATCACATTCATATACGACAAAAAGGCGTCGTACGGCGAATCATACGGACCGGCGTCAGTGTGCCGCCCAGTGCTCATAAAGCGAGTGTGATCTGACGCCAGGAGCTTCCGCCAATCAGCTACCAGCGTCGCATCGCCGCTCGCTAAAACCTGCTCTTCAAGACCGTAAACCGTCCGCAGCGCTTCCTGCTGTAAAGCGTCACCGCACCAAGCGCTCATATCTCGTTCGCCGCCCGACCAGCTCACTGCGCTCGGCATGCTTATCTCGCCGACCGGCTTTTCCAGGGTCAATGCCTCAGAAGCCGTGAAAAACCGCCGCCCGCCATCCGTCCACCGCGCTACCACTTGCTCAAAAAACTGAAAAATACCACTGTCGCGCCACTGATGCTCGCCAAATGTCTCATAATCCATACCCAAAACAACCACCGATCCTGGCGCTTCCTGTAGCCACGACATATACGCTTCAGCTGTCAACGGCCAGGCTTTCCAGTTACGGTCACTAAAGCGCATAGCAATATCATCGCTCAATCGGTAGTTACGTAGCAGCAAGCGAATAGCATTCGTACCAGCCGGACGATAGACAAAATTCGGACTGCGCCACTGTAAAATCGGATCCCAGCCTTCGGCCAACACGCCGTCATAGCCAGCTTCCTCAGCCCACGCTGCCAGCTCATTATCGTACGCCAGCTCAGTATTAGCCACCACGCGCGGCTGGACGCCAAACACTCGCTGCACCATGCGCCGATGCGCCTGCATCTGTCGCTCAAACTCAGGGCGGGAATAGAAAAACGCCAGGCTAGAATCATACGGTGTGGCCAATAACTCAACCTTGCCAATGGCCACCAGCTCCTGAAAACTCGCCAACACTTCCGGCGCAAACTGCTCAGCCTGCTCGACAAATGAACCACTCACACTCAACGACAAGCGGAATCCACTATGCTCAGTCAGCAGTTTCATCAACAGCCGATTCATCGGCAGATATGACCGCTCTGCGACCCTGCGAAACAGCGCCGCATTATCATATTGTCCAGTCCCCGCAAAATAATCGTGCCGAGCGGCAACGTCAAAAATCCCATACGGCCGAATCCGCCACGGCTGATGCACGCGTAAATACAACGATACCGCCCGCGCCATTACCGATTTCTCCCCGGATAGGATAATTCATAAAGCTCAACACAGCGCCGCGCCGCGTCCGCCCAGGAAATTGCCGCGTACTCATCCTTAACCTGCCGTTTTAACGCCTGCAAAAGTTGCGGCTGCGTTGCCACCGCCACCATATGCTCAGCCAGCGCATCCGTATCCCAGTAGTCAAACCGCAACACATGCTCCAGCACCTCACCAACACCCGACTGATTGCTAATCAGTAGCGCCGTGTCATGATGCGCCGCCTCTAATGCCGTCAAACCAAACGGCTCCGACACCGAGCTCATCACAAAAGCGTCCAGCAGATGATAGGCATCACGCCACTGTTTGCCACGCACAAAGCCAGTGAAGATAAACTTATCACTAATGCCCAACTCCGCCGCCAGCGTAACCAATTCATCCCGCTGCTCACCGCTACCGCTCAGCACAAACACCATCTTGTCGTGCTGCGCCAGCGCTTTGGCCGCCGCCCGTACGAAATAGCCCAGACCTTTTTGCACTGTGAGGCGAGTCAACGCGCCAATGACCGTATAGCCATCGCGTTTCAGATCCTCCAAATACCGATAGGTTCGCTTGTCATACTCGTGCGGCGGCAGTGTATCAATATCAATCGCATTATACACTACCTCAACTTTGTCCGCCGGAATACCATACTGCTGCACGATAATATCCTTCGTAATCTGACTCACGGCGATAATTCGGTCAGCCATCAGCAGCCCCTGCTGCTCAATCTCATGCACCAACGGATTGCCATGATGCTCGCCGGAACGGTCAAACTCCGTGGCGTGAACATGCACAATCAACGGTACGTCGCACTGCTCTTTGGCAATCATGCCAGCTTCCATGGTCAGCCAATCATGCGCATGAATAGCGTCCGGTTGATACTCTTTCACCAACTCCCTAACGAACCGGCCATACCGGCGCTGCACCGCACGCATACCCGACAGGCCATGGTCCGCTTCCGATCCTTCGTCACCCAATTGCGCCGACTCATACGCCCCAAACCCATCAGTATTCGGCTCTAGGTGAGTCGCGGCATGGATGTTCATAAAGTCAATCTCGGGATGCTCAGCGTCGTATGGTACGACAAAATCAATCGCCACCCCTTGATCCGCCAGAGCGCGCGATATCTGATAGCAGGCCACGCCAAGCCCACCGCTATTATGCGGCGGCAACTCCCACCCAAGCATTAGTATTCTCATCTCCTATTTATAATAGAACGACGCTTGTGCTTTTTCAAGCATTTCACGGGTTTTGTGACAGTTTTTCACGCGCCGTTTGGCAACCAGGACGAAGCGTGGTAAAATAATGAACGTATAGGAGTGTAGCTCAATTGGTAGAGTAGCGGTCTCCAAAACCGTTGGTTGTAGGTTCGAGTCCTATCACTCCTGCCAGATTTTATTTTGTAGATAAGGGGTAGCCGTTCGATGAAATCATTACAGCTGTCAGCGCCGCATATTATTGCGATGGTCGGTATTCCAGGTTCGGGTAAAACACAGTTCGCGACTGAATTTGCCGAGATGTTTCACGCGCCGCGACTTGATAGCGATGTGCTGGCTGAACTATCTAGTGACGCAGCGGCAGTTGATGCCACGTCCGGCACGCTCCTGAAAGAATTAATGAAGACGCGCCAAACTATTGTGTTTGAAGGCGCAACTGAACGGCGCGTTTGGCGGGCAGAACTTGTCAAACTCGCTCAGCAAGCCGGCTATAAAGTGCTGTTCGTCTGGGTGCAGACTGATGCGGCGACTGCCAAACAGCGCTGGCTAAAGGCGCGTGGCGGCGATATCGCAACCTTTGACCAAAAAATGAAGCAGTTTTCTGCGCCACACGACAGTGAGCCATGCCTCGTCATCAGCGGCCGTCACACTTTCAACTCACAGGCCAAAGCTTTACTGCGGCGCCTGAGCGAACCACGTCCTGTCACGCCGCGACCATCATCAATCACCATAGGATAGGGCAGTGGCGACGCTTTCCGACCCAGAGTTTGGCGACATCACCGTGGTGCGCAGCGGACTGGCGTCCCGAGTAAGCGCCCGCATCACACCGGCCGGCGCACTCAAAATCACTCTGCCGCGCCTCGCGCCACTCATGGCTGCTAAAATGTTGCTGCGCACATCACGAACGCAACTTCGGCAGCTACTCGCCGAACATCAGGCAACGCACGCTTATCGCGCGTCGCAACCAATCGGTAAAAGCCATCATCTCCTGATTGAGCGCGGCAGCAGAACGGCCACTGTCACGACAGCCGGCACAACCATCATTGCTACTGTTCCTGATAGCCAATCAATCACCGCGCCGACTATTCAAGCGCCAATTCGCCAGGCCGTCCTCAAAGCTTTGCGGAAAGAAGCCAAGCATTATTTGCCGCGGAGACTGGCGACCCTGGCCGAACGACACGGCTTTTCCTATGATGCGGTGCGGTTGATGCACGCCTCAAGCCGCTGGGGGAGCTGTTCATCACGCGGCACCATTAGCCTGAATATTGCGCTGATGAATCTGCCGTTTGAGCTGATTGATTATGTTTTACTGCATGAGCTAGCGCATACTCAACAGATGAATCACTCACCGGCATTTTGGCACATTGTCAAAAGCGTCAGCCCGCACTATGCCACTCATCGCCGCGCCCTCAAGCAACATACGCCACACATATAACGGCTATGCTATACTAGCTCTATGATAGGGATGGGAAAACGACGACATGCGCCGCAGATGAAGACGGCCGCGACAAATGACCGCGAACGGATGATAACACTCGTCAACAGTCTAACCGACGCTGTGCTAAGCACTGACGCGGACGGCGTGGTGACGATTTATAATGCGGCGATGGCTAATCTGCTCGACACCAATACGGCAATCACCGGCCAGCCTTTGAGCCAGCTGCTGCAGCTACAAACCGTCGATCGTCAGCCAATTGACATTATGCACGAACTACGAAAATCGCCGTCAATTCGCACGCGTGATGATGTATTGATGGTCCTTGATGACGATGACCAGTTGCGTATTGAGGCGACGTTTTCACCAATTCTCGGTGGCGAAGCGGCTGAGCCGGACGGCTTTGTGTTGATTTTGCGCGACATTACCCGGGTCAAAAGCCTCGAGGAGGAGCGCGACGAATTTATTAGCGTCGTGAGCCACGAGCTGCGCACGCCAGTGGCCATCGCCGAAGGCTCGCTTGACAATGCTAAGCTGCTTGCGGAGCGCGGCTTTACCGACAAAGTCAATGAAGCCCTCGCGGAAGCACATCGGCAGGTTTTGTTTTTAGCGCGGATGGTTAACGACCTTAGTACTCTGTCGCGCGCCGAACGCGGCGTTGGTGATGAGCCGGAGGTGATTGATGCCAATGAGCTAGCCACCCAATTATTCGCCGAATACGCACCGCAGGCCGAGGCAAAAGGACTAACAATGAATCTTGACGCGCCGGCTGGACTGGGTGCTGTGTTAGCGTCGCGGCTTTATCTCCAAGAATTGCTTCAAAACTTCATCACAAACGCTATCAAATACACCCAAGAAGGTTCACTCACTTTAGCAATCCACCGACACGATGACACGCTCACTTTCGCCGTCAGCGACACAGGCATCGGCATCAGTAAGGCCGACCAAGCTAAAATCTTTGAACGATTTTATCGCGCCGAAGATTATCGGACGCGCGAAACCAGCGGTACCGGCCTCGGGCTGTACGTCGCGGTCAAATTATGCAAAAAGCTTGGCTGTCGCATTGATCTCAAAAGTCGGCTCAACCACGGTTCTACCTTTAGCTTTCAGCTGCCAGTCCATCGGCCGCCATCTGACGAAATCTGACGGCCTTTCCATTGGATCGTGCCGCGATGATGCCCTAGCGCACTCAGCAGCAGCACAAATAGCTCCTGCCACGCAATGAGCGGCGCCACCAGCCACGACAACCACCAGCAGCAGCGCCACATCAGCCGACAATACAGCATAAATACCGTCGTCGCCATCACGCCAACTGCGACCGATAGCCACCCAATAACACCCCAGCCATACACCGCACTAGCCACAATCATCACCTGCGGCAACACCACCGCCAACAGCAGTCCCGCGCTCAACATCACGCCCCACGCCGACCCGCCAAGCCGCGGAAACAGTAGGCGCGTTGATGTCTCAATCTGCGATCGCCACTTTTTCTCATAATGCAACCCCAAACCAGGCGTACTAATCCACAATTGATACTTACCGCGCCGCGCCACTGCCGTCGCAATCCGCCGCTCTGGCTGCACATCATCCGCCCAATGACTCAAGCCGCCCAGCTCCTCCAGTAGCAATGTTCGCCGAATCACCCAGGCGCTTGACGCCGTGCCGGGTCGCCCCCGACCATCCAGCAGCAGCTCCCAAAACTGCCGCAAAGTACCAAACCACGTACTAATCCGCCACACATCATACCGCTGCGGCAACACTGACGCCATCGCCATGTCATCAGCCACCACACGAGCCATCAACTGCCGAATCGTGCCCGGCGCCACACGCGTATCCACATCCAAAAACAGCACAAACCGCCCGCTGGCTTCCGTAAGAAGCTGCTCCAAGGCATAATTCTTACCCAACCATCCCTCCGGCAGCGGCTTGCCCGGCACAAATCGCACGCCAGCATGGGCAAACGCCCGAATCAAATGCGGCGTATCGTCCGTTGAATCATCATCCAGCACAATAACTTCCAATTTTGGATAATCACTGGCCAGCACCCGCTCCAGACAGGCCGTCATAGCATGCGTTTCATTGCGCACCGGAATGCAAACGCTGACCGTTGGCCACTCCTCAATCGGCTGTTTGATCGGCTGAAAGCGCCGCTGACCGGCCCGCAAAAGCACTACCAGCGCCACAAACGACGCCCCGCCGCCAATCGCCAATAATTGATATAGAATCAGCGTTATCATACCTCTATTCTTGCATATTTAGCGCAGCTAGGCTATACTGTAACTTGACAGTCTGCCTAAGCAGACTTTTTAAATTGGGAGAAATGAATGGCACAAAAACGGTCAACAACCACCGTGCGCCGAATAACGGCCACAGACGACGCGCCCAAAAAAGCCGTCACTAAAAAAGCCACCAAGCGTCCAGCTACCACTGCAGCCAAAGCCGGCGTATTCGCTAGCATCACTGGCTATTTCAAAGGCGCCTGGCAAGAACTAAAGCTGGTGCGCTGGCCAACCCGTGCCGCAACCTGGAAGATGACAGCGGCCGTCTTGATATTCACTGGGCTATTCGCCGTCCTCATTTTAGTCGCCGATATTATTTTTAACTGGGCATTTGAGCAAATTTTAAGGTAAAAGGAGCAAGTCATGAGTTCACGACGATACGACAGCAGTCGCCAATGGTACGCCATCCACACCTACTCAGGATATGAGGAAAAGGTGGCCGAATCAATTCGCCAGCGCATCAACGGCGTTGATATGGCCGACAAGATTTTTGATGTGATGGTGCCGAAAGAAAAGCAAATTCAAATCAAGAACGGCAAGCGCAAAATCGTTGAGGCGAAGATTTTCCAAGGTTATGTACTGGTGGAAATGAAATTGACCGATGAAACGTGGTACATTGTCCGCAATACGCCAGGCGTGACTGGATTTGTTGGTGCCGACACCACGCCGACCCCAGTGTCCGACAAGGAAGTCACCAAGATTAAGAAGCGCATGGGCGTAGAAGAGCCAAAGCACCAGATTGACTTTACTGAAGGCGAAGTAGTGTCAATTGTTGACGGACCATTTAAAGGCTTTGACGGGGCAATTGCTGAAATTGACGCCGTGAAGGGCAAGATTAAGGTGATGGTCAGCATGTTCGGCCGCGACACACCGGTGGAGCTTGACGCGCTGCAGGTGAAGAAGATTTAAGCCATTGCTGCAATCACTATCAACCCGGGCTTTTCGTCCGGGTTTTACCATACGTCCTTCGCGGCCAAAATCTCACTCACCGCGGCGATATAATGCTGGATTAAAAAGGCGACGATAGCGGCAGTAAGTGTCACAATCTGCACGATCAGTAGCGAAGCATCATTAGTACCGTAAGCGCCTGTAAAACTAGCCATCCCAATCCCCGCCAAACAAGCCAGCAACTTAGCGCTCAGCAGCGAAGCCAGCGTCACCGGCTGCTGCAACCAGCGAATCGTGCGCTTGACAATAATTGAAGCGCCGCGTCCAATCCAATACGGCAACGCCAGCATCATAAACATCACCGCCACCACCGTCGCGGCTGTCAATACATGGGCGATTGCTTGCGCTGGCGGCGACGTAAATCCGGGCTGAATATCCACCCCGGGACCTGAAGTAGCGGGCAAGGAGGGCGACATGTCCGACGGAACACCGAACCACACCAACACACCACTTTGCAGCAACCATAGCCATGCCGCCGCACCGCTTAAGCTGTACGAGAACACCAAAAAGCCATACCCGAGTGCGCCGAACACATTAGCGACGCGCCTCATTGGCAGAAAGCCTCGCACCTTCATATCAACAGTATACCACAGTTGCTGGAACGGGCGGCTTATGCTATAATGAAGCGGTTACGCACGAGAAACTTTAACGAGGAAGACTATGGCAAAAAAAGTTATTGGTAATCTAAAACTACGCATTCCAGCTGGCCGCGCCACTGCAGGCCCTCCGGTTGGTTCAACCTTGGGTCAGTGGGGTCTGAACATGATGGACTTTATCAATCCATTCAACGACGCCACCAAGGATTTGATGGGCAAGGACGTGATTGTTCACATTCAGGTGTTTGAAGACCGCACCTTCGCCTGGAAGTCACTCGGTCAGCCAGTTGACGACATGATCCGCGAAAAGGCCGGCATTCAGAAGGGCTCAGCCAAGCCACACGCTGAGAAGGTTGGCAAGCTGACTCAGGCACAGCTGCAGGAAATCGCCGAGGCGAAAATGGAACAGCTCAACGCCATTGACCTTGAGGGCGCTATGAAAGTCGTCGCCGGCTCAGCTCGCTCAATGGGCGTAGAAATTACTGAATAATTAAGACTCTTCACAAGCACGGCACCACCATATAGGTGTCGTGCTTTTATTTATTCTCAACAATTCCGGCAGCAACGCCCCGTTCAAAAAAGCGCTGCCAAATGCCTGTCACTAGGGAGCTTGACTCTGCAGCGCGCAGCACATGAGCTTTTGTGGCAAACATACCAAGCGCCAGCTGCTGCACACGCTTCGGAGTTTCACGAAGCATACAGTACTCATGCCGCCCTGGCGCCACAGCAAGTGGAGATAGCTCAGCGGGGAGCAATCGCTGCAATGGCTCCATACCAACCCCGGCAGCGTGAATAAGCTTTGCCAGCTCAAGCTGCGAACGGCCAGGTCCATCAACACACCATGCAATTGCCTCTGGCGCCTTGTCTTTAAGCGTACTACTCATGATCTGTAGCTTTGCCTCGTCCTTTTGACGAACGCCGCTAATTGACCGATTAGCGTAATTAATCAGCGACATGCCCGGATGCGGCATATGAACTGATGTATCGCCAATCTCCAGCCGCCACGGCCGCAAACTTTCCAGATCAATCGGCGCCATAAAAGGAAACAGCGCCTTCACAAACCCGTCACCGCTGGGATTCTCGTATCTATCAGAAGTAAACGCCATACACGCCCTTACTCCAAGCGGCTTTGCCGTCTGCTGCCGCAGCAACTCCGAATCATGAATACCAAACACTGACACATCAAGCTGCCCAGCAACAGTCTCCTCTAAAAACTGCTCCACTTCATTAATCTTTTCGGGATTCACCGATGCGATAAAGACATCAACATCGCGCTTTGATCCATTATCTCGCACGGTGGGTAAGAACAAATCTTTTGGCGCGCGCACCACACCTTCGCGTGATGACATACGAACATCATCATGCTGCAATGCAGCCGAACCAGCGCCGCCAATTAGCTGCACTTCAGTATCAGATCCATATCGAGAGAAGAAGGGTTGTAATATATCAAGAGAATTCTTTGATTGTGACATGATACCAAAAACTATATCATTACTGATACTATTTGTAAAGACGAACCCGCCAGCCGGCCCATTCAATTGACTGATATATCCATATCTTATATACTAAGCATCCATGCATATAACCGATGATCTTCTCGACAATCGCGTGATTAGCGCCCTGCAGGCTGGCGACAGCGTGGTGGCGCGCACCGATACGATTTACGGTGTTTTGGCGCTAGCAACCGCCCCTGAAGCCATGCAGCGCCTCTACCGCATTAAGCAGCGCGATGCGCCGAAATCATGCATCATTCTCACTGCGCCCGCCGCGAGCATCCCAGGCCTCACCGCAAATCAGCTGCGCCGCTACGACGAACTCAACCAAACGCGCCCCACCACAGTCATCACCGAGGCAGCCACGACACTGCCGCACTTGCCGCATCAGCAGGGAACGCTGGCCTTTCGGGCGGTGCCGCCGGACACACCGCTAGCACAACTCATCCAGCAGGTCGGCCCGCTCCTTGCGCCCAGCGCTAATCCCGCAGGGCAACCGCCAGCCCGCACTGTTCGCCAAGCGCTTGATTATTTCGGTGATAGCATCTCTGTCTACGTTGATGGCGGCACGGTTACCGATGCCGCACCATCCCGCATTATTCGCTTTGATGGCAACGATATCATCACCGTCCGCGACTAGCCCCAACCAAAAAACCGACCCTCACCGCGCACCAGAAGGGTCGGTTTTCCATCTATCTCAACTTACGCAAACGGCCGTGCCATCAGCAACTCTGGTCGCAGCTCCGCAATCCGCAGCAGCTCATTGTACTTAGCCACGCGCTCTGACCGCGACATTGAACCGGTCTTAATCTGACCGGTGCCGAGTCCAACCGCCAAATGCGCGATCGTCGTATCTTCCGTCTCGCCCGAACGATGACTCATAATCGTTCGCCAACCAGCCGCCTTGGCCATTTTCACTGCCGCAATCGTCTCGCTCAAACTACCAATCTGATTTGGCTTAATCAAAATCGCATTGCCGGCCTTTTCAGCAATTGCCCGATCCAGCCGCTTCACATTCGTCACCAATAAATCATCACCCACCAACTGCGTCGTCTCACCCAACTCAGCCGTCAAGGCTCGCCAATCATGCCACGCCTCTTCATCCAGCCCGTCCTCAATTGACACCACTGGATACTGCGCCCGTAGCGACTCGTACATCGCAATCATCTCACGCGGCTCAAGCGTCCGATTTTCCGTCGCCAAATTATACGTGCCGTTGTCATAAAATTCACTGGCCGCCACATCCAGCGCAAATGCAAAATCCTGCTCCAAGCGATACCCAGCCTGCTCAATCGCCCGGGCCAACAGCTGCACTGGCTCCATATTACCACCGCGCACCTTCGGCGCATAGCCGCCCTCATCACCAACCGTTGTCGGATAACCTTCGGCCTTCAGCACCGCCGCCAGGGCATGAAATACCTCAGCACTCATGCGCACCGCATCGGCCATCGTCGCCGCACCAACCGGCACAATCATATACTCCTGAATATCCGTCGCGCCCAAGGCGTGCTGGCCGCCGTTCATCACATTGATCATCGGCAAGGGCAGGCTCATTTCGCCGGTCTGCGCCAACTGGTTGATATATTCAAACAGCTCCACACCGCGCGCTGCCGCTGCCGCCTTGGCCACCGCCAGACTCACCGCCAAAATAGCATTGGCACCGAGACGGCCCTTATTCGGCGTACCATCCAGATCAATCATCACCCTATCAATGGCCGCCTGATCAAACGGATCACGGCCGCGCAGCGCCTCAGCAATCTCACCATTGACATACTCAACCGCCCTAAGCACACTTTTGCCGCCATAGGCCAAATCGCCATCACGCAGCTCCACCGCCTCATAGGTACCCGTACTGGCACCCGATGGCACTGCCGCCCGGCCATGATGACCAGAACTCAGCCACACATCCGCCTCTACCGTCGGATTACCGCGAGAATCTAAAATTTGCCGTGCGTGAATTGTGGTAATTGTGATATCGTTCATGGTTATTAGTATAGCAAACTATCACCATAAACAAGGTGCAGAACCGCTATGACTTCTTTCTGTTTCGTATCTGCCGAATAACATCCCGCAGCCCGCGACGAGGCTTCCTCGCCACAAACAGATGCTCCTCACCGAATGCCATATCACCACCGCCCATCATAGATGGACTGCCACATGTTAGCGCCAGTACTCGCTGACTACTGTTTTCTCCACTGAGCATAATGACACCGCTACAGTCTTGTGTAAACGAATCAGCAGCGTCTTGCCCCTCTTGCACCATATTATCCAACTTTGCCAGATTATCCGCCGCCTGCCGTCGCGCCCCCATCAATCCCCGCAGAAGTTCATCCCGCGCCTCGTCTATAGACTGTCCAGTTAGTCCGGCAAGCAGCTCCTGCGCCGCAGCAGGAGGCTCGTCATTACTCATCACAAATGACGCCAAGCCATACTCGCGCATTGCCGCTCTGGCTATCTGCGACTGAATACCGGCAACCACCGGGCAGTTCTCACACCGCTGCGGACAGGTTATCTCCGGCGGGGTAAAATCGTCCATGTCGCCACCGCGCAGAACATCATTAAAG
>JAUMWY010000016.1 GCA_030529385.1 Candidatus Saccharimonadota bacterium
CCTAAAGAGGTTCTTCAGCCGTATCTGGATGTTGCGATTTGAGGGGGAATTTAAGTAGCTATATTTGACTTTTTTCACAAAACTCACCATACTAAAGACAATAACCCCGCAGCCTATGCGGGAATAGCAATACAGATATGAAATTCAACCAAATCACCATCAATCGCCTACTCTATCGCCTTCGCCACGATTATTTGACGCTGAATAATGTTGTCGTAGCGACGGCGTTCCTGATTGCCCTGGGATGGGTGTGGGGGTCAATCGAGGCGATGCAACGCAACTACGAACTGCAGCAAATGGTTGTCACTAAACGACGTCAGGTTGAGGTTGAGACGCTACAAGTTGCGCTGCTGGGCTATGAGGGTAAATATTACGAAAGCACTGAATATCTTGATATGGAAGCGAGGCGACGATTCGGGCTAGGCACGCCTGGTGAAAAGCAACTTATTGTGCCATCAACTGATGAAACTACCACAAAAGAGGCCGCTCAACCACCACAAACCACTCCAACCAGCAACTTCCAGCAATGGATGAATCTACTATTCGGCGGCCGAGTTGCCCGAGACGCAAAGCGCTTGCAAAACTGACCGGCCTTTGCTATGATGGACTATGTATCGCGGGGTAGAGCAGCCCGGTAGCTCGTTTGGCTCATAACCAAAAGGTCGCAGGTTCAAATCCTGCCCCCGCAACCAAGAAAATAACCGCTTCTTTATGAAGGGGTTATTTTCGTTCTAGCCTTCGCCAAGTTTAACACCACGAGCAGCCAAACGAGCAAGCGCAATATATGGGCGATTCCTAGCCCGTCGCACTAAATCATCTGCTCGCTTACTCATCCCTTGTGCCCTGTAGCCTTCTGCGTCCGCAAACAACTCATGCATCTCTTGCTGCACTCTATCGTACACGCCTGCGCCCCTTAGAGCCTCCTCCTAGTCATTGGTCAAACTCACTAGATCAATGGCCACCAGGCCAATACTCCGATAACTAGCCCCATCAGGCACCTTAATGTCATCAATGGTCATTTCAGCCAAGTGATACGATCCGAGCTTATCAGCCTGCATATCAAGTCTTTCTTCAGGAGACATACTTATATTATATCACAAAACGCACAATAAATCAATAAACTCCCCCTCACTGCGACGAGGGGGAGTTTTCGGCACCTGTTTGTTTGCTTTTATTATGCACCCAAACCAGTGAATAATGCAAGTGCTTATTTCTTCTTTGAGATAGTCAAGAAACCGTTGCGTGGGTTTTCCTTAACGATGCGATCTGCTGGCAGGTCGCATGGTGTACCTTTGTCATTCTTCTCTACCTTGGCAAAGAAGTAAATGGTCTGCGTCTTGCCGCCGCGCAGCGTCACTTCAGTTTTGTGCAGATAGTATGTAACACCCTTAGAGTTAGTGTGACTGTAAGCCATATGGTTATACCTCCTATTAGCTGGTTACCCTCTCAGGGTACTACCTCTGGTGTACCCCTGTCAAGTCTAAAATTGCCACGACCGCCGCCAAACAATAGCGCGCAGTATGCCGGCCGCCAATAGTCGCATAATGATTATCAGGGCAATCACCCCTGTTACAAGTACCGACCAGCCAGCAAAATCCGATGACCAAGCTGGCGACAAAAACGTCTGATAATAGGGGTCGGTTGCCGGCGGCGTAAAGTGAAGATTCGCTACCGAAGCGGCCGGATACTTGGCCCACTCATCATTAATACAGGCGACATACCGCGGATCGGCATGCGTCCAAAAATGGCCATAACCACCCGCCCTGGCCTGCCCGTCACACACCTCGCGCACCTTCAATACAACATCATTGTTCGCCCGCTGCCGCACTTCGTCGGTGAACTTTTTCAGTTCGCGCTCATACGCCTGCTTGTACGAATGATCCAGTGGCACCCTTCCCGTATCCGCATTCATATGCGCCGCAGCATAGCGCTGCAGATCGTACAGCCGCTGCGCCAAAATTACCGCATCGCCCTCTTTATCTGCCGCCAATACTGCATCGCGGCGCTCAATCATGCCAATGTTATTCAGGCGCAAAAACGTCGCACTGACAAACCCCGCCAATATCAGTAACACGACGAGCTGCCAGGTCTTCACCTGCTCAAGTCGCCGTATCGTCGCTTGCGTCTTTCGTATATCTGTCATGCCCCACCACTTACTATGAGTCTAGTATAGCAAATTAGCGGTAGATACGAAACTTTGTCCGAGAGACAGCCAGCGCTGCTACTGAGGCCGTCACAAAGAAGAGAAGGAAGGCCTGGGTGATAGTTGATGTCGCTAGCAAACATGCCGCCAATAATCCCATCGCCAGCATACCGCCAGTCGTCGTCGCAATCTGCACTAGCGCCAGATAGACAATACGCCGCCCTGACCGATCCGCCACATCAAACATACCGCGCATAAACGCCATATTATAGCCAGTCGCTGTCACTTCATGAACCATATTGACCGCCATGGCGAGCACTGGATGAATGGCAAAAGCTCGCACCATATGTACCACGCTGGCCGCCATCGCCGTGTAGCGCAAGAGTGCGCCACCAGCATGACGATCAATCAACCGACCATAAGCGCGAGCCGCGATAATCGACACCGCATAGACAACCGAGCTCAGCGCACCAATCGCCGCATATACCTCATTATTATCACTAACAAACACCACGCCGATCAGGAAGAGTGGCCAGCCTGCCGCCGCGACCGTTACCTCATATCCCCATGCCATTGAGCCAACCAAACTGCGCCAAGTATCACGCCATGGAAACTGCCAGAAAGAAATTTTCTGTCCCGTCTTAACCGGCTCACCGGTTCGTAGTAGTGGCCAGGCAGCAAACACAAACAGCACCGTTGAGGCGATAATCGTCACCCGAGGATCAAAGGCATACGCCAACACGCCACCAATCAATGGACTGGCTGCCTTTGCGACACGCTCAGTGATATCCATATAAGCCATCTGCTTGCCGGCAATCTGCGCGTCTTTCACTTTTGAGAAATTAACCAAATGACTAATCTCGTACAGAGTCGCCGATAAGCCCTGGAACATCGCCACAAACCACATCACCTGCGCACCCCATTCGTTCAGCATAGCAAACAGCAACATTGACGGAATGTACAGCAAATTGGATAATAATGTCGTATGCTTCGGACCAAGATGCGCTACAATTGCCGCCGATGGCACGGCGATGGCAATTTTAAATAGCCGGTATGCCGCCCAAAATGCTGCGATCCACCACAATTCATAGCCAGACTTGAACAGAAAGACCGACATAAATGCCGCACCAATATTAATCGCCACCATCCGCATCAGCCGAGCAATATATAGCTCAGCAACCTCAGAAAATGTCGCATGGCGCCAAAAATGTCGTCGTTTTAGTAACGTTGTTATTGTTTGCTTCATTGTGTTTATTTTATCCGTGACTATATATAACCATAGCATACATTTTATTTTTTTGCAAGTATATGGTGCTAGTGGTGATTTGTATGCGGTATAATGGAGCTATGAAGATGTATTTTTCGGGGATTGGCGGCGTTGGCATTGGGCCGCTGGCAGAAATTGCGCAAGACGCCGGCCATGAAGTGTGCGGGTCTGATCAGGTAGCGGGTTTGATGACTGAAGAACTGGTAGAGCGCGGTATTACGATTTCGTTTGATCAATCCGGCACAGCGCTGCGGGCAGAATATGACAGGGCGGCGATTGACTGGTTTGTCTATACTTCAGCCCTACCAGACAACCATCCAGAGCTGATAGCGGCGAAAGAATTAGGTATCCGCACCGCCAAGCGCGATGAGCTACTGGCGGACATTATTCGTGAAAAGAACTTAAAACTTATTGCCATCGCTGGCACACACGGCAAAACCACCACTACCGGCATGATGATTTGGGCACTGCAACAACTTGGCATTCCGGTGAGCTATTCGGTCGGCTCAACGCTGAGTTTCGGACCAAGTGGCAAGTTTGATCCCGCTTCAGAGTACTTCGTGTACGAATGTGATGAATTTGACCGCAATTTCCTGCATTTTCAGCCATGGGTCTCGCTTATTACCTCAATTGATTACGACCATCCCGACACCTATCCAACAGAGGCAGAGTATTTGGCGGCTTTTAAGCAATTTATCACTCAGTCGGCACAGTGCATAGCTTGGCAGCAGGACATGGCGGAAATGACGACATGCGACGCGCAATTGCTTGATAAAACCGCCGCGGACACACAGTTGACCCTCAAAGATATCACACTAGCCGGGCAACATAACCGTGAAAATGGCCTGCTAGTTTTAACGGCATTACTACGGCAGGGAATCTCTACATCTGATGCCTTGGCAGCTATTACCTCCTTCCCTGGCACCGGCCGCCGCTTTGAGAAGTTGGCTGACAATCTTTATAGCGACTACGGTCATCACCCGATGGAAATTGCCGCTACCTTGCAGATGGCGCGCGAGCTAAATGATCATGTCGTGCTCGTGTACCAGCCGCATCAAAACATCCGCCAACATGAGGTGCGGCATCTCTACACTGACTGCGCAGTGTTGGCCGACACAATCTACTGGCTACCGACCTATTTAACGCGTGAAGACCCGCAGCTGCCTGTTTTGTCGCCAGAAAATCTGACCGCCGACCTGCAAAATCGTGATACCGTCCGCTACACTGAACTAAACGACGAATTATGGCAGAGCATCACCGCAGAGCGCGCTGCTGGCAAATTAGTATTGTGCATGGGCGCCGGCACGATTGATGGTTGGGTGCGGAAGCAGCTACAGTCCACTACTTAGCGATTATCGCCGCTACCGTGTAACTGGTCACGCTGCTGACGACTCGCAAGCTTGTCATTATTAACCCGCGCCACCTCCTCGAGGCTTGAGCCAATCAGATGCGCCACAGCATTGACATACCACAAAATGTCACCCAACTCTTTGACGATTTCCGCTCGGTCTTCGGCGCTCATCATACCCTGCTTGTCGCGCAGTAGCTTTTTAAACTTTTCCGCCACTTCCCCCGACTCACCACACAATCCGAGAATCTGCCCCATTAGCTGCGCATCAATCTGCCCATGGGCGTAGTTTGTCGTTAGGGTGCTAATTGCTTTATCTGCGTAATCCTGAATATTCATTCCGTCTCCTTTTTCGGCTTGATTATAGCAGATTCTCCGTGAATTCCTCAAAGAAGAATGGGTCGCGGAAAAGAGTGCGCGCCACAACCTGCTCAACCGCCGGCGCCAGCTGATACTCACCAAGCTTATGTGGTCGCACCCATATAAGCCCGTCAGTTAGAACAATATCGTTGGTCTCAGCATAGAACACATGCGCCAGTGTTGTTGTTAATAGTTCACCACCCTGCTGCACACGAATATAGCAATCGCCCATATGTCGCATCGCCAAGTCATGTGCACCAAGCTTTTCATAGGCTTCACGCCGCGCCGCCGCCTGCACTGATGCATCATCAATATGCAGCTTACCATATGGCAGTGTCCAGCTGTTAATATAGGGTTGTTTGGTGCGCTTTTGTAGCAAGACATCACCGTCGGTATTTTGCACCATTATCATAGTAATGATTTTTGGCTGAGTCCGAATATTGAGCAATGCTGCACTAACTCGATCAATATAGAGCATCCCCGCCTTATCCAATGTATATCCGCCATCAGTCTTCTGAATCATGCATCGTTTTTGCAATAACTTTAGGTGGTAACTATAGAGATTTGTATCAACCTTTGGCGGACGCATATCACGAAATCGCGCATACTGCTGGTGCGTTAAGATGCTAAGAATGTATTTCTGGATGTAGTGATTGGGAATATATTGCTCAACCATATTTGACTCAAATTATACTTTCTATTCACAACTATCATATCGCTATATAGTAAACAGTAGCAATAGCAACCAAGGAGGTAGCAATGACAGGCATTTTGAATCACAGAACAACCCAAACACTAGAAAGACTTCGCGGCGAGCATCCGCAATCGCCCGAGGCGTGCTTCGATCAGCCATTGGTCATCTCCGAACTCTCGCGCCTCGCAATACAAGGATGTGAGTTGTCTGATACACTCAGCAAAGTTGAGCGTATACCACGGGGGTCAAACGGTGAGCGAGAAAATGATGTTGAGCATAGCTTTATGCTGGCTATCGTTGCGCCGAATCTCGCACGCATTATTCAACCCAGCCTAGACGAGAATAAAATACGACTTTATTCAATTGTACACGACATGCTTGAAATAGAAACTGGCGATGTTGCAACCTTTAACACTTCGCAACAGGAATTGACAGAGAAGGAGCGACTAGAGCAAGCGGCAATGGAAGCACTGCTACCAAAACTCCCACCGATTGAAGCCGAGGCACTCACTGCATATGAGGAGCAAATGGATGCGGAAGCTCGCTTTGTGAGGATGGTGGATAAGATACTGCCCGTCGCACTTGATATTATCGGTCAGGGGGTGCGTGTAGTTGAAGAGGACTACGGTATCAATAGCCTAAGCTCACTTGAATCATCTCACAACAAATTAATCGCTAAGGTTAACGCTATGTTTGGAGATGAGTTCCCAGAGTTGATTGATACTTATGTCGCTCTTGCTTATACATTCGAACAACAATACGCAAGGGAATCCCAGGCGCGCATCGCGCAAATACCAGATAGACCACACCATTTCAAGGAGATTGAACGGAAATGGGTCGTGCCACCTGAGAATCTACCCGACTTGACGCAGTGCGGTTGCGCCATTATTTGCCAAGGTTATCTCGGCATCGGTATTGATGGATCAGAAACCAGAATACGCAGTTTTGACGACGAGCGCTTTGAACTCACCGTCAAAACTCCAGGGGCTATCGAGCGAGGCGAGCAGAATATCAAGATTGACCGGGCCATGTTTGAGGCACTCTGGCCGCAAACAGAGGGTGCCCGCATAGAGAAGACTCGCTATTACCTTCCTTATACTGACAACGCTGGCCGCGAGTATACTGTTGAATTGGATGTGTATGGCGGCGCGCTTAAAGACAAGCTCATTACTGCAGAAATTGAGTTCCCTGGTCGAGAAGCAGGCGCCCGCGTACAGGCAGCGGCCTTTCAAGCGCCAGACTGGTTCGGCGATGATGTGAGTAGTGATAGCCGATACAAGAACCATACACTCGCATCAATGCAACATGGATTCTTGACACTCGGGTCGTAGTTAGCACTTACTTCGTGACATACTCCGTTGCCGCTACAGACTCCCACTCTACCATAAATCGATCAAGAATCGCCAAATAGACCGCTCGGGTATTCTGCCGGATGTCACTTGGTGGCAAGCCAACCAACTCATCTTTCGTCATCCACCGGATATCCGCCGATTCGCCCTCGGGTAGCGGATGGATGGGCTCGCCCGTAGCCACAAAAACATATGCTGTATCAGAATGGTAATGTTCGGGTGTAATGTCATGGGTATTCATGAGCAGTGGCTGCGGATGAAGAATAATCTCATCTGTCACTTCGTCTTGAGATAAGCGGAGTCGAGGCTGCAGCACTGACAGCTGTCGTATATCATAGCCAGTCTCCTCGCGCAGCTCATGCATTATTGCCGCCCATGGCGTCTCAGTAAGTTCGATATGCCCGCCAGGTGGTAATAGCACATTGAGCTTTTTGTGCATATGAAGTAGCACTTTTGGTTCGGCACCGTCAATACGCACAACATAGCCCGTAACCGTATGGTCGTGCTGGCCTGGCTCTGTGTGTATATGTGGCATCTCATTCTCCCCGCGGGGCAATCGCCCGCACCAACTGCGTCACGCGCCCTTCACCCAGCCAGCGCTGCTCGTAGGCGGTCAGCATTTTATATTCGTCCGATAAATCCGATTCGTGCAGATCAAAACTCAGCTCCTTAAGACACCACCGCTCCGCCACTAACTGCTCCAGACTCCAGCAGAAAAATGCCGGATTATCGTGCTTTATAAGGAGCGATCCTGCCGGCTGCAAAGCCTTGGCGTAACGCCGCAAAAATGTCGGATGTGTCAAACGCCGCCCGGCTGATCGCTTACGCGGAAATGGATCAGAAAAAGTTAGCCACACTGCCTGCAGCGACTGATCTGCCACCAGCTCATTCAGCTGATCCGCCCGCGCCCGCACAAACAGCACATTTGTCAAGCCCTCCGCTTCAGCTTGCCTGGCGCCGCGCTGCAATCGATCACCCTTCACATCAATTGCCAGTACCATTTTATCTGGATCGCGCATCGCCAACGCCACCGCAAACGTCCCGTCACCCGCACCAATTTCCACGATGTCAACCGGCCGCTTCGTCCACTCGTCAAACTCAAAACACAGCGGCGAATTATGAAACAGGGCAAACTTATACTTTTTACGCTTGCGAGTAATGATAAACTGATTCGGATCGACAAAACTCATCTCTTTTTAGTATACTATATCTCATATGGATGCATTGATTCGGGTCATTCTGGACGCTTCGCAAGTTGATGAGTGGCTAGCTCAACACGGTGTTGGCTGGCTATTTAGTCAACGCGCCCTGGAGGTGTGGAGCGCCTTGATTGGCGCAGTCGCCGCCTACTATATTGGCCGCATGGTGCTAGGTTGGGCAATTCGCGGCGTTATCAAATCCACCGCCAAACATCGCGACTGGCATAAAAAAGATATTGAAAAGCGTCAAGAAACTTTGGTGCAGTTGGTGCGCAGCTTCTGGAAGATTGTTATCATTGCCTACGCTGTCGCCGTTATCGCTAATAAAGTCTTCTTGATTGACCTATCACCACTCTTTGCCAGTGCTGGCATTATCGGCGTAGCACTCGGGTTTGGCGCACAGTCATTGGTGAAAGATTTTCTAAGCGGCATTTTCATTATCGCCGAAAATCAGTACCGCGTTGGCGATGTGGTGGATATTATGGGAGCGGCGGGCAAAGTTGAGCGCGTCGGTACACGCTCAACAGTGATTCGTGACAGCGACGGCAATGTGCACTATATCCCGAACGGCACCATCCAGCATGTGGTAAATAAAACAATGGGGTTCAGTGTGTCGCGTTTTGTGCTGCAGCTTGATCCAGCAACTGACATTGCGGTAGCGACCGATATTATTAACCAAACCGGACAGGCACTTGCTAGTGAAGAGAAATGGCGTCGCAAGATTATTGAAGCACCAAAATTTGCCTCAGTTAGCGATATCACTGGGCGAGCCGTGGAGATTATTGTCAGTGGAAAAACCATGCCGTCTGATCAGTGGGCGGTCACTTCCGAGATGCGCCGCCGACTTCTTGAGGCCTTTGAGACGCATGATATTGCTCTAGCCACCCTACCGGGCGGCTCACACGCTAAGAAATAACTACTCTAACCCAAGCTGTTTATTGCTCAAGACATCATTACCAAACACTGGCACTTTCGTCGCTTTTTCGCTCTCCTTTTTATATCGCTGTAAAAAGTCGTCAAGCACCGCCTCAGTAATATCACCATCCGCCGCAAACCCATCACTGCTGGCTGGTGCGCGATCAATTTTCTCACGAATTGGCACGTGCTCCGGCCGACTTAAATCAAGCCGAAAGGCATCAGACGCGTAATATATTTTCATTGAAATCAGCACCATCACAATCGCTACCGTAATCGCTCCAATGATAAAAACTGGCAATTTATGGTCGTTAATGTATCGCTGCATCAGACGCCACCTTTCAGCGAATCACGTAGGCGTTCAACTTCCACTCGATAATCGGTCAACGAATCATTCAGGTCACCAACCGCTGATGATAATTTGTGACGCGCATCACGAGCTGCCACCAGCTGCGCATAAAAATCAGTTGGCTGCGTTTTGCAATCAATCGTCATCAATTTACTGATCGCTGAATCATACTCATTATATCGCTCCGCAAACACTCGGCGCTGCGACTCAAATCGATCAGTAATCGCTACCACCTCTGTACTGCGGATTTTCTTGAGCACCAGCCGACTATTGAGCCGCACCATATACTGCGCCGATATCGTATTGTACGTTTGCCCAACATTCACCCGCAATAGGGCATCATTCGTGTGTAACTGTCGCAGTGTAGCCTTCAGCGACTGGCACTGCGCTTTTACGGCATCGACAGCTGAATGCTCGGCCTGGACTAACTCCTGAGCAGCCACTGGCGTTGGTAATAGCGCCACGCTAATGGCGAGCACAAAAAACGCGAGACCTTTGACAGCTTGTTTCATCTGTTCTATTGTCTCGCGTTTTTAGCTCTAGGTCAATTCCTACTTAAAGCGCTTCTCGACATTACCCTTGACGTCGCGGGCGGTTTCAGTAGCAACATCACCAACCTTCTGAGCACCAGCTTTCAGTGAGCTTGCTGCATCCTTCGCAGCTGCCTTGGTCTTTTTGGCATATTTGCCAGCCTCTGTCTTCAGTTCGCCAGCCTTCTTTTTTAGGTCTGCCCGCGTTTCCTTACCGCTCTTTGGGGCGGTCAAAATACCGGCAACAAATCCTGCCGCAACGGCGCCGACAACTGCTAATGCTTTTTTCATATAGTATCCCTTTCTTGGATTAGTTTTTACCAAATAATTTACCAATTTCGCTAAATACCTTGGTTGGCGAGAACCACTCTGAGGCGCGAGCCACATTGGTGGTAATCGTATCAACTCGCTTAGCGATTTGGCGCAATTTGAGCAGCAACGCAATCACCACACCGAGTAGCGCGACAATAACAACGCTGAGTAAGCCAACAATAATTGACAAGAGAATGATCGCGGTCTGCATGTCCTGCATACGGTCTCCTTTCGTCGTCACCGACTCATGTTAGTGTTTTTAGTATAGCATGCTTTGGTTGTTTGTGTTAGATAATCCAACTTCTTTATAATAGCACAACATGTTTAAAATGTCAAGAGTTTGTACTAAGGGTTTTACTAAGCCCCAATCCCTCCGACACTCCGCAGCCTAGCTAAAATGGAGGTATGTG
>JAUMWY010000017.1 GCA_030529385.1 Candidatus Saccharimonadota bacterium
TAGTTGTTGTTACAAACCTAATTCTACAGGCTGTTCCGGTTTAGTTTAATGAATCTAGAGACATCAATATTGCCTTTTTGTGCCATCTTTGGTATAATTGGAAAGATTGAAATTAAAGTTAAAGGAACGAAATGAAAGCAGTCGTAAAAATTGCTGGTAAGCAGTACCTTGTCAGCGAAAAAGAGTCCCTCCTGGTGGATCTCCTCCCTGAAGGCACAAAAGAACTCGCCCTCGACGCACTTTTGGTGGCAGATGGCGATAAAACCAAAGTTGGCACGCCGACCGTCAAGGGTGTAGTGGTTAAGGCGAAGGTCGTGGAAGATGAAGTAAAGGGCGATAAGCTCCGCATCATCCGCTACAAGTCAAAGAAGCGTGTTCATACAGAAACTGGCCATCGTCAGAAGTATAGCCGTATTGAGATTGTCTCAATTAAATAATCGTTCTGAAACACAAAATCCGCTCCGCTATCAGGGGCGGATTTTTATTGCCATGATGACAAATAGCTTTAGCTCGTGCTATACTAGAAAAAGCATAAAGGGGAAGTATGACAAAAATTATTGCGGTGACAAATCAAAAAGGCGGCGTTGGCAAAACCACCACGAGTGTGAATGTGGCGTATTATTTAGCGAAGGCTGGGCATAAGACGCTGTTGGTTGATTTCGATCCGCAGGGTAATGCCACGAGCGGCCTGGGTGTTGATAAGCAGTCGCTTGGTGCCACGATGACGGAGGTGATTCTTGGCAAGATTGAATTGCAAGCTGTGGTACAGCCGACTGATCATAAAAACCTCTTTTTAGCGCCATCTACGCCGCATCTAGCGAATACTGAGGTTGAACTGGCGCAGGCTGATGGCCGGTTTGTGCGCTTGCGGCGAGCGCTTGAGGGGGCAGGGTACGATTACATCATCATTGATTCGCCGCCAAGCTTGAGTTTGTTGACGGTTAATGGATTAATTGCGGCGCAGTACGTGTTGCTGCCGGTGCAGGCGGAGTTTTATGCGCTAGAAGGGCTGGGGCAATTACTTGAGACAATGAAACTGATTCGCAAGGGGCTGAACCCAACGCTACAGCTTTTGGGCGTAGTGCCGACGATGATGGACAATCGCACGACGTTGTCGGGGCAAGTACACGCGGAGATTGCCAAGCACTTCCCGAACCAGATTTTTAAGACATCAATTCCGCGCAATATTCGCTTGGCTGAGGCGCCAAGTCACGGCTTGCCGGTGGGTGCGTATGATCGTTTTTCAAAGGGTGCGCGAGCCTATAAGGCGCTAACCAAAGAAATTATTGAAAGGATTGGCCAATGAAAAAAGGGCTAGGACGAGGTTTTGAGTCGCTAATCCCGACGAATTTGATTGATGAGTCTTTTGATCCGACCGCCAAGCAGGATGATCAGGTGAGCCAGTTAGTGCAGCTGTCGATAGATAAAATTGCGGCAGATCCTGAACAGCCGCGACGAGTGTTTGACGAGGAGGCGCTGGCGGAGTTGGCGGCCTCAATTAAGGAGCATGGCGTGGTGCAGCCGCTAGTGGTGACGCCGCATAATGGCCGATTTATGATCGTGGCTGGCGAGCGGCGCTGGCGGGCGTCGAAGCTGGCGGGGTTGAGCGAGGTGCCGGCGCTGGTGCGGACGCTGAACGGCCAGCATCGTTTGGAGATTTCGCTGATTGAGAATTTGCAGCGGCGCGATTTGAATCCGTTGGAGACGGCGACGGCCTATGCTAAGCTGCGCGATCAGTTTAATCTGACGCTGGAGGAGATTGGCGTGCGGGTTGGTGGCAAATCAGTGAGCGCCATTAGCAACACGATGCGTCTCTTAAAATTACCAAAATCGGTGCAGAATGCGTTATTTGCTGGCGATATCACCGAAGGCCAGGCGCGGCCATTGATCGGCGCACCGGCGGAAGTGATAGAGGCGGTGCTGGAGAAAATTATTGCCGAAGGGTTAAGTGTACGCCGTATTGAGCAGTTGATGAGCGCGGTAAAAACGCCAGTTCAGGAAAAGGACGTGCCAAAACAACAGCTGCATCAGGCAACGGCGGAGCAATGGGCAAAGCGCTTTCAGTCAAAAATCACCGTGCGAACCACCGCAAAAGGTTCGGGTAAAATCGTTATTCCGTTCAAGGATGAAGCTGATTTTGAGCGGATTCGGCAGTTGCTTGGCTAATTAAATTGCCAAAGGATGACGATCAAGAAAATTAAAAGAAGCGCATGCCACTGAGTGGCCATAGCCGCAAGCCAACCGGGCCAACCACGTCAAACAACGGAATATTCCCCATGCAGTTGCGGGAGTCGCAGGAGAAATTGCCTTCGCGGTGGTCGCCCATCACGAAAATCGTTCCCTCGCCAACCGTTACGTCAACATCGCCAGAGGTTGGCTGTCCAGGCTCATTATTATTGATGGTTGGGTCAGGATTGAAACCCTCGGGTTTGTCGCTGGTATAGACGGTCACCACGCCGTCTTTTACGGTGACGCGTTCGCCTGCAAAGGCAATCACCCGCTTGACAATATATTCATCACGACCAACGCCGGGATTAAACTGGGGATTTTTAAAGACAATGATTTCGCCGCGCTCCGGGATGTATTGCTTGTTTTGTAGCTGAGCTATCGTAACCGGTAGGCGATTAACGATTAGCCGATCGCCAGTGTGCATTGTCGGTTCCATGCTTGGTCCTTCAACATTAAAGCTGCGGAAAATAAACGAATTAATGAACAGCGTGCCAATAATAATTGCGATGGCAAACATTCCTAAGCCCGTGATGTCTTTCAATCGCGGATGGCGATCCATAAAATTTGCTTCCATTAGCTTTATTATACATCGCTATAAAGAAAAGGAAAAATCCCCGGCCTAGCCAGATCGGGCTGTAATTAAGGGTTATTTCTGCTATACTAAAGCAGTATGGAGTTGCTTAAATCAGTAAAGCGGCGAACGCTGCTTGGTGAGATTGGCTACTACGGCCTTAATATTGGCCTGGTGGCGGTGTTATTTGTCATGTCGCAAACAATTCAGTACCCGGTGGCGGCACTGGTGTTGGTACTACTGAGCAAATGGCGCGTACTGGCGGTGCGGCCGCGCTTTTGGTTGACGAATATTCAGTCAAATATGGTGGATGTGATAGTTGGCGTCAGTGTTGTGGCGCTGATGTATGCGCCGCATGTTACTGCTCAGGAGCATATGACGACGTGGGTACAGGCGGGCTTGGCGATTTTTTATGCGGCGTGGTTGGTGATTATTAAGCCAATGTCAAAGCGCTGGCAGATGATTGTGCAGGCAGGCTTGGCGACATTTTTCGGCTTGACGGCGCTGTTTGCGGTGTCGTATGAATGGCCGGTCGTACTTGTGGTGCTACTGGCGATGATTGTCGGATATAGCGTGGCGCGCCATTTCTTGTTGGCGCATGATGACGATCAGACGACATTGTTAAGCTTAGTGTGGGCGGTGCTTATTGCTGAAGTAAGCTGGCTGGTGCATTATTGGACTTTTAGTTATTCGCTGTTTGGCGTGTCGGCGCTGCGTATTCCACAGGGTGTTATTATCATTATGCTGCTGTCATTTGTTGCTGAGCGGGTGTATCGTTCGTGGCGTAAGCGTGGTGCGGTGGTTGCGGCTGACGTGGCTGGTCCGGTGACTATGGCGGCGGTACTGATAGTGGTTATGCTTGTATTGTACAATGAAGTTGTGCTCGGGGCTTAGGGAGGAAAAATGCAACCACAGCAAACTACACAACCAGTTTTGCAGCCGACGTCTCAGCCTTCATATCGCGGGCTGAAGGTGGTGGCTGCTATTGTTGGCGTCGTGTTGTTGATTGGCGTCGTGTTTGGCGCTGGGGCGTTAGGGGCGTGGCTAGTGTTAAAGGGCCATAAGCCAGCACAGTTCGCCGCGCCACAGACGCCGGGGTTTGATGGCAATACGGTCGTGTCGGCTGATGAAGCTGACGTTGAGAATGTCGTGAAAAAGGTGGCGCCAAGTGTGGTGTCAATTCTGGTGCGGAAAGTCAATGGCGGGGGAAGCGCCGGAACGGGCGTGATTATTAGTGGTGATGGCTATGTGATTACCAATAAACATGTGATTGATGGCGGTCGGCAGATTGCCGTTGTGACAGTTGATGGTACGACCTATAGTAAGGTGAGTATTATTGGCACCGATCCGTTGAATGATATTGGCTTTTTGAAGATAGAGGACGCGAAAGACTTGCCGCAGGCGGCGCTGGGTGACTCAAGTACGGTGCGGGTTGGCCAAAAGGTGATTGCTATTGGCAATGCGCGCGGTCATCAAAATTCAGTGACGAGCGGTATTATCTCTGGTAAAGGCCGGCCAATTGCAACGCGCGGTGAGGCTTACGGTGATGTGCAGGTATTGAGCGACTTATTGCAAACCGATACGGCGATTAATCATGGTAATTCTGGTGGCCCGCTGCTCAATATGGCCGGGCAGGTGATCGGTATTAATACGGCGATTGATGCTAATAGTCAAAATATCGGTTTTTCTATCCCGGTTAACGCCACGAAAGGATTGGTGCGTACGGTGAAGGAAAAGGGGCGAGTTGAGCGGGCTTATGCTGGCATGCGGTATCGGATGATTACGCCGGAAGTGCGGGTTGAGTATAAGCTGGACCAGAAGCAGGGCGCGTTGGTGATTGGTGATAATGCCGCTGTTGCTCCCGGCAGTCCGGCTGATAAAGCCGGCGTGAAGTCCGGCGATATCATTACTAAAGTGAATGGCCGCACTGTTGGTGAACATGGCGGTTTGACAAGCCTGATTTCAGAATATGCACCCGGCGATACGATTCAGTTGGTGGCGCTGCGTCATGGCAAGGAAATGACGTTCACGTTAACGCTGCAGGCGTATACGCAAGCGCAATAATGTAGCCGCGAGTTTCTTTTAGTTGTAAGCCGAGGTTGGCGGCTAGTGAGATAATAGCCGGATGCTGTACGGGGTCGGCTTCAAGAAAAACAAGCGCGCCTGGATTGCAGTGTTGCGGTGCTTGCTGTAATAGCTCCTCAATCAGCGCTAGCCCACCGCGCCTAGCGTATAATGCCTCATCCGGTTCGTGGCGTAATTCTGGCGACACCTCCCATTCTTTATCAACATAGGGTAGATTGGCCAAAATATAATCCAGTCGCTGTGCATTGCCCGAGAGAAGGGATTGTTTTTGAATGAAGACATCGGCTTGTAGGGCGGTGGCATTTTTTTCAGCGACCGTTAGGGCCTTTGTGCTGATATCGGATAGCGTGACCAGTAGATTTGGTCGCTCCAGTTTTGCGGTAATCCCAAGGCAGCCTGAGCCGGTGCCAATATCAATCAATGTTTTTGGCGCAATATCACCACTCGTCATCTCAAGCAGCAGCGATATCATATCCTCTGATTCTGGCCGCGGAATGAGGACGGATGGCGACACAATGAATGGCCGGCCGTAGAACTCTTTATAGCCCAAAATATAGGCCAGCGGTACGCGGTCAAGCCGCAGGCTGAGTCGGGCATCGGCGATATCATGGCGGCGTGGGTCAATGGTTTCGTCAAGATGCGCATGTAGATAGGTGCGCGTTTTTCGGAGGGTATTTGATAGTATCAGCTCTGCATCAAGCCGCGCTGAAGTGATGCCAATATCTTTCAGTTCCTTGGTGGCCTGGCGCAGCCAAGTACTAATCGTCATGTTGTTAATTATACTACAAAAAGTACAGATAGGCAAGTCCAAAATGCTTGCAAAATTGTATAAAGATGGTAAAAAGTATTGACAAATCAAGAGAGAGAGAGAGTAATATAGGAACCATAAAGTTAATTAGATAAAGGATTAGTTAGATGAGTAAAACACGGACGCAAGCACAAACAGAGTTGAACTATCGGGAGACCGGTGTGTGGGATGAATACGGGGACGATCCTGTAGATTCAGAAGACTACGGCTACCTTGAGGCCGAGGGACGCTCAGTGCCGAGACCGCGATTAGGATTGTGGACGGAAATAAGCGCCTTAGGTGAAAAGGCGGAGGAGGATGAGTATTTTAGAGGGCTGCAAGAAGAGCAGGAAGCAGAGGAGAGACAAAGAAGAGCTGAGGCTGCACTGACTGATCAAGCACTTAAAGCCGCTCGGGATGCGATGACTCCTGAGCAGCAAGAAGCAGCACTGCGCGAGGCTAATCAGAAGTTTGCTGAGAAAAATCTTGCTGCTTCACGTGACGAGAGTAGGGATTATAATGATCGTCGACTATTTTTCAAGGAGGCGGTAAGAAGGAGTCAACAAGGTGCTCATCTCGACCTTACTGAACGAGAGCAACTGTTGGCAGAAGAAATAAAAAGGACATGGAAGAAAGAAGAGGAGAAGCATAAAGTAGAGGGGTAAAGGGGAGATATTGGCGTAGCTAGGCTGCGTTCTGCGCCTTCAACTCGCGCTCAAACTTCTGTAGATTGGTAATCAGATCATCGATGTCCCCGTCCATTGCGGCGGGGATATTGCTGCGGCTGTATTTAATGCGGTGATCAGTAATGCGGTCTTGCGGAAAGTTGTAGGTGCGGATTTTTTCTGAACGATCACCGGTGCCGACCAGCGAGCGACGCTCAGCAGTCAATTTAGCATTTTCTTCATCAATCTTCATCTGCAGCAGGCGAGAGCGCAGCACGCTCATGGCCTTTTCTTTGTTCTTGATCTGCGATTTCTCGTCTTGGTTGGTCACTACTAGTCCCGTCGGTAGGTGAGTGATGCGCACTGCTGAGTCGGTGGTGTTGACGCTCTGGCCGCCGTGACCACCGGAGCGGAAGACGTCAATACGTAGATCATTGGCATGAATCTCGATATCGGCTTCTTCGGCCTCTGGCAAGACCGCAACAGTGACCGTTGAGGTGTGAACCCGGCCCTGGCTTTCAGTGACTGGCACGCGCTGCACGCGGTGAACGCCGCCCTCAAACTTTAGTTGGGCGTATGGCGCATCGCCTTTAATGCCAAAAATCACTTCCTTGTAGCCGCCGGAATCGTTGGCTGATTCACTAATCAGTTCGGTGCGGTAGCTGTGGGTCTCACACCAGCGTAAATACATGCGGTATAATTCCGCCGCAAACAGTGACGCCTCATCGCCGCCAGCCCCGGCCCGGATTTCCATGATGATATTTTTCTCATCATTCGGGTCTTTTGGTGTCAGTAGAATAAATAGTTCTTCCTCCAGTTCCGCCAGCCGCGCCTCTGTTTCGGTAATTTCCATCTTTGCAAGCTCTGCCAGCTCATCACCGCCGCTGGCCAATTCTTTGGCCTCCGCCAAGTTCTGCTCTAAGGTGCACCGCTCCGTTGCCTTGGTAATCAGAGTTTCCAGTTCTGAAAATCGCTTATTTTTGGCAGTAAAATCCGGCGCACTGTAGGCGTCTGGCTGTGCTAGAAAATTGCCCAAATCGGCATACTCAGCGCGCAGTTCATCAATGTTGAGAGAAATTTTGGTCATAATCTGTTTTATTATAGCATATTTACCACTCTCTACAGCGTGGTATAGTGAGGGTATGCACTATCAATCATGGCGGGAATTTGTAGAAGCGGAGGCTGAGCAGCCGTATTTTCGTCAGTTGATGAACCGCGTTGATGCTGAACGGAAAACCTATGATATTTATCCGCCGCGGCAAGATATGTTTTCGTGTTTTGCAGCCTGTCCGCTGGATCGGGTGAGGGTGGTGATTATTGGCCAAGACCCGTATCATGGGCCAGGGCAGGCGCACGGCATGAGTTTTTCGGTGCGCCCTGGCGTGAAGCTGCCGCCGAGTTTACAGAATATTTTCAAAGAGCTGGTGAGCGATATTGGTGGCGAAATGCCAACTAATGGGTTCTTGGAGCCATGGGCGAAGCAAGGTGTGCTACTGATGAACACGGCGTGGAGTGTGCGACGTGGACAGGCGGGTAGTCACGCCGATTATGGCTGGGCGGAGTTTTCGGAGCACATCCTGAGGCTACTTAATAATTACGAACAGCCTTTGGCGTTTATACTGTGGGGCGCGCACGCCCAGAAAGTGGGGCAGGTGATTACCAATCCACAGCATCTAAAAATTGCCAGCGCTCATCCGTCGCCGTTTTCGGCTAATCGTGGCTTTTTCGGCAGTAAGCCGTTTTCTCGCGCCAATGCGTTTTTACGTCAACACGATCGTGGTGAG
Organism: Candidatus Saccharimonadota bacterium; assembly: GCA_030529385.1. Classification (GTDB taxonomy): domain Bacteria; phylum Patescibacteriota; class Saccharimonadia; order Saccharimonadales; family Saccharimonadaceae; genus Nanosynbacter. The sequence goes on from JAUMWY010000017.1 coordinate 8,122, forward strand.
ATTGATTGGCGGCTTTCGTAGACTTCCGCAAAAAATCGCCTCCCATAATGAGAGGCGATAATTACTTATAATCGGCTGATTATTTGTCGGCCTTTTTCTTGCTATCCTTGGCTGGCGCAGTCTTTGCAGCCTTGTTGGCAGCGGCTTTCTTGGCCTTGTTTGCCAACGCTTTCTTGCGCTCTTCGGCAGCCTTCATGCGAGCAGCGAAGCGGTCAACGCGACCCTCGGTGTCGATGATCTTTTCCTCGCCGGTGAAGAATGGATGAGAGGCTGATGAAATGTGCACCTTTACTAATGGGTATTCGTTACCGTCTTCCCATTTGATGGTTTCGTTGGTCTGCGCTGTTGACTGAGTCAAGAACGCGAAGCCCGCTTGTTCGTCGCTAAATACGACCGGGCGATAGTTCTGTGGGTGAATACTGCTTTTCATAACCGTTCAATTTTAACAAAAAACCTTGCCAATTGCAACCACCGGGCGGTATACTAGCAGTAAGCATAATACCAATAAACATACAGAATGCCAGAAAAAACTCCACATCCACATTTTATTGACAGCGCTCCGGATGTTGCCGGCGAGATTGAGGTTTTAACCCCCGAAGAGCAGGCGCGCACTGAATATGCCGAGGCAATAGACAAGCTTCGCAAAATTACTGACGCTATTGGTGCTGAGGTGTCTAGGGGCGTCAGAGTTGATAGTGCCGTAGTCGACTATATACAGGAAGAATTGTTGCACTGTGGTGACGATACTGCTTGTATTGAGGGGGTTCTGCGAGTTGGTATTGCGGAGGTTGCTCAGCCGGAATCTCAGCCTGAAACCGCAGGAGTAATCGCGAAGCTTCTTAATGAGGGCCATCCTAGCGTCGAGGGAGCGCTAAAAACTGCTGAGGTGGCTGGTGTGGACATGAAGGAGGTTGTGCGAGAGATTGATAATAATGAATCTAAAAATGAGCTGCTCAATGAAGATGATATTTTACAGGAAATGCATGAGATTATTGAACATTTCCATAAAGAGATAATTGAAGATGGAGTTCAGAATAGTAGGCCTTCATATATTATTAATGGCAGAAAAATTACTTTTTGTGCTTTTGAGGAATTACTACCGGAAAGTGATAGGGTTAAATATTGCCAGCTCGAGGAGTTGGATATACACGACAATGAATCTATTGCAATAATAAGCGCAAGGCCAGATATGCTGGTTAACGCAGCCTTGCAAATGACAGGCTCATTGGAGGCGAGGAGAGAGTTGATGGAGCTTTCTCGTGATATTCAGATGGCGCCACCGTTTACAGAAAAATTAAAAACAATGTTGTCTGAAATGGGTGCATGTATTGGCCTTCAAGAAGACAAAGATAATGGTGACGCACTTGCGATTGTGCTCGCTGGGCTAGCTGGTGATGAGGGGGCGCGAAAGATTATGCGCGACTCTGCGCGATATATTGAGGAGAATAGTAATATGGCGCATAGATCAACCGACGGTATCAGCCAGGAGAACATGGAGAAATTAGAGGAATTTGTCTTTGTTCGATCAACAGGGCACCCGATAAATAGGGATGAGGCGGGGAATGTGATATTCTATGCTGCTGCCAATTATCTTAATGGTGAGCATGCGCGCTCTACTATACATTTTACTGTCAACGGACAGGTGACAAGCCATGCATTTGGTACATGGGGTAATGAAAATAGATTAGTTGTCACGAACGCGCGAAAAATGATTGAGCAAAATAATCTTCCTGTTCATATAAGTGCAGCGGACACATATTTTTCAAAAGATCTCGGTGAGGCTCTCGTATGTCCCGATGCCGTTGTGATTGAGGGAGTACCTGACCAAGCTGAGCTTTTCATTAGGGATAAGGATATAGTGACTTATTCAGTAAAGGAACATTATTCTGTCGAGGAAGAGGAAAAAATCAGGGGCGAGGCTTATCTGCTGGGGGTCAATATAGAGGATGGTATTACTGATAGCGTTGTTCGCGAAGTCACGCTCAGGAAAGTAGCCAGGGAAATGGGTGCGAAACATCTGCAAGAAATCGGTGCGCACTATGGACTTGATGATGCGTCCGTTGGCTTCGGGAAATTAATAAAAGATATTGATCCTGAAATAGGTCATGGACTACATATTTACACCGCCGATGCCAGAATGGAGGCATATCCTGGCTTGGAGTATGAACTTACTGCTACCGTCGGCAATTCGGATAGACGGTATACTGCGAGTGTTCGGAGTGGAGCGGTGAGTAGTGTGTCTCCAGAGACATTGCGGACATTGGCCTGGACGGGGCGTATTCAGGTACGGGATTTCTCAAAGGAGCACCGGGATGCGATCGCTGCTCAAGACAATCCTTTTGGGGTGCGCTGGTAGCTTTTTATTGACGCGTCGGGGTTGAGTAATGGGGCGGTTATTGCTATAATGGAGCGGTAACTAATTTTAACGACACAATCCACTCGCACTCCAATTGGTGAGCGGATGAGGCAAGAGGAGAAAGCGATGTCTGTAACAGTAGACATTAAGGCTTTGCTGGAGGCCGGTGTTCATTTTGGACACAAGACCAGCC
>JAUMWY010000003.1 GCA_030529385.1 Candidatus Saccharimonadota bacterium
GTTGTTGTTACAAACCTAATTCTACAGGCTGTTCCGGTTTAGTTTAATGAATCCATCGCCAAACTGTTGACTTTTTGAATCAAGTATGGTATATATATATCAGCTTTTGTTGACAGGTTGAGCAAATTCTTGTCCAAAAGTAGATCTTTTACCGCTTCCATAGAAAGGAATGATTATGATTATCGTCATAATCGCAATCGTCACAGGCCTCATAGCCATCGTGGCGCTAATCGCAAGCATCATCCCCTCCACCAAGGGGAGTGAGGACGTCTCGCGAGGCGCTACGCTCACCATGAGCGCAGTAGCCGCCGTAATCACGGCGGCACTTCTTGGGTTTGGATCCGCATATACGCAGGATCCAGGACAGGCGATGGTGATTAGATCCTTTACCGGTGAAGTCATCGGTAAGGATACAACACCAGGCCTCAACTTCACAGCGCCATGGAACTCAATTATTGAGTTTGATGTGCGAAACCAGGTCGTTTCTTATACCAACGACGAGGAAGATAGAGACGGCAACGGCATCGCCGATCGCACAGGTCCGGCGATCACGGCACAAGACAAAGATGGTGCTACTGCTACTATCGATGTCGTCGTTCGCTATTCTGTTGACCCCGAGCGAGTTATCGATATCTACAATCAGTACAAGTCCCAGGAGAACTTTGTCTCCAAACTGGTACAAAACGATGTACGGTCAGTGGTGCGTAATGTGCCCCTAAAGTACGCCACCTCATCATTCCGTCTACATCGTGAGCAGGCCGCCACCGAAATGCAGCAGGCACTCACCGAGCGCTGGAAGGAAGACGGCATCGTCGTCGATTCCGTCGACCTGCGGGATATTCGCTATCCTGAAAGCATCGAGCAAAGCCTACAGAGGGTACAAGAGGCCACCAACAATGCCAACAAGGCAAAGGCCGACCTTGAAACCGCTAAGGTAGAAGCCGAGAAAACTCGCGTTGAAGCCCAGGCGCAGGCTGACTATGATCAGATTGTGCGATGCGGAGCATCGGTTGTCACCGAAAAGGCAACCATCAATGGGCAGGAGACCAATATCACCAAGGTTGTTCCTAACGTTGGTGACGCTTGCCAAAACCGCCTCAACGATCAGGTGTTGATGAACAAATACATCGACGCCCTGAAAGAAATGGCTGACAAAGGCAACATTGTTGTCGTGCCTGAAGGATTCGGTGGAATCCTCAACCTGCCGGGACGACAGCCCCAACAAAGCGGTAATTGACATTGCCGCCGAAACAGCCGCTGAAGTTGAGTGAACGCTCCTTCGCGCTGCTTCGGCGGCTGTTTTCATATAGATAGCACTACCCAAACACCGCCAGCATCGCCGCCAGAGTGTCATAATGAATCGCCTCGGCGCGCTCACCAATCAACACTAATTTCGCCGGCTCGTCGGACCGACCAGCTGTAATGTCAAGCTGTGTTGGCGTCGCTTCCAGATGCCGCCGCGCGCCCGTATCATCAATGAAACAGCCTTTCATCCGCCTGAGTCCATACGATGCAAATAATTCCGGCCACAACGCCTGATACGCCGCCTCACTGGTCCTCAAGCCCGACACATCCACCACGCTATACGACGGATTATCTGGCACCGCCAACTCGCCGTCATAGCGATCAAAAAAGCCAAGCAGCCCCGACGGCGGCGTCATCAAACTAAGGTCAAACTTCCCATACGGCGCGCTAACAATCCGCCCATAGGGCAGGGCAGCCCGTCGCGCCTGATATTCAGCCCGCTCATCATCTCGCAGTAAATCCTCCTTCGTCACCAACACCATATCGGCCGCCTGCAGCTCCACCTCATGCGCCGGCTCCACGCCATGCAAAATCTCATGCGCATCAATCACATACCAACTCTGCATCAGCTCATAGCGCTCAAACATCTTGGCGCTAATCAGCCGCTCAACCAGATTCATCGTCCGCGCTACACCGGTGGCCTCAATAAACACTGGTGCTGCTGAGTAGCGACTAAAGTCCAGTAGCATCTTCGTCAGCGCATCTTCCGACCCGCAACAGACACAGTCGCCACTCAAGGTCGTCACCAACTCGGCCAGACCCTCCAGCCGGTACCCATCAATATTCTCATTGGCGAACTCATTTTCAATCACGCGCGCGCCCTTGAACGCCGGCTGCTGCAACAGATATTCCAACACGCTGGTCTTGCCAGCCCCCAGCGACCCATTGAGCAAATACAACGGCACCTTATTATCATCCGCCGCCCACGCCTCGTCAAACGCCGCCAACATACTACACGCTAAATCGCCGTCTCGTTTTGCCATAACTTCATTATACGCGTCTCTGCAGACCTTGGCCAACAGTGTTATACTTATCTCTATGAAGCTGATTATCGCTCAGGGCAATCCCGGCACTGAATATGCCAACACTCGCCACAATATCGCCTGGCAAGTGGCTGACACACTGGCGAGGCAGGCAGGGGCGTCATTTCAGGCCAAGCCGAAGTTTCTGGCGGAAATTGCTGAATATACGGCGGGCAGCGAAAAAATTATCATCGCCAAGCCGCAGACATTTTATAATGAGACCGGACGCACCGCCCGCATGATCACTGATTTTTACAAAATTACCAGTCGCGACATTTTAGCGCTACACGACGAACTAGCACTACCGCTCGGCACGCTGCGCATGCGCCAGGGCGGATCAGACGCCGGCAACAACGGCATTAAGTCGCTCAATGCACACCTAGCGAATAATTTTTGGCGCTTGCGGCTCGGCATTAGTAATGATCAGCGAGCCCACATCGCCGACGCCGACTTCGTCCTGAGCCGTTTTACGCCTGACGAACAGGCACACATCACCGCCGCCATCCTGCCCGAATCCCTGCGCCTGATTGACAATTTTCTCACCGGAGACATTAATGCTGAAACTATCCGCGCTGCGTAATTACTGGCCGCTGCTCGTATTTGGCGCGTTGGTCAGCGTAGTGCTCATATTTTCGCGCCAACTCCACTACTGGCTCATCGCCCATCCACCACACTCCTGGATGCCGTTCGTCACCGCCGCCCAAGATTTCCTCACGCTAACGCTCAGCGTGATAATTGAAGCCTCGCCGTTTCTGGTCCTCGGTGTCATCATCGCCACACTCATCCGCCGTTTCGTCTCACCGCGCGCTCTACTGCGCCGTTTGCCGCGTCATACTCTGTTGCGCCGCCTCATCTTGTCAATCATCGGCATGCTCCTGCCGGTCTGCGAATGCGGCAATGTGCCAGTAGCCCGCAGCCTGCTTCGCAACGGCCTCAGCCCCGCCGACGCCGTTACCTTTCTCCTCGCCGCACCAATTCTTAACCCCATCACCATCGCCGCCACCGCCACCGCCTTCGCCGCCACGCCGCACATGGTTTGGTGGCGTATTGGCGCAGCACTGATTATCGTGCAGGTCGTCGCTCTCGTCGTCAGCCGCCTCAATCAAAAAACCATCCTACAACCCGACTTCATCGCACACTGCCAAAACAGGGAAGACGCCTCGCTGAACACCCTCGCCACGTTCGCACACAGTGAACTATGGCAGCTATTTCGCATGCTGGTCATCGGCGCCATGATCGCCGCCGCCACCCAAGTCTTCATTCCGCGCGACATCCTGACCACCGTTGGCAGCGACGTAATATTGTCCGTATTAGCCATGATTACTCTCGGTTTTGTGGTGTCAATCTGCTCCAGCGTTGACGCCTTCTTCGCGCTGGCCTATGTCGGCAGTTTTGCACCTGGGGCAATTCTCGCCTTTTTGGTGGCGGGTCCGATGATTGATATTAAAATGATCGCGCTCCTCAAAAGCACCTTTACGGCGCGTTTTGTTAGTATCGTGACGGCAATAACGTTTGGTTTGACGTTGCTGATTGGCGTGGGGGTGAATTGGCATGTGGGCTAAACTCGGCACCTCACTCAGTTTTGTATTGTTGAGCGGATACATCATATCACTGTGGCTCGGCGGCAATCTCAGCGCCTACATCCACCCGCGCTATCATCTGTTTACTGTCATCATGATCGCACTATGCGGCATGGCAGCGCTCATTGACATCATCCACACGCTCTACCGTCATCACCGCGCTCTCCGCACCGAACGACCAACCCAACCCGACATCGTGAGCAGTATCGTTATCATCGTGCTATTGCTCGGCATCATCCTGCCACCTCAATCACTGTCACTCCACGCCGCCACCACGCGCGCTCGAGACACTAACGACAGCCTGCCATTTGCGCCAACACAGACCGCCGCCTGCCATCCGCCAGAAACCGGCCAACAGGGCAACACGCTCCTCTATCGCTGGCTCTCGGCCGTTCATGCCTGCGCTACGCCCGACGATTTTGTCGGCGAGGCAATAACCATGGTTGGCTTCATCACCGAGCAACCTGATGATCTGCGTAGTTTTTATCTGACGCGCTTTTTGGTCAGCTGCTGCGCCGTTGATTCCACACCGCTGCGCGTCCGCGTCATTGCACCGACTTGGCGGACCGATCACACCCCGGGCCAGTGGCTGCGCGTTGAAGGGAAGGTCGCCAAGGATCGCACCGGCGCGCTTGTCATTACCGACGCCACGCTCACGCCAATCAATCAACCAGCCTCACCTTACGAATTTCTCGGCTCACTGGAATAATATCGCCAACTAAAAAAGCGCCAGGTAAGGGTGGGCATCACCTGGCGCTTTGTTACCCTTCAACCCACCCGAGCTCACATTTCGCTGTTTGAAGCGTCTACGGTCAAAACTCCAAAAGACCGGCGCCTGACCAATGGTCAATATCCTTGGATACTCTTTCAGCGAAAAATGGTTCGCCTTTGAAAAAGGGCAGTTAAAGGGGTTAGTATGCGTGCAACGTTGAATCGCAAAAAGTGGAGGGTAAGAATACTTAATGCCATTGCGCGCAACCTAACATATAGTTAGAATAGGGGGTATAAGGTACGTTGGATTGAGTCCTGCTCAACCAATCAAGTGCCATTATAGCAAACATTTGACAAAGTGTCAATACTTTTTGCAATAAAAGCCATGGAAATCAATAGAATTCGTCCAGATGAGCACACTTTTACCCAGAGGTTAGCAGGTATTGCGGACGCTCCAAAAAGCTTGTGTTATATGGGCGTATTGCCAGCAGAGAGGACACCCGTTGTCGCCATTGTCGGCACCAGAAAACCAACCAGCTATGGCAGAGAAGTCACCCAGCGACTGGCCTACGACTTGGCAAAACAAGGTGTTATTATTGTCAGCGGCCTCGCGCTCGGTGTTGACGGCATCGCCCACCGCGCAGCACTGGAAGCTGGCGGGCGAACCGTCGGCGTAGTAATTGACGAATTGCCGCAAATCTCACCGCGCAGTCATATACGGCTGGCGCACACCATGATTAAGCAGGGCGGAGCAATTCTGTCGGAATGGGGCAGGGGCGACGGCGCACCAATGGCTAAATGGGCGTTTTTGCGGCGTAATCGGCTAGTGTCAGGGCTAGCTGACGCGGTGATTATTACTGAGGCGGCTGCACGAAGCGGCACGCTCAACACGGCCGCCCATGCGCTCAATCAAGGCCGCGAGGTGCTTGTCGTGCCGGGCAATATCACCAGCCCGCTGTCGGAGGGGTGCAATGCCCTACTGAAACAAGGAGCCTCGCCAATCACCTACGCCAACGACGTGCTTGACATAATCGCGCCTCAACTGCGCCAACAATCAGCCCAGCAGACGCTGCCTATCGGCACCACGCCGGCCGAAACTGACATTATCCGCTTACTTGCTGCCGGTGTGCGCAGCGGTGATGAGCTACAAAAACGAGCCAAATTAGCAGCCGCCGACTTCGCCACAGCGCTAACGATGCTGGAAATAAATGGCATGATTCAGTCACTTGGCGCAAATCAGTGGCGGCTAAAGTAACTGCGCGGCTATTTACTTTTTAAGCGTTTTGTGCTATAATTATTAAGAGTATGTCAGAACAACCACAAAAGACTCGCGGCAGCCTTGCTAAGGATATTATTACTTTACCGAACCTTATCAGCACTGCTGGCTATGCGCTCGTGCAAAGCGGCTGCCAGGAAATTACGACGCCTCAGGGAGTGGCGAAGATTATCGCCGGAAGAGGCTTTGATATAGGTGACGGCTTAGCAGCGCGCCTTACGGGGCAAGAAAGTGATACTGGCGCCGCCGTGGATGCTGGCCTTGACAAGCTAGGTATGCTGCGGATCATTACAGCGTCATGGAGAGAGGACGCCACACCTCGGCCAATCCTGGCAACTATTGCCGCATCAAATATCATCAACGGCGCGGCCTCTATCATCGCCAAAGCACGTCATCCAGAAACCTCATACCGCACACCGCTATCCGGCAAACTCAGCATGGCGTTTGGTAATGCGGCGCTATTTCTACATCTGTCCGCCACCGCCGCAGAGCGCTCGCCCACTATGGATCATCACGCCGGTTGGTTGCGCGCGTTAGGCTATGTCGCCTTCGGGGCCAGTTTACCATTTGCGACTGATGCAGCTCACCACTATATTCAACGTGCCCGGCAATCTGCACCACCTCAACCGTAGCCGATCAGACAGTTAATTTGTCATTTTCCCGCGCAGCGTTTATTATAAGAGGAATGAAACATCTGGTTATTGTTGAGTCTCCAGCTAAGGCCAAGACGATTGAAAAGTACTTGGGCCGCGATTTTCACGTATTGTCAAGCGTGGGGCACATTCGGTCAATTGTCAAAAAAACCAAGGACGGCACGCCGCCAATTGATGTAGCTAATGATTTTTATGCTGTGTATGAGGTTGATCCTGAGAAGAAAAAGGTGATTACCGAGCTAAAAAAGGCCGTCAAGGCGGCTGGCAAAGACAACGTCTGGCTGGCTACCGACGAAGACCGCGAAGGAGAGGCTATCGCCTGGCACCTCTGTAAGGTGCTGGGGCTAGATTCAGCAACCACCAAGCGCATTACCTTTCACGAGATTACTAAGTCGGCCATTGAAGCCGCCATCAAGTCGCCGCGCACTGTGGATATGAATCTGGTGCAGGCCCAGCAAGCGCGGCAGATCCTGGATCGCTTGGTTGGCTTTGAGCTCAGCCCGGTGGTGTGGCAGAAAGTGCCAGGCGGCAAGTCGGCCGGTCGCGTCCAGAGCCCAGCAGTGCGATTGCTGGTGGAGCGCGAACGGGAAATTATGAAATTTGAAAGCGCCTCACAGTTCAAAGTGACCGCACTATTTATCCACGACGGGCAAGAATTTAAAGCCGAACTGGACCAAAAATTTGACAGCGAGGACGACGCGCGCACCTTTTTGGAGAGTCTGCAGGGCGCCACGTTTACGGTGAGCGACATCACCAAAACGCCTGGCACTCGCAACCCGTCAGCGCCGTTCACCACCTCAACCTTGCAACAGGAGGCCAATGCGCGGCTGGGCATGGGCTCAAAATCCACCATGGCCGCCGCCCAGAAGCTGTATCAGGACGGTAAAATCACCTATATGCGAACCGACTCGGTGAATCTGAGCGGGCAGGCCATCGCCAGCGCCACTGACTTTATCAAGCAGCTGTACGGGCCAGAATATTCCACGGTGCGCAAGTTCAAGACCAAGTCAGCCGGCGCCCAAGAAGCCCACGAAGCCATCCGCCCGACCGACATCACCCGCGAGACCGTCACCTCTGACGAGCGCGCCCAGCGCCTGTACGACCTAATCCGCCGCCGCACCCTAGCCAGCCAAATGTCGCCAGCGAAACTGGAGAAGACGACAGTGACGATCGCGATTGTTGGTGCATCGTCTGCCGCCCCATCATTCTCCTCCGGGGTACACTCTTCGCTCAAATCTCCACTGGAGATTTCTCGCGAGCGTTCGGCTGGAGCGTCCGCTACTCGCGAACACTCCACAGCCCCCGTCGTAGAAGATGGAGCGGCCGACTCTACGGCTACGAAACGTCAAGAGGCACCTCTCCTCTTCCAGTCCAAAGGCGAAGTCATCACCTTTGACGGCTTTCTGCGGGTGTATGGCGGCGGTAAGGATGAGCTCTTGCCAAACTTGGTCAGCGGCAACCAGCTCGCCACTCACGACATCACCGCCCGCCAAACCTTCGCCCGGCCGCCAGCCCGCTACACCGAAGGCTCGCTGGTGAAAAAATTGGAAGACCTCGGTATCGGCCGGCCATCCACCTACGCCACCATCATTGACACTGTGCAGACCCGCGGCTATGTTGAGAAGGGCGACGGCGAAGGGCAGCCGCGCGATGTTATCACGCTGACCTATAACGGCGAAACCGTCACGCGCGACATCGTCCAAGAAAAAACCGGCTCCACCAAAGGCAAGCTAATCCCAACGCCGAGCGGGGAACTGATCGCTGACTTTTTGACTGACCATTTCACCCAGATTGTTGATTATGATTTTACCGCCAATGTCGAGACGGAATTTGACAAAATCGCTAGTGCGGAGCTCGCCAAAAGTGCTATGCTGCACGGCTTTTACACGCCATTTCACAAACTGATCGAGCAATCGGGCGGCATTGATCGCAGCAAAGTTGGCGCCAGCCGTGAAGTTGGCGCACATCCGAAGACTGGCCAGCCTATCATCGCCCGCTTTGGTCGTTTCGGCCCAATGCTGCAGCTCGGCAGCACTGAAGGCGACGAAAAGCCGCAGTTCGCCCCGCTACCAAAAGGTGCCAAGATAGAAACCGTCACCCTGGAGCAAGCCCTCAAGGCCTTTGAATTGCCGCGCCTCGTCGGTCAGACCGAAGATGGCCAGGATATCAAAGCCAATATCGGCCGCTTTGGTCCCTATATTCAGGTTGGTAAATTATTCGTCTCCATCAAAGACGACGACCCGCGCGAAATCACCGAAGCCCGCGCCCGCGAACTCTATGCCGCCAAGCTCAAAGCTGAAGCGGAAAAGCATATTGCCGAATTCCCCGATGGCGTTAAGGTGCTCAACGGCCGTTTTGGGCCCTATATTACTGACGGCAGTAAAAACGCCAAAATTCCCAAAGACACTGACCCAAAGTCTATCACCCATGAGCAAGCATTAGGGCTACTCAAAGCCGCACCCGCCCGCGGTCGCCGCACCGGCACAGGACGCACAGCCGCCAAAAAGCCAACCACCCGCAAGAAAACAACTCGCAAAACCACCGGCGCCTAAGAAGCTAACCATAATCGCTACTACCAAACCACATTTTGCGGCCTGCGCAATTCTCATCCCACCTATTGCACTTTTCGTAAAAAAAATGCTATAATTATTTTAACTACGATACTTACTTGACATAGTAGCAATACTGTTGTATAGTAGTATTAAAGAGATGATAGTATTTAGGTGAGGCAGAGAGGACAGCACACACAATCATGAGCGAACCAACAACCGACCAAACAACGATGTTTACTGTAGCAGCTCAAGATGTCCTGGATGGCATCACCCAAGCGCGCGAGAAGGAGATTATCAGCCGTCGTTTCGGACTGTATGAGCGCAAAGAGACATTGGAGCAGATCGGGGATATGTTGGGCATTACTCGCGAACGCGTTCGTCAGATTGAAAAAGCAATTTTGGTGCGTATTCGGCTGCGTTTGGCTGACGGCCATTTACCATCAGTCACTGCAGCCGAAAAGACCGTGACCACTCATCTTGTTGAGATGGGGCGGACTGCCCGCGTTCAGGATTTAGCGACCCATATTTTTGGCCGTGAAGCTCAGCAAACTGAGCGCTCGCATGTGGCATTTATCGCCGAGCTGTCGCCGTCAATCACCGTGATTAACGAAAATGACGATTACTATCCAGCGACGGCAATGGCAACGGTTGGCGACGAAAAGTCAATCAAAAAACAGATTGAGACCATTGCCAAAACTATCAAAAAACACGGTGAGCCTATCACTGCCGAAGCGCTGCATCAACAGCTTGATTATGAACATCCTTCACACATTGCTGCATTAGCCAGCGTCAGCAAGAAATTGGCGCAGCTGAAGGGCAACTGGGGCCTTGCTAAATGGCCAGCTGTTAATCCAAAAAACATTCGCGACAAGATCTTCGTAGTCTTGGAAGATAGCGGCAAGCCGATGCACTTTTCAGAAATCGCCGACGCCATCAAAGATAGCGATTTTAAGCGCAAAAATGTCACCACGCAGGCAATTCATAATGAGCTGATTAAAGACAAGCGGTTTGTGTTGATTGGTCGCGGTATCTACGCCTTGGATTCATGGGGCTATAGCCGCGGCACCGTAGCTGACATTATTACTGACGTGCTGAAAAAAGCCGGCGAGCCGCTTCATCGTGATGAAATTGTCCGCCGCGTTTTGGAAAGTCGGCAAGTGAAAGAGACGACGATTCTGCTTAATCTCCAGTCAAAACCGCAGTTTAAGCGTACCGCCAAGGCAATCTACACCTTTGAAGAGCCGGTCGTCTAGGATTGCAAAATACGAGCGCTGGTGGGATAATTGAGATAGATGGAACTTGTTGCTTGGATCATCGGAACGCTACTGCAGTGGTATGTTTGGGTGCCGATTGTCATCGTGCTGTCGTTTTTGACCTGGCGCAACTACCAACGAGCTGAGCAGGCTGGTGATATTGACAGTGTATTGCTGGTACTGGAAATTCCCAAAGCCAACGACAAAAAAGAACTAGCCGCTGAACAATTATTCGCCAGCTTGCACGGTATTCTGCGTGATAATAAGGAGCTAAGGGCCAACGGTGGCCGACAGGAGCACCTCAGCTTTGAAATTGCCTCGGTCAATGGGCAAATTCGCTTTTTCGTCTGGGTGCCGCGCACGCTACAGAGCTTTGTTGAGGGCCAAATTTACGCCCAATATCCAACGGTACAGATTCACACCGCCGCTGAAGATTATACTGAACATGAACGTGATCACTCAGTAGTGTATACGACGGAGCTGGCCCTCACCGCGCCGGAATTTTTGCCGATTAAAACCTTTCAGACATTTGAGGTTGACCCGCTGGCCGGCATTACTGGCACACTGGCGAAGTTAGAGGCGACAGGTGAAGAGCTGTGGATTCAAGTGCTCATACGGCCAGTGCCCGACAGCTGGCAAGCGGCAGCAGACCGCTGGATCGCCAGCCTAAAGCGCGGCGGCCTGCTACTGCCGAGTCTCGGCGGCGGGCTACGCTGGGTGGGTGGACTGCTTGAAGCATTGTGGCGACCGCCAGAACAGGGCGATGGTGCTGGCGCGGAATTATCAGAACGCGATAAAACCCGTATCGCTGAGGCTGAGAAAAAGGCCACAAAGCTGGGGTATGAGGTGAAAATTCGCTTGGCATACTTAGGCGAGAGGCAGTCCACCGCCAAGCTCCACATGCAGGCGCTAGTCGGCACCTTTAAACAGTTTAACTCCACCAACCTGAACGGTTTTGCGCCAACCAAGGCGCTGTTTGGCAAGGAGTTTTTAGATAAATATCGCAAACGCGCCTTTGTTGGCGACGGCTTTATTCTCAATATTGAAGAACTGGCTTCAGTCTTTCACTTACCGCACACCAATGTCGAGACGCCAAATATCGTCTGGGCGAGCGCTAAAACTGCCGAACCGCCATCAAAACTGCCAATTATTACCGGCGCCGACGCTAACGATGATCAAATTTCGGCTTTCGGAGTAACGAATTTTCGCGGCATCAATCACCAGTTTGGCATGTTGCGCTATGACCGTTCGCGTCATGTGTATATCATTGGACAAACCGGCGCGGGCAAGTCTGGCCTCTTAGAACTATTCGCCCTGAGCGATGTATTTCACAATCAGGGATACGCTATCATTGATCCGCACGGCGATTTTGCCATCAACAATATGAAGTTTATTCCCGGTTCTCGCCTCCAAGATGTCGTCTATTTTAACCCGGCCGACACCGCCTTTCCGCTCGGGTTTAATCCGCTTGAAGTGACCAATCCAGCCATGAAAACCAACATTTCATCAGAGGTGATTGGCGTGCTGAAGCGAATGTTCGCTGATTCATGGGGGCCGCGGTTGGAGTATATTTTGCGCTATACCATTCTGGCGCTATTGGATCGGCCAGAAACGACTATGCTAGATATTACGCGCATGCTGACCGATAAGCAGTTCCGTAAAGAAACCCTGAGCTACTGCACCGATACCGTGGTGCTGCAGTTTTGGAATGTTGAATTTGTCAGCTGGAATGATAAATTCGTTGCCGAGGCAATCGCGCCAGTCCTCAATAAAGTCGGCGCCTTTACCGCCAACCCAATCATCCGCAATATCATCGGCCAGCCAAAATCCACTTTTAACATTCGGCAGATTATGGATGAGGGCAAAATTTTGATCGTTAATCTATCAAAAGGCTTGATCGGCGAAGACAATGCCGCAATTCTTGGATCGTTCCTGGTGACGAAGATTCAGCTAGCCGCCATGAGCCGGTCTGATATTCCTGATATTCGTGACCGCCGGCCGTTTTATCTTTACGTTGATGAATTCCAAAACTTCGCTACTGATTCCTTTGCGACGATTTTGTCAGAAGCTCGTAAATACGGCCTTAATTTGACCGTGGCAAATCAGTATATTTCTCAAATGACCGACACGGTGCGCGACGCGGTGTTTGGCAATGTCGGCACCATGATTTCCTTCCGTGTGTCGGCCGATGATGCGCCAATTCTCGCCAAGCAGTTTGAACCAAATTTTGAATCGCTTGATTTGCTCCAAATGCATAACCGCAATTTTGTGATTAATATGGTGATTGGCGGTGAAAAAACACCAGCTTTCTCGGCGCGCACACTAGAGCTGCCGCCAGCCCAAGCCGACAATACGCTGCGCATTATTGAGCATTCTCGTCGCTATTATTCGCGCGATCGCGGTGAAGTTGAGGCGGAGATTGCCGCAGCTATGAAACCACAACAACAGCCAAAGCAACCGACCGCGCCGCGCCCCGTAGCGCCAGTCTCTACACGGCAGGCAGCTCCGGCGCCGCCACTTGCAGCGACCACATCGCCGGCACAGACGGATAACGAAGTCACCATTTCACTCCGTGACAACGCTCAAAATAGCCCAGTGGGCGAACCACCAAAGCCAAAGCGCAAGCGCACTCGTTCACGCCGTAAAAAGAGCGCCGCGAGCGACGCATCGCGGCCTTCATAGACAGGGGAGAGTTAGTCGTATCGCCACTGGCGCATGTTGGCGGCACCTCAACAATTCAACATAGCCACTTGCGCAATCGCGGCAAATGCGCTACACTGCAATTACAGTCCCTTAAGTAAGGATTGTACCAATGTCTAAATTGTTTTAGGTTTCTATAATAATTTAGTAGAAATACTAAAGCAAAGCTCTAATCCGTCTCCTCATCGAGGCGGATTATCTTATATGTTTGAGCCTCGCATTTATGCTTTCTATTTCCCGTTGGCGGTTGTATAATTAGCCTTAGTTAGATAAGAAGGGCATGGCTAATGACACACCAATCATCCTATACACCAACTCATTATTCTCTTGGGCTAGATATCGGCACCACATCGGTCGGCTGGGCGGTTATCGACATCGACAAGCAGCGAATCCACGACCTTGGCGTGCGCATTTTTGAGCGCCCCGAAGATCCACAGAATGGCGACTCACTCGCTAAACCACGACGAGACGCTCGTTCAGCTCGCCGCCGATTACGCCGACGCCGTCAACGCCTCAACCAGCTCAAGCACTTCTTTGCGATACATAACCTCCTGTCGCGCGAGCAAATCGAAGCGGTGCTCCACGCCGACTCATCGCATAATGCGCTGGATGTATACACCCTGCGACGCGACGCCTTAGTGCGACCGCTGAATGCTGAAGAGCTGCTGAAAGTGCTGTATCATATTGCCAAGCGCCGAGGCTTCAAAAGCAACCGCAAAGTCGAGGAGGAAGGTGACAAGGAGGGCGGTCGCGTCACGCAGTCACTCAGCGCCAATCAACAGTTCCTGCGCGACCACAATTACCCAACCGTTGGCGCAGCCCTGTCGTCTGATGAGAAATATCAGTCGCACAAACGAAACCGCCGCGACGACTACAGTAACAGCTTTGCGCGCGCTGACTTTCTACACGAGCTAGAGGTGGTTATTGCAGCACAACGACCCCACGTGCTACGGAGCGTACCAGAATCAGCGCTACACGAGCTGATATACGGGCTTGATAGCGACGGCCGTGTTGTTAATACTAGCGCACTGATGTACCAACGGCCATTCATGACGAAAGAGCTGATCGAAAAGATGGTCGGGAAATGTACTTTTGAGCTGGATGAGCCACGAGCACCAAAAGCCAGCTATAGCTTCGAGTTATTCCGGCTCGCCAGTGACCTCGCACATCTTGTTTATACTCCAAAGGGCACCGGCAAGCGCGAGGCGCGACGGACTGCATCACAAATCACACTGAACGCCGAGCAAATCGAACGGGTCATCCAGGAAGCGAGGCGCACTCGTTCACTCACCTATGCAAAGGTACGAACCATCGCCGGTATCAGTGACGACTATGCGCCAGATTATATACGCGGAAAAATCACCAAAGATGACCCAAGTGGCGAGAAGAATAAATTCGGCGAGCTGACCGCGTATCATGATATAAAAGCCGCGCTCAAGCATCTGCCCGATGACTGGCGCGCGATTGACAACGAATCGACGCTTAATCGCTTAGCGTACATCCTAACAACTGAAAAGGCCGACGAAGCAATCAAAGAGAGCCTGCAGCCGCTGCCAGTTTCTGATGACGCAAAGGCAGCCCTACTGCGCATGAAGCCAGGCCACTTTAAAACCTTTGGCCATTTGTCAATCAAGGCGCTGCAAAAAATAACGCCCCATATCATTACCGGCAAACGCTACAACGAGGCCTGTGAAGAGGCTGGCTACGATTTCCGAGCATCTACCGCCAGCCTTGAACAAATCACCAATCCAGTCGTCAAGCGCGCCATTACCCAAACCACTAAAGCCGTGCGAGCCATTGAACGCAAGTACGGCAAACCATATTACATTAAAATTGAAACCGCCAGAGACCTTGCGAAAAACTTCAAAGACCGCAAGGCGATTGAGAAGGAAAACAAAGAAAATCACGCAAAAAATCAACAGATTATTGATGACCTCAAAAGTAATTGGGGAATCTTGCAGCCGACCGGCCAGCAAATCATAAAAATCAAGCTCTACCGTGAGCAAAACGGCGTCTGCCTCTATTCCGGCAAGGAGATTGATTTTGCGACAATGCTGCGCGATGATAACGCCTACCAAATTGATCACATTGTGCCATTTTCGCGCTCAAATAATGACGGCCTGACGAACAAAGCGCTGGTGCTCACTGAGGAGAACCAGCAAAAAGCCAATCGAACACCATTTGAATATTTTGGCCAAAACGCTGAGCGCTGGCAGTTATTCGTTAGGCGCGTTGAGGCAACCTATCAAGTGCGCGATGTCAAAACCAATGATAAAGTCGCCAATCACGACAATTACAAGTTTAATGGTTATGCACGACGGAAGAGGCAAAACCTACTCATTGAGGCATACAAAGATGATATTTGGAATGTACGCGCACTCAATGATACGCGCTATATCACAAAATTCGTCATGAATTACTTACGGCAAACTGTTGACTTTGCCGACGGCGAAGACAAGCAGCGTGTTTTTGCACCAAACGGTACAATCACGGCCTATCTGCGAAAGCGATGGGGACTCAGTAAGGTCCGTGAGGAAGATGTTCTACACCACGCAGCCGATGCGGCAATCGTCGCAGCCATAAGCCCAAGTGTCATCTATCAAGCAAACCTTTTCGCCAAGTCACGAGAGCTGCGGCAGTATTTAGCGAATGCTCATACCATTGACGAAAAGGAGGCCATCCTCAGGGAGACAACCGACGAAGAGACGGGCGAAGTAACAGATGGCGAGCTGTTTTCGACTGCACAGAGAGAAAAGGCCCTAGCGGAGTATCTCAAGCAGTCCATCGACGAACACACCAAAGACCGCTTCCCGGAGCCGTGGCAGGATTTTCGCAAGGAAGTCTTTAAGCGCACCTTAAATGTTCCGATAGACACTATACAAAACGAACTGCGCGGTATTGCATCGTACGATGATGCATTTCGTCTTAGCGTAAAACCAGTATTTGTCTCGCGCATGCCACGGCGCAAAGCAACTGGCCAGGCGCACAAGGAGACGATTCGTTCGCCAAAAGTCAAAGATGGCGACCAGCGCACCGTCCGCATGCCATTAGCAAAGGTCAAGCGCAAGGATGTGGAAAATTCAGTACTCAAGGAGTCAGATACCTGGCTGTACACCGAGCTACTGCGACGACTTAATGCGCACGGTGACAACCCCGAGAAGGCATTTGCCGAACCAGTTTACAAGCACAATAAACGACACGACAAGCACGGCAATCCGCTTTCGCCAGTCTCAACAATCAAGGTGTATTCAACACAGCCGAGTGGCTTTTATCTGAACAACGGCAAGGCATTCGTCAATAACGGATCAATAGTACGGCTTGATATCTATCAAAAGCCGAATAGCAAGGGCAAAATCGAACATTTCTTCGTGCCGGTATATACGCATCAAGTTAGCAACAACAGACCGGCGCCAACAAAAATACTACCAGCGCCGAAGGGATTTACCGATGTGGACGACACATTTACAAAAGTATGTTCGCTGTATCCGAATGACTATGTCCGAATATTCCTGAAAAATAGTGTTGAGGAGGGGTATTACACGGCTTACGACTCCGCATCAGGCCGAATGACCATCATCGACCACAGTACAGCCACCAAAGACGGCGAGAGTCGCCAGCGCGTATCAGCTCGCTCTGCAACGCTCATCGAACGCCTTGACATATCGGTCCTTGGCGACAACTACAGGTGGCTATAATGGCCTGGCGTGTTGTAGCCATTGAAAATCCAGCTCGTCTCAGTACGCGAGACAATCAGCTCGTTATTGCGCAGGAACAAGAAGCAACCCTACCAATCGAGGATCTTGATGCGCTAATAATCGACAGCCATGCCACATGCACCAGCCCACTCATCACCAGTCTCGCCTCAAACGGCGTTACGGTCGTCATCTGCGACAATAAACACTTA
The DNA here is from genome assembly GCA_030529385.1 of Candidatus Saccharimonadota bacterium. Classification (GTDB taxonomy): domain Bacteria; phylum Patescibacteriota; class Saccharimonadia; order Saccharimonadales; family Saccharimonadaceae; genus Nanosynbacter. The sequence goes on from JAUMWY010000003.1 coordinate 16,957, forward strand.
CCAGCCAGTGTTCTCCTGCCATACTCGCAGCACTCCCGGCAAGCGAAAGTCTCACGCCAACAACTAGCCATGAGCCAACCGCTCAAAAAGCAGCTGTGGCGCCGCATCATTGAGCAAAAGATCACTAATCAAGCCGATGTACTGGTGCACACCGGACTCGATGATGCGACCGTGCGCGCGCACACTTCGACAGTTAAATCTGGCGATAGTACTAATCGTGAATCGCTGGCAGCGAGAGCTTATTTTGCCCAGCTCCTTGACGATGCAACTCGCCGCAAGCCACTATGGCATAATGCAGCTCTTAATTACGGCTACGCCATGGTGCGCAGTCATATCGCGCGCCACATTGCCGCTCGCGGACTCGTCGCCTCACAGGGCATATTTCACCATAGTGAGCTGAATAGTTTTAATTTGGCCGACGACCTTATCGAGCCATATCGTGCAGCCGTTGACTACTACATCATGACCTCAGTTGCACCGCTACGCACTGGTGACCCTGATACTAGCCTCACTACGCACGACCGTCGCCTTATTGTTGACATTTTAAATTTTTCTGTTATAATTGATAGAAGGAAGTTTACCATGAAGCATGCGGTTGAACGAACCGTCGAAAGCTTCATCGAAAGCATCGATACAAAGGAGGCGAGTAAGCTTCTTTTGCCAACAATTATTACCTCCTGATCGGAAAGGGCTATGTCATACAACATCATGAGGGTTGCTGTCTTTTTTGATTTACCAACCAACACGAAAGCAGAGCGTCGTGCGGCAACGCAGTTTCGCAAGTTTTTGCTCGACGACGGGTTTGACATGCTGCAATATAGCGTCTACACGAGACTGTGCCCAAATCGTGATGTTGCAGAAAAGCACATGCTACGCATCAAGCGCCATGCGCCAGACGCCGGATCAGTCCGACTGCTATATCTCACCGAGCATCAGTTCACCCATATGCATATTATTGTCGGCGAAAAAACCGTCCAAGAGTCAGTCGTGCCGGCAGGCCAATTAGCATTTTTCTAACCTAAAATCCCCCTCATAACAGAGGGGGATTTTAGGAAGTATTATACCAACGTCTAAATTGTTAGGGAACTATAACCAGCTACAACACCAGCCCCTGCTCCTGCTCATTATACCAACGTCTAAATTGTTAGGGAACTATAACAGCATTCCACGCGAATGTAATCCTGACCGCATTATACCAACGTCTAAATTGTTAGGGAACTATAACGCTAAGGTCGATATTACTAATAACTATTTTATTATACCAACGTCTAAATTGTTAGGGAACTATAACCGCGTAATAGCTCGCTCGCCCCCTCCACGAATTATACCAACGTCTAAATTGTTAGGGAACTATAACTCGGCCGCGAGGCGTATAACTTTTTTGTTGATTATACCAACGTCTAAATTGTTAGGGAACTATAACTTTACCAGTGTTGACCTCCAAAACTTTTTGATTATACCAACGTCTAAATTGTTAGGGAACTATAACACTGGTATGATTTTAACGGCGTTTATTGGAATTATACCAACGTCTAAATTGTTAGGGAACTATAACGTGGTTGAAGTTGATGAAAATGGTCGCCCTATTATACCAACGTCTAAATTGTTAGGGAACTATAACACCGCTTACTAAAATGATATTTTAGATTTTATTATACCAACGTCTAAATTGTTAGGGAACTATAACGTGGCGTTTGCGGAGAAGATCGCCGTGTCCTATTATATCAACGCGTACTCGACAATCATACGACAGCAAGGAGAGGACATGGCGTTAATCTCAACTTTTGCATTTTCTTCCGGCAAAGACACCAAAAGAGAACAAAAAGCGAGCTAAGACATTGTTTCAGTAATGGCATTTTCAATCAGTGTCGGTTATTGCTCTCGTTACTAATGAGCTATTCCGAGCATACTGCATACTAGTATACTTGCCATTTGGCGCAATCCACGAGACAACCAAGACACAGTAATGCTGACCAGTGAGCTTCGCCGCGGATGCGCGTGAAACATGCGAAATGATGTTGTCGGCGTTAGTTGGGGTAGTAGTAGATCCAGTCATGATTTTTTATCCTTTCTGGAATTAAAATTGGTTGTAGTTAGATGATAGTGTATACGATTTTTATATACAAGGCTATAGTCGCACAATATATCGTGGCAAACTGTCAAATTTATGTTATTGCTAACAGGGGTTATGGTTATTAATAAAAACATTGTAAAATATACAACTATGGTATAATCAAGGCAAAGGAGATACTATGCAGCAGGGCGAAACACCATTAATTTTGTACATTACATCAGTAATCATAAGCATTGGATTATACTGGCTACTCGGACTTGGAATATATAAATTTATAAAAAAGATAAAGCGGCGAGAAGAAGCCCAAAAAAGACTCAAGGAAAGAATTCGCAGAATGAGCGATGAAGAGCGACGCGCGTATTACCAAGAAGAGGCCAATAAAGCCATTATACGCATGGAGAAACACCAAAGGGCAAGAGAGTGGGAAAGGGCATGGAAAAGACGCTAAGCTCAAAATTGATATAGCACTAAAAAGTTTTCCGTTTTTTGGGTAATTTATTTTTGGAAAGAAATGCTAGTTATTGCGCTTGGCTAACTACGTTGCGAAGCTACATAACGATGATAAAAGAAACCCTATCAATTTTGAGTGCTAGCGGTCTATTCGAACTTTGGCACTCTATAGATTGTTGCATAAGCATTTTCATATTCTTGATTCTTGTCGGTCAGTTTATTAACTAAGCCGAGAAATACCGATTGATTGTGGTATATTTTGGGCTTGACGAGATTGCGACTACACCAATACCGCCGACGGTTGAAAATTAGCGGCATATCCTTGGTGATATATTTGGTGAGATAGCCAAACAGATCACCGATTGACTTTTTGTCATCTGATTTTATTTTCTGAGCATTAGTGAAACCAAAGCGGTAGCCTGGAATGTTGTACACCAGTCGGCCGTTTTGGATAACTTTAGTCTTTTTGATTGTTTTCGGAAAATCACCAATAAGAGCGTGGAAGTGTATTGCACCGTCTTTATGGAACTCTGGAACGATAATATAGCGGAAATTGATATTATTAGACCTAGCATAGCGAGAGAGACGGTTAATGTAGCCTTGCATTTTGGCAGAGCAGGCGGAAAAGTCGTAGCGGTCGACTTTTCTAGGATCGAAAGTGAAAGTTACGAATAAATCAAAGTCATTGTTTAAAACATAATCTTTAATGACAGATTTTGTCCTGCGAACTGAACGCTGAATGTTATCTTCGGCCGGTGCAATACGGGTGTCTCTTGGTGTATGGTCAATATTTTTATTGATAACTAGGGGATTGCGGTACTGAATAACCTTAAACATATCTCTATACTCTTTCGTGATATCTGAAATTAGCTTATAATCTGGATTCACTTTATACCCCCTCTATCTTTAAAAAGTACATTAAGTGTCCTTGTATCAAGTAGCCCCTTCGGGGCTGGCGGACACTGCGAGCTAGCACACCGGCTGGATTTTCGCCCCACGAAAATCCACCGCCCGCAACCTTGGTCAGCGCATGAAAAACCTCCGCTTACCATCTAAGGGGGTAAGGGTCTGCTTTAGTTTGACAGTCGGCTGTGAGGAGCGGTAGACTCCGTCGGCTTGGTCGCCTGTGAAGACGACTTGGTGGGTGTCGAAGCTTTCCCTGAGTTGTTTGCTGTGAAAGAACAGGCCGATTCTGAGCGGTTTGGCGGCCGACATTTTGCCGTTGTTGTCAAACTCTATCTTCTTGGCGTCAAATGCCCAGTAGACGGTGAGAATAGGGCCGGCAGTAAAGGGGAGGGCAAAGGTGCGGCATTTGAAGGCGATGTCGGAGCGGCGGCGGATTGGTTTAGCCAGTTGGTCGTAGTCTTGAGAGGTGACGAGATGGACGCGGCGTTGTTTGCGGTTTTGAGCAGCTTGCTCAATAACCCAAGGTGGTACGTTGCGGCTGTCTTGGTTAGAGAAATAGTTTTGGTATTCGTCGGTGATGACGATGACGCCATACTTACCATTACGAATATGCTGAGTAACTAAGGCGTATTGCTCTTTAGAAGTGTAGTAGATGTAGTGCGTGGTGGTGTCGATTTCTTGAGCCAGAAGCTGAGCCAGTTGCTCCTTAGTGTTGAACTTGAGAGCAATGCGGTCTTTGAGTATGATGTTGGATACTACTATGGCCTTAGGATAACGAGCGGCTAGTTTCTTGTAGAAATGAATGAGGGCGGTAGTCTTACCGGAGCCTTGCTCACCAAAAAATGTCTGAATACCGAATGGCTTGAAGTACTCTGGATCGTTGCGATACTTCTTATTGTCTTTAATAGCGTCAAGATGGAAGCGCCAGTGTTTTTCTACGAAGGGGATGATGTTAGGCATTGCGCAAATAGTTCCTTTCTCTTATCTATAAATCTTATATTCATGACAAAGTCGTGCAGCATGTGGATCATGGCGGTTAACTAAGCAGCCGTCTTTAATGATGAAGTCATCCCTAGACTCGGCACGAATACACACAGGATGAAATCCAGCAGAACAGGCGTAGGGGCGATGATCGGGTGGAAGAAGTAAGAATATGGTGATGAGGACAAAAAAAGGGAAGAGGAGTATAAGTGCTATAGAGAGGCCTGGGCGTTTATCTAACATGGTGGTATTTCCTTTCTTCATTTGATTAGTTACCTGAGCCGCGGAGTTTGTTGTAGAGCCACATGCCGGGGCGAAGCGAAATAAACAGCACGAAAGCAGCTAGAATCATGGTGAATATTGCAGTGAAAAAAGACTCACCTACATAGACACGAATAACTGCAATAGGCATAACGAAATAGGGCAACAGATTATTTATAGCATTAGTAAACTCAAGAGGGGCGGCGGGTATCGAGACCAAGGCAAAGATAATATTCAGTAGCCCGAAAAAGAGATTCAATAAAAACTCAATAACCATTATTTACGCCTCCTTTCCCAGTCACCAACATCACCGGTACGCTCATCTAGCCAGCGAACCTCTTGTACGCCAGCGTCATCATCAGGAGAATGTTCTTTAACATATATACCAAATGCCCTCATGAATAGTCCATATAGTACCCATATGAACGCAAGAGCCACGGCACCTTGAATAATTGTCTGCATAAAACTCCAGGCTTGCGGGAAATGCTGTCGCCAAGCACAAAACTGAAAAGAGGCTGAAGCACCGAAAATAGTCAACGGCGGGGTGGCACAATTAGGGCCAAGAGCGGCACCGTGATTTACCAAAGACCAGACATTGGGAATCATGGTAATCGGCAGAGCAATAAAACCAAACGACTTCTTAAGGTTATCGAGCATAGTATTAAAAGAGTTGTATACAGAAAGAGAATCCGGAATAAACAGCCATTTCATAAAATTACCAAAACCAGTCATGAAATTACCTATGTGACAAGCGACAACTTTAGACCAAGAACCCTGAGCAGAATATGAACAATCTTTTTCGTCAGGTGGAACTTCACAGAAACCAGAGGTATCACAATTCAGATTACGAGTATCGTTACTGAAAGTTTTACCGTCGGCGTTAAAAACAACTTCACGAGGATCATAATTATATTTATCATTTGAATCTGGCGTCTGATAATACACATAATCAGGAGTAATAGCAGAGTTGTACGAGTGTCGATGCTCAGTCAGATATTTGAGGCTAACAAGATAATATCCATAATCGGTAATCTCATAGCGAAGCAGCGATCCAGGGTCAACATAATCGGATTTTACAATCTCAGGCTCACTACACCAGAGTATGCGATCTCGCTCGCGTTCAGGTATCTTGCCGAGCTTAGGAGAACCGGGGGCAATCTTGGTAACAACAGCATTGCCGACATCAACAAGAGGATCGGTAGCGAGTTTCACGAACCCAAAAACATTCTCAAGAGCCTCATGATTGAGGGCATTTGGATTAAAATCCTTATGAGTAACTACCTTATTGCATTTCTTTAAAAAGGCCTCAATGACAGGCTTGTCATTCTCATAACCAGGAATGCGGTCAAATTCTTTGATGTGTTGTACTTGAATCGTGCGGTTTTTGACCTCCAAGGTAAAATTAGGGGAAATCGTTTTGGAGGCAGCACCGGCAATAGCAGGTACTGTAATGTTGCTATTTTTGAGGTTATCGGCTTTAGTGTAAGCAAAAGTGCTCATAAGAACAGAGAAATAACCATACGCAGATCCAAGAGGAGAAGACAGGACGAAAGTGGAAAGAGTAGATTTACTAACATGATCAAAACCAGAAAAGGTAAGGCGACCATTATAGAGATAGCCATCAATAAAATATATCTTAGGGCCTGAACCTTGACGATTCAAAATATAAGACTGGCCACCAATGCCAATCTGAAGCTGAAGGCCTTCAACTTTGGACTCAGACCATACAAACTTCACAATATGCGAATCGCGAGTAGTCTTGATTTGAAGAAAAGCGTAATCACCGCTAACAAAGGCTTTTTCAATAGAAGCTAAATAAGACCGAGGACCTGACTTATCATAATTAGTCCAGTTAGCCATATCCTTGATAGAAGATTCAAACAGCTGCCTATCAACAGTGATGGGATTCTGATCACCATTGCCAGAAATCCGAAGACTAGAAACGGTATTAAACGGCGGAAAATCCTGAGCGAACGCCTGCAGCGGCAGGGAAGTAACCACCAGAGTGGCGGTTAGAAGAGCGGTTAGGGCAAGGCGGAAGCGGTTCATTGGCGGTATTTCGTTTCTTTAAAAGCCTTAATGATTTTAACGATACGATCAAATAAACCATCATAAGTGAGTCGTTCAATAATCATATCTAATAAGGCAAGGATAGCGACTATTGTTAATAGATTAAGAAATAAGCTAAATATCATTAGTTTTTACCTCCATATGAAATACGATTGATGAAATACCAGCAGATTACGGCCGAAAAAAGAATAGCAAAAAACTTGACTAGCATAAGGTCAAGGATGTGGATTAGTTGCTGTTCAGTCATGGTATTCTTCCGGTTATTTTGATGATGTTACGCTATAGAGCGACTTAAATACGATATCTAGGACGATTTTCACGCCCGCACCAGCCGCAATTATTGTTAGCAGGCTAGGGAAGTTATTCGCTAGCGTTGTGCTTATAAGCTCGACGATTTGCATTGTTGTCATGATGAGGATTTGTACAGGGAAGGGAGCGGCGTGGTGGTGCCGCCCCCAAATCGGCTAGAACCGGCCACGAAGACCGTTGTTGCCGAAGCTACGGAAGAGCTTCAAGCCAACACCAAAGCCGATCAAGACTGCTAGGGCAGGCCAGTTCTGAGTGAAGTACTTTACAACTTCAGTTACGATACCGGTTGCTGCTTCTGCTTCGATCAGTTTCATCTGTACTAGTTACCTTTCCCGTAGCTTTTAATAGTGGAGTACTGCCAGCCCGCTACGATGGCAGTGGTGGCGGCGTCTATCTTGACTTTTACATCTTCTTTGAGCGAAAACACCACTAGAGAACAAAAAGAGAACTACAGCGATGCTTCTTTGGCAACAGAGCTGTCGATGAGTGCCAGTTGTTCGCTAGTGATGAAATGGTTCTGGTGGTATGCTTTGCCGTTTGGCATAATCCATGAGATGACCAAAACATGGTAAGGTTTGCCAGCCTTAGAAGTACGAGTTTCGGCGTAGATGCGTGAAACATGCGAAATGATGTTGTCGGCGTTAGTTGGGGTAGTGGTAGATCCAGTCATGATTTTTATCCTTTCTGGAGTTAAAATTACTTTGTAGCTATGACTGTATCATCGTAACACAAATAAATCTATAGTGTCGCACAATATATCTTTTACGCATTAATATGATGTAGCAATTAGATGCATCAGCATACCTATATGAGGACTGCTAGACACCAGTCAAATCAGGCAGTAGGGGGCTTGTACTTCTTTTTTCTCGCGCCGCGATTCTTTTTTGCACACTATCACGCCACGTAAACAATTACTTATAATGCACGACCTCATCACCACTCACGGATACACTCGGCAATATATAGTTTTTTACAACAATAGCAAGCCGTAGACTTTTCCACATTATTGAGGCATTGGTTGTCGCATTTGACTTTTTTCTATTTTTATTCCCCTGCTTCCCTATTTTACCATTCCCTAATATTTGACTTTTCGTATTTTTTATATTGAAATATATATTCTCAGGCTATCCGCAAATAGAACAAAAAGCGAACTAACGCCAGTGGGGCAGCTTGCCCGCCCCCTCCCATAGCTCGCTCAATTCTACTGATAAAACACCCGCTGATCAACGCGCACATCAATATAGCTCGGCGTACGCTGATGCTTTTTAAGAAAAGCAATTGCACGCATCGCCTGCTTTACCTGAGCCTTCGCACCCCGCTCTGCTGTCATCTTGATAGCATACGGCAATCCTTCAACCTTCAGCTCCAGCTGACGCACCGTATGTGGCGGCAATACCGCCTCTGTCACTTTCATATGACGCTGCTGCAACTGCGCCACGGCCTGCCCTAGAAAACCCAAAAATTGGCGATTGATCACCTCTTGGCCGGCTGACGCTGGAATACCGCTCTGATCTTTGACGATTACCGATGGCGTCGCAAAATAATTCCGCTCAAATGTCACACCATCGTCGTCCACGAAATACGTATGCTGGCCCGACGACCACTGAGCGAGCGGCTGACGAAATGTCAGCTTTAACCGCGCCGCCAACACGCCGCGCGACTCAACCCGAATAGTTTTCACCTCTGGCGCGTGCTCCAGAAAGAAGCTCTTCAGTTCGTTAGCCTGCAGCAATGGCAAGAATCGCTCCGATGGACGACCGGTATAATAACGCTGCAATATTGCTGTGTAGCGATCCGTATGTTTAGCGCTGGCCGCATCAGGCGTTTGGACGGTAATAGTACCAGCAATCTGCGTTAGCAAGGCAGTTGCCGCAATCAGTATCGCTATCGTGATTGCCGCCGCGCGCAGCAGCTTCGTACGGCGCTGTGTAGTCATGTGTGATAGTAAGCGCGCTGATGTTTCCGCTGGCGAACTACTATGGCGCGTATTCAGCGTGCGGTGGCGGCGATAGGCGCCGTCATCAAGAGGCGTCGCTTCCTTCTGCGCCAACACCTGCGCCCGACGCCGCGACACAAAGACTTCCGAATCACTGCTCGGCGGCGTTTTTTTTGAGAATGGCAACGTTATTTTCACCTGCCCTGCCCCTGTATCACTGACAGTATCATTTCTGCCATTTCAGCAGCCGCATCCGGCTTAGCAAACGCCGCAAAATGACAGCTTAAATCGCGCCGGATTTGTGGCGCCCGCAGTACATTGACCACTGTTTTTGCTAGCACTAGTTCATCGTTGGCAATTGCCGCCTCGTCCACCACAATTGCCGCCAACGCGTCCTGATACACCTTGGCGTTCTTTAGCTGATGACCAGCTGTCAGCTGCCTATTCGGCACAATAATGGTCGGACGCGCTAGTGCAGCCAACTCAAGCAGTGTCGTCGCCCCAGCTCGCGTTACCACCACGTCAGCCGCTGCCAACACTCGTGCCATACCATCATGCACAAAGGCCTGCAGACGCCAACCATCTTGCGGCTCAGTGCGATCCACTAGCTCCTGATATTGATGCGTACCCGACACTAAAAATAGCGACGCCTCATCAAGAATCATTTCACGACCAGCCACAATCGCATTATTCAAGCGCACCGCCCCGAGACCGCCGCCTGTCACCACTACTAGTGGCCGCGACGGGTCAAAGCCAAGTTGCTGCTTTAGTTCACGCCGCTCCGCCTCAGTATACTGCCGAAATTCCGCCGCCACTGGGATGCCGACATATGCCGCTTTATCGGCCGGATATGAGTAATATTCCAGCGGCGCGCCAGTGCCAATTTTCGCCGCAAACGGCGCCAGCAGACGGTTTGTCAAGCCAGGATGCGCATCAGAATCATGCAGCACCAGCGGAATGCGCAGCAGCCGTGCCGCATAACCGACCGGCAGGCAGACATAGCCACCCTTGATGAAAATCACATCCGGCCGCCACCATAGCAGCTTCCAGAAACTTTGCAAAAAGCCCGCCAGTACCTTGGCTGCATCCATGATGTTTGGCAGCAGCGTGCCAGGATGAAGTTGCTGCCAGAGGCTCATGCCATGATAGCGCCGCAACTTCCCCGCTGCAATCATGTGAACTGGGATTGATGGATCAAGTTTTGCAACAAGCCGCTTAGCATTTGGTCCGAATTTCTTATCGCACCAAAAACGCAGTTCATACTTGCCGCTTTTTTGTAATTCGCTAAAAACTGCCACGACCGGCGTAACGTGTCCGCCCGAGCCGCCGCCGACTGCCAAGATTCTTGCCATCGCCTGCCTCCTCCGTTATTGGTTGATGTGTCGTATACGCAGATAACTGAAATACCAAACCAAGTGCCGCCGCAATAAACAACATACTCGTACCGCCGTAGCTCAATAGTGGCAGCGGAATACCAGTCAGCGGGAACACGCCCGTCATTGCTGCCACATTCATCACCACATGCGAACCAACCCAGCCAAACACACCAGCCGCCACTAATCGCAGGCGCATATCTGGCAGTCGCGCCGCCACCCGCAAGAGGGACAGAAGGAGTGCCGTGAATAGCGCCAAAATCACCACCAGCCCCACAAAGCCGAAGGTTTCTCCCATCACTGCGAAAATTGAGTCATTGATCGCTTCCGGCAAATAGCCGGTCGCCTGCACACTCTTGCCAATGCCAAGCCCCATCAGCCCGCCCGAGCCAATGGCGATATAGGCCTGGCGAATATGGTAGTCATTATCGTCAGCCGACTGCGAATGGTTACTGTCGGACTTTAGAAAGGTCATCACGCGCTCCACGCGGTGCGGCGAAGAAATTGTCAGCAATACCGCCCCAATGGCCAGCGCGCCGGTAATTTTGCCGATAATCGCCCATTTCATCCCCGACGCCACTAAAATCGCTAGCACAATCGCCACCAGCGAAATACCAGTCCCCAAATCCTTTTGTAGTACCACCACCACACCCAGCGCCGTCACCATAGCAACCCCAAGCGGCACCAGCGTTTCTTGAATATCATTAATCTTCCCTTGGGCGGCCCGCTGCCCCAAAAAGCCCGCCACAAACACCAGTGCACCAAACTTGAGCAATTCTGACGGCTGAAAACTGCCAAGACCACCGAGATAAAACCAACGATAGGCGCCGTTCGTCTCCCTGGCGATCGACAAGTGCAGCACCGCACCAGCAACGACAAGCAGTAAACTCAGCACAACGCCAGCAATAAACAGCTGTCGCGGCAGCCGGTCAGTAAACCAACGATATGGGATAATGGCGCAAGCTGCAAACGCCGCCACCGACACAGCAACGCTAATCAGCTGCTTATTAAAGAAAAACATATCACCGTAATTCGTGCCATAAGCGTGGTTCATCACATTCGCCCGTTGCGGCCCCAGCGCATACATCACCACTAGTCCAAGCAGCAACAATAGTCCGACAAACAGCACAATCTGATACGCCGGACGATGCCGACGCGGCTGATGTGGCGCAGCAACCGACTGAGGCGAGTGTTGCCTACGCAATGTAGCCTCCCGACAACGCCAACACGAAACCGATACAGGCCATCACACAAGCAATCACCCAAAATCGCATCGTCACCTTTACCTCTGGCCAGCCTTTCGCCTCCAGATGGTGATGAATCGGCGCCGAAATAAACACCTTCCGCCCGAAAAACTTCTTACTGAAAATCTGCACCGCACTAGAGCCAGCCTCAACGACGAATAGCAATCCGATAACTGGCAACAGCAGCAGTGTATTTGTCAGCATCGCCACCACGCCAAGCGCTGCGCCATAGGCGAAACTGCCAACATCCCCCATGAAAAATCGGGCTGGATAGATATTAAACCACAAGTAACTCAACAGCACCCCGACGACCGTAAAGCAGAAACCGGCCATCAATACATTACCCTGCAGCAGCGCAATCACGCCGAAAGTGACGAAACTGATCGCCAACAGCCCGCCGGCCAAACCGTCTAGCCCATCAGAAATATTCACCGCATTGCCCGTCGCCACCACCGTAAAGGCGAATAACGGCACAATCAGCCAGCTAATATGCACATCGCCCACAAACGGCACATAAAAAGCGTCAACCCCGAGCTTGACGAAGAAGAACCAACCCAGCACCAACCCAAGCAGCGTCACAAGCGCAAACTTCACCGGACTACGCAGACCAGCCACACCACTGCCATCACCACGAATATTAATAACATCATCAATCAGGCCAACCGCCCCGCCGCCGATGAGCGCCGCTAGCGGCAGCCAAGTCTGCGCCCGATCAAGATTCCACAGCAGCGTCACGACCGTCACCGACACCACACCAATCACCCCCGCCATCGTCGGAACATTGCGGCGGAATTTCGCAGCATGAAGCTTAGTGAACACTTTCAGCTCCTTGCCATCAGTGCTAGCTGAACGCTGCCGCTTCCAGAACCGATAGCGATACGCAAAGAACGTATACACTGGCGTCAGCAGCATAGCGAAGAGAAACGCCACAACGCTCAAAATCAAAATATGCGTCATTTCATTGGTCAGAGATTGTAGTGAATTATTCATGAGTCGCTCCTTGGTGGCAATTTCATATAATCGATCATCCAGTTAGAAATGTCGGTAAAAATTGGCGAGGCATGCACACTTCCCTCAAGAGCAATGCCTCGGCCCGGCGCCGCCACTCGTATCATTATGACATACTCCGGCTTATCTGCGCCACCATAACCAAGGTATGTACCGGCGGTTTCTCGCTTGGTGTATGTACCGTCAACCAATAACTCGGCCGTACCAGTTTTACCGCCAATTTGATAACCCGGCCGATCACCATTGCCAACAAAGAACGAGTGCCGTGTCACATCAAGCATCTGCCGCATTGTTGCCGAAGTCTCGGGACTAATCGTCCGCCGAACCGGTCGTGGCGCTACTGCCTTCAGCAACTTGTGCTCCGGTGTCATAACGCCCGCTACGACGGTTGGGCGATAGTACTCACCGCCATTCACCACCGAACAAAATGCCGCTGCCACCTGCAGCGTCGTAATATTCATACCCTGACCAAACGTCATATTGGCGTAACGCACTTCATTGCCCTCAACTGAATCAGGGCCATGTATAATGCCATCCGTTTCGGCCATTTCAATACCAGTCGCCGTACCAAAGCCAAATCGATGGTGGAAATAATCATATATTGTTCGCCGACCCTCAGTCGTAATGCGCTCGCCATTACCAAGCCGCCGACCGACAGTCGTTGTGCCAACATTATGCGAATTATTCAGCGCCTGTTGCATCGTCAGCGTCCCAACTTGACCACGCACCGCATTACAAATTGTCCGGTCGCCAACCTTAGTGCAGTCACTATTGTAATAGGTTGAGCTTGGCGTAATCACCCCTCTATCAATACCTGTTGCCATCGTAAAGGTCTTAATGATTGACGCTGGTTCATGTGGCATCATCGTGATTGCATTAACAAAGGCCGCCGCATCCTTTGTTTTGCCATACTCACCAGGATGAAAAGTCGGATAATTGGCCATCGCTAAGACCTGGCCGTTATTCGGATTCATCACCACCACACTACCCTCAGTGGCGTGCGCCTTTTCCATGCCACGTTTCAAAGCCGCTGCAGCATACTCCTGTACATTCCGATCCACCGACAATACGATATCCTCGCCCGCTTTTGGCTCAACCCGAATATTATCCTTACTGATTGTTAGCGGCACATTGCGCACATCCGTCACCGTCCTCAATAGGCCATCCTGACCCTTTAGGCGCTTGTCCAAGCCGCCCTCAATACCGTACTGGCCCTTCCCTTCAGCATTGACAAATCCCAAAACATGCGCCCCCAAATCACCTTCCGGATAGCTGCGCTTCGTGCCGCGTTGATACAACACGCCCACAAAATCCTTCTTTTTCAGCTTTTCGGCCTGGCTGCGCGTCAGATTACGTGCCAGCACCTCATATCGCGACCGCTTATTGCCCAATTGCTCTTCAGCCTTAGCCGTCATTTCGCCGCCCGCTACCTCACGCAGCGCCGCTATAATTTTGCTCCGCTCATCATCCTTTACCGCCTGCGGATCAGCGATCATCGTATACACCACTTCGTTGAGCACCACTGGCGCTGGCACTTTACCATCCATCATATAAATCGTGCCGCGCGTCGCCGGAATGACGAAATTTTTCTGCTGACTGGCCCGAGCCAAAGCCGTATACTCAGCGTGCTTAATAATCTGTAAATAAAACAGCCGCAACACAAAAATCGCCATCACACCAAGAAGCGCGATGGCCAATATCGTTGTTCGTGAATGAGAGAGTCGCCACTGCATATCGCTTACCCTTAGTATAGCAGTTTTGGGCGGTTTAGCGAATATGTTCGGTAGTTTCAGGCGCAGTCATCGCCGCAGCAACACTGCTATGCTTGACCTTTTCCAGCGCTGTCAATCGTGCATTCTGCACTTCAAGCTCTGACTTTTTGGCGCTCAACTCACTGAGCTGCGCATCTAGTCCTTCAGCTTCATAACTATACGCCGTGGTTTTTGTTGCCTGCGTGAGATAAATCAGCCCTAAGATAGTAATCATCAACGCCACCAACACCGTGTGCGCGACCGTGCCGAGCTTGACTGATGATTGAAACCGAGTCGCGTTCTGATTACGACGCATTTGAGGAGCGGCACGCCGCGAAGTGAATGTGGTGGTTGAATGCATGATATATTTTATAATTTCTTTATGTTACTATGACGCACCAGCAACCCCGCCCGCTACTTAGAGCGGGGCTGCTCCGATGCATTTTCCAGGAAAATCCGTCGGACGGCGCAAATTAGCCGCGGCGTACGCGTACTTCTTCTGCCTGGCTCTTGTCTTGGAAGTGTACTTTGATTTGGATTGGCATAATGGCCTTCCCCTTTCTTTTTTGTTTATGTTTTCACGGCGTAGCGGAACTTGGCGCTCCGACTGCGCGGATTGTGAACATCGTCAGTGCCTGGCACCGGTTTTTTGTCTGGAATAAGCAGCTCAGCCTCATAGCCAGCTCTGGCTTGCTCGGCAAAAAATTGCTTAATTCGCCGATCCTCCAGACTGTGAAAGCTGATAATACCAACCCGACCGCCTTTTGTCAGCAGACGCGGCAGGAGCGGCAGCAATTCATCAATCAGCCGGAGTTCTCGGTTAACCTCAATGCGCAGGGCTTGAAAAGTGCGGGTCGCTGGATGTTGTTTCAATCCGCCGCGACCAAGTGTTTGCTCAATCAGAGTTGCCAGTTCAGCGGTGCGCCGTAATGGCCGAGCCCCAACGATTGCTTTGGCAATACGTCTGGCTCGCCCTAGTGGCTCCTCGCCGTACTGTGTCAGCAGTCGGACCAATTCGCTTTCGGAATACGAATTGACCACGACTGCCGCCGTAAGCTCCGTCCGATTATCCATCCGCATATCCAGCGGCCCATCAAACCGAAACGAAAACCCTCTTTCTACTCTGTCAAGCTGCGGTGACGACACCCCCAAATCAGCCAAAATAATGTCAAATGTCCGTCCTTCTCCGACGAGTTCTCGGGCTGCCGACACAAAATCTGTATGCATCAGCCTGACGCCCTTTCCCGCCAGGTCATCCAGCGCGGCAATCGCGTTATGATCACGATCAACCAATACTGAACCAAGGTAATTATCCGTCTTCTCAAGGAACGCCCTGGCATGACCGCCATATCCGGCTGTCAGATCCAGATACGCCTCGCCTCGCTGAGGCGCGAGCGCATCCAGGGTTGCCCCTAAGAGTACGGGAACATGAACCGGCGCATTTGCTGCTTCCGGCTGTGGTGGATGTTCTTTAATACTCATCATTTCCCTATTATACAATAACGCAGGAAATGCTCGAGATCACCTATCTGGATATTTGATTGGGACTATTGTTGTTTGTGTTGTGTTTGTGTTTTGTCTTAAAGAGAAGGAAAACAGTGTTTTCCAAAAGAGACTTATGTGTGAGGTGGAGTTTTTTGGGAGGTGTGTTAAGGAAGGTGCGTTGCTGTTTTTTATGTGGAGCAAATCGCCACCGGTCCGTTTTCAAACATCCAGGTAGTTGATCTCGAGGGTTACTAACTTGTTAATGTACAGTCAATCAATCAGCTTTATCGGCGGCCATAACGCGGAAATACGCCCCGGCGCGGATAGCGACAATCTCACGGTCAATCCCGGCATAGTCCAGCAAGTGCTGTTCAATGGTCACCCGCCCCTGCTTTTGATCAAGGGTGGCGGCCGTTTTGCCGCGACGGAATTTGACATTGAGATCAGCGATGCGCTCGTCCAGGATACTCCCGGTCAATTGCGTTTCCATCTGCTCTTGCCACACGTCCTGCGGGTAGAGGTGCAGATAGTCGCCAAATCCCCTGGTCAGGACGACGCCGCTGGCAAACTCTTCCCTTAGCTCAGCTGGCATCGTCAAGCGTCGCTTGTCGTCCAACTTTCGCTCAAAGTAGTCTGTTTGCACGTTGCCCTTTCCGTGATAGCGTTGATTGGTTTTTAAGTAGTGGATGTTTGTCTTGGTGTTTCCACTGGCTTTAGTATACTACCCACTTTTACCCACTTGCAAGCCCTTTTTTGACTTTTTTACCCATTTTTGCCCCAATATAAAACTTTTCCACTGTTCTGTGGAAAAGTCTAGTGTTGCCAGCGATGCGCTTGACACTACGCAACCATATCTTCACCAAAATGCTTCTGCAGGCGCATCCGAATCGAGCCTTCGTGCCGGCCCAACTTCTTACTTAGTTCTTCAATTGTCGCCCCGCTCAAAAACTCCTGCTGCAGCAATGCATCATCCTGCGACTGCCACGACTTATAGGCATTCGGGTGTGTTTGGCGCATCTTAGCAATCTTCTCACTCCAACTCTTGCCACTAGACGAGCCCTTCTTTGTTAGTGGCGTCTTTTGCCTCTGCTTCATCTCATCCCGCAAATACCCCAATTCCTCAGCTGCCTGCCGGCTCTGCGAACGCAATATTTCATCAATCGCCACTGCATCTGACGATACCGCGAGCGCCATCCGATTTATTCCATATAAATATAAATTCTCCATATCCCGCACCCGACTCAACGCCACATAGCCCATGCCTGGCACAAAGGCCTTTCTCAGATCAATCCGCGCCGCGTCCAGCGTCATGCCCTGCGACTTATGCACCGTAATCGCCCATGCTAGGCGCAAAGGCACCTGCGAAATACTCGCCCGTTTACGCTCACCATCACGCAACTCCCAAGTATCGGGCGTCATAGTCACGACGCGCCCATTACGAAACTGCACCACTGGATACTCCGTCAGCGGCTCAGTATCCACCACCACGCCAATACTGCCATTAGCATAGGATTTGTCCGTCGCATTCTTCACCGCCATCACCAGCGCACCCTTTTTCAGTGTCAAGCTTTCCAGCGCCAACACCGAACGACGCAAATTTTCAACATATATTTTTGAACCGGTGGTAGTCTGGTGATATGTTAGCTCATCGCCCGGCAGTGCCGCTAGCTTTGCATTGTTAATCGCATCAACATCAACATTCGTGGTGTGCAACTCTGTCATATCTTCATCCGGCGGCGTCACATCCACTCGCGCCAACAACGCCTCAGCATGATGTCGCCGAATATCATCCGCCCGCAACGCCGTCAGAATTTCCAATAAAGCCTCATCATTCTGGCGATATTGCTGCTCCAGATATAATACCGTTGGCTGCAGGTCCTGCCAAACTTCTGAGTACACCACAAAGCCGCCCTGCTCGCCCGGCCGATTAATCGGCGGTAGCTGAAAAAAATCGCCGCTCATCACCACCTGAATGCCGCCAAACGGCTGGTCATTTTCGCGCACGCCCCGACACACCGCGTCAATCATATCCAGCCGAAAATCATGCAGCATTGAAATCTCATCAATGATCAGCACATCGGTTTTAGTGATCACCTCGCGCCGGGTTTTTGACAGCCGTTCAAAAAAGTTGTTCGCCAAACTATCACCGACACCAATGCCGCTCCAGCTATGAATCGTATTGCCGTTCAAATGCGTCGCCGCCAGGCCAGTTGTTGCGGTAACCGCTACTTTTCGCCCCTGTCCCCGCGCCTGAGCAATAAAATTGTTCAAAAGATGCGTCTTGCCAGTGCCGGCCGCACCTGTCAACAGCGCCGACCGCCCTGAATGCAAAATCGCCAGCGCCAACTCCTGATCCATACACTAGCCTCGCGGCGGCTCACCTTCAGGCTCGCCGAGCAGTTTTTTGGATTTAATTTCGTAGCGCTTGCCAGTAATTTTGCTCTCAATATAATCCTCATTGATCAGGTTAACAAACATATCCAGGTCATTACCGTCCATAATAATGATCGCGCCATTGTCATCACTCATCAGTTCCAACTGCATTTCATCGGCATATTCCAGCACCTGCTCCTGCTTGACCTCGCCAATTTCTAGCTTCTGCAGCTTATTGATGGTCTTTTTACGCTCTTTGACCAGCGCATTCAGGTCCAATCCTTCAGAAAAACTCAATTTATACTGCTGTTCAATTTCGGCTACTTTCTTATCAGCAATCACCTGCTTCTTGTACTCATAACCGAACATCCGCTCAAACTTTGAGGGATTGAAAGCAAAAATATCCTGCCCAATAATCAACACCTGATTATCATCCGGCACTTTAAAACCGACTTCAGCACTAAACTGACCGAACTTGCCGTCCTTAAACTCCCACGCCAGCGCACTCTTCAGCGTCTGCCCTTGAGCAATCAACTTCACCGTATAAAACACTTTTTTCGGATCCGCTGGGTCGGTAAAACGCGCCACCACACCCTTCATACGCTTAAACTCATGCTCGGTTTCGGAAAACTCCACAATATCATCGCGCTCATGTTCAATCAAATGAATCAAAGTTTCCGCCCGCCCGACTTTCGCCAAATCCGTGCGCAGCAGCACATTATCATCGCCTTCGGACAGTTCATAATCCCGCACGCTCAACCCCGTGCCCGCACCTAAATTGACAAAATTAATATAATCAAACAAAAACAGCGGCCTGAGCTGCTGCTCCACATCGCCCTTCAGCGGCATACTGTACGGCGTATAGTTTTTATTGAATAAAAATAGCTCTATCAGCAAATCATTTTTGCGCGCGTCCGTCTGATTGGCCCACAAAAAAATATCGGTCGTTTCCCTCTCTTCCATAGATAGTAGTATACCATACGATGCTAGCTTCTTGCGCATGCCGAACTTGCACTTTTTCACGGACAGGTTTATAGTGAAAAATGGATAGAGGTTTATATAACACAATTTCATGGCAACACAATCAATATCCTTTTCAGAAACAGTAACGTTTGGTTTTACCCTAGCGGAGATTATGATAGTGCTTGTGATCATTGGGATTTTGGTTGCCATAAACCTACCAATGTTTTTCGGGTCAAGCGCACGATCACGCGACGCCGAACGAGCAAACGATGTAGCGACAATCGCTAGCGAACTTGAACGATCATATCGCGCCACTGCAGCCACCGCCGGCCCGTCCTACCCGCCCACCAACGCCAGCACCGCTACAACTATCGCAACCATTATTGGCAACAACGACAGCATCACCGCACCAAAAGCCACAAGTAACAGCATCATCCCGGCCGCTTCAGCAAGCCCGCAACACCCTTCGGGTCTCCAGTATATCTATCAGTCATTCAATGCCGCTGGCGCATTATGCACCGCCGCACCATGTGTGCGGTTTATTTTATATTATTATCATGAGTCGCATCCTGCCGAGACCAGGACACTCCACAGTATGAGGCAGCAATGACACGACTGCCTTTTTGCTATCCCGAAGAATCATCCAGCCTGGGCTTTACCTTGGTTGAAGTTATCGTTACCTTACTAGTCGCAACCATATTCGTTGGCGTGATTTTAGGTATCTATGCCCATATTTCATCAGTCAATGCCGCCATTCGCACCCATCATATCGCCGATATGGCCGCTTATAATAATCTGCGCCGCTACGCCAATCATCGTCCGCCAAACTGGTTCCAGTGCACTTACGACGCCGGCGCCAGTCTGCCGCGCCCGATTACGCTCGTCGCCACCACCGACAGTATTAGCGGACTCCCCGGACCCATCACGCAAACCGTCGTCGCCACCGCGCCATACGGCTGCCACACCAACGACACCAATGGCTTCCCTATCAAAATCGTCTCAACTATCACCTATGGCTCATCCGGAAGGAGCGTCACTCATGCGACTTACGCATCATATTAATCAACACGGCATGACAGTGATTGAGTTGATGGTTAGTCTTGTTGTTATTATGGTGATTTTACTGACTTTTTCGGTCATCTTTACTCATGCTTATACTGATATTCTAGTGAGCAACGCAAAAACCACGCTGGCTAGCCGCACAATGCATGCGCTGTCGTTTATTGAACATGATGTGCGCACGGCTCGCGAGTTTCTTGAAACAGCGCCGTCTGTTTATAATGACCCGTACGGTCCGACTCCCGGCGCTCAGTGGAATCATCGTGGTAACGGTAGTAAATCTCGCGTATTGCTACTTGATCAGTACGCCACCACATCGCCATCACTCAGTCCTCATCGCCTGCCAGTCTATACCAGGGGCACGTTTGCTTGTCATGACATTCACCAAAAGCGTTACAATCCGCAGCTGCACTACCTGTCACTCTATTTCGTCAAAGACCGCACGCTGTATCGGCGCATCCTTACCGACACCACCACGCCGCTCTGCCCCGGCGAGACCCAGGCGCAGCGCCAATCATGCCCGCCGCAACTTCATCCCGCGTCCCGACATCATAGCTGCCAAGCGCGTGATGAGGTCATCGCCACAGACGTAGAAGAATTTATCGTGCAGTACCACACCCAAACCAGCCCGATTACTGATGCCTATACCAAAAGCGGCGCCGTGGTGGATGCCGATTATATCACTGTCACCCTGCGGCTCACTGATACTACTCACGCCGATACCACCAGCCTGCTAACGCAGCTCATGACGAAAGGCAATGATTAATGCAGCGCTCTAGTCAAGGCTTTGCCCTTCCAGATATTCTCATCATCTCATTTATCGTACTTATTGTCCTGTCCAGTCTCATGTCGTTTACGTCTCTCGCCTTTCGCGGTGTTCATAAAGATTACTACCAAACCCTAGCTGAAGAAGCCGCCGAAGCCGGCACGGCCTACGCCACCAGCTGTCTATGGCGCTCAGGAAAATCACAAACGTGGGGCAGCAATCGCTCACGGCCAGACCTCTCCCCCGCCACCGACTGCACCGGCACAGTGCGGCACCCCGGCAATGCCTATGTCTATCAAGCTCCGGGCATTCGCACTCGCTTTACCGTGCCTAATCTTGATTTCGCCGCCGATTACGCCGTGCAAATCACTGCTGTTGGCCACACTGAAGTCCTGCGGCGGGATGGTTCAATTAGCGCCACCTATACCAGCGTCATTAAAAAGACCATCACCTGGCTAGCCGACCTCAATGCCACCCAAAGCGCCAGCGGCAGTTATCGCACTTGCGCCATTTTGTCGGGCCAAGTGTGGTGTTGGGGATACGGATCGTACGGACAGCTCGGTAACGGCAAATACCGCGGCGGCCCGGGCGGAAACGATATCCAGCGTCCGGATCCGCACTACGACAGCAACGTGCCCGTACGAGTTAAACGAGAGCCGGGCGGCCTGCTTGATAAACGCGTGGTGAAGATTTTCACTGCACAGCATCACTCCTGCGCTCTGACTGCAGAGGGTGAAATGTATTGTTGGGGACGCAATGAATACGGCCAACTAGGGACTGGCAATGTAGCTGATGTAGCTGATGCAGCTACCCCACAACGCGTCCTTGGATTACTACAGCACAAACGAATCAGTGATATTGGCGGCACTGGCGACACGTCTTGTGCCATTGCTGAGGGGAAAATATATTGCTGGGGTCGTAATGACAGAGGCACGGCTGGCGTTGGTTCAAATGATCCAAAGATTACCACACCAAGGAAACTCACAACAACCGGCACGGCGACAAAATTAGCCACTGACGGCACTCGCTCACTCACCATGTGCGCTATTATATCCGGCAAAGCATGGTGCTGGGGACACAATAGATCTGGAGCGGTGGGTGATGGCACGAATAAAAACCGCCACAGCCCGACAAAAGTTGATGACAGCGGTGCGCTGCGCGGTAAGACTGTTACTGACATATCACAAGACGGCTATTCTTGGGGGCGGCCGGAGCAACAAGGCGAACATGTCTGCGCAGTGGCGAGCGGCAAAGTCTACTGTTGGGGCAATAACGCACAAGGTCAGTCTGGGAGAAATACCACAAAAGCCAACCCTAGCGACAACTCCACAGGTAAGTACCTCTTAAGGCCGCAGCCTATAGAAACTGGATCGGAGCTTCACGGAAAAACCATCACAGAAGTCCATGCCGGCGTCTTTCACACTTGTGCGCTTGCCGATGGCGAGGTGTATTGTTGGGGTAGTCGGCTACATGGTCGGTTGGGAGATGGCAATATTAAAAATGATCACAAACACACTCCACTGCGAGTAGCAGGAGAGCTCAAACATAAAACAGTGCGCCGCATTAGCGCTGGAGCAAACCGTGGCTGCGCACTTATCAGTGATGGCCGTACCTTTTGCTGGGGCCGCAACAGCGAAGGACAGATTGGCGATGGCACCCTTATTGACCGCGCCCTGCCGACCGAAGCTCTCTTCCTGCGGCCGGTTGCTAACCAGTATATATATTAATCACTGACAATTCACCAATACATTGTCCAAACGCAGCCCGATACTCCCAAGCTTTTGCTGACTATATGACACTTCGCCTTTCTGTATACGTGACGTATCCTCTATGATATGAGCGGTGGCGATAGCAGCCATCCGAGAAATCGCCTCAGCAATATACAGCTCAGTGGAGCGCAGCCCCCCCCTGACGACAGTCAGACATCGCACCGTATTGGACATAAAATGAGCCATTATTACCCTGTCGCACCGCCCGCACCATTCCGGCGTATCCAGCCGTATCACCCTTGAACGGAATAAGCCGACCAAGCATCGCCTGCGGATCATAATCATCACACATCGCCAAAAGATTATCGTGAGCGTCAAACTCGCCAATAGCCAACCCAATATTTACACTATTATCATCTACCGACAACCTATGCACTGCAGCAATCCGATCATCAGCAATATCGCCCTTGAAAAAGGTAGAAATCTCCACGCAGGTGGAGGCTGGTAATCCCTCTATTCTCATAAGGCACTACTATAACGCAATCTACACTAATCAGTCAACCGTCAGCCGGACGCCCTCGCGCGCCTTATTCGCCCACTGATCAGCCAGCTCATTGCCTTCATCGCCCTCATGGCCACGCACCCAGCGCAAATCCGCCCGGGACTGCGCATACAGCGCATACAATTCCTGCACAATATCCAGATTTTTAATCGCGCCGCCCTTCTTTGTCCAGCCGCGCGCCTGCCACCCCGGCGCCCACTTCGTCACCACATTAATCCAGAACTCACTGTCGGTGTAAATCACGCACGGCGCACCGTCCGCGTCCTGCAGTGCCGCAATCAGCGCCTTGCCCTCCATCCGAATATTCGTCGTCTCGCCATCCTCTGACCCCAAAATATGCGGCCGTAAATCCTTAATCACCGCAAACCCGCCCGGTCCGGGGTTGGGGCTGGCGGAACCGTCTGTGTAGTATATTGTCATGTAGTCTATTGTACACGATTATCATGCAGACTATCTGGTGCAAATATCCCTGCATAGAGTTGACGCAGCACCGCCTGCACAGCAATCCGCCCAACTTCTCGCGACACAGGATTACCATCACCGGCTTTCATATGATCAACTCGGCGATGTAGCGCCTGAATCCAACGCAACGCATCATTGCCACCGTTTTTATAAGCAATATGACTAGTTTCACCGGTACGCCCCAATTTACGGTCAAGCTCCGTCAACATCTGCACCTCAACTGGTAGAGCACCAGCCATCGCCGTAGCCTTGGCTACCCGATATGGTATTTTATCACCGCTCTTAATTTCCCGCCCAATATCCGCACGATAAGCCTCATCAACTGCAGCCATAATACGCTCAACAAACGCCACTTCACCCTGCACAAATACCGGCTTACGAACACCATTAGTTGATTGCAGCGTAATATTTGGATTTGTGATTACTTCCTCAGCAAACGCCGCGAAACACTCACCTAATTCGCGTGTCTGCGAAGCGTGCATCGCCGCAATGTCCTCGTCACTCAATTCATAGTGTCGACGCGCGTCCAGGGAGTTATCTTCAGATTTAACAATCACCTGAAAACCAAACGCATCAAGCAGTGAATAATCACCGCCATTTTTAGCAAGCTTTTTCGCCATTGAACCAATTGACTTCTGACGGAATAGCACGCGCCGCTCTACCCCGTCAATCGGAATAATCATTTCCGCAAACCGACAATTGATACCACCATATATATCGTCGGACGTTTCATTAACGATCCAATTCACCTCTGGCGGCTCGCTCAAGCCAAACATTGTCATCGCTAGCCTGGCCGGATCCTGCTTGGTATATTCATGATACATCGCCGCCGCCTTCTCTACGATATCAGTCCTTCCCTGACCATGTAGACGATATATGTTACAACTACTGTCAATCTCCGCAGCCATTGCATCATAGCCCATCGCCTTAAGCATTGGAATATAAAATGATTCCGCTTCAAGAATATTGCGCAGTTGCTGAGAGTCACTCTGCGGCGGACGTTTGATATTATCCATCATCTCAGCAGCCTTAACGATCAGCGATTCAACATTGACATGCTTGACTAATTCCTCAAGCTCCTTACCCCGAATGGCTGGAATGTCAGTCTTCCAGTCACATCGTTCAAGCTCGCCGTCATAGGATGAATCATTAACATGCTCAGTACCACCGCCCAATTGCTGCTTAATTCTCTCGCGATAATCGCGAGCACCCATACCAATCACCACCTGGTCGTGCATAAAATTATGCACTGGATTATCGCCACCCACCTCAGAAATATACTCCGCCCAGGCAGTCTCCAGCCGCCTAGATAGTGTCGCTCGTTCATCAGTCTCCTGATGTAAAATCCTGCCCGGAACATCATGCAGCAACGCCGCATCGGCCATTTGTTTCTGCCGCTGCTCATCAAGATCCTTGCAAAACAGCCTGAGGTTGTTCAGCGTTGCGGCGGCATGCTCTATAGCACCCCAGCCCTCCCGATCAATATCAGCCGACAAACTGCGCAACAGCCGCTTCGCAGCATCTGAAGGATGCCATTCTTCCGGCGCACCATCAAGCAACACCTCGCTCAGCTCTCGAGGGCCATAATAACTACCATCTGTCATCTGCTCCGACAGTTTTGCTTTCATAACCTATATATTATATCACATATTGCTAAAATAATCAATGTTTTCGTGTCGGCCTACAATCTCTGCAACCTCCGACACCGTCGTCGCCACCGGCCACATAGCACCAGCCGGCACCGACAACTCATTATACCCCGCCACCTGGATAAATGCCACACCCTCTGGCAGCTCATCGCCAATTGGTTTATCATCAACCATCCACACTCCACCGGGCATTAATTGCTGACGGAAGTACTCATGCTTTGGTCGCTGCACAACGACCACCTCGATACCCTTTAGCGACGGGCAAAGAGCGGCTTTCAGGCGCTGATAGCCATCCGGACCATAGGTCAGCACCGCCACCCGACCAACTGTCTGCGCCCACTGCATCAATTCAGGCACACCGTCATACTCCAGTCGCCCATCAGCTAACGCCGATTGCCGTAGCCGCTGCATCACTTCGCCAACATCCAACCCCAGCGCCGTCATGTGCGCCGTAAAATCATAAGCATACAAATCATCGTCATGAATGAAAAATTCATATTGTCGCGGCTGCTCCTTTGCCGCTGAAATCACCGTCGGATACCACTGCTCAAGCAGCTCCCAGCGCTGCTGGTCAAAATCACTGGTGCGAAACAGCGTCCGGTCAAGGTCAAAAAACAGCCGCCGATTCATGAGAAATATATCCTCATCAATTCACGCGCCACTCGGTCAGCATCATGGCGGATGAGGCTGCGCTGGGCCGCTAATGGATCAGCCGCCGTATGCTGGTTTATCCACGCCGTTTCAGCAATTAGGCGCTTGCCCGAAGCACGATACGGTTTTTTGCGCAACAGCTCTTTATCCCATGCCACCAACATCTCACCATCACGCGCGTATTTCTCGATCAATGATTTATTCGGCTGATGGTTATTATATAACACATAATCAAGCGACACGCCAGCAAACCGCTCAATCTCATCCGCATAATCCGCCACCGTGAAATTGTCAGTTTGACCTGGCTTATTGACTAAATTACAAACATAAACCTTTTTAGCACTCGTTTCTGCCAGCGCCCGCGTCACACCACGCACCAGCAGCGCCGGCGCCAAACTGCCGTACAGCAATCCCGGCGCAATCACCACCAAATCAGCATCAACAATAGCTTGGCGCGCCCGCGGATTAATGGTAGCCGGCGGGCTCAGCTCCAGCCATGGCCGCTCGCCGCGCGGTATCACTAGCGACTCAGCGGCATGTTGGCCATTCACCACCGTGCCATCCTGCAACTTCACTGACATTTTTGTATCGTCAAGCGTAATCGGATAGACCCGACCATTCACCCCTAAAACCTCACTGGCCGTCTCCACCGCCTCGGCAAAACTACCTGTCATCTTCTCCAATGCCGCCATAAACAAATTACCGAACGCATGCCCCTTCATGCTACCTTCATCAAACCGGTAATTGAACAAGTCACGCACTTTTGGCGAATTACTCAGCGCCACCAAACACTGCCGAACATCGCCCGGCGGCAATACACCCAGCTCATCACGCAGCTGCCCGGTTGAGCCGCCATCATCAACCATATTCACCAGCGCCGTGATATTATGCGTGTAATGTTTCAGCGCTGATAGCAATGTAAAACTACCCGTCCCGCCGCCAATCACTACTACTTTAATACCGACCAGATCCATATATGACCTCTACGCTTTCTTCTTCTTACCAACCTTCGCTAGATACTCTTCAGCATCACGAATTAGAAATAGGCTCACGTCATCCATGGTGCGGCCGGCCTTATGAAACGGCTTGCTAATCACCCGAATCAGTACAATCATATATACCAGCACAAAACTAATCAGCCCCACCACCATCAGACTGGCGAAAAATGGGTCAATGTTTGTGAACAGCAGCAATCCAATCACCACCACGACAATTGACCGCCCCAGCAGCGTGGCTGACGGCAGCGACTGAATACGCTGAATATAATTCACTCGGTGACGATGCCGCAACAAAACCGCTTGTTGCTGCTTTAATTTCACCACAAAGTTCGGCGGTACCTTGCCCTGCTCCATGGCCACAAAATACGGCAGCAGCGCCCGAATATCCTCCCGCGCATCATATGATTTACGGCGCACATCCTCAGTAAAGCTCTTGGCAATGGTGCGCAGCTGCCGGCGGTAGCCATCAAGATCAAACACTGGATAGGATTGATGAATTGACGCCGCATCATCATACAAGTCTTCTAAGGTCGCCGCAAACTCGGCCGGCATACGCTCAGACTCTTTGTAATCAGCCATCGCCACCGACAGCAGAAAACCGATGACAAAAATAGCACTGGAAATGACGCTGTTGTGCATTGAACTCTGCTCAATCGGCTCAAAACCCAGGCGATGCAGTAGATATTTCACCGCCACCACCGCCGTAGCGGCAATCAGGGCGATAATGAAGATCTTCAGCACTTGTTTTTTAGGGACAATCTCTTTGGCTCGCATAGCCTTAGTATAGCAGATTACCGAGTTTGACGCTTATGGCTGAAGGACGAGGAGTAGCGTGCCAGCCACGATAACCACCAGCCCCAGCAATGCCCGTGGTGATACTTTTTCACGCAGAATTAACACCGAAAACAGCACCGTCGGCACAATGCTCAGTTTATCAATCGGCACCACAACACTGGCCGGCCCCTGCTGCAAGGCCGCAAAGTACAGCAACCAACTACCACCCGTCGCTAGCGCCGACAGACCCAAAAACAGCATACTGCGCCGGTCAATCCGCCGCACCTCGGCCTGCTTGCCACTGACCAGCACCATCAGCCACGCCATCACCAGCACTACAATCGTCCGCAGCGCCGTGCCCAGCGACGAATCAACGCCCTGCATACCAATCTTGGCCAAAATAGCCGTCAGCGCCGCTGCCACAGCCGCAGCCACTGCATACATCAGCCAGCCATAGCCACGGGTCGCACGGCCGCTACCGGCCTTCGGCTCAATCATCGCATACGTGCCTATGCCAATAAGCACCATCGCATATGCACCCGCCACGCTGAGCGGCTCGCCCAATATCACCACCGCCAACAGCATCGTCATAATCAAACTAGATTTATCCACCGGCGCCACCTTATTGACATCACCGTGCCGCAGCGCCTTAAAATACGCCAGCCAACTCACGCCCGTCGCCACGCCCGACAAGCCTAAAAACAGCCAATGTTGCGGCGTTAAGGCTTGTAATTTGTACACCAAAGCCTCCCCGAGCGGTAATGCCGGCTCAGCGGCAGCGATGGTCAATAACGCAATCAACCAGGTAAATCCCAGCACCATCGTCGTGCGCACCGCCGTGGCCACCGTCGCATCAACCTGCCGAACACCAAGTTTCGCCAAAATCGCCACCGCCCCAGCCAGCAGCGCCGAACCAATTGCATAAACTATCCACATTTGCTCAATTATAGCACAGCGACCAGCAGCCTAGCGTTCCGTTTATCATACGCACCCCTGCTAGTTCGGGAGTATCATATCAATCAAAAGCCAGCTTGGATTATTCTGACGAATACTCGTAACCGACAAGCTAATAGAGCAAAGGGCGCCGATGCCAACCAGTGTTGACCAAAACCAACCAAGTTGGCCAGCAAACAGAATCACCAGCACCAGTACAACCGCATTCAATATCGCCCATATACTAGCAGTGGCAACCAGCAGACAGTTACTGGCGATAATAGCGTTTCGCTCCTGTCTATATTTATTCGCAATAACTATAGTACCCCACTCGCCACAGATTTAATCCATGCGTAGACCTGCAATATACCGACCATAATCAAACCGGCGATAACTATTAAAGCCAAGATCGCGATCAATGACCCTAAAATTTTTACAACTTGAGTAAAACTGGGACGATGAATAAACTTTTCTTTTGATTCAATTCGCCTAATTAACCATAATATCCAGGTTAGTGCCACTACTAATGATATATTCACGACAGCAATCTCCCAAATACCCCTTTTCTGAGATAGCGCCTGAACGTTGGAAAATATAAGAGCTATAATTGCAGTAAAAAGTCCCATCAGCTCAATAGTCCGCTGCTTCTCCCGAGATAGCCTGTTTTCAATATATTGTATATCATTATAGAGCTTTGTACTGTAGATTAAGCTTCTAATATCACTCCGCAAGCTTGCCATGTCAGTGCGCGTCCTCGTCTTATCCTCAAACCAGAACTTGAAGGTATCGGCATCTTTAAAGCGATCAGCTATATCTTCACTAATACTGTCATTGTTGTAAAGGGCTATGGCTTTATCTATGGACGAAAGAGCCTCGTTCAGATCCTCCATGGTAGGGTTCTTTGCGACAATTAGTTCGGCATATTGCTTATGGAGCTTTGAGGGGGGATTGGGATATTTTATGCCAGCGGCAGCAACTCCATAGGCCTCATCCACCTCCCCCATTTGCATATAAACATCAACTATGAGTGAGCTTACAAATGCCTTAATATCGGTTATACTAAGCATCTCTTGCAGCGCAGTCAAAGCTTCTGGAAAGTTATCCCTGCTATAGGCGTTCTGATAGCGGGCAAAGAGCTCGTCCTCACGAGAATGCTCACTATCCTTTCTGGTGTTTGCCATCTACACTAAACCCTCAATCGCCACCCGCTGCTGCTCCGTCGTATCCCGCTCGCGTACCGTCACAGTGCCGTCCTCCAGTGTCTGGAAGTCGATCACTACGCAGTGCGGGGTGCCGATTTCGTCTTGGCGGCGGTAGCGTTTGCCGATATTGCCGTTGTCGTCCCACATGACCGCCCCGTGCTTTTTCTTGAGCACGCGGTAGACTTCACGGGCCTTCTCCACCAATTCTGGCTTATTTTTCAGCAGTGGCGATACGGCAAATTTGACTGGTGCCAGGTGTTCTGGCAAGCGCAAATAGACACGCTTTTCACCATTGACTTCATCCTCGGTGTAGGCTGCTGATAGCACCGCCATCACTGCACGCTCCACGCCAAAACTTGGCTCAATTACATGCGGCACAAACTTTTCGTTCGTCCCCTTCACCTGATATTCCATACTCTTTTTGCTGACCCGCTGAATATTGCCGAGGTCAAAATCGGTGCGATAAGCAATCCCCATTAGCTCTTCTTTACCGATCGGATATTCATACTCAATATCAATGGTCTTTTTACTGTAATGCGCGCGGTCTTCTGCTGGCACGTCAAGTTCGTGAATGTGTTCTGGTTTTAGACCAAGCTTACCCAAAAAATCGTGCGTGCTGGCTAGCAACTCATCAAACGCTGCTTGCCATTCATCTGGGTGAACAAAATATTCGATTTCCATCTGCTCAAACTCGCGTGAGCGGAAGATAAAATCGCGCGGAGCGATTTCGTTACGAAACGCCTTACCCATCTGCGCCAAACCAAACGGCAAGTTTGGATAAAAGGTATCAACCACGTTTTTGAAATTGGTGAAGATGCCTTGGGCGGTTTCGGGGCGAAGATACGAAATCGAGGCGTCATCTGCCGTTGGGCCAACGTGCGTTTTAAACATCATATTAAAGGTGCGAGATTTGCTGAGCGGATTGCCATCTGGACTTTTAATGCCGTGTTCGATAATTGCCGCATCCATCTGCTCCATGGTCATACCATCAGGATTCACGCCATTATCCTTCAAGATATGATCGGTGCGGTAGCGACGCTTGTTCACCGTATCTTCACACAGCGGATCAACAAACGTATCAACATGCCCACTCGCCTGCCAGACTTTTTGGTTCATCAAAATCGCAGCATCAACACCGTACATGTCGTCTCGGCTATCGACAAAGTGCTGCCACCACAAATTCATAATATTGCGCTTTAAGGCCACGCCCAATGGACCGTAATCCCAGGTGCCACTCAGGCCGCCATAGACATCCGACCCCTGATAAATAAACCCGCGACGCTTACATAAACTGACTAGATCTTCCATTTTCGTTTGACTCACGAAGACTTCCCTTTCTCCACGTTGGCAACGTGGCGGTATCACATTATTTATGCCCATTATACCACAGTTATACCGCCGCATGTTGCCGAGCCAGCAGCCAGCACCCCGGCAAAATTGCCGCAATACCGCCAATTTGCGCCACCACTGCCAACGGCTTGGCCTGCATCAGGCGCAGCAGTTTAATGTGATCGGCCGTCATATCACCCTGCTCACTCGGCCGCAGCGCCTTTTCGCTCATATCATACATATACCGCTTTTCCGACACCAACGCCTGCCCCATGACGTCAGTTCGCAGATTCAACTCATCACCCAGCAGCGCCGCATATTGCATAAAAAACCACGCCTCAATCAACTGCCGGTCGGTTGACTCATTCAGCTGCGCCAGTGTCTGCTGCAACACCGAAAACCATTCTGGCTCATCAATGGTTTCAGTGGCCCGCGCCACCAATTGTAGCACTTGATAGGCCGTTTGCATGCGTTCGTAATCTGTTAAAATATGGCGATAAAATTCCTTTAATCGGGCACTGGTCAACATGCCCAGTTCACCCCGCCCACTACGCACCACCACATCGCACAGCGCAAATAATTCAATCCCGCCGGCCAATTTACTCTTCTCGCGTCGCACTCCCTTGGCGATCACCGCGCGGCGCCCCTTTGGCGTCAGTAGCTGCAAAATCCGATCCGCCTCGCCGTAATCCGTCCGCCTGAGCACAATCGCCTGCAGTCGCTCACTTTGGCTCATACCAAGACCTCCTCTAGCGCCAGCATCACCTCGCTCGGTGTCACCCGCGATTTATCAAGCACCGCCCGCACCCCAAATGGCGCCAACTCCGCCGAGTCCAGCGCCACGCCACTACACACCACCACTGGCAATACCGCCAGATCGCCATGGCTCTGCAGCTCATGCAGCAGCGCCATACCCGTCTCGCCCGCCAACAACATATCCATACACAGCGCATCCGGCTGCCGCTCATCCACCGCCACAATCGCCTGCCCGGGCGACGACACAACAGTGCTCTCTGCGCCAACCCTCGCCGCATATCGCTCTAGTAGTGCCGCCCAGGCTGGATCATCCTCAACAATCAACACGCGCTTCATAGCAAACTCAACTGCCGACTCAGCGGCATATCAACATAAAACGTTAGCCCATCGCGGTGCCGAATCAGCCCAATCCGCCCGCCCATCGCTTTAGCAAATTGACTCGCCACAAACACCCCTAGTCCACTACTGTCCGGCCGAGTGCGCACCGACTTGCGCTGCTCCATTTCATCCACCAGCCGCCGATACTCTGCCCGACTCATCATCGGCCCAAAATCGCGCACACTTAGGCGCATCATATCGCCCCGCTGGCCAACCTTCACCTGAATTGTCGCCGATGCCTCACTGTAACGCAGTGCATTGTCCACAAAATTCGCCACAATCCGCTCTAGCAGCGTACGATTTGCCACCACCAGGTGCCGCATCCGCCCGCCCCGCGGCCAGCTCACCTGCCGCTGATACACCCGCATCATCGGCGCCATTTCCCGCGCCATCTGCTGACACACCGCCAGCGGATTGACCGGCTCTAATGGAAATAGGCTCGGCGTCATATTGGCTGCCTGCGACAAATCAGTCACTGTTCGCAGTGCTCGCTCGGCAGTCAAGCGAATCTGCTGCTGCAAAGCCTGGGCGTCGTCAGCCGCCACGCCCGCGTCAATCACCAAGCTCAACTGCCGTATCAACGCCAACGGCGCCTTCAACTCATGCGCCGCCACCGCGACACTCGGCAATCCTCCAAATTCCCCCTGACTCCACTGCGCATCCGCCATATGCTACTAGTATAGCAATCAGCGCCCAGTCTCGCCAAGCAAAACCGCTACTGGACAAATTTCACCGTATCAAGCACTTCCTGAAAATTAGGTTTGAAGGTATCGGCGTCAGTTGAAAAACGAATCGTCTTGTCACGCACCTTCATCAGCACCACCGACCCACGAAGCTCTTTAGAAAACGCACCATCCAGCCGTGTTGACGCATTGCCGTTAAACTCCACACTACTTGACGTGAGCTCACCCTTTTTCAACTGCTGCTCATACTCTTTGATCACCTTATCAAAGTCTTTGTTTAAAATCTCTAGGCGCATCGCAAAACGACTGGTCCTGCTGCTGACTGATGGTACGGTGTTTGGGTGCAGGTACGCCTTATAGTCCCCGCGGTCGCTACCGTCCTTATCAATATAGACACTCCAGGTTTTTGGATACATAAATGACACTCGGCCATACTCACTCGGACCAACAAACTCAATGCGCGGGTTCTTTGCCCGTTCGTCAAACTCCTTCTGATCAACGGCTCGCTGTTCCTCGCGCGCCTTGGCTTTGGCAACCTCAACCTGGCCTTGCACTGTGCTATGCTCCTGTGAATAGGCCATATACGCCCAAATCGCTAAGCCGCCAGTCACCAAAAATAATACCAAAAAGCTAATCGCGCCAACCATCCAAGCGTTGACGTACCCCTGTTCGTGTCGTTGTGCATTCATAAGCAAAGTATAGCTTATGCTTAGCTATCTGTAAAGTCAACCGCGCACCGTATACACTTTATATGGCCCAATACGTCGCTCTCTACCAAGCCCTGGCACCGCAAAACCATAACTCACCAGCCTTAGCGACATCCCCTGCGCCGCCGCCTGCCGCCGAGCAATCATCGCCATGCTATTAACAAATGGCCCTGCCCCAAAACAATACAGCACCGTCACTTTTTCAATTGGCTTCATGCGCCGCGCGTCGCCCCATATCAACCGCACCTGCTGACGATAGTGTCGCGTCCGCCATCGCGCCCACACCACCAATAGCGGATTAATTTCTACGCCAATAGCCCGCGCGCCTCGCGCTGCCGCCGCAGACAATACCACGCCATCACCCGCCCCGATATCAAGCACCGCATCATCTGGCCCAATTTTCAGTTCATCAAATAGCAGTGCGACGTCCCGCCTCAGTGACGGCACAAACGGTGCGCCAACCAGCACCGTCAATCCAAACATCGCCGCGACGATGCCGGCTACCGCCAGCAGCCACATCACGACTGCAGCACCTCAATCTCGTGCTTCATCTCCATAAGCCGCACTTCAGCATCCGCCGCCATACGCTGCGCCTCGGTAAATTTTTCCCGCGCCTCATCCAGCGAAAACTCATCGCCATGAAACCACGCTACCGCCGCCTCCAGCTCCGCCAATACCTCGTCAATTGACTTTTGCTCATCCTGTTTTGTCATCACGCACTATCCTTTCCGGCGCTCCGCGGCACCACTTTACCTATTGTTGCTGTCGCTATTACTGTTTCTGTTGTAATTGTCACAACATTTCCCGACTCAACTGCGCCATCAAGCATCGCATAGCCGCGACGCAACACCAGTTCTGGGTCATAAGCCGCCAGCGTCGCTTGCATACCCCGCAGCACCGCCACTCGCTGCTCCACCTGCGCCAGCCACGCCGCCCGCGCTCGTTCTGCCGCCTGTTGCGCTGCCGTTCGCGCCTCATCAATCTGCCGTTCATACGCCAGCCCCATCGTACTTACCATTGACTGCAGTCGCCGCGTCACCTCATGTTTGTCCGGAAATAGCAGCTGCGCCGCGTTGCTCGGCGTGGCCGCCCGTACATCAGCCGCCAGATCACACAGCGTCTCATCCGTCTCATGCCCAATACCCGTCAGCACCGGCACGCGGCTGGCCGCTACTGCCCGCACTAGCGCTTCATCTTGAAAGGCTGCCAAATCATCAGCGCTGCCGCCACCGCGAATCAGCACTATCACCTCCGGCAGCTCTGACAGCTGGCCCAACTTCTCAATCGCCTGCATCATCTGATCAGCCGCACCATCACCTTGCACCTGAGTATGCGCCACGATAAACTGCACCCCGCCCCACTGTTCGCCAGCAATTTTCATAAAGTCAGCGTAGCCCGCCGCCTGCATGCTGGAAATCACCGCTACTCGCTGCGGATATTGCGGCAATGGTCGCTTACGCTCCGGCGCGAACAATCCCTCTTTGTCCAGCTTCTGTCGCAACAAATCAGCACTGCGCTTCAAATGACCCTCACCCAGTGGTTTCACCTCTTGGACTGTCAAGCTAAATCGCCCCCACGCCGTCAATTTTGGCACCGCCCGCACCACTACGCGCATGCCATCCTCAATCGGCAGCCGCAATTGCCACACCGACATAAAACAATTCACTGTCGCCTCGCTATCCTTCAGATCAAAAAACACGAATTTCTGTTGATTCACCTTAAATGAAGCAACCTCGCCCTCAACCTCAACCGCGCCAAACGCCGTTTCCAGCGCCTGATTAGTCACCGCCACAAAATCCGCAACCGAAAACCGCGGCGTCACGAGCGTTTCCCATATTTCAAAATCGCCAGCTGGTAAAAGATATAACCAAAGATAATCGTGCCGGCCATCAAAATCGCTCTCGTCAATACAATACCAGCAATCGCCAGTGCCGGCGGCGTCCCCGACAGACTAAGCAGAATAATCATCACCGCCTCATAGACGCCAGCCCCACCCGGCGTAAACGCCACGAGCCCCGCCAGACCCGCCGCGCCATAACCAATCATTAACACCGCTGGATCAACCGTAATACCCAGCGAAGCGAACGCCACCACATACATCATCACATCCACCGACGCCAAAATCACGCCCCACATAAACGGCCAGCGCAGCAGCTTTTTCTCACGGCGCAACTCCTCAAAATCATCATGCATTTCTAAGAAAAAGGCCTCCACGCGATTAATCTTCAGCGCGTGACGAACTTTACCAAACGACACCATCCGCACCACTGCATTAACTGCCCGACTAATCGCTCGGGCCGCCCGGTGCATCCGCGTACGCGACTGAAACACGTAAATAATCAGCCCACACAACGCCGCCAAAATAACAATCAAACCAAGTCCAGCCAAAACAACCCAGCGGTTCAAATGCCCCATCACTGCCAGCACCACCAAACTAAGCGACAGCAGCGCAATATACGCCCCAAATCCCGTAATATAGCGCACCACTTGAGCAAAGGTTGACCGCGCCCTCGACACACCCAGCTTATGCAGCCGCCAGGTCACATAGGAAATGCCGCTGGCGCCACCCGAAGGAAAAATGTGATTCACCAAGTTTAGCTCCATATCAATCCGCGCCTGAGTAAACCGTGAAATATGGCCAATCAACTTCTTCTCACGAAGATATGAAAAGACCATCTCACCACCCGCAAAATAAACGATAAACTGCATTGGAATAAGGAGCGCCAACAGCATCCAATCAGCTTGCCACAGCAAATCCCACGCCTGCAACAGCTCATCGCGCGAGGCATAAATAATCAGCGCCAACACTGCCATGGTGATGACACTCATGATGGCCCGCGGCGACTTTACCGCCGTCACAATCCTACGACCCGTCATACTATTCAGTATTATAGCATGCACGCTACTCGCCCGATGCCGAAAATGCTATACTAACCACATGTTTATTGCGCTATTAGGTCGTCAGCCAGAGTTATCAATTGCCGAGCTTCAAGCAGTGTTTGGCCGTAATGCTGTCAAGCGACGAGCAACTCAGGTTGCCATGGTTAACACCGACCACATCAATATCACCGCCCTAGGGGGAACGGTTAAATGCGGCGTCGTACTGCACGAACTGCCGGCCGGCCGCAATGATAAGGGTTCGCTCATCGCCACTGCAACATGGCTGCAACAGCAGTATGTATCGAGACTAGTAACGACTGACGGCAAAATCACTCTCGGCATCAGCGCCTACGGTTTATCGGTCACAGCACGAGATGTTCAAAAAACTGGATTGCTACTGAAAAGTACCATCAAACGAAGCGGTGTTAGCGTGCGCCTTATTCCGAACAGCGAGCCCGCCCTATCAACCGCCACTTCGCATAATAATAAATTGGGATTATCGCCAAAAAAACGCGAGTTGTTTATTGTAGCGGCAGATAATGGCAAGATTATCATCGCCGAAAGTCGCGGCACGCAAAACATCACCGCTTATGCACGCCGCGACCGTGAACGACCGCGGCGCGATGCGTTTGTCGGCATGTTACCGCCGAAATTGGCGCAGATGATGGTGAATATGGCGGTTGGTGCGCTTGCCGGGGCGGCGACGACAAGTCCCCTCACGGCTTCGCGCCGCGCATCCGCTGATGCTCGGGCTGCAGATTGTTCGGGATCTTGCATCACCGCCCCCGCCCGCCGACCGACATCACGCACCATCCTCGACCCCTTCTGTGGCACCGGCACCGTCCTGCAAGAGGCGCTGCTTAAAGACTACTCAGTCTATGGCTCGGACATTAGTCCAAAAATGATTGACTACACCACTGAAAATCTGGCGTGGCTCCAGGCGACACATCGCGGCTGCGGCCACGTCATGACCATCCGCCAAGGTGACGCCACGACGCACCAATGGCCTGAGGCATCATCACTGGACGCCGTCGTCTGCGAAACCTACCTTGGCCAGCCTTTCTCCGCTCCGCCGCGACCGGAAAAACTCAAAGAAGTCGTTGGCAACTGTAACCATATCATCTCTGGCTTTTTACGCAACATCCATAATCAACTCCGCCCCGGCACACCGCTCTGCATCGCCGTGCCATCATGGCAAGCGGCGGATGGCCACTTTACCCGCCTGCCACTCACTCGCCAACTAGCCGAACTTGGCTACACCCAGCTCAATACCACACCACTGCGCTACCATCGCCCCGGCCAAGTCGTTGCCCGTGACATTCTCCTGCTTCGCGTCGCCCAAAAAGCCGCTTGACTTTTAGCAAGGCCTGAATTATACTGGTACAGATTGTTTATAGAAACTATAAGGAGTTTAAGAAATGTCGAAAGTTAAAGCTGGTGGTTCAAGCAAGAACATCCACAACAATGCCGGCCAACGCCTAGGCGTCAAGCGATTCGGCGGTCAAAAAGTTAATGCTGGCGCAGTATTAGTGCGCCAAACTGGCGCTACCAAAATCGCCGGCGACGGTACCTACATGAGCCGTAACTACACCATTCATGCAGCCAAGGCCGGCGTCGTCAGCTTCAAGCAAGTGAAAAAGCAGAAATTCACCGGCAAGACTGAGCGCCGCACCCAAGTCTGTGTTGACTAAAACCAACTTTAGCACAAGAAAAATACCAGTCACTCAAGGCTGGTATTTTCTATTGCCTAATCCGCATTAACTCATCCATAACCATTCGAGCCGCACCGCGATGCTGCCCATAGCCAGGTTTACCATCCGGCAATACGTGGGTCTGCACCATATCTTCATATTTTTTATCAAAAGAGCCATCTAGCATGGACAGCATTAGCATTGCGACATACTGATGGCTCGTCGCCTTGTCAATGGAATATCCCAAATAATTAATTGCCTTTAAGTTTCCAGGATCGTTGCGCCTCACCCTGTCGGGGAGCTCATCTGGCCTTGGGTAGTTTTCTACTGACTGCTCAAAGTACTGCAAGAGTGCCGCTCGCAAATCGGCATTTAATCGCAACTGATCAATAGGCTCATCACCAAACTGCTCATCATAATATACTTCCATATAAGCCGAGAAATCATTGGGCGATTCTACCATTTGGGCAATATGATCATTTGCGGAGGCAATTGATTCAGCCGACACCATCTCTCGCCTCTCACCACTAGAGAAATGACTATTAAGCGCTTCGGTCGCTTTTTTCTTTAACGGCATTGCACGCCTAATGACATCTTCAGGGAACACTTCCTGTCGCTCAATACTCACACCGGTTGACTCTTTCTTTTTAGCCTCGCCCTTGGCGCCGCCATTTAGTTGTCGCATAATACCGATGATTTCCTCAGTCTGTACAATTGCACCCCCCAAGGCCCTCCTGTAGTGGTCGCCCTCATGAATCATACCATTACCCAGCTTCGTCAAATACCCTGCGTAGTAGTCACCAGCATAATTACCATCACTTGCTTCGTTTAATAACCGCTTAACCGTCACAGCTAAGCCATCACCATCCTGCATAATGCCAATATTGTGCGCGATCTTATCAATCTGTTGCACCGACGTTCTCAAATTGGAAACAACCTCATTCGCCTGGTCCAATAAACTACACATATCGTCACTTAACGACTCTCGCTGCACACCCCGCCGAAACTCTTCGATCATACTCTGAGTATCGGCAATATTACGCCGAAAGAAGTCCATATTCGCCTGAATATTTATGCCGTTAGCATAGACTCTTAAGCTATCCAGGTTGGCTGCCAATTCCTGCACTACAGGCTGGCGCATAATAGCCCGTGGTGGCATATTGGTGCTTTGGCGAAGCTCATTACTCAACCGCCCAACCTGCTCGCCAACTTGACCAACCCTGGCTCCTGCATGCTGATTCTCCTTAAGAAACCCATCTATATCATGAATACGCAAACCACCCATAACCGCAAGCAGCTCGCTCGCGACCTTGCGATCTTCCACCCCATGAGCAAGCTTATCAACACCGTCAATGGATCCGTTTTCGGTAATACCAGTTTCACCACCTGCGACCTCCGCCGCTGTAAGTACCCTCTGAGCTGTCTCCTCAGCAGGAGGTAACCCAAGCCTCTGCTCTGGAGTCTGATCCTCACCTTCCATTAGCGTGTTTCGCACTCTAGTGCCAATATCATCCTGAGTGATGCGCATCCAGTAATGCACTGGCTCAGCGTCTCCGGGCAGCCTAACCAACACATATGACGCCTCAAGTGCCGCACCGCCCAGCTCCCGACGAAGCTGCTCAGGAAGCTCACCCGTGCGCTCTATCTCGTCTTGCAGCTGCTGACCTTCTGCCGTTGTGAAGTCAACGATTGACTCTGCGTAATAACCAGATGTTGGTTTTTCTTTCATTACCGGTTTATTATAGCAAAAATATACAAAAAAGTCAAGACGCTCATGCTCCGCCCTTATACTAAGCCCCAATCCCTCCGACACTCCGCAGCCTAGCTAAAATGGAGGTATG
>JAUMWY010000004.1 GCA_030529385.1 Candidatus Saccharimonadota bacterium
GAAGATGCTTGAGCGGTTTGGGATTGATCTGACGGAGCGGGCGCGGGCTGGGATGCTTGATCCGGTGGTTGGTCGTGATAAAGAGACGGAGCGGATGATTACTGTGCTGGGCCGGCGGTCAAAGAATAATCCAGCGTTGATTGGTGAGCCAGGTGTTGGCAAGACGGCGGTGGTTGAAGGGTTGGCGCAGCGGATTGTTCAGGGTAAGGTGCCGGCGTTTTTGACTGGTAAGCGGCTAGTGCAACTAGATTTGACGGCGATGGTGGCGGGCACGAAGTTTCGCGGCCAGTTTGAGGAGCGGCTGCAAAAGGTGTTGGCGGCGGTGCGAAAACACCAAGAGATTATTCTGTTTATTGATGAGCTGCATGTGTTGGTGGGTGCTGGATCGGCCGAAGGATCAATGGATGCGGCCAATGTTTTAAAGCCAGCCTTAGCGCGCGGTGAAGTGCGGGTGATTGGTGCGACGACGTTTGATGAGTACCGCAAACATATTGAAAAAGATGCAGCACTGAGCCGGCGATTTCAGGCGGTGAGCGTAGCCGAGCCGACGGCCGAGCAGGCGGTAGCGATGCTTGCGGGGCTGCGACAGCGACTGGCGACGCATCACCGAGTGCAGATTCCTGAAGAATTATTGCGTCTTAGCGTGGAGTTGAGCCAGCGGTTTGTGATGGATCGGCAGCTGCCAGACAAGGCAATTGATGTGCTGGATGAGGCGGCGGCGATGGTCAATGCAACGCGGCCAGCAAAAGAATCAAAGCGTGATAAGCTGGCGCGTGATATAAAACGACTGGCCGGGCGGCTTGATGCGGCGATTGAAGCTGAGCAGTATGAGCGGGCGGCGGAGTTGAAGACGCGAATGAAACAGTTGGAGCAGCGGATTGCTGATGAGGCGGACGATGAGGCTACGTATGCGACGCTGACTGAGGATGATGTGCGGCGTGCGGTGGCGGCGATGACTGGCGTGCCGGTGGAGCGGCTGGCGGCTGGTGAGGCGCGGGCTTTGGCGGGGCTGGAGCGGCGGCTGAATGCAGCGGTATTGGGGCAGCGCGAGGCGGTTGCGGAACTGGCACGGGCGATTCGGCGATCGCGCAGTGGTTTGGGCCGGGCGGCGGGGCCGATGGGGTCGTTCGTCTTTTTGGGTCCGACTGGCGTTGGTAAAACGGAGTTGGCGCGGGTGCTGGCGCGCGAGGTGTTTGGCGGCGATAATCACTTGATTAAAATTGACATGAGTGAGCTTGCTGAAAAACATACCGCCAGTCGGCTGGTCGGCGCGCCAGCGGGATATGTGGGGTATGATGACGGTGGCAAATTGACTGACAAAGTGCGTCGCCAGCCGTATAGCGTGGTGTTGTTTGACGAGATTGAAAAGGCACATCCGGATGTGTTGAACTTGTTACTGCAGCTCTTAGAGGATGGGCAATTGACGGATGCGCAGGGGCGAAGTGTTAGTTTTCGTCAGACAATTGTCATTTTGACCAGCAATGTTGGGGCCGAGGCAATGATGCGGACGGATGATCTTGGGTTTGGTCGGGCGCGCGCGGCTGAGGCTCAGGATGAGCGTAATGAACGGCAAGCGCGGCAAGCGTTGGAGGGGCTGCTGAGGCCGGAATTAATTGGTCGGTTTGATGCGGTATTGACCTTTAAGGCGTTGACGCGGCAGGTAGCGGGCAAGATCGTTGATGTGTTGGCGCGGGAGTTGCATCGGGCGGTGCAGGCGCAAGGCATGACGCTGGTGTTGAGTCCGAGCGGTAAGCGGTTGGTGCTGGACGAGGGATTTGACGCGCAGCGCGGGGCGCGGGCGCTGCGCCGGACACTGCAAACGCTGGTGGCGGATCCACTGAGTGATGTGCTGATCACTGGCCGGGCGAAACCAGGGGCGGTCTTGACGGTGCGGGCCGAGAAGGGGCGGGTAGCGATTGATGTGGCGAATCCGTAGGGGTATCGCGATTGGTGTCGGCGCGTTGTTGTCTGCCGGCGCGGTTTGGGCGTTGTTGCACCAGCAGGCAATTCGTGATCAACTGACGGTGTGGCAGTATCAGCCGTCGGCGGCGGTGTCGGCGCTGGCTGATCGGTCGGGCATGTCGGATGGTGGGCGGTTTTACTTTTTCGTCACCCGCCCGAGCTTGGAAAATGCCGAGCAATTTAATCAAGAATGTCGGCGCGTGGAGCAGGCGAGCCCAATCCTTGGTTGTTACGATCAGGCGGCGGACCGGATTCATATTTATAATGTAACGCATCCGGAACTGGATGGTATTAAAGAGGTGACGGCGGCGCATGAGATGTTACATGCGGCGTGGGCGCGTATGAGTCAGGCAGAGCGGCAGCGGCTTGGCGAGCTGCTAGAAGCGGCGTATCAGCGGGTGAAGACTGATGATTTGGCGGCGCGGATGGCGTACTATGAGCGAACTCAGCCGGGGTCGCGCGCCAATGAACTGCACTCAATTGTAGGGACGGAGATTGCTGATGTGG
This sequence comes from Candidatus Saccharimonadota bacterium, assembly GCA_030529385.1. Classification (GTDB taxonomy): domain Bacteria; phylum Patescibacteriota; class Saccharimonadia; order Saccharimonadales; family Saccharimonadaceae; genus Nanosynbacter. The sequence continues at coordinate 2,470 of JAUMWY010000004.1, forward strand.
GTCATGAGCTGGAGCAGCATTATCAGCAGTTTTTCAGTAATCGTCAAGCAGTGGTTGGTCTGCATGCGGCCTATCATCAGCGATTTACTACTATGCAACGTGAGGCGGAACGAATCAGTGGTGAGCTAGACGGGCGGCGTACGGCCATTGAGCAGCGTAGCGCGCAGTATGCGGCTGGCGTGGCGGTGTTTAACAATCAGGCTGCGGTATTCAATGATCGGGCGGCGCGCGGTGATTTTGTGTCACAGGCGGCGTTTCAGGCGGAGCGGGCGCGGTTGGTGCAACAAAGTCGGGAGTTGTCAACGGAGCGGCGGGCGATTGAAACGGCGGTGGCTGAGTATAATCAACAGGTTGAAAAGCTTTATGCGCTGGGGCAAAAAATCCAGTCACTGCAGCAGCAGTTGGATAGTCATCAGGAGGTAGAATAATGGTAAAGGCACGCAGTCAATTCATCTGTCAGCAGTGTGCGGCCAGTTTTCCAAAGTGGACGGGCAAATGCGAAAATTGCGGCGAGTGGAATTCGCTAGTGGAACAAGCGCCGGTTGAAAAGGGCGCTTCGGCGGTGGCGCGTAGTGCTGGCAAGGGCATGGCGCTAAAAGGTCTGCGACTGAGTGAAGCGGCGACCGAGACGGTGGCAGCGCGATTGACGACAGGTATTGGCGACCTCGATACGGTGTTGGGCGGCGGGTTTTTGCCGGGTGGCGTGGTGCTGGTGGCGGGCCAGCCAGGGATTGGTAAAAGTACCCTGCTGGCGCAAGTGTCGGCGTTCGTCGGACGCGATCATCAAGTACTCTATGTCAGCGGCGAAGAGTCGGTGTCGCAAGTGAAATTGCGGGCGGAGCGGCTGGGTGCGGCTCATGCCAAGGGTTTGCAACTGGCGTCGTCTAGCAGCGCCGAGGATATCGCTGCCTCCATTCAAACTGGCCAGTACGAACTGGTGGTGGTGGACTCCATTCAAACGCTCTCCTTGGCGGAAATTAGTTCGGCGCCCGGCTCAGTGTCGCAGATTACCAATTCGTCCAATGTCATCATTCGCGCCGCCAAGGCGGCGGGCACGGCGGTGATTTTGGTGGGTCACGTCACCAAGGAAGGCTCTATTGCTGGGCCGAAAGTACTGGAGCATTTGGTGGATGTGGTGCTGAATTTTGAGGGCGATCGTTACGGCGGGTTTCGGGTAGTGCGGGCGCAGAAAAATCGCTATGGCTCAACCAATGAAGCGGCGATTTTTGAAATGGATGAGTCGGGTCTACGCATCGTGGCCAATCCGTCGGCGGCGCTGCTGGCCGAGCGGCAAAACCTCGATGGCTCCATCGTCTTGGCGACCATGGAGGGCGCGCGGCCGTTACTGGTGGAAATTCAGGCGCTGGTCAATCCGACGAATTTCGGCTACCCGAAGCGTGCGGCTAGTGGTTTTGACCTGAATCGTCTCAATCTGTTGGTGGCGGTGCTGGAAAAGCGTACCAAACTCAATTTGGCCGACAAAGATATTTATATTAACGTAGTGGGCGGGTTGAGGCTGAGTGATCCAGCGGCCGATTTGGCGGTGGCTATGGCCATTGCTTCAGCCTCGGCTGGTCGCAAATTAAGCGACGAAGCCGTGGTGTTTGGCGAAGTGGGCTTGGGTGGTGAAGTGCGCTCGGCGACGCAGTGGCACGCTCGCATTAAGGAGGCTAAGAAGCTGGGCTTTACCTTTGCCATTGCCCCCAAAACACACAAAGATCCATTTGTCAGAGGTGTGGCGGACATGCGTCAGGCACTGATTGACTATTTACAATAATAATGTTATAATAAAAAGATAGGTATTATTTCTATGGACAATACATTACAACTGATTATCATAGTGATGTTGCTGGGTATTATGGCGGAGATTTATTTGCTGATGAAGCCGCCGCGCCGCGAGTTTGGTAGTGGGCCGAGTATGCTGGTTGATACTTCGGTGCTGATGGACGGCCGAGTGGTGGATCTGGCGAAAACTGGCTTTTTGCTGGGCCAGGTTATTGTGCCGCGTAGTGTGCTGGGCGAACTACAGCTGTTGGCTGATGGTTCGGACCACGCCAAGCGTGAGCGAGCCCGGTTCGGCATGGATGCGATGAAGGAGCTGAAAGATGTGATGGGCAAGTCGTTTACGCTACTGGATGACGCACGGCGGATTCCGGAGGGCGTGGATAATCGCTTGCTGCAACTGGCGCGACAGACGGGCGCGGCGATCTTGACCATTGATTATAATCTGAATAAGGTGGCGCAGGTTGAGGGGATTAAGATTCTTAACATTAATGAACTCGCCAAGGGTCTGCGTATGAGTCATTTGCCGGGCGATGAACTGGAATTGGAGCTGACGCAAAAGGGTCAGGATAGCCATCAGGCGGTTGGGTACTTGTCCGACGGCACCATGGTGGTGGTAGAGCAGGCGAAGAAGTATATTGGGCAGACTAAGCGTGTGGAGATTATTCGTAGTTTGCAGACTGATGCTGGTAAGATGATGTTTGCTAAGCTGGTAGAAGTAAAGGGCGTGGAGGCGGCGCGACAGGCTGCACCAGTCCAGGCGGTAAAGCAGCGGTCATCGGGGTGTAAGCCGGCGGCTCGCGGGGCGGAGGATAAGACTTCTGCGACAGCATCAAAGTCAACAGTGCGCACAGCAGCTGGGTCGTCGGCGTCCACAGCGAAACAGGCGGCGGTTAAGTCATCTGCGGCCGACAAATCAGCGACAACAAAGCGCCAAGTATCACGGCAAAAGCCCGCTGCCAGGCAGACCGCCGCAATGCGCACTCGTCGCCCGCGCACTTCGGCGCAGCGAGAGGCTGATTTGGTGCGGTTGGCAAATGGTGAATAGGAGGTGGTATTATTATCAAAAATCCTGACTCGTATCAGGATTTTTTATGCAGAGTTTCAATTATTTCTCTCGTAGGAACCGGGTGAGGTGCGCACCTCCGTAACTACGATTGTCCACCACAACAATTCCGTTTTGAATTGGCACCTCACCTATTCCTGGATGTGATAATAGCATAATTCCACCCACTTTGAGTAGCCCCATGAGTCGCTTAACTGTGGAAAACTGCGGTTGATGATAGGGTGGATCAGCAAAAATAATGTCAAACTCCTCTGTTGCGCTCATGCTTTCCAGCCAATTAACTATCGTAGTTTTTATTACAACAGATTGCTTCTCTGCGCCCAGCAGTGCAATATTATCGGCGATAACTTTTTGGGCTACGCGATTGCGTTCGACGAAGGTCGCCGAATCAGCGCCTCGGCTCAACGCCTCCAAGCCAACCGCGCCCGAGCCAGCAAAGGCATCCAGTACTCGCGCCCCAACCACTGCTTCGCCTAGTGAATTAAACATCGCTGAACGGACTCGCTCACCCATTGGGTGCGTCGCACTTCCTGGCGGCGTTTGTAAGAATCTCCCGCCGTATTGACCGGAGATGACTCTAACGCGCATGCTCAGCCTCCTCAGCCTGCCATATGGCGCTCAGCCAGCCTAAGGCAACAGCGCGAATAATCAGGGGCATCAGGACGGTGTTTGTCTGACGAGCCAGCTCAGTCGTCCAGCCAAGCTCGGCAAACTTCTCATACATCCGCAGTTCCGCCACCTGATGCACTGCGCCGACATACCAAGTCCGAAATCCATCTTCCTGGCATGCCTGTATATCACTATGAATCGGCATCCCCCTGCGGAATCGTTGATACGGCACCACACTCGCTACGCCAGCCTCAAACGCCACATGCATCGTCATCGCGCCTTTTGCACCCCAAAATTCCCAGTTATTGCGTACCTTCTGTCGTAGCGTATCACCGGGCATGACATTCTTTTTCAGGATACTGGTGCGAGTGTCCATCCCTTCACCGCGCAGCTCCTCAAGCTTTGCCTCTAATGGAAAATGATGCGCCGGAGTGAGGCCGTCAGTAATCGCATGTGCCATCCAGGCCGCCTCAAACGCCGCTCGTTCATGATTTTTCTCCGCCAAGGCCGCCGCTAAATTCGCAAGATGCTGATCAATCATATCAAGCAGCTGCACATCATTCGCGTCGTGTGGATCAATAAAATGCCACGGCTCATCAACGGCTGGACTTTTGCGCTTGATACCATCTGGCCCATTGTTGCCCTCAAAGTGCAGAATTTGCTTGGCTGTTGGAAAATCACACCATGCTGGCAGCAGTGGTGCTATATGCCGCCTCGCTACGCGATCAATTTTCTGATGCACTCCCATCAGGTTGCCAGATTTGCTATGAAATGTCGTCCCTGAATACATATTAGTTTAAAGTCGTTAATCGTTGATAGCGGCCAACACGACGGGCCAACTGTTGATATTGTAACAAATCTTGTCCACTAGTCACAAAGCGCTCGGCTTCCTGCTGCGCCCGGGCGATGAGTTTGGTGTCAGCCAAGGTAGCGATTTGCAGATTGAGAGCGCCGTGCTGGGCGCGGCCGTAAATTTCGCCGGGACCGCGCAGTTTCAAGTCAACTTCAGCTAGGTAAAAGCCGTCCTGTGAGCGCTCAATTTCCCTTAGTCGCTGCGATGGTTTATCATGCCCAGTCATTAGCAAATGGCAGTAGCTCTGATGTTGGCCGCGACCAACGCGCCCACGCAATTGGTGCAGCTGACTCAAACCAAAGTGATCAGCGTTTTTGATCAGCATGACGGTGGCGTTCGGCACATTGACGCCGACCTCAACCACAGTGGTGGAAACGAGGATATCGAGGTCGCCATCAGCAAACTGGCGCATCACCTGATCTTTGTCCTCGGCCGATAATTTACCGTGCAGCAGCCCGACGCGGCGGTGACGAAAGACGGATTTTGATAAATGCGCGAATTCAGCCTCCACCGACGCTTTGTCATTGTCGGGATTGTCGTCAATTAACGGGCAGATGATGTAGGCCTGGCGGCCTTGCGTCAGTTCAGCGTCAATCGCTTCGTATAATTTCGGCAGCGAGGTTGGCGACCATATTTTGGTGGCAATTGGTTTGCGCCCAGCCGGCAGCTCGTCCAGTACCGACACCTCCAGCTCACCATACAGCGTCAGCGCCAAGCTACGCGGAATCGGCGTGGCGGTCATGCTCAGCAGGTGCGGCAAGTGCTCCGATTTATCCAGTAAGGCCTGGCGCTGTTTGACACCAAAGCGGTGCTGCTCGTCAATCACCGCAAAACCCAGACGGTGATACTCAACGCCCTGCTGAATCAACGCATGAGTGCCGACGATCACGTCAATCTCCCCCGCGCTCAGCTGTTCAAGCAGCGTCTGGCGCGCCTTGCCTTTGACTGAGCCAGTTAGTAGCGCCACGTTGACGCCTAGCGGCTGAAGGAACGCCGACAGCGTCTCGGCGTGCTGAGCTGCCAAAATCTCCGTCGGCGCCATGATGGCCGTCTGAAAGCCGCCTTGAGCCGCCTGAGCAGCGGCCAGCCCCGCCACCACCGTCTTGCCCGAGCCAACATCGCCCTGCAGCAGGCGGTTCATCGGGTGCTGCCGCTCAAAATCCTGCAGAACCTGCCAAGCAGCCCGCTTCTGCGCTCCTGTCAGCGCAAAGGGTAGGGCGTCAACAAACCGCTTGACTGTCGGCTGATCAAACTGAATCTGCCAGCCACTGAGGCGCGTCTGCTCCTGCTTGTTATACTGCGCCGCCAGCAGCATCTCAAACAATTCCTCAAACGCCAGCCGCTCCCGGCCGCGCGCTACTTCTTCCTGCGAGGCGGGGTAGTGCAGCATGCACACCGCCTCGGCGCGTGACGCCAGCTTTTGGCGCTGGACAATCTCTAGCGGCAGGGTTTCGGGCAAAAACTGCATCAGTGGTCGCAGCTGTTTCATCATTTCATGCAGGGCGCGCGGCCGCAGTCCCTTGACGGCGCGGTATACCGGCGTGATGGCGCTGGACGATTGTTTATCTGCTAGTGCTTCAGTTGCTTGCTCGACCGATGGATTGCTAATTTGATACTGATTGCGACTCAGGCCAAAATCACCCGAAAACAAAAACTCACCGCCACCTGACAGCTGCGCCTCGCGATACGGCTGATTGAACCAAATGGCCTTGACCTTGCCCGATTCATCCGCCAAAGTCGCTGTCGTCAGTCGCAAGCCTCGCCGCACGATGCGTGTTGAAATTGCCTCGCAGCGCGCCCGGATCACTACCTTGCCGGGCGTCAGGTCGGTGATACGCACCGCATGCGAATAATCATCATAACGCCGCGGCAAAAAACCCAGCGCGTCCTCAACCGTGCTTAGTCCCGCCGCCGCTAAAGCCTCGGCTGTTTTCGGGCCGACGCCTTTGATAACAGAAAGCGAAGTGGTCAGCTTCATTTACGAAACGGCATTAATTCCTTCAAGTGCGTAGGCGGTGTCTTCCCAGCCATCAACTGCAATCGAATCAACGCCCATCGCCTTCACGGGATAATCATTGCCGCCCTCTTCAAGCTTATCGCCAAAGAACAGCACCTCATCCTTCGTCCAGCCATTTAGCTCGATTAGTTTATTGATCCCATAGGCCTTATCAATGCCCGGCAGGGTAATATCAGTGCTAGTCGTACCGCCAATGCGCACCTCAAGCCCTGGCAACTTCGCCGCTACTTTGTCGCGATACACTGGTCGGATATCCTTATATTTTTCAGCCCACGCATACTTATCTTCTGGCGTCGCCCGTTGTCCCAGTGCCGACATGGTAATTTGGCTGTAGCGATCCTCGATAATCTCGCCCGCTGGATTGTCACACCAAATGCCCATTTCCTTCGCCGTTTCCTCGAGCGCCGTCATAATCTGCGCCTTCTGCTCATCCGACAAATCGTTGGCGTACTGCATAGCCCACTCATTCGTCGCAACATCAAACCGATAATAGCGCGTACCGCAAGTCGGCATAGCGTGAAATTTTTCTAGCAGCTCTGGCGCGACGTTCAACCGATTAATCACCTGCTTCTTAATCTGCGCAAAGGTACCGCCAGTAATCACACAGACCTCATACTTTTCAAGCAGTCGCCCCAGCGCCGCCGCCATGCGGTCGCTAATCGGTGACTTGGTAATCGCTAGCGTATCATCCAAATCAAAACTAATAACTTTCTTCATCTATTCATCTCCTTCCGCAACCAGCACGAATGTATTCTTACCCTTCTTGATGAGCGACCGCTGCTGCAACACCGTATCATCAGCGATTTTCTGGCCGTTAACGCTAATAGCATTACCGGCCAGTAACCGCCTTGCTTCGCCATTTGACGCGGCCACCCCAGACACCACCAGCGCCTCAATCACACCAACGCCAACATCAACGCGCGGAATCTCCTGCGCCAACAACTCAATATCCTCGTCTGCCAAGGCTTGGAAATCGCCGCCACCAAACAGCACCTCAGTCACGCGCTCTACTGATTCACGCCGCCCCACGCCATGCACAATATCCGTCACTTCCCGCGCCAGGACTTTCTGCGCCGAGCGCGCACCTGGATTGACGGCGTGATTTTCGGCGATCGCTTCGATGGTTGGGCGGTCGAGCGTAGTGTAGATTTTCATATAATCAATCACGCCCTCGTCATCGACATTCAGCCAGAACTGATAGAATTTATAGACGCTCGTCTTACTCTCATCCAGCCAAATAGCGCCACCTTCTGATTTGCCAAACTTACGTCCCGTAGCCTTATCAATCACCAGCGGTGTCGAGTAGACGTGTGCCTCGCCGCTCGCCAGTTTACGAATCAGGGTCACGCCAGTGATGGAATTGCCCCACTGATCAGCCCCGCATAGCTGCAGGCTGACGCCATGCTCACGGAACAGATGTAAGAAATCATAGCCCTGAATCAGTGAGTAGCTAAATTCAGCATAGCTAATGCCGCTGCCACCCTCGCCAATGCGCGCCTGAACGAACTCCCGGTCCAAAAGCTGCGTCATTGACATATGTTTACCAACTTTATACAGAAAATCGATGTAATTGATGTCGCGGAACCAGTCGGCGTTATTTACCAGATGAAAATCGCGGCCGGCAAACACTTTTTTGTACTGTGCGGCAATTGCTGCGGTATTGTGAGCCACTACGCTGGCATCGCGCACTTCGCGCTCATCCTTTTTGCCGTCTGGATCACCGATCATGCCCGTCGCGCCGCCCACTAGCAGATATGCTTCATGCCCATGTTCGATGAATAATCGCACCATCATGGCCGCAGCCAAATTACCGATTGTCATACTATCAGCACTCGGATCAACACCAAAATAGAACGATCGAGGCTCATTCACTGCATCAATGTCAGTGAATGTCGTTTGATTAACAAACCCTCGCCACTGTAATTCTTCTGATAACTGCATATATTCTCCTTGTCAACTAATCGTAAGTATAATTATAGCAGTGTTTCATGATTGAAGCGAACCATAGCCGTGATATAATGAAAGAGTGAAAAAGAGCATCAATCGTCTAAGGAAGTCGGTCAAGGCTGTGTCGCCGAAAAAGGCCGTACAGGCCGCAAAGTCGGCCGTGAAAAAGCGCTCATCAACCAAGCATTTGAGCGTTTACGCTAATCTTGCCAACAAGCGCAAACTAAAGAAGGATAAGCAATCGCGTGAGCGAGCGGAATATTTGGCGAGTCTGCCAAAGCATCCAGTAAAGCGCTTCTTCTATCGCTTACACCCAAAGCGAGTCGCTAAGTACTGGTTCTCAAAGCGTGGTGCGATGATGCTGCTGAAGATCACCGGCGTGACGATTGCGGTGGTTGCGTTGTTGGTGATCGGCGCCTTTGCTTATTTCCGCAAAGACCTTGATAAGATTCGTCCTGGCGAGATCGCTAAGCGCGTGCAGACGACGGTGACGAAGTATTATGATCGCAATGGTGTGCTGCTTTGGGAAGACAAGGGAACTGGCAATTACAAGTTAGTGGTTGAGTCCGATCAGATTAGTCAATATCTCAAACATGCAACAGTAGCGATTGAGGATAAAGATTTCTATAAGCACCACGGCGTTAGCATTAGTGGCCTGACGCGTGCTATGCTGTCAAATGCTCGCGGTGGACAAGTGCAGGGCGGTTCAACCCTGACGCAGCAGCTGGTTAAGCAAGTTTTCTTTGCAGAGGAGGCTGGCGAACGAGGCCTTAAGGGTATCCCGCGCAAGATTAAAGAGATGATTCTGGCGATTGAAGTTGAGCGGATGTATAATAAAGACCAGATTTTGACGCTGTATCTTAATGAGTCGCCATACGGTGGTCGGCGTAATGGCGCGGAGTCGGCTTCACAGACCTATTTCCGTAAGAGCGCCAAGGATTTGACGCTGGCGGAAGCGGCGCTATTGGCGGGCATTCCGCAGAACCCATCGCACTTCAATCCGTATAACCCGGCTGGTCATAAGGCGTTGATTGCTCGGCAGCACACTGTGCTTGATTATATGGCGGAGCAGGGATATGTGACGCAAAAAGAGGCTGATGAGGCGAAAAAATATCCGATTCTTGATAATATCCACCCGCAAATTGAGCAGACTGAAGGTATTAAAGCGCCGCATTTTGTGTTGATGGTGCGCAGCCAGCTGGAGAAGGAGCTGGGCAAGGGTGTGGTCGGTCGCGGTGGCTTGACGGTAAAGACGACGCTGGATTGGCGCATTCAGGAGAAGCTAGAGCAGGAAATGAAGGCGTTCTTTGATAGCGGGCGGCCGAAGTACGCTGGCGCCAGCAATGGTTCGTCGGTGATTGAAGATGCGCAGACGGGGCAAATCGTTGCGCTGCTGGGTAGTCGTGACTTCTCCTATCCTGTATTCGGTCAGGATAATGCTGCCAATGCATTCATTCAACCTGGCTCATCCATTAAACCATTCGTTGTAGCTCATTTGTTTGAAAATCATCCAGGTCAGCCAGGCTATGGCAGCGGTACGGTACTGGCTGATGAAAATATTGACCGGATTTATGGCGCAAAGCTGAACAACTGGGATAATCGCTTTATGGGCAATATTCCGCTGCGGCGGTCGCTCGGTTTGTCGCGCAATACCCCGATTGTCAAGGCGATGTATATTGCGGGTAATGGCAGCGCGGTGCCGACGGTGGAATACATTCGTAAAGTGGGTAATACCGAATATTGTATGCCGGAACAGAATGCTGGTGGCTACGGTTTGTCAGCGGCTATTGGCGGTTGTGGTTCGCAGCAGATTGGCCTGACGAACGCCTATGGTACACTGGCGCGGCTGGGTACTCACAAGCAGTCGTCGACAGTGATGGAAGTGACGAATTCGCAAGGCGAGACGCTGAAAAAGTGGAAGGATAATGGCGAACAATCGATGGATCCGCAGGTTGCTTACATCATGAACGATATCCTGGCGGACCGCGGCAATACCTTGGTGCCGGCCGGCATTCCGGGTGTGCGAGCTGGCTTTAAGACTGGTACTTCTGACCGCGGCAATCAGCCAAAGGATATCTGGCTGGCGAGCTATACGCCAGCGCTGGCGATGACGGTGTGGCTTGGTAATTCCGACGGCGCGACACTGGGCACCATCAACTCAACTATTGCACTGCCAGTCATTCAGAAAGTGATGGCGTATGGACACACTGAGATTTATGCCAAAGAAGGCAAGTGGAATCCGAATATGTGGTACAATCGTCCGGCTGGTATTCAGCAGGTTGGCCGTGAGCTGTATCCGTCATGGTGGAATAAATCACAGAGTCAGTCAACCACGAAAATGACCTTTGATCGCGTGTCAAAGAAAAAGGCCACTCAGTGTACGCCGGATGCGGCTCGTGAGGAGGTTGAGGTGACGAAGGTGACTGACCCAATCACCAAGAAGGAGGTTATTACGGCGCCGGACGGCTATGACGCTAAGGCTGATGACGATGTACACAACTGCGATGACACTAAGCCGCGCATCGGTGGTATAAGTGTAAAGCGGTCGGGCGGTTCGCATGTTATTGAAGTTTCGGCCATCAGCGGTAAGTTTAGCCTGGCGACAATTGATATTAGCGTTGATGGCAGGTCAGTGAAGTCGGGTGCCCTGAGCGCGGCTGGCGGCACGGAGCGAGTATCAGTGAACGCCGGCAGCGGCCAACACACAGTAACGGTAACCATCCGCGACGAAGCCTACTATACAGCAACTGGCAGCACGACCTTCCGAGGTAGTGTCAGCAGCGGTAATTAATAAATATCTAAAAAATACCCCGTTGTTGTGACGGGGTATTTGCTATGAAAGAGGCTACTGACGCGCGGATAACAGCGCCGCTGCGTACGGTGCGAGAGTGATTTGATGGCGATGTATAGTGGCGGCGTCAGTCTCAGAAGCGATGACAAGCTGCACCGTTTCGGGTAGTGTGATGGTTTGTGGTTGGTCGGCGAAATTAACCAGGGTATAGGCGCGCTCGTCCCGGAGGCTATGCCGCAGAACTAACACGTAACCGCTATCAGTCTGTAGTGGCGTGACAGTGCCTTTCGTTATCACTGGTAGTTCGCGGCGCAACTGCAATAAGTCACGATGCAGGCGGAGGAGCGAGGTCGGATCGTCCAGTTGCGACAAGACATTGACAGTCGGATGATTATCGTGCACCGGCAGCCACGGCGTCACGAACGAAAAGCCAGCATGCGGCGCATTTGCCCACTGCATCGGCGTCCGAGCACGGTCACGGCTATCGTGCGGCGAATGATTTGGGCTAAAAGTATCACGCACGTCATCATCGCTCAGCTCACCATTCTCCATGCCAATCTCATCGCCGTAGTACACCACGCTCACACCAGGGCAGGTCAGATTAAGGAATTGCAGGGCGCGGGCTCGTTGCGGCCCAAGGCGTGAAGTAATGCGCGGCTGATCGTGATTACCGACGCAGAAAAACGGCAGTGACGCACCGGCCGCCGTGAGATAGCGCCTAATTGCTTGTCCGGCGCGCTCGGCATGCCACTCATCTTGCCGATGTTCCATGAAAAACGCCGACCCTTGAGGATGCGCCTGCAAGACTGCTTGGTATTGATCATAGATATCGCCCAATTGCCCATCAGGGTAAAACTCAAACACCATCTGCCGGTCGTCGTACTCGTCGCATACACTGGCTAGCTCATGCAAATATTCCTGAAAATGTGGCCCGTATTTACAATGCGTGTGCCGGAAGGCGCCGTATTCTCCTGCTGGCCCATGAAAATCCGGGTTTGGCTCGTCATCGCCAAGCTCTGGGTCTTTAGAAATCCCCCAAATCGCATCAACCCGCATGCCGTCAACGCCCATATCAAACCAAAACCGCACCACAGATTTCATCGCCTCGCGCACTTCGGGGTTATCCCAGTTAAGATCAGGTTGAGTCGGCAGGAAGGAATGAAGATAGTATTGACCAGTCGCTTCGTCCAGCATCCAGGATGAGCCGCCCGCTAAACTGCGCCAGTTATTCGGTGCGCCGTTGTCCCGCCCATTGCGCCACACATACCAATCACGCTTTGGATTATCCGTTGAAGCGCGCGATTCTTGAAACCACGGGTGCTGGTCGGAAGTATGGCACGGCACGAGGTCAATCATAACCTTAATATTGTGCTGGTGCGCTGTTTTAAGGAGCTGTTTAAAGTCCTGTAGCGAGCCAAAAATCGGGTCAACCGACCGATAGTCCGCCACATCATAGCCAAAATCGGTCATTGGCGAGGTGAAAAATGGCGAAATCCACACCGCATCAATCCTCAGCCAACTCAGATAATCCAGCCGCGAGGTAATGCCGCGTAAATCACCCACGCCATCGCTATTGGTATCACGAAAACTGCGCGGATAAATCTGATACAGCGACGTAACATCGCGCCATTGCGTAGTCATGGTTTAAGTATAAGCGAGATGTGAGGGAATTGCTAGTTGCTCGGGGCGCGTTCCGGGGCGGTATATGCTAGGTAGTTCAGATTAGCCTTATAACACGAAAAAACCCGTCACGAGCGACGGGATATTTTCGTTGGTGCGGGTTAGGAGACTCTAACTCCTGGCCTCTTCCATGGCAAGGAAGCGCTCTAACAACTGAGCTAAACCCGCATGTGGTCTATGTGAAAGTATAGCAAACCTTTCACGCTCATGCAAGACTTTTGGTGGCTCCTCCCAGACTCGAACTGGGGACACAAGGCTCTTCAGGCCTCTGCTCTACCAACTGAGCTAAAGAGCCACGTCAGGACTACGATTTTCATTATACTACAGATTGCAGCCCGGACGCAAGCGTGTTACAATAAGCAAGACGCGGGTGTCGTATAACGGCTATTATGTGACCTTCCCAAGGTTGAGACGGGAGTTCGACTCTCCCTATCCGCACCATAGACTCCTCGGTGGCTGAGGAGTTTTTATATGCATATTACTACCAATTTTTCCGATTATGCCGGTAGTTACGACTCTTTTCATAGTCCGCATCGCTGCGCTGTCGTTGCTGAGACTTGGCGCGCTCTCGCTGAGCTTCGTTTGATTTTGCTTCAAGTGCCCTAATTTTATCCTCGGTTGATTTGGTGTTGGTCGATGATGTGTCGTCACTTGACGACTGGCTGTTTTGACTGTCATTGTTGCGCGCCCGTTTTGCATTGTCGGATTTATTACTGACGCGTGATTGAATCTTTTTCGCCGTCTGGCTATTATCCTCGCCCGACCCGTCTTGTGGCGACGCGTCCTGTTGACCGCCGGACTGATTGTCTTGGTCTTCGTTATTTGGTGCGCTTTCTGATGGGTTTGTTGGCTGGTCTGCTTTGATATCAATACCGCAACTATCCTGCCCGTCGCGAATCACTGCCTTGACTTGGTCGTAGTGGAGAATTGCCTTGTCTAGCTGCTTGTCCTGCACTGCCTGATCGCCTAGCCGCTCCAGCGACAGCGCAAGGTTAATACGCACATTACATTCGTGCTTGGCCGGTACGGTCTCTAGCGCCTTGCGATACATCGCTTCAGCCCCGTGAAAATCGCTCTTCTTAAATAGCGCGTTGCCGTGGTTGAAAGGTGCCTTGTATGGTTCAAACCAGTTAGCGATGTGGAGCGGCTGCAATAAATTGGCGGCGGCCTGGAATTGGCTATGGTGATAATTGGCATGAGCCAGGCTAGAAAACGTGGCGATGGCAATGAATTTTAGCGACACGACCAGTGCTACAAAACATAGGGGCGCGGAGTAAAGTAGCAGTCGCTTGCGATGACGTAGTCTGATGGCGTCAAAGTCAAGTTTTTTCAAATCAAACGGTCGCTGCGGGTTCATGCTGAGCCTCCTTTCCGGGCAGTTTTTAGTGCCCGCGCCGTATTCCATAATTGCCATAATTCAGCAGACAGTAGCACGATAGCCACCGGCGCAATAATCCAGTACCAATCTTCATATGTGCTTGTTTCATCGCTGCTTTTGATAATCTCCCCAATGTCAATCGTTGCGGTGATCTCTTTGGTGTCGTCCGGTTTGGTGCGGTGGATATACCTCAGCCCTGCTTGATTAGCGATGGTGCGTAGATTGTCTTCATCAAGCTTTGAGACGGCATCAGGGGGTGACAGCGCTTTTCCTGAGCGGTCTTTAAGGTACGCTTGTTTGTTATTATCCCAGCGCCGCCGGACTTCGTCGGCCATCTTGCCGCCACTAGTAGTGCCATAACCAAGGACGGCACCGCCTTTAATGAGTGGCTTTAATGCATGAAATGACTTTGGCGATTCATCTGTCGTCTGCTCTCCGTCGCCCATGTAAAACACCACTCGGCCGCGATTTGGTGATCTATCAGCAATGCGACGCAGTTCTTTGGTGAGTCTATCTAGTCCGGCGTCAATTGAGCTACCCGCCGCATAGAGCGGTTCTTGGGCCGACAGCGTGTCAATCGCGCCGGCCAGTGTCGTCGTGTCGTGTGTTAATGGTAAATGCTGCACGACCTGATTATCAAAGCCAATAATGCTAAACCGCGCGCCGGTCAGCTCTTTAGCGATTTGCTTCACATCATGGCGTATGCCTTCAATGCGTGGCTGATTGCCGTTGTAATCCTCTGCAATGACGCTTGGCGTAGTGTCAATCATAAAGTAGACGTCAAGCAGTGCGTTGCCAGTCGCCCGGGAACCGCCGGGTGTGGCTGGTCGCAGAATCATCACGAGCAGTACGAGCACTAGCGCAGCACGCCGCAGCCACGACCATCGCTGTCGCGGTCGTCGCCAATGACGGATGAGCAAGATAACTGCACCGATGAGCGGTGGTAGAAAGGCTAGCAGTAGCAGCCACCAAGGTAGAGCTGGTTGTATAATCATAGTTTCATCCTCCATCCAGCGACAATGACGCTGATCGTCAGTAGTAATATAGGCAAAACGAACCACTCTGGCGTGTCGGTAATAGTGAGCTGCGGTGAGCCTTTAAAGCGCGTAGCATCCTGAGAGGCGATTTTTTGGATAATTGCCTCGGCGGCGGCCGGCTGATTCATTTTGTAATAATCGCCATTGGTCAGTAGCGTCGCGCGCCGAAAATCTTCAGCATACTTTGAGGTGTAGCTGCCGCTGCTGTGATCTGCCGGGTTAATGCCGTAGACGCGAATATCTCGTTCTTTAGCAAGCTCCGCGGCTTCTTGTAGGGTGACAATAGGATTGCCTGCGAGATAGTTATCAGTGCCGAAAATAATTGAGCGTGAACGTTTTTGCTGCGGCACGTCAAAACGGTTAACGCATGACGCCAATCCATCGCCAATCAACGACGAGCCGCGACCTTCGTTGACGCCATGGAAAATGTCATCGTAGGCCGCTCGCCATTTTTCCTTTTGTGCTTCGGTCGCCGAGCGAAAATTAAAATCCTCACTGACACTATCAAATGCTTGACTAATCTGCGCCAATCGTTCACTGACAAAATCGTAGTCATTGGTGAGCGGGAATAGCGTTACTGGAGAGCTGTCAAAAATCACCATGCCGAGCCGTTCGCCGTCAAACTTTTTCGCCAGCTTTGCATATACAGCCGTCAATTCCTTGTTTGCCGTAGTCATAGATCCTGACACATCAAGGCACAGAATAATGTCACGGTTTTTCATCTCTGACTCTGTGACGGTGACGTAGGCTGGACGGCCGCTTAGGATGAGGCTAAGGATTAGTGCTAGCGCTGTGAGGACGATCAGTCCCCTTACTACCAATGATTGCCGTCGAATCAGTTGCTGATAGGCGGGCAGGCGAGTGAGGCGAATGCCGTGCGCTAACGGTTTACGCGTGTCGGTGCTGCTATGCGTCCGCCGCCAGCGATAGGCGAGGACGCCAGCAATCACCAGACCGATGAGTAGCACCAATGGCAGCCACCATAACCTTAACTCCATTCCGTCACCACCTTTCTGGCTGTCGCCACTGCCGAGGTGACGCTGCCGCGCTCAACACTGGCGAATTCTGGCAGATAATATTCTTCAATCGCCGCCGCCAGTTCCGTATAGCGTGATTGCTTCAAATCAGCCAGCGTCAGAGTGTCAACGCGGTGTCCGCGCACTTCGTACACAAACATTCGTAGCAGATAACTGAGTTGCTGATGGACGGCGCGAGCAGTCAACGACTTATTCGCGTGTGCCGTCTCTGTTTCAGTGATCAGCTGTAGATATTTCGCCTTTAGCGCTGTCAAATCTGGCGGTGTATATGGTTTGGCGGCCAGAGTGTTGAGCGAGCGCGGTTTTTTCTTGCGCGTCAACCAAAACACCAAGCCATACCAGCCCAGCAATAGCACAAGGAGAATACTACCAATAATCAACCACACCGGCTCATACTGCACCCACTCACGAAGTTCAGCCGCGCGCTGCATATTTTTGCCTTTCTAGCGCCTTAAATAATCCCGATACCACCGCTGCGTCACCAGTAATCCGCTCACTCACGATACCTAATCGTTCGAGCGTTTTAGTTTTGCCGTGAATTCGCGCGGCTTCATCCGCGGCAAACGCCTGTTGTAATGCGGCACTGCTTCGTATGCTGTGCGGCAGGGCGGCTACGCCATCAATATCAAAATACTCCACCTCATCTAGTCCAGACGCATCGCCAATAGTCAGCCAAATGATTTCATGTTGGGCGCGCAGGCGCCGCAGTACTTGTTGGTGCGCAGGCGTTATGTCGCTGTCATCGCTAATAACGACCAGCATCATCCGTCGCCGCAAGTTCTTGGCAATATATTCCAGCTGCGTGACGATATTGCCCGGCGCGGCGGTGAGCGCAGTATTGGTATGAATGTCTTGCAGGAGTCGTTCAACATGCGGCGTCGTGCCCTTAAACGGCATATACACTGTGCGCTGCGTATCGCCGGCTACTAGCCCAACCAGATCACCGTGTTTCAGTGCAATATAACTAATCACGCCGGCCGTCATGACAGCTACATCGCGCTTATTATCGCCATCAGCACTAGTGGCGGCCATATTGCGGCCAGTATCAACCACTAGCAGAATGTTATGTTTACGTACGGCGACATAGCGACGAATTAGCGTATTGCCGCTGCGCGCTGTCGCTTTCCAGTCAATATCTTTGACATCATCGCCCGGCGTATATTCACGCAAATCATCAAAATCCATGCTGCGCCCCTTAAACACTGAACCGTACTCACCTTCAAGTAGCCCGCGCACTTTTTCGTGGGCGTGCAGCGCCATTTTGGCTTTGACTTGAACGAGGAGGCTTGGCACGGGATGGAGTCCTTATGGTGCCGTGACGGCGTTAAAAATAGCATCAATAATCATTTCCGGATGGACTTGGTCGGCGATAGCTTCAAAGTTTAGAATCAGGCGGTGACGTAGGACGCTATGGCGCAGCTGCTTGACATCTTCAGGAATCACGTAGTCGCGGCCGTTGATCAGCGCCAAGGCTTTGGCGACTTGTTGGAAGGTGATGCTGGCGCGGGGGCTGGCGCCGTACTGAACATAGCGGGCCGTATCGGCAGGGATGTATTGGTGTGGCGCGCGAGTTGCAGCGATAATCTGCACAATATAGCGCTTCACTGCATCATCAATGTACACTTTGTCAACCAGTGTCTGCATGTGTGTAATATCATCCAGCGCGACATGCGGCAGATCGTCAGCTTTTGGCGTCGCTCCGAGGACGCCATTTTCAATGCGCTTGAGGATTTCTAGCTCTTCGTCCGGGGTTGGATAACTCAGAATCTCTTTCAGCAGGAAACGGTCCAGCTGCGCCTCAGGTAGTTCATAGGTGCCCTCCTGCTCAACCGGGTTTTGTGTCGCCAGCACGATAAAGGGCTTTGGCAGATCGTAGCGCTGGCCGCCGATGCTGGTCTGCTTTTCCTGCATGGCCTCCAGCATGGCACTTTGCGTCTTGGCGCTAGAGCGGTTAATTTCGTCAAGCAGTACAAAATTGGCGTGCACCGGCCCGAGTTCAGTGCGGAATTCGCCCTTGGCATAATCATAAATTTGCGTACCAATGATATCGCTTGGCAAGAGGTCTGGCGTACATTGGATGCGCTTAAATGAGCCCTGGACGCTGGCCGCTAATGTCTGCACCGCGGTGGTCTTGGCCAGCCCTGGCACCGACTCTAATAGCACGTGCCCGCCGGTAATCATACTGACGAGTAAGGCAGTGCGCAAATTATCCTGACCGACCACGCGAGAGGCGAACGCTTCGGTAATGGTAGAGACAGTGTCAGTGACATGTTGTAACTCTTCGGCTGAGATGACGTCGTTTGGATTGCGAAAGTCGGTGGTCGACGCAGGAGTTGCCGTGGCTGGTTGCACGGCGGGTGCGGTGCCCTGTTGCGGGATGGGTTGCTGCACGGTTGGCTGTGCGACGGGCTGCATGGTTGGTTGCGGCTGCACCATTACCGGATTAGTCGGCTGCTGCGCCCCCGACGGCTGATTTACAAATGGGTTTGGTTGCTGGTTCATATCCCTCCTTTATGTCCAATACTGTGAAATATTAATGGCCAACTGCCGTTGTTCTTCTAGTGTGTAGGCGTCCTGTTGCTCAAAATAATGCTCAGCCGGAAACATATGCGTCATCACGTCAAGCGCCACGCTGCGGTCGGTTTGTAGATGGAAATAATCAGCCGCTACTGCATCAACATTGCCGCCTAGCCCATAGAGCGCTGCATAGCGCACCGACTTCAAGTATTCCAGCGCCATAGCGATCTCAACCCGGTCTTCAACAATATCGCCAGTCAATAGTAAAATGCGACCATTCAGCGCCTCTTTTGAAAGCCCGCCATAGCTATCAATGGCACGATTAAGCTCCGAAAACGCTTGTCGTTTGGCGTCCTCAAGTACGGCGCGTGACTCTAGTTCAATACCATCGCGCTGCATCTTTTCAAGATCAGGACTCCAGGTAAAAGTGCCACTCGGATCAATCACGCCCATGACGCGCGGATCGCCAGGAATGGTGATGCGCTGCGACAGCAGTGGAAATACCCAAGCATTAATTTCACTGGCTAGTCCAATGCAGGCCGTCAACGCCGACTCCTTCAGGGCAATCACTACCGCTTCTTGCCCCTTCAAATCCTGCAACCGACCACCCAGTGACCGACCCAACTCAATCCGATTCACATAATACATGCTGTTTATGATTATGCAGTGTGGCTGTGAAAAATTCAAGAGAGTTGGTGTGAAAAAGCCGCCCTGATGTACGGGGCGGCAGTGCGAGGTGGGTGACTGATTACTTGCGTCCGCGCAGCGCATCAATCAGCTCAACAGGGAAGAGCATCATGGTCTTTTGTGATGGTTCGGTAGAGATACGCTCCAAGGTGTTCAGGGTGCGCAGGTTAATGGCGCCTGGTGTTTTCGCCAAAATCTCGGCAGCGGCTGCCAATGTTTCTGCGGCGGCTTTTTCGCCGTCGGCGTTAATAATGTTAGCGCGGCGTTCACGCTCAGCCTCCGCCTGCTTGGCCATGGCCCGCTTCATGTCGCCCGGCAGCTCAATATTCTGGATTTTGACATTCTCCACGTCAATACCCCATTTGTCAGTCTCGGCATCAACAATCTGCTTGATTTGCTGCGAAATCTCCTCGCGTTTAGCCAGCAGATCATCCATATCGACATTACCCGTCACATCGCGCAGTGCTGCTTGAGCAAATTGGCTGGTGGCATAAATGTAGTTTGTCGTTTCCAGCACCGCCTTTGGCGCATGAATCACTCGGAAATAGACCACCGCATCAACACCAACCGTCACATTATCTTTGGTGATAACTTCTTGTTTGGGCACATCAATCGGTGTTGAACGCACGTCAACCAGCATCATCTGTTGAATGCCCGGAAAGACAAAGCGAAAGCCCGGTTCGCGCGTACCGGTATAGCGACCAAAGGTCAGCACCACGCCGCGCTGGTACTGATTGATAATGCGAATACCGCTGATCAGAATGCCAAGGGCGATAAATAATATAATAAAGAATACTGAGAGCATAGCTTCTGCCATAAATCCTCCTTAATTACCCTTTTAGTATAACAGAATTGGGCGGTGGCGTATAATAAAAATATGAATCGGATTCCATTGGCTGAACAAATGCGTCCGCAGACACTTGATGAAGTGGTTGGGCAGGGGCACGTGCTGGCTGATGGCGAGATACTGCGACGGATTGTAGCGCAGAAGCACCCAGTCAGCTTGATTTTATGGGGGCCGCCAGGGACGGGTAAGACGACACTGGCGCGGATTATTGCCCGTGAAGTTGAGGCGGAATTTGTTGAATTGAGTGCGGTGACGGCTGGTAAAAAAGATGTCACAGTAGTAATTGAGCATGCCCGGCAAAATTGGAATTTGGGGCTGCGCACGGTGCTGTTTGTTGATGAGATTCACCGCTTTAATAAAGTACAGCAGGACGCGTTTTTGCCGCATGTGGAATCGGGGCTGATTACACTGATTGGCGCG
Source organism: Candidatus Saccharimonadota bacterium (assembly GCA_030529385.1). GTDB lineage: Bacteria > Patescibacteriota > Saccharimonadia > Saccharimonadales > Saccharimonadaceae > Nanosynbacter. Next base: position 23,138 of record JAUMWY010000004.1, read on the forward strand.
ACGACGGAAAATCCGAGCTTTGAGGTGATTACGCCGCTACTGAGCCGGATGCGAGTGGTGGTCCTGCAGCCGCTTGATAAAGATGACATTAGGGCGATTGTACGGCGGGCACTGAAGCGGCTGGGCAAGACGAAAGCAGTGACACCAAAAGCGCTGGACTATCTGGCGGAAATGGCGGCCGGCGATGCTCGGGTGGCGCTGGGGAATGTAGAATTGGCGCTGAGTTTAAGTGATAAGGTGACGCCAGAGGTGGTGCAGGCGGCAGCGCAGCGCAAACTGCCAGGCTACGATAAACACGGTGATACGCACTATGATACAATTTCAGCGTTTATTAAGTCGCTGCGTGGGAGTGATGTGACGGCGGCGTTATATTACTTGGCGCGGATGATTGAAGCGGGCGAAGATCCGAAGTTTATTGCTCGGCGGATGATCGTGTTCGCTTCAGAAGATATTGGGCTGGCGGGCAATGGTGCGTTGGCGCTGGCAGTGGCGACGTTTCAGGCGGTGGAGCGAGTGGGCCTGCCGGAAGCGAATTATAATTTATATCACTGTGCGACGGCGCTGGCGAAAAGTCCAAAATCGCGCGAAACGACTGATTTGATGCATCAAGCGCAGGATTTAGCGCGGCAATTTCCGTATGCTGCCGTGCCGCTGCATCTTCGCAACGCACCAACGAAATTAATGAAAGAGCTCGGGTATGGCAAGGGATATGAATGGAAAGCTGATTTTCAGCACGATAAAGGGTTTCTGCCCGAGGAAGTGGCGCGTGCTATACTGGAATTATAATTAAGGAGGATATATGAAACCGCACATGAATCAACCAGTGCAAATACAGCCAGGGCCAGTCGGAGTAAAGGGGTGGTTGCTCGCCATGATTATCCTGTTTGGCGCTGTATCTTTGGTGCTAGGTCTGTCGTTTATTATGGCGCTTGGGCGCAATGGCTCAATGAACATAGCGGCAATCATCCTGGTGCCGATCGTTGTTGTTTTGGGTATCACCAGCGTAGTGCTAACATTGCTCAAAAAGCGACTTGCTAAGTGGGTAAGTATTGCTATGCCTGTTGCGCTGACGGTAATGGTGATTATCGCATCACTGCTGAGCCACTTGACACTGCAGGATCGTATCGCAACAGCGTCCGGTACGTGGAAGAAAATCTATGAAACGCAGTATGCTAATGGTCCAGGCCTCGTCGGTTTGATAATTGTTTGGACGGCGCTTGTGGCTGTCACTGCAGCGATCATTACATATTACTTACGATCGCATCGCGTGCGTAATACTCTAGTCAAGTAATGCTTGGCTTGCTATAATCTCACCATAAGGACTAAACAAGGAGAATCCTATGACAGCAAAACAGCAACCAGAACAGCCAGTGCAGCCGCAATATGCGCCACAGCCAGATCCAAACGCGCAGTATGGCCCGGCGCCGCAGCCAACTAATACGCCATATATGCAGCAGCCGGTCAATCAGCAATACTTTGCCCAGCCGCAAGCCGCGCCGGTGCAGTATGTCGTGATGGCCGAATCATTGAAAGGCTTGAAGGGCTGGTTGATGTTCTTTACGATATGTTTCGCGCTGCAGGCACTTGGCATGATTATGGTATTCTTTGGCTCAATGATGGTATCAGCCAGCGCCGCCAGCGTCGTCGCCATGATCTTCTCGCCATTTATCACTGCAGCAGCCATCACCACAGTGGTCTTGATCTCAATGGGCAAGAAGCTGGGTAAGTGGGCTGCGATCGGTACAATCAGCCTCAGTGCTCTGTATAGCATCATCGGTAGCATCATCACCTTTGTGAGTCCGGCTGCCACTCGCGCCAGCTCGTATGACGCTGATTATATGTACTCATCAAGCGCTAGTGCTGAAGGTTCAGTGCCGATGTTGATTGCAACTATTTTGGCGACAATCTTGGGGGCGGTATTGTACTCGCTATACTTCATCAATTCTCGTCGTGTGAAAGAAACGCTGGTAGACTAACTACCTGCTGCGACATGAAGACCGCCTCGGTATCGGGGCGGTTTTTGCGTATTATGGCGCTTGGTCTATTTCTTGGCGGCGCGTTTGCGCTCATTGGCGTCAAGATAGCGCTTGCGCAGGCGGAGGCTTTTTGGCGTGACTTCCAGCAGCTCATCGTCCTCAATGAAATCAATGCATTGTTCCAGGCTGAGGTCGGTGAATGGCGTAAGCTGCACAGTGCCGTCAGATGACTTGGAGCGCATATTGGTCAGGTGCTTGGCCTTACAGACGTTGATTTCCAAGTCTTCTTGGCGGTTGTAAATGCCGACAATCATCCCGGCGTAGACTTCGGTACCCGGGCCGACTAATAATTCACCGCGCGCTTCGGCCGCTTGCAGGGCGTACGGCGTGGTGGTGCCGGCCTCAAAGGCGATCAGGACGCCGTTACGGGTTTGCGGCAACTTATCGCCCAGCGGCTGATACCCGTGAGGCAGGGAATTCATAATGACGGTCCCCTTAGTGGCGGTCAAGAGGTTGTTGCGTAGGCCAATCAGTGCCCGTGTCGGCAAAATGTAGGTCAATCGCACCGCGCCGCTGGCGGTCGTTTCTTGGCCGCGCATCTCAGCACGCCGGGCGCCCAGTTCTTGACTGATAGCACCGACGAACTCTGGCCCAACTTCAATAAGCAATTCCTCCACTGGCTCTTTTTCTACGCCGTCTTCAGTAATGGTGACGACTTGCGGTCGGCCGACCTCAAACTCAAAACCTTCGCGGCGCATGGTTTCAATCAGGACTGACAAGTGTAATTCACCGCGCCCAGAAATCGTAAAGCCAATGCCGTTTTCCTCCACCCTCAGCGCCACATTCGTTTCCAGCTCGCGCTGCAAGCGGTCGCCGATTTGCCGTGAGGTAGTAAATTCACCCTCTTTACCCTTCATTGGGCTAGTGTTTGGGCCAAGGTACATGCTCAGCGTCGGCGCTTCAATGGCGATGGTCGGCAGTGCCTCAGGAGTTTCTTTATCGGCAATAGTATCGCCAATGTGCGCCTCGCTGATACCGGTCAGTGCCACGATGTCGCCAGCAAACGCTTCATCAAGCTCCTCGCGGTTCAGGCCGCGGTAGCCAAAGACTTTTTCTACCCGCGCCGAACCGGACACTTCGCCGTTTTTCATCAAGCTAACTGCCAGACCGCGCTTGACCGAACCGCGTGCCACTCGCCCGATGGCGTATTTGCCCTGAAACGAATCGTACTGCAGGCTGGTCACTAGCATGTGAAAGGCGCCATCACCCGACACGCTTGGTGCTGGAATGTCATTGATAATTGCCTCAAAAAGCGGCGTCAAATCAGCCTCGGCACTCGGGTCGTCCGGCATGTCACGCCATGCCTTACCGTCGCGGCCAATGGCGTAATAGACAGGGTAGTGCAGTTGTGAGTCGTCAGTCGCTAGCTCCAAAAACAGATCGCTTAGCTCATCCTCCACCTCGGCGATCCGCCGCGCCGGCTTGTCGATTTTATTAATCACCACCACTGGTTTCAACCCTAATTCTAAGGCCTTGCTTAGCACAAATTTAGTCTGCGGCATCGGCCCTTCCTGGGCATCAACGATCAGCAATACGCCGTCCGCCATCTGTAGCGTTCGCTCCACCTCGCCCGAAAAGTCGGCGTGTCCCGGCGTGTCAATGATGTTGATTTTATATTCTTCGCCGCCTGGTCGCTGATAAAACACCGAGGTCTGCTTGGCGGTGATAGTGATGCCCCGCTCATGCTCTTGATCGCCCGAGTCCATGATCAATTCCTGCGCCATCTCAGCCTGATTATCCCGGAACGTGCGCGATTGTTTCAAAAGCCCATCCACCATGGTTGTTTTGCCATGGTCAACGTGGGCAATAATTGCGATGTTGCGAATTCGTCCTGCTTGCTTCATAAAAATAAACTCGCCATGATGAAAAGTGAGCGAGCTCCTATCCTTACAATGTGGTGCGGATGAAAGGACTTGAACCTTCACGCCGTGAGGCACATGCTCCTAAGGCATGCGTGTCTACCAATTCCACCACATCCGCATTACCTTTATCATAGCAAAAGCTACCCGCCAGTGCAAGCTATTTATTATTCAATCCGGCTTATGCTACAATATGAGCAAGTAGTATAAAAGGGGGATTAATGAATAAAGTCGCGACATATCTGAATGGTCATCTGGTGGGCGAGGTTGTGACTAATGGTGCAGTGGTGGCTGCGGCTGAGCGAGATGGCGGCGTGTTGGTGCGGCGGCCGGAGATGGTGGCGCGCGTTGCCAATACCAGTGATATTCGCAAAATTATGCGTTTTTGTTCACAGTTGGCGGAAAAGGGGCATGTTTTGCCAGTGTCGGTGCGCGGCTATGGAGCGGACTTTAACGGTGCGGCGACGGGTACTGGCGTGATGATTGATACGACGGCGTATATGCAGCAAGTGCGGGGCATTGATCCGAAGCAACAGCTGATTCATGTGCAGGCGGGTATGTCGCATCGGGCGGTTAATGCGGTGTTGGCCACGCACAAAGGACTGGCGCTGCCGGCGATTTCTGACGGCCAAGATGGCACGATTGGCGGTGCAATGAGCGCTGGTGCGGCGGCTGGTTCACTGGGACGGACGCAGCTATTTGCTGACGCGGTGCAGCAGCTTGAGGTGGTGTTGAGCAATGGTGATGTGTTGCAGACTGGGCGGCTGTCAAAGCGGGATGTGGCGAAGAAAAAAGGCCTGACGACGTTTGAGGGCGATATTTATCGGCAGCTGGATAATTTGATTGAGGATAATGCAGCGCTGATTCAGCGTATGGCGGCGCGCCAGGCGGTTGACACGGCGGGCTTTGCTGGCATTGCAAAAGTCAAGCGGCCTGATGGCAGTATTGACTTGACGCCGCTGTTTATTGGTGCTCAGGGCGCGCTCGGCATTATTAGTGAAGCTATTGTGAAAGCTGATTTTATTAGCCCTGATGTGACAGTGGTGGCGGCGGCGTTTGATGATATGTCATTGGCGCAAGCGGCGGCTGATATGGCGGCTGATTGCCGAGCGGCGCAGATAACCGTGCTTGACGGGCGGCTGGCGGCGCGGGCAGTAGAAAGCGGTAAGCAGGTGGCGTGGGCGCCGAAAGAATCGTTTAAGGGCGGCAGTATGATTGCGGTGTTTGCTGATTTTTCTGAGCGATCTCGAGCGCGGGCAGTGAAGAAGCTGCAAAAGAAGATTGCCGGATCGGCACCGCTCACTGTTGAATGTTATGATATGGAATCTCCCGACATACCTAGTATGCTTTCACTGCTGCGCTTTTCAACACAGCCAAGCAAGCCGCGCACTGCACTGCTGCCGGCATTGTCGGGCTTATGGATGCCGTTGGAGCGAATTGACACCTTTCTTAGCGAGTTGCGGCAGATTGAGGCAAACACCGGCGTTGCCCTGCCAGTAGTGTATGATGCGGTGAATGGATTTGTTGACATTCTGCCGGTGTTTGATGCACACAAGGTTAGTGATCGGCGGGCAATGCTGCAAGTAACCGCGGAAGTAGCGCGGGCGGCCGCAGAGCTGAAAGTGAGTTTTGCTGGCCGCGGCGGCGATGGGCGCTTTAAGGCGGCGGTAATGCGTGCCACGCTACCGCAGGAAGAAGTTGAACTATACGACCAAATTCGCCAGATATTTGACCCAGCGGGTATTTTAGCGCCAGGCATTAAGCAAGCGGTGTCGGCCAAAGAGCTGGCTGCCGAGCTGAATGAATGGTGTCGCGGGGTATAGCAAGGCGGCGGAAATAGTGTAAAATATAGTAGATATGACAATGCTAGCGAGTGTCTTGCTGTATTTTTTGGTGATTGCAGTCAGCGCATTCTTTGTGGCTTGTAAAAAAACGGCAGTCATTACCGTAAAGGGCAGGCGGCATGTGATTCGCTGGCCGGTTTTGCTTGGGCTATTTTTGCCACTCGCGCTCGGCTCTTTGCGCTATGGCACTGGCGCTGACTACCCCAACTATCTTGAAATATATCAATTCTTCGCCACAGGAGAAGAAACTGGCGCGACGGCCGCATATTTTTTGAAGGTTGAGCCATTGTTCCATCTTCTTCCGAAGATTTCCTACGCTTTAACCGGTACGCCAGTAGTATTTTTTGCCAGTGTGTGGACTGCGACGCTGGTGTTGTTGTATATCGGCATGCAACGCTTACTGCCTCGGACGGACGGTCTTCTGCTAGGCATGGCTTGGTCGCTGATGCTGATTATTATGATGCCGCTTGCGTTTGACCAGATGCGGCAAACCTTAGCAATCGCGCTCTTCTTCTTCGCTGTGTATTATATCGTGATAGGCAAACCGCTACGCTACATCGCCGTCATGGCGATTGCGGTAACTAGCCACTTTTCGGCACTCTTTTTCGTGCCGGCATATCTAATTCGGCCACTGATTCATAAACTGCCCGCGCAGCACCTTTGGCGCGTAAACGGCATCGCTATTGGCGTAGGCATTATGGCAATCCTTGCCGTGATCGGTATGGCAATCATGTTTCAAGAGGGGCTGCGTAGCCTTGACATCCACTATATAAATTACGCGCTAAAAAGTCTGTATGACGGCAAAGGATTTAGGCTGCTTGGCCTTATTAGGGTGAATTATTGGACAATCACGATGGGCGGGCTATTGTTATGGGGGCTATGGCGACTATATCATCACCGTGCCGCGCATATCATAACCTATAGAGTGCAGGTGGTCCTTCTCAGTGTCGGGCTGATGCTGCTGACGCTTTCGGCATTTATCTCGTTTGGTGGGCGACTGACGCAGTATCTACTACCAATCGTGCCGGTTGCGGTATATGCGACGGCGAATTATACGATGCGCCGTCGCCTTGGGCTGACGCAGGTTGGGCTGTTTGTGTGCATGATGGTGTGTAACTGGAATTGGATATTGCCGTATAGCAGCCTATGGCATCAGGTTGATTTTAATGATGTAAATCGGCATCAGTCGCTACTCAATAGAATGCTGTGCTTGAGGGATGAGAGTAAATGTGTGATAAAAAGTGGTCAGCAGTATGATAATCAAGCACTGTGGAGGCTTGGGCGATGAGCGCAGCAAAGTATCGTCGTGATGTGGTGAGCGTTATTATTCCGGCTTATAATTCGGCTGAATTTCTTGAGGAAAATGTGCAAAGCATTGGCAATCAAAGTTATACAGAGCTGGAGATTATTATTGTCAATGACGGATCAACTGACGAAACTGGCGATATTGTAGAAAAAATGCGGATGCAAGATAGTCGCATCGTGGCTATCCATCAGGATAATGTTGGGCTTTCGGGAGCGCGCAATACCGGCATGCGGCATGCCACCGGTGAATATCTAACGTTTATCGATTCGGATGATTATATTGATCGTGAATATATAGCCGCGCTAGTGAGCGGTATGCGTGCTAATAACTGCGATATTATGTGTTCTCCCCGGGTGACGGTATATGGCGATGTAAGGGTGACGGGGCAGATTCGCACGGAGGTGATGACTGGAATAGCTATGGCTCGGGACTTTTTGGCGAGCATTAACCATGAGTATGACGCCGCTTGGGGGAAACTATTCCGTACGGCGACTATTATGCAACAAGGGCTGACGTTTCCTGTCGGGCGGCGACATGAAGACATTGTGTTTTTGCTTACATCGTATATTGCGGCGCAGCGCATTGGCTTTATTGACAACGCGTTTTATTATTATGTACAGCGCTCGTCCAGTATTACCAATCAAGCCCGCTCAAGCGATTATGATTATGATCTTGTGCTAATGGCGCATGAAGCGGCGGCTATTGCTGCGGCAACTAAGGGGTTGGGTGAAGCGCGTGCGCTGGCATTTGTAACGCATAAACATCTCGCCTATGTGTATACGCGTGTGCGCAAACGGGCGAGGATTGTACATAAAAAGGAAGTTAGGCGGTGGCTATGGCAGCATTGGCGCGCTATTATAGCGGCGTCGGATATTAGCGCTGGTATAAAGCTTCTGGTGCTTGTTATACTAATTGGAGAGTGGCTATATCGTCCACTTTTGATGATCCTAGCGAAAATAAGGAGGGGTAACTATTCATGAAACAAGCTAGTGCAGACAAACCGCTGGTATCACTTCTAGTGGCGATATATAATGTTGAGCGCTATCTTACGACATGTCTTGAGTCGTTAATCCATCAAACATATGACAATATTGAGATTATTTTAGTCAATGACGGATCAACCGACGCTTCCGGCGACATTGCTGACGCTTATGCGAAAAAAGACCCTCGTATTCGCGTGATCCATCAGTCAAATAGCCGTTTAAGCGCAACGCGCAATAAGGGATTAGAGGCGGCACGCGGCGAATACGTGGTGTTTATTGATAGTGATGATTTTTTGGCAAAAGATTATGTAGCCTATATGCTGTCGTTATTTCAGGCGACTGACGCTGACTTTGTCGGTTCGGCAAATGTCTTTACGACGCGCTATCCGCATCAGGTGGCGCATGATGAAATATACAGTATGAGCGGTGAAGAGGCGACTGCGGAGTTTCTGTATCCTCGAATGCTACTTGGTGCGTGGAATAAAATGTATAAACGAAGCTTCATTGAAGACAATAAACTGCGGTTCTATCCAGAGCTATTTACGGGTGAGGGTATGCGATTTATCACTGACGCCGCTCAGCGCGCTAAAAAAGTAGGTATTGGATCACGCAAAGTGTATTATTATCGGTTGAATAATCAAGGTAGCGCAACCACGAAGCCGGATGTCAGGCAGGGCACAGGCTCGATTGATGCACTTGACAGTATTCGGGACAATCTCATATTGAAGTCGGAGATAATTGACAAGGCGCTGGATTGGCATTATTGGCTTGATTATTTTTACATCTTGCGCATCATTGTTATTACGCGCTCACAACAAGTCCACGCCGCACTGTACAGAAAAGCGCTGCGCTATATTCGTCGCCATACATGGAGTGTTATTAATGCGAAGGTGTCATTGCGGTTTAAGGTGCGGATGATAGCAATTTGGGCATTTCCAGTAACAATGGCGCGGCTTGCTAACTGGATGAAGCTCCGAAGAATTGCAAAGGATACGATGCATGATTAAGGTGCGACGCCAGCGATATGATGGCGCAATCGTCACTATCACGGCCAATAACAACTATGGTAATATTATGCAGCGATGGGCGCTACAGACATTCTTAAAGCAGCACGGATATAATTTTACGAGTTATTTTTTCTATGGCTACTACTGGCGAAAATATTTATTGTGGCAGAGTTGGTTATGTGCTGTGCCACGCTACATAGTCTTGCGACTATTTGGCAAATCTCATCTTTATGTTAACGCCCCTATGTATAATTATCGCTACCTCAGCGCCTTTTGCCGGCGGCGCATTAATCAAACAACGTACGTGCCATTACTGCATCGTCGTTATAAAACCTACATTATTGGATCAGATCAGAACTTTAACATTAGCACGATTGGCCGCGAATTTTTCGCGTCATGGCGAGTATTCCTCTTAGGCTTTGTCACCTGGCCAGCGCGTCGAATCTCGTACGCGTCAAGTTTTGGCAAGAGTGTTTTTACTAAAAAAGATAAGCATATTCACAGTGATGAAGCGCGTCGCCTCATGCAGCGCTTTGACGCGGTTGCCGTGCGTGAGCCGTCAGCGGTGCAGTTGGCGCAAGATTTTTGGGGTATTGACGCGATTGCTGTGGTTGATCCAACGCTGCTGTTACAAAAGGCGGATTATGACGCACTTATCGCGCAGCCGATACGGCCACTTCGTGCTGCAAAGCCACTGTTTTACTATTTACTGCGCGAGAGAAAAGATAGTAAAAAATATCGCTTTATGCAATCAGTTGCTGAGCGGATGGGTGTGGATTATGAGGGAACGACCGGGCAGGGATGGGGTCAATTGCCGCCGGTTGAGCAGTGGCTGCGCGGCTTTGCCGAGGCGGAGTTTGTGGTGACAAATAGTTTTCATGGGACAATTTTTTCCATCATCAACCACACGGATTTCATTACGCTATGCGCCACTACTGCTAGCGGCGGTTCGGTACGCTACGTTGATTTGCTGCGGACACTTGGGCTTGAAGACCGGCTGATTCGCGAGGATCAGTTTGGCGAGTTTGATATGGCGCAGCTACGACCGATAGATTGGCGGCAGGTTGATAGGCGACTTTCGCGGTTGCAGCAGGAGAGTAGACAGTGGCTGCTGAGCCAGCTAGAGGGCGCGGCGCATGAGCGGTAAACGCATCGTCAAAAACACACTGTTTTTATATGTTTTAACATTTTCCAATTACTTTATTGGACTGCTCCTCTTTCCAGTGCTGTCACGCACGCTTAGCGTGGAAATGTTTGGGTTGGTTGGATTTGCCATGGCGTACGCCCTGCTATTTCAGGTGATTGTTGATTTTGGATTTATGATTTCTGCTACAGCTGATATTGCAAAAAACCGCAGGAGTATTCGGACGATGTCTCGCATTATATCTGACGTGATGTATGCGAAGGTCGCGCTTTCGGTTGTGGCGGTGGGGTTATGCGTGGCCAGCGCTGCGCTGCTGCCGATGGTACGCGATAACTTGCCGATATTACTACTGTTTTTGGCTAGCTCCGCCCTCTCAGCACTACTGCCCGATTTCTACTACAGGGGTATAGAGGCTATGAAAATTATCGCCATAAGGACGCTGGCGATAAAACTCTGCGCAATAGCAATCATCGTGACGTTAGTGCATGGCGATCAGGATGTGCTGTTTGTGCCATTGGGTATGATTATCGGGAATGGCATCGCGGTAATAGTGACGGCCGTGGCGATGCGGCGGGATGGTATTGTGCGGGTGTCATTCCACCTAAAGAGGGTGCTGCAGACTTTACGAGGCAGCAGTCTGTTCTTTGTGTCGCGGTTGGCGGTGAGTGTTAATCAAGCAGCAGGGTCGTTTTTCTTAAGTATGCAATTTACGCCGCTGTCTCGGGAAATAGGCGTTTTTTCAGGGGCGTCTCGGCTGGCTGGTGCTGGTGAGATGGCGCTTTCGCCGGTTGTTGACGGGCTCTATCCGCATATGGTGCACAAGAAAGATTACAGAATGTTTTGGAGGGTGCTCGTGGTGGGAGTGGTGATATGGGCGGTCATATGCGGTGTGATTGCGGTGTTTGCGGAGCAGCTGTGTGTTATGGTGCTTGGCGTTGATTTTGCGGAATCTGGCGTGCACTTGCGGACTATGATGGTAGGAGTATTTTTGGCGTTGCCGAATATGATGATGGGGTATAATGCACTGTCGCCGCTTGGCGCTGCGAAGCATGCGAATCTGTCGATAGTTATCAGTGCCGGTATTAATATTGGGCTGTTTGTTACGCTGTATGGCATGTCGCTGCTCACGCCCGCGACAGCGGCGATGGTTATTGCTGGATCAAATGGCAGTATGCTTATCTATCGTTCGGTGATATTTTATCGTCATTACCGGTCAATGCGGGTATTGTAAAAATCCGCGATACGTCATATAATAAAACAGTCATATGCGGATGTGGCGGAATTGGTAGACGCGCTAGCTTCAGGTGCTAGTGTACGCAAGTACGTGAAGGTTCAAGTCCTTTCATCCGCACCAAACAGTCGGTCGTATATCGGCCGTATTTTTTTGTAAACATAGCCTTTGTTGCTATACTAGGGTAGTATGCGAATTGTCAATAAAGCAGCAATATGGGGCGTGCGACTGCGGCGGTTGCTTGTGCTAGTGGCAGGTATTGCGGCGGCGCTACTCATCTACCGCACCTGGTCCTCAGGTCTGCTGCCGGGAAAATATCAGATCGGGGCGTATGGTGTGCTGCTGGTGGTGTATGTAGTGACCACTGCGCTACTACTGATGGGTAAAAATCGGTTATATCGCGCCGGTGGTGCTGTGATGGCGCTGTTGGTGATAGCGGTGAGTAGTGTCGGCATTACACTAATCAGCAGGGGTGATGATCTGCTGTCGCGCATTACCACCAGCACTGGTCATACCGTGTCGTTTTCGGTTATTGTTCACGCTGATAGCCCAATGACCGATATTACGCACGTCGCAGGTAAGCCGTTGCGATTTGCTGAGATTGATGAAAGTCGCGCACGGGAAGTAAAGACGATGACTGGCGCGGCGGAGCTTGTGTCGCTGGCTTCTTATGCGGATATGGCGCGCATGATTCAGGGAGATACGGCAGTAATCGGCATTCTTAACGAATCATATCGCACGGCGATTGAAGCGACTGACGAGCAGTTTTCGCGCAGGACTCGGGTGCTTAAAACATTCCATTTCACCGAGGATGTCAAGCAAGCCGCTATTGAAGCCGGCAAACCCTTCACAATATATATCAGCGGCATTGATACCTATGGTCCCATTGCAACGGTATCGCGCTCAGACGTCAACATACTCATGACGGTCAATCCTGAAAAACACAAAGTTCACATTACGACTGTGCCGCGCGATGCTTATGTGGCGATTCCCGGGGCCGGTCGTAATCAGAAAGACAAGTTGACGCATTCTGGTATCTACGGTGTTGAAACGTCGGTTAAGACGCTTGAGCAGTTGTTTGCTGTCACGATTGATGGTTATGTTCGTATTAACTTTACTTCGTTTATGGCGGTGATTGACAAGATTGGCGGCGTGGTAGTAGACAATCCTCGGGCCTTTACCGCGTATAACGGCAAGGCGTTTCCGGCCGGGAGTGTGACATTAAACGGCGCCGACGCGCTGGCGTTTGCTCGGGAGCGCAAGAGTCTGGGCGAAGGCGACGTGGGGCGCGGCAGGAATCAGATGATTATTATTGAGGCGATACTTCGTAAGCTACTGAGGGCGAATAGCCTTGCTAGCTATGATGGGGTACTGGAAGTGCTAGGATCATCGGTGCAGACGAATATCACCGATCGGTCGCTGCGTCAGCTGATTAATCAGCAGGTGGCGGATGATTGGCAAGTCACCAGCGCTGTCGTGAGCGGTCGTGGCCAGACTGGCGGGTTGCCGTCATTTGCCATGCCAGGATATCAGCTGTATATGTATGTACTGGACGCATCATCTGTTGAAAAAGAAAGCAGAAGAATACGAGAACTACGATAGGTGATGTAGTATAATGAGCGATAGGATGGTGGACGTGAGCAGTATAAAGCAAACAAAACGGGCAATCTACATGGTAGTGAAGCGATGTTTTGATATCGTTTTGGCGGTGGTGCTATTAATCATCTTTGCGCCACTCATGGTTTTTCTGGCGCTGGTCATTGCTATTGATTCACGCGGTCCGGTTCTGTTTCGGGCGCGTCGGTTGGGCCGTGATGAAAAGGTGTTTTATATGTATAAATTTCGTACATTTCGCGCTGATGCCCCGGTTATTCCGCCGCGTAGTTTTGTAAATCCTTATCAATTTATGACACGATCTGGCAGACTGCTGCGTCGTTTGTCGTTGGATGAGCTGCCGCAAATAATTAATGTGCTGCGCGGTGATATGAGCTTTATTGGCCCGCGTCCAGGATCTGCTGACGACAATGAAAAGGATCTGGCCGATGTGCGTCGCCGGCTTGGGGTGTTTTCGGTGCGTCCGGGGATTACTGGTTGGGCGCAGGTGAATGGCCGTGATGAATTGGCGCATGATATTGTTCGTAAATCACAGTTTGATGCGTATTATATTGCACACATTGGTCTTAAAATGGATATAATTTGCCTGCTGCGTACACTTGGCGTTGTTGGCACTGGCGCGGGTTATCAAGAGGGTGTAGTTGAGAAAAATGGCAAAACAGCCCCGTAAGCAGACGCGCTCTGTCCGTAGGGAGTACAGTGTTATCATGACGTTGTATCGTGGTGATGTCGCCGACTACTTTAAGCAATCATTTGCTTCGCTTTTACAACAGACATTGCTGCCGGCAGAGATTATTATTGCGCTTGACGGTGCCATCCCGAATGATTTGCAGGCGGCATGTCAGGAAGTGCAGCGCACCTCAACGGTGCCGGTGCGGCTAGTGCAACTACCGGAGAATCGGGGGCATGGTGCGGCGTGCAATGCGGCCATTAAGGCGAGTCGTCACGAACTGATTGGCAAGCTTGATGCTGATGATATCGCTTTTCCGGATCGGTTTGAGCGACAGGTCGCGATGTTCTCTCAGGATAGTGACCTGGCGGTATGTAGCGGCTATTTGGCGGAATTTTCGGGAGATATTACGACCATCACGTCTCAGCGACGCGTGCCCGCCGAGCAATCAGAAATACGCGCTTTTATGCGTCGCCGCTCGCCGTTCAATCATCCGGCTGTAATGTATAAACGATCTGCCGTGCTTGCTGTGGGGGGGTATCCGGAGATTCGTCGCGCTGAAGATTATTGCCTGTGGGTTAAATTATTGGCCGGAGGATATAAAGGGGCTAATATTGCTGCTCCTCTGGTGTATTTTCGCGCATCGGATGATTCGTATGGCCGAAAGAAGAGCTGGGGAAATATAGTTGATAGTCTGCGGGCTCGTTGGTTCGGCTATAAGCATGGCATGTCAAGTTTGTGGGATGTTTTTTGTGGTGTTTGTAGCGCACGTGCTGCTGTTTGTATTGCCACGTCGAGCAATCGCCGGATTTTATAGAGTTGTGTTGCGGCGTGATGTGTAGTGAAGTGAACGATACTCGTAATGTAACCGATGAATTCAAAGGCCGCTCTGAGGCGGAGATTGTGGCGATGCTTGATCGGCGTAGCCATGATTTAGTGATTGCGCTGGAAAACACCGAGCGTGATTTTAATGCCGGAACGATCGTGCGCAGCGCTAATGCGTTTGGTGTGCGGCGGGTCTGTATTATTGGGCGGCGGCAGTGGAATAAGCGCGGGGCGATGATGACTGATAAATATCTTCATGTGTCATATGTGCCAACAACTGAGGAGTTTATTGCCCAGATGCGACGGGAAGGTCGCGCTATTATTGCCATTGATAATATCCCTGGTAGTGTGCCGATGGCGCAGACGACGCTGCCAGCGCGAGCGGTGTTGGTGTTTGGTCAGGAAGGTCCGGGTATTTCGCAGGCGCTGGCGGAAACGGCTGACCAAATTATTGCCATTGAGCAGTTTGGTTCCACGCGCAGTATTAATGTTGGCGCTGCTGCTACGGTGGCGATGTATTGCTGGCTGCAGCAAAATGTGCTATAATAGAGATATGATTATACGACAATTCCATCATCCGCACCTGTTGCCGAGGTAGGACTCATGGTTTTGTGTGACTAATATCCGCCGAGTTCTGCCTCGGCGGTTTTGATTGAAAAAAGCAACGAAGTATACCATAATGGAGGTAATATGAGCAGTTTATCAACCCAAAGTTATAAAGGCGCACGAGATTATTATCCAGAGGATAAGCGCCTCCAGAATTACATTTTTGCCACTTGGCGGCGCGTGGCGGAGCAGTTTGGTTATGAGGAATATGGCGCACCGTTATTAGAGCCGCTAGAGATTTATACCGCAAAATCAGGCCAAGAGTTAGCTAGCGAGCAAACCTACGTGTTTACTGACCGCGGTGGCCGTCAAGTGACGATTCGCCCAGAAATGACACCGACCATTTCGCGCATGGTGGCGGCGCGTCGCCAGGAGCTCCCGATGCCGGCTCGGCTGTACTCTATTGCGAACTTTATGCGCTATGAACGTCCGCAGCGGGGTCGTGAGCGTGAATTTTGGCAATTGAATGCCGATCTGTTTGGTGTCGATGGTCCGGCGGCTGACGCGGAAATTATTGAGCTGTCTTATGCGACAATTAAGGCGTTTGGGGCGCGCGACGATGATTTTGCGATTCGGGTGAATAACCGTCAGCTGATTAATCAACTGATGAGCCAGTTCCTCGGGCTTGATGTGATTGGCGCAACGATGATGGTGAAACTGCTGGATAAGAAAAACAAGATTCCGCCAGAAGAGTTTAAACGTCAAGCGATTGAGATTTTTGGCAGTGAGGCGGCGCGCGAAGGGCTGCCGAAGTTGGCGACGTTGATTGGTCTGAAGTCAGTTGATGATTTGCCGCCTGAAGTTGCTGAGTCGGCCGGCGCGTTGCAGCTACGGGAAGTAATGCGGCTGCTGGCTGATAAAGGTGTGGCGAACGCGGCGTTTGATGCGACGTTGATGCGCGGGCTTGATTATTACACCGGTACGGTGTTTGAGGTATTTGACACGGCGCCAGAAAATAACCGGGCATTGTTTGGCGGCGGGCGATACGACGGGCTGGTTGGGTTGTTTGGCGCTGAACAGACGCCAACAGTTGGCGTTGGTATGGGCGCGACGACCATGCAGCAATTTTTGGAAGTGCACAACTTACTGCCAACATTGCTGTCACGCACTGACGTCTATGTGATTGTTGTTGAGGCTGCGGCGGTGACTGGCGCTGATGCGTTGGTGCGTAAATTACGCAGTGAAGGCGTGCGAGCGGAGCTTGATATTACTGGCCGTAAGGTTGACAAGCAGCTAAAAACCGCACTGAAGAAGCAGATTCCGTTTGCGGTGTTTATTGGCATGGAAGAAGTGAATAGCGGTGCATATGTTGTAAAAAACCTTGTTGAGTCAACTGAGCAGCGGGTTGACGCTGACCGGATGGTAACAATTGTGGCTGATCGTCGGTATGACGGCGATGATGTGGCGTTTGAGGTATGATAAGGGGGGATTGTGGGTAGTAAGGTGAAGAGCAAGGAGATAAAAAATAAGCAACTAACAATGGACCACCTGCCGGAAGGCATATTCCGCAAGGTGCGCATAATGAAAGTAGCCACTATATGGGCGGTAACGTTCGGTGTTGTTATTGAGATTTGTAATATCATATTATTCTCGCAGAGCGTTGGCACTGGGCTTACTGGAGGAGTGGTGCCGCTCATATTGGCTCCTCCTGTTTTTGTCATGCCCTTTGCTCTCATATTGACAGCAATGTCAGTAACGCATGTAAAGTCCGCGCTCGATGCTTCGCGCATTCCAGAAGGGGCGGCCACGAACAAGCTTCTGTATATTGTGTTACTGGCATCTTGCGGACCCGCGATATGGATGTCGCTTAGTGCTATGGGGCATTCTGGTGGCTGGCTGAATTTTGACGCCTTGTTCCTCTTCTTTGCTCGAATAAACATGCTATTTGTCGTTCTTGCCCTGGCGATTGCTGCATTAAAGAACGCGGCTATCAATGAAATCTCTGCATGGCGCCGGTCAATCCAAAAGCGAGGCGTGATGCCGAAGCGTATCAGAAAATCCGCCGGCGAAGTTGTTGCTGTGCTTACTGCCATCGGGCACGTGATTCTAGCATTAGCAGCGTTTATTATTCTATATGCAACGGCCGTGAGTAGAGGATACTAATATGCGGCGTGATTGCGTTTGAGACATGGAGGTGTGCAGTAAGAGTATGTCAGGTAGTTCAGTCAATAACAAGAAGACATGTGTTGTCGCTGGCAGTCTACAGTTGCTTATTTCTATTGGCGCAATTCTCATTATTGGTCCGACGGCTATTGAGGCCGTATATCGCGAGTTTGTATTGCAAAGCCCCGGAAAACTTCCCGAGGTTGGTAAAGCGATAGCAATTGCGCTTGTACTGCTCCTACTGAATGCAGTTGTAGCTATGTTGGCATCAAGCGCGATGATTTATGTGAGTAAAAAGCGCACCAGACTGCTGTGTGCCATATGGCCATTGATGTTTATCATGCCGCTGCCGCTCATCTTTGTTGTATTGATTTACGCGCTCCTATCTGTCCCTATGCCGGTATTGACGCTGGCGTGGGTTTGCGTGACCTTCATATCATTTCAGGGGGCTAAGGCCTATCGACGGATTTGTCGGCAAGCGGTGTGTACTTAAATAAGCAGGCAAAACTAATACAGAGGAGATATGGACACTAATCAACAATCAGCGTCGGATCCAACTATTATAACACCACATCAGGGGCAACCCGCTGTTGCGCGCCCACTTGACAGATGGTTGTGTGGTATTGCCGGCCTTGTGCAGTTAATAGCCGGGCTTTTGGTGGCGTCGCTTGTATTATTCACTGCCGTGCCGTTTGTCTTTATGATAGGTCTTTTGGCTAGCGCGGGAGTGGATTCACTTTTAAACTGGGGCATGCTAATGATGGCGGTAGCTATCCTTGGAGGAATCAGCCTTCTATTGCTACTATATCACTCTGTGGTTATGATCTGGCGAGCTATGACCAAGCCGAGACCGCGGCCTATTCAGTTGGTCGAGGGTATCAATATGGATGCATATGCGCCGCCGGTATATGTGCTGGTTGTCTCTGTAGCCTATCTGTATATACGCTTTGCCAGTTCAACGCTGGATGCGGTGTCTATCATTATTGCCGTGGCGGTATTTGTGCTGTCTATCGTTGGTGCGATGGCGCATGATCGGATTTGCCGCGCCTCGTCGTATCTGGTATAATTAACAGATATGAAGACGACTGTAAAGAACCTATCAGACACGAAAGTACTTTTGACCGTTGCCCTGGGCGCGGAGGAATTGCAGGCTGCCGAGCAGGTAGCATTGACAAAATTGGCGCGCGATATAAAGGTGCCAGGTTTCCGTAAAGGCAAAGTGCCAGCCAGCGTGGCCGCTAAGCACATCAATCCAATGACCCTGCAGGAGCAGGCGGTTGATAATGCGCTGAGTAAAGCGGTCGCCGAGGCCTTTTTGACGGAAAAGCTGCAGGCTTTAGAGCGCCCAAGCGTTGAGGTTAAGAAGTTTGTGCCGGGCCAAGAATTGGAATTCACGGCGGAGGCGGAAATTGTGCCGCCGGTCAAACTTGGTAAGTATCAGAAGCTAAAGGCCAAAAAACAGCCAGTGAAGGTTGAAGCGAAGGAAGTTGACGAGATTATTGAGCGTATGCGCCAGAATTTCGTAGAGAAGACGGCCGTTGAGCGCGCTGCCAAAGAGGGCGATGAAGCGGTAATTGACTTTGTTGGCAAGAAGGGCGGCGTGGCGTTTGATGGCGGTACGGCGAAGGGCTATGGTCTAAAGTTGGGCGCTGGGCAGTTTATCCCGGGCTTTGAAGAAGGGGTGATCGGTCATAAGGCCGGTGAGGAGTTTGATCTTGATTTGACCTTCCCGGATGATTATCACGCCAAAGATTTGGCAGGCGCTAAGGTTGTCTTTACGGTGACCTTGCAGACGGTTAATGAGTTAACTCTGCCGGAACTGAATGATGAATTTGCCGCCAAGTGTGGGCCGTTCACTGACATGAAGGAGCTGAAGGCCGATATCGAGCGTGAGATTACGGCGCAAAAAGAGCGTGAAGCCGAAGAGAAACTGAAAGATGATTTGGTTGGTGAGTTGGCGGAAGCGTCCAAGGTGGCGCTACCGGAACTATTGATTGAGGGTCAGATGCGCTCAATTGAGCAGGATATGACGCAGAACCTGATGTATCAGGGGTTGACGCTGGACAGCTACTTGAGTGCGCAGAAATTTGCCGATAAAGACGCCTGGCTGAAAAAGGAAGTGCGGCCAGCGGCTGAAAAGCGCGTCAAGGCGGGGTTGGTATTGGCGGAATTGTCAAAAGAGCTGAAGATTGAGGTGTCGCGTGATGAATTATCAGCGCAGATTAACGTCCTGAAGCATCAGTATGGCAAAAATGCTGAGATGGCTAAGCGTTTTGATGATCCGAATGTGCACCGCGACATTGCCAACCGGATGATTACCGATAAGACTGTTGAAAAGTTGGTTGAGCTAAATTCATAAGGAGTTGCCATGCCATCGTCGTACCTCGTGCCAACCGTCATTGAAAAGTCCGCTGATGGCGAACGGGCATTTGACATCTATTCGCGCCTGCTTAATGAGCGGATTATCTTCCTCGGTGAGGAAGTGAATGAACATACCGCCAATATTGTGGTGGCGCAATTGTTACACCTGGCGCATGTTGATCCAGAGGCGGATATTTCGCTGTATATTAATAGCCCGGGCGGTAGCATTTACGATGGCCTGGCGATTTATGACACGATGAACTTCATTAGGCCTGATGTGGCGACCTATGGCATTGGCCTACAGGCTAGCATGGGGGCGTTTTTGCTGAGTTCCGGCGCTAAGGGCAAGCGGTTCTGTCTGCCGCACGCTAAGGTGATGATTCATCAGCCGTCTAGCGGCACGCGCGGCGTGGTGACTGATATGGAGATTGACCTCAAGGAAACGCTGGCGCTGAAGGAGATGCTGGCGAGTATCATGGCCAAAAATACTGGGCAGAAGCTATCAAAGATCAAGGCCGATGTCGAGCGTGATTACTGGATGACGGCTGATGAAGCGGTAGCGTACGGGCTGATTGATGCGGTGGTGAAAAAGGCCTAGTCGCATTACGGGTGGTGGTGAGGCGCGAGAGGCAGCGTCTCTTTGATTGTGTTTTTCGTGCTGCCTTGCCATAATAAAGAGACAAACAAGGAGGGGAGATGAAACAATACTTAGCACTACTGCGTGATATTCGCGATAATGGCGAGGTGAAAGGCGACCGTACGGGAACGGGTACAAAAAGCGTGTTCGGGCGACAGGTGCGCTATAATCTGGCCGATGGCTTTCCGGCGATGACGACCAAGAAATTATATTTTCGCAGTGTGGTACATGAGTTGCTATGGTTTTTGCAAGGCACTGGTAATATAGAATATTTAGCGCAGAATGATGTGCATATTTGGGACGAGTGGCCGTTTAAAGCGTATTTGGAGAAAAATGGGCTGCCTGTGCCTGAGGTTAATTCCGATGAGTGGCGTCGGCAGATGGCGGAATTTATTCAGCGGATTGCTAGCGACCATGCGTTTGCCGAGGAGTGGGGCGATTTGGGGCCAGTCTATGGTGTGCAGTGGCGTAAGTGGCCAGACGGCAAAGGCGGCACGATTGATCAGATTCAACAAGCGATTGACACCATTAAAACTAACCCAAACTCTCGGCGTAATATTGTTAGCGCCTGGAACGTGGCGGAGATTGACGACATTGCGGCGGCTGGCGGCTTGCCGCCATGCCACACCCTGTTTCAGCTCAATGTGCGGCCGGGGCGTAATGGCGAAAAGGGCCTGCTGGACCTGCATTTATACCAGCGTTCAGCCGACACTTTCCTGGGCGTGCCGTTTAATATTGCCTCCTATGCGCTGCTGCTCAGCATGATAGCGCAGGTGACGGGCTTGCAGGCGGGCGAGTTTGTGCATACGCTGGCCGATACCCATATCTATCTCAATCACCTTGAGCAGGTTAATGAACAATTGTCGCGTAAACCGCTGCCGTTGCCAAGATTATGGCTCAACCCAGCAATTACCGACATCAACGATTTCACCTTTGATGATATTCGCCTGGAAGGCTACGAGTCGCACCCAGCGATTAAAGCGCCGATTTCGGTGTAGTGTTAATTTGGCTGTGGTAATATTGCATGGCGCCAAAGTGGTCGGTGTCTATAATTGCATCTGGTGTTGTCCCGTCGTCGTCCGGCTCGTAGCTAATCGCTATAATACCCCGTCTAGATTCCGCCAGCATACTGCCTTTCCTCCAGAATACTTCTCCCGCAAGTACAGCACCGCCATGCTTACTGGATGGGTCATCAATTGACAATAGTTTAGCTGCAGTAAAGGTTAGCTGTGCCGCAACTTCTCGTTTGCGCTCTTTTCCCTCTATAGCCTCGGTGTAACTACTTGGCAGAGAAAAAGATGCGCTTTCCAGGCCGTCAGCCAGAGCGGCGGCGGCTTTTTGTGCGCTGTCGCGGTCCTCTTCCGTAAGAGAGCCGTTTTCAAATACAAACTGCTTGAACCTGGCTGGGTACATAGTAATATTATAGCAAATTTTTATAAAAAAGTCAATGTTTGGCAATGCGATGGTACTGCACAAAGTCAAACGCGTAGGCGTTATGCTCATCAGCAGGGTAATGTTCGCGCTTCGTCTCCTGCCACTGAGTCATATCAATGTCAGGGAAAAAGGTGTCGGCGCCAGGAAATTCAGCCTGCACTTCGGTGGCGTAAACAATGTTAGCGTCAGGTAATGCAGCGGCATAGAGTTGGCCGCCGCCGATGATGAAGATTGGGTAGCGGCTAAGGGCGTAGGCACTTGATAGATTAACGGCAGTGAGGACGCCACTAACGCCGGTTGGCTTTGACGACACAACAATATTTTCACGATTTGGCAGTGGCCGCGAGCCGATTGATGCGAATGTTTTGCGGCCCATAATCACGCAACCGCCAGTGGTTAGCTGTTTAAAATGCGCCAAATCTGCCGGCAGACTACGTCCCCAGGGTAAATCGCCGCCAGTACCGATGGCGCGGCGTTGATCGTAGGCGACGACGATAGCTTTTGTCATGGGATAATTGTAGCATATAGGCTTGCTGAAAAACGGCAACATTGGCATACTAGAAGTAGCCATAGGACGATGGGAGGTGTTTGTGAGCGTCTATTCAAATACAGAAATTATGCAAGCGGTGGCGGACGGTGTTATTGTTTGCACGCCGTTTCATTCGGCGCATGTGGCCGAGGCAAGTCTGGACTTTACACTGGGGCATTATTTTTATAAGCAAGAATTTTCTGGCGAGTATCGGATTTATAATCCGTTTGATGAGGCAGAGGTGGCGCGGTATTTTAAGGGGCCGCTGAAGGCCATGTCGCACGGCGAGTGGTGCGTTAAGCATGGTTATGCGCCGCTGAAAAATATTCCAGCTGATCATCCGGTTATTGTGCTGCGTCCCGGTGAGCGAATTTTGGCGCATACGCATGAATTTGTTGGTATTCGGGCTGAGGGCGGTGCGGCGCAGGTGCTGAGCCGTAGCACGTGGGGGCGCAATGGCGTGGCGGTGTGTTTTGACGCGGGGTGGATTGACCCGGGCTATATTAATCGTATTACCTTGGAAATTTATAATCTGAATATGCACGAAAGTGTGGTGTTGCCGGTCGGTGAGCGGATCGGGCAGCTGGTGTTTCATAAGGCCGGGCCAGTTGAAGGCGGCTATGGGTCGGGCGTGCGCGGGTTGAGCGATAAATATCAGACGGGCGATGATTTGGAGGAGATTATTGCGTCGTGGCGGCCGGAGATGATGCTGCCAAAGGCCTATAGGGATCAGCGAGTGCGGCCAGCGGCGATTGATGGGCTGAGTGAGGGATTGGCGTGATGCGTAGCGGCCCCATGGCGCGCCGTCCGAAGCGCCAATTACACTACAAGCGCCACTTGCAAACACAAAAGACAGATCATTGTGCCTTCTGTGACATAGTGCAGAATAAGCATGAGGATATTATTGCGGTGACGGATCACTGCGCTATCATTAATAATCCCTACGGGTATGATCTATGGGATGAATGTGGCGTGGAGCAGCACTGGCTTCTTATTCCCCGGCGACATATTGTGTCGCTTGGTGAGTTGACACAGGATGAACAGCTGGACTATATGCAGCAGGTTGGCCACTTTGCCGACAAAGGCTATTCGCTGTATGCACGAGCGCCGGGTAATGTGACGGGGTCGGTGGCGCATCAACATATGCACTTGATAAAGATTGACAATCAGCGCAAGAATTTCTTGTTTTATCTGCGCAAGCCGCATATGGTGGTGATGAAATGATGGGCCGATACATTGTCATTGAGGGGAATGATGGCACGGGAAAGTCAACGCAGGTGATGTTGCTGGCGGAGTGGCTGCGTGAGCAGGGTCGTGAGGTGGTGGTGATTGAGGAGCCGGGCAGTGATGATCCGGAAAAATCGACGCCAGTGGCAAATGAGCTGCGGCGGCTAATCAAAAATGGCCGGTTGGAGCGGGCGGCAGAGATAAATGTGGCGCTGTTTTCGGCGGCGCGGCGTGAACTGTGGCAGGAGAAAATTCAGCCAGCCCTGCAGCGGGGCGCGGTGGTGCTGAGTGCGAGGAATTATATTTCAACCCTAGCCTATCAGGGGTGTGGCGAGGGGTTTGACCGTGATGAGATTATTCGCATGACGGCGGTGTTTACCGACGAGCGTTATATGCAACCTGATGCGATGATTATTTTGACATTGTCGGACGTTGAGCGCGCTAAGCGAATTGCTCAGCGGGGTGAGTTGGCTCATCCCGACACCTTTGAGTCGCGGGCGCAGGATTTTCAAGACCGAGTCAATCACGCCTATGAAATAATTGCCGCCGAGCAAAATCTGCCACTGCTGTCGGCGGCTGGCACGATTGACGAGGTGCAGGCGGCGATTCGCCAACATCTTGACAAGGTCTTGACGTAGGGAGTAAAGTAGGGCGTACTATGGGAAGTATTGAAATATTGAAGGCGGGTGGCAACGTAACAACAGAAGAGGCGCGGCTACGCGGTGAGCTGTCACGGCGAATCATGGACGATATGTACAGTGAGGCCGTTTTCGGGGGGGGGCGAGGCGTTTGCTGATCCGGAAAATCATATAGTTGTTGCGCGCGAGGCAATTCCGGAGAGTGAGGGTGAGCGGGTTGTGGCGGCGATGGCTATTGCTAACACCTGGCTACATAATGATACGACAGCCAAGTTGTTTGCCGTGCAGGGCTATATGTTACCGATGTTTGCGGTGGATGAGGCTAGTGCGCCCGGTCAGTTTGGGGCTTTGGCAAGGGCGGCGCGGCGCGGCGTTGATAGGAGGGCGCGGGGTGTTGGTGTTTTGGAGATTGGCGATCGGTCGGCAGTCAGAAAAGCGGAAAGTCGGTTTCGGCGTTTGGCGGCGGGCGTGAATGAGCGGCCCTATGCGCTGGAGATAAGGCGAGATGATAGTATGGAGAAGGAGCTGGCTCAGGTGGCATTAACGGCGACGGTGAGGTTTCCTCGTCCGTTTGCTGATACGGTTCATGGTATTCCAAATCCGTTTCTAGAGATTGGCCGGATATTCCCTGAAGTGAGCAGACCAGATCGCCATTTGCTTCCCGTATAGGTAAAAACCCCTTGCAATTTCCGTTTTGATGCGTCATACTATGTGATGAGAAGTAGGGTAGTGTTGACGGGGACTGACTGACACGCGGGCATTGTGTTGGTTGGCGTCAGACACTAGGAGATCTTCCGGCCGTGATCACCAAATTAATCTAAATGCGAGGAGTATTGCGCCTGTGGCAAAACAACAGACCCAGGGCAGTCAGCGCGTGTTCTTCACCTCTGATGACAATGCGCTCAAGCTGCCAAACCTCATCGCTCACCAAGAAGACTCGTGGCGTTGGTTCGTCACCGAGGGGTTGAGTGAAATCTTTTCAGAAATTAATCCAATTGACGACTACACTGGTCAGAAATTGGCGCTGCGGTTCGGAGCCTATCGGTTTGATGAACCAAAAACTACCGACTTGTTCGCCAAGGAAAATAATCTAACCTTTGAAGCGCCGCTGCATGCGACCGTTGAGCTGACCAATAAGGTCACCGGTGAAGTTACTGAACAGGAGATTTATCTGGGCGACTATCCTTGGATGACTGAGCGCGGTACCTTTATTATCAATGGTACGGAACGCGTGGTAGTGAGCCAGTTGATTCGCTCAGCAGGTGTCTTCTTTACCGCCGACAATGTGGCTGGCCGTAATTATTACGGCGCGAAGTTGATTCCAGGCCGTGGTGCATGGTTGGAGTTTGAAACAGCGGCCAATGGTGCGCTGTATGTCAAGATTGACCGCCGCCGTAAATTGCCAGTGACGACGCTGCTGCGTGCACTGGGTCACCCGAAGACTAGTGAAATTAAGGAATTGTTCGCCGATGTTGATACGGGTGAAGTGAAGTACATTGAAGAAACGCTGGATAAGGATACGACTCGCGGTGCCAATGAGGCGCTGATTGAGGTGTATCGCCGTTTGCGCCCAGGTGATTTGGCGACAGTGGATAACGCCCGCCAGATGATTGAGCGGATGTTCTTTGATTTCAAGCGCTTTGATTATAGTCGCGTTGGTCGCTATAAGATGAATCAGCGGCTGGGTCTGGATGTGGCAAATACGGCCGAGAACCGCATCTTCCAGATGAGCGATTTGGTGGCGATTATTCGTGAGTTGATTCGCCTGAACAATACGCAGGATGCGCCAGATGATATTGACGCGTTGAGCAATCGTCGAGTGAAGTTAGTTGGTGAGTTGATCGCCCGCCAGTTCCGCGTTGGTATGTTGCGTATGCAGCGCAACGCCATGGACCGCATGAGTGTGACTGATATTGAAAGTGTGACGCCAAGCCAGCTGATCAATGCCCGACCAGTTGTAGCAGCGGTGCGCGAATTCTTCACCAGTTCACAGCTGTCACAGTTGCTGGACGAAGTCAACCCGCTGTCAGAGCTGAGCCACAAACGACGCCTCAGTTCAATGGGTCCTGGTGGTTTGAGCCGTGAACGCGCTGGGTTTGATGTGCGTGACGCTCACCCAACACACTACGGACGTATCTGTTCGGTGGAGACGCCAGAAGGCGCCAACATTGGTCTGGTGCTGAACTTGGCGACGTATGCCCGCGTCAACGAGTACGGCTTTATTGAGACGCCATATCTGCGAGTGAAGAACGGTAAGGTGACGGACGAAGTGGTCTACCTTGATGCGGCGCAGGAGCTGAATGAGGTGATTGCCGATGCTGGTGAGCCGCTGAACGCTGACGGCTCCTTCCGTGATGAGCGTGTGTCGGCGCGTAATAACTTGCGCCCAGAGCAGGTTGACGCTGAGCAGGTGACTTTGATGGATGCCGCCCATAAGCAGATTTTGGGCTCAACCGCTGGCCTCGTGCCATTCATTGAGAAGAACCGTGTTGACCGCAGCCTGACCGGTTCAAACATGCAGCGCCAGGCAGTGCCGCTGCTCACGCCAGAGCCAGCTATCGTTGGCACCGGCATTGAGCGAGCAGTTGCTGAGAACAGTGGTCATATCATCACTGCGTCGGCTGACGGTGAAATTGTCCGGGCTGATGCTGATGAAGTACACTTGAAGACTAAAGACGGCGTGAAAGTGTATGAGTTACGTCATTTTATTAAGAATAACGACGACCGCTGTTATAACCAAAAGGTACGTGTATCGCGCGGTGATACGGTCAAGGCTGGCGACATCTTGATTGAAGGTGCGTCGATTGCCGAGGGCGAAATTGCGCTGGGTCGCAACCTGCTGGTGGCCTTTATGCCATGGGGTGGCTACAACATGGAGGACGCGATTATCCTCAGCCAGCGCCTGGTGCAGGACGATACGCTGACCTCAATTAACATTAAGGACTACAATGTTGAAGTTCGCGAGACTAAGCTTGGTCCAGAGATTGTGACGCGCGACATCCCGAATGTCTCAGAGGAATCACTGCGTCACCTGGATGAGAACGGTATTGTGCAGATTGGCTCAGAAGTCAAGGCTGGCGACGTGCTGGTCGGTAAGATTACGCCAAAGGGTGAGCAGGAGCTCAGTTCTGAGGAGCGTCTGCTGCGCGCTATCTTCGGTGAAAAGGCCAAAGACGTGCGTGATACTTCACAGCGCATGAATAACGCTGGTGGCGGTAAGGTTGTCGGCGTGAAGATTTTCAGCCGCGAAAATGGCCATGAGTTGAAGGCTGGCGTGCTGATGCAGATCCAGATCTTTGTCGCGCAGCTGCGCAAGATCGGCGTTGGTGATAAGATGGCCGGCCGTCACGGTAACAAGGGTGTTGTCGCTAAGGTGCTGCCGGTTGAAGACATGCCATTCATGGAAGACGGTACGCCAGTTGACGTGATTTTGAACCCGCTGGGTGTGCCGAGCCGTATGAACTTGGGGCAGTTGTTTGAAACGCACCTCGGTATGGCAGCTCGGGCGCTGGGTTACCGCGTGGCGACGCCATCGTTTAATGGTGTGCCATCAGACAAGATCGCTGATGAGCTAGAGAAGGCCGGCTTTGCCCGTGATGGCAAGAGTCAGTTGTTTGACGGTCGCACCGGTGAAGCCTTTGAAGAGCGCACCACGGTTGGTGTGATGCATATGATTAAGCTGCACCACATGGTGTCAGACAAGATTCACGCCCGCTCAACTGGTCCATACACCATGGTGACGCAGCAGCCGCTGGGTGGTAAGGCGCAAAACGGTGGTCAGCGCTTCGGTGAGATGGAGGTGTGGGCGCTGGAGGCGTATGGCGCCGCGGCCACTCTGCAGGAAATGCTGACGATTAAGTCGGACGATGTCTATGGCCGCGCGAAAGCATACGAATCAATCATTAAGGATGAGCCAATTGTTGGTCCGAAGTTGCCTGAGTCATTTAATGTCTTGGTGAAGGAATTGCAAGGTTTGGGTCTGCGTGTTGATCTGCTGGACGATGGCGCGGTGGTTGACGCTGAACATGTGATTGCTTCAAGCGGCCCAGCCGACAAGACAACGCCGGCCGTGGCTGATAGTGATGAGCCAAACGAGGCCTACCTTGATGAGTCTGATGATATTGGCGATATTGAGGACGGCATGAGCGTGCAAGATATTGATGAAGTTGAAGAGATAAAGGAGGAGGCGTAAATGGCGCAATATGGATTTAATGCGACCGGCATCGGCGACTTTGATGCGGTGCGCCTGGTGGTGGCGAGCCCGGAAGACATCCTGAAGTGGAGTCACGGCGAGGTTACTAAGCCAGAAACCATTAACTACCGCACCCAAAAGCCAGAGCGCGATGGCCTGTTTTGTGAGCGTATCTTTGGGCCAACTAAGGATATTAACCCGCACGACGGCAAACTGAAAGGTGTGCGCTCTCGTGAGGCGGCGGTTGATAAGAATGGTGAGCTAGTCACTAAGGCAATTGTGCGCCGTGAGCGCATGGGTCACATCCAGTTGGCGGCGCCAGTAGCACACATCTGGTTTATGCGCGGCACGCCAAGCGCCATGAGTCAGCTGCTTGGCATGACGGTGCGCAATATTGAGCGCGTGGCTTACTTTGCGACCTATGTCATTCTGAAGGTTGATGAGGCGACTCGCGATCAGTATTTGGCGGATTTGGAAGCGGAGACTGAAGCGGCTCGCGCGGCGATTAAGATTCGCTTTGAGAAGGCAGCCCAGGAAGATGGCGCTGATGTCAAGGCGCTGGCTAAAGAGCAGAGCCGTGAAGTTGAAGAGCTGAACGAATCGTACTTGGTGAAGAAGTCGCAGCTGGATAGCCTGAACAAGGGCGCGTTGATTTCTGAAACTGATTACCGCAATCTGCCGGAAGAATATGACGAGCTGATTGAGGTTGGCATGGGTGCCAGTGCGCTGAAGTCATTGCTTGATGAAATTGATTTGGCGCAGTTGATTGCTGAGCTGACCGAAGAAGTTGAGGGCGCGAAGGGCCAGCGTGAAAAGAAGCTGCTGAAGCGTTTGAAGATGCTGGAAAGTATGCAAGCTGCCGGTATTAAGCCATCCAGTCTCTGTATGACGGTGCTGCCAGTTATCCCGCCAGATCTCCGTCCAATGGTGGCGCTTTCCGGTGGTCGGTTCGCGACGTCTGACCTGAATGATCTGTATCGCCGGATCATCAACCGCAACAACCGCTTGAAGAAGTTGGTAGAATTGAACGCCCCAGAGGTGATTCAGCGTAACGAAAAGCGCATGCTGCAAGAAGCGGTTGATGCGCTGATTGATAACGCCGCCGCGCGCGGTGGTCGGGCGGTTAGCGCAACTGGTGGTCGCCGCCGTCTGAAGTCAATCTCTGATATGCTGAAGGGTAAGCAAGGTCGCTTCCGCCAGAACCTCTTAGGTAAGCGTGTTGACTACTCGGGTCGTTCAGTGATTGTGGTTGGTCCAAAATTGAAGATTCATCAGTGTGGCCTGCCGAAGCAGATGGCGCTGGAGCTGTTCAAACCATTTGTGATTAGTTGGTTGATTCAGGGCGAATACGCCCACAATATTCGTTCAGCAACTCGGTTGATTGAGGCCGGCGAGGCGGTGGTCTGGGATGCGCTGGACGCAGTGATTGAGGGCAAGTATGTGCTGCTTAACCGTGCGCCGTCACTGCACCGTTTGTCAATCCAGTCCTTCCAGCCAGTCTTGGTCGAGGGTAAGGCGATTCAGCTGCACCCACTGGTCTGTGCCGGCTTTAACGCCGACTTTGACGGCGACCAGATGGCCGTACACCTGCCTTTGAGCAAGGAGGCGCAGGCTGAGGCGCGTGAGTTGATGAGTGCGACGGCGAACTTGCTGAAGCCGGCCGACGGCGCGCCAGTCTTGCACATTTCGCAGGACATCGTGCTGGGTAATTACTACCTGACCTACGACAAGCCAAGTGCGCAGACTGACGACATTAAGGCGTTCAGCTCAGTCTACGAAGCTGAAATGGCGTATGACAATGGCGTGATTCAGCTGCAAACACCAATTCGCTTGCATGTGAAGGGTGAAACTCGCCAGACCACGTTGGGCCGCGCCTTCTTTAACGAGATTCTGCCAGAAGATTTCCCATACGACAACAATGTCCAGACCAAGAAGCAGCTGAAGAAGGTATTGGCGCAGATCTTTACTCGCTACGGCGCTGAAGAGACTGCTAAGATTGCTGACCGCATGAAGGGTCAGGCCTTCCGCTTTGCGACAACGGCGGCTGTGTCAACCGGTAAGGGTGACTATGTCCACTTTGATGAGATCGCCGAGTTCGTGGCTGAGGGTGATGCTAAGGCGGCCTTGATTTCTGAACAGTTTGACCAGGGTCTGATCACCGAGGACGAGCGCTATAACTTGACTGTTGCGGCATGGCGTGCGGTTGACAACAAGATTACCGACTTCCTGCGCGACCAGTTGGGCCACATGGATACCAGTATCTCAATGATGGTCAACTCTGGTGCGCGTGGTGATATTTCCAACGTCAAGTTGGCCAGCGCCATGGTCGGTATTACCGTTGACGCCGCCAACCGCGAAATTGAGCTGCCAATCCGCAGTTCATACACCGAAGGTCTGTCCAGCCTTGAGGCCTTCGTGGCAACCCGCGGTGCCCGCAAGGGTCTGATCGATACCGCGCTGAAGACCGCCGACTCAGGGTACTTGACCCGTCGTTTGGTGGATGTGGCGCAAGATGTCTTCACGGTTGAGGATGTCGAAGGTGATGACGATGGCTACGCAATCTACCGCTCAGAAACTGAAGAAACCATGATTGACTTCTCAAACCGTTTGGCTGGTCGCTACGCCGCTGAAGATGTGGCAGGGCATGTCAAGAAGGATGAGTTGATTACGCGCCAGATTGCTGATGCGATTGACGCTGATCCAAGCATCGACAGCGTGAAGATTCAGTCGGTACTGTCAACCAACAACCTGAACGGCATTCCGCAGCGCAGTTATGGTGTGGATATGGCGACTGGTTCACTAGTCGGCATTCACCAGCCGGTTGGTGTGATCGCTGCTCAGTCAGTTGGTGAGCCGGGTACGCAGTTGACGCTACGAACCTTCCATAACTCTGGTGTGGCCGGTGGCGACATTACGCAGGGTCTGCCGCGCGTTGAAGAGTTGTTTGAAGCACGCACACCAAAGGGTCAGGCGTATGTTGCCGAGGTAGCCGGTTTGGTTGATATCTGGCAGGATGGCAAGAAGCACGTTGTCCAAGTGACGCCAGAATCAGGCCGCGTCGAGCGCTTGCCGTTAGAAGGTCGCACGGTTGTGGTCAAATCTGGTTCAAGCGTGAAGGCTGGCGATGTGCTGGCGACAGGCGACGATGATTCGCGGCCATTGGTGGCGCCATTTGACGGCGTGGTTGAGCAGGCTGAGGAGACCTTGGTGATTGCTGCGGCTGCTGGTGCGCCGGTGAAGTACGAAATTCCTGGCCAAATGCAGTTGATGGTGAAGGCGAATGATGTGGTTGAGGCGGGTGACCGTTTGACGGCTGGTTCATTGAACCTGCACGACTTGATGCGCCTGAAGGGCGTTGAAGCAACCCAGCGCTACATCATTAACGAAGTGCTGCGCATTTACGCCGCGCAGGGTCAGGACGTGGCTGACAAGCACCTGGAGATCATCGTGCGCCAGATGTTTAGCCGCGTACAGATTGAGGATCCGGGCGATAGTGAATTCGTCACTGGCGATATCGTATCAAAGGCAGCGGTGGTCAACGCCAATAAGCAATTGGCCGCTGAGGGCAAGAGCCTGATCAGCTACACCCAGTTGCTGCTTGGTATCACCAAGGTGTCAATCTGGAGCGA
>JAUMWY010000018.1 GCA_030529385.1 Candidatus Saccharimonadota bacterium
AAGATCCGATGACCTACCTATGTTTTACGCTTGTTCCGGGTTAGTTGACTGGACCCTGATAGCTTCGTCAATCGGTCGGCGCGATCGCTTCGGTTGTGTACCAGCGCGATATCCTAGTGCTAATATGACAACGGGCTGATCAGTCGCAGGATTGATAAGATTAACATCAGCCAGTACTTGACTTAGCTTATCAATGTCAAACCCTTCCATGGCGCAGGAATCAATCCCCCGCTCTGCTGCCGTCAGCATGGCGAACCCAAGGGCGATATAGGCCTGCCGAGCAGACCACTGGTGTAATGAATCATCGTGCTTAAAGAGATGAAAACTCTTCTTGGCCCACTGCTTCCAGTAAGTCTTAAATGCCGCCCGCGCCGGCAGTGGCAGTTTCTTGACATCTTTTAGTATATGGTCAATATGCGGCGGCACGCCGGCACTAGTTTTGGCGGTGAAAACAAGGATATGACTGGCGTCAAAGCGCGGATTGTTTGCCAGGGCGCTGGCTTGCTTGATTGCTGAGCGCAGTGTTGGGTCTTGGGTGACGATGATATTCCATTGTTCAAACCCGTACGACGTAGGGCTAGTGTGCGCTGCCTCTAAAATGAGCGAGATATCGTCATCGCTAATAGTTCGTGTCGGATCAAAATGCTTGCACGCGTGACGAAAGTTGAGCGCTGTACGAATGTCCTTCATTGAAACAGTAGTCATGAGCCTCTACCGATAATTCCCAAAACTTAAGGGAAAATCAAAATCGACTTCGCGCAAGGTCTGCATGACGGCCTGGAGCTCATCTTTGCTGTTGGAGGTGCAGCGCACGGCGTCGCCCTGAATTTGAGCTTTCACTTTCGGGTGGCGTTCTTTGAGCAGTTTGGTGATTTTCTTGGCGTTGTCTTGGCTGAGGCCGTCCTTAAATGGCACGTCCTGCCAGGCCCGCAAATTTGCTGCGTTGCGTGCCCCGCTAAGATCAAGCACTTTGCTGGTCATACCGCGCTTGGCTAATTGCTTACCAATCATATCAATAATCGTTTGCACCTGAAATTCATCAGCGCCGATTACCTTAAAGCCTTTTTTGTCACCCAACCACTCGACATCGGCCGGCGTGCCCTTAAAATCAAAGCGATTAGCAATCTCGCGCAGCACTAGCTGATGGACATTATTCATCTCCGCCTTATCAAAGCTGCTTTCAATATCAAAACTAAAATTTGCCATAGTCCTCCTTTATGCTTAGTATAGCATGTGGCATACTGATGTCATTATGAAAAATCAGTCTATTGATGAAATAGCGCTTATACATACGAAATCTGGTCGGATTGGTACATATCGTCAAAAGAATTTCTACGGAGTTGCAACTTTATACTACAATAATAAGAAACTTCGTGATATACTGGTATCGTGCATTGATAAGATGCCGCGATAGCTCCTGCGTGAAACGCAAACATGCGTGTCGCATACTGCAATGCCGCGATAGCTCAGTTGGTAGAGCGCATCCATGGTGGGTCGCATGACCCTGCCCGCCGAGCAGGAAACTGCTCGGACGAATCCCGAATAACGGTTAATATCCTCGTAAGGACAAGACCGTGGCGATGATCATCATCGCCCGAACGACTGACAAGGGAGGCTACGGCGAATACGCTATGCTCAATATACAGTCTAGCCCTCTGATAATACGCATGGAAACAGAGGTGTAAGCGAAGGATGAGGTCTCGGGTTCAAGCCCCGATCGTGGCTCCAGAATGATAGTAAAACACCGCTACTACTGGCGGTGTTTTTTAGATTGCCTTATCCTACTGGGCTACCGCTTTCGTTCTCCGCGGACAATGCTATATACCACGGCGATAATAATGGCGACGCCGATGAGGATGTAGATGAGATAAATGTAGCTAGAGAGCAGCCAGAGGGCGGCCATAGTGACACCAATGGCGCCCCAGATGCTCAAGAGGCGACGGCCAGCTAGCATACCAGCAACGACCATGATGGCGTGATCAAGTAAGAACAGCAGCTGTGCCAACAGCGTGCCGCTAATTGCGACTGATAGTCCGGCGATGGTAAGAATGCCAAAGCCAATACTGAGCCGCGTGATGGCCGCCTTATTATATCCCTGTCGCCACCAATGGAACATGCCCAGTGTGAGCGGTATAATCGCCCATAGGTGCCACTGGAGAATTGCTGCGACATTTGGTATGTCGTAGGAGTGATGATTAATCAATATGGATAGGCCAATAAGTACACAGAAGCCGGCCGCGTCAAGCAGTCCCCAGAGTTTGCTGGAGAAACCTTCCCAAATCAATGCGCTGGCAGCCAAAAGATACAGGATAGTGCCGATATGGACATAAGTAGTGTCGCTTGTTGTGAAGCTGACGGCACTGCCGAATATGACAGGCCAGACCGCGGCGCTGATGGTGAGCGGGCGGATCCATCGGCGAGCGATGCCAAGAAGCTGGAGCATTGCACTGCCCGCGATAAGTGCAATAAACCAGCCAAAAGCGACGATACTGCTGGCGACATCCCACGCTAATCCGGCGGTTAGTAGCCCGGCGTATGACAACGTAACTGCAGCGGGAATGACTAGGATGCTTATAACTAATGGTCGCCATGTGGCATAAAGGACCAATAGCGAAGCGGCCACCGCCCCGCCCCATGCTGCGCAAGTGGTGAGTGACGCCAGATTGGCTAACGATATGATAGCAAGGATAAGAGGCAGTATAATGGCGGTAATAAGCGTGGACTGCGCAGCGAACGAGTTGCGTCGGCGATACGCCATGAGGTACAAGCCGCCCAATAGTCCCAAGCCTGCCCAGCCAGTCGCCACGGCATTGTCTAGGCCAGTTATATGAGCATGGTACAGTAGGCTGCTGACGGTTGCCAGGCTAAACACATGCCCGGCCGCGATTGTCCATTCCTGGGACAGTCGCCACGCTGCGTAATAACTGACAAACATCAGACCAAGCCAAATGTCGGGATGGCTCAGTGATAAGCTAGCGATGAGAGCGACAAGGGCGGCGACGAGCTGGCCAGGGATTAGTATGGCGGCGGCAGTTTGTCGTGACGGCATAAGATAGCGGTAGAGCCATTCAGTGCCGATCAGCATCAGTCCGGCGCCAATCCACACGCTAATGCGCATCGCAGTATCGTGTGTAACTCCAAAATGCAACATGACACATAGGGCGGCCGCGGTGAGTGAAAGATGTGCGCCAGCCAATGCTGGCCAGAATGCTTCGCGCCAAGCAGCGTACAAAAAGCCGAGTCCGTATATCAGGAGGCTACCGGCCTGAACAAATGAGGCGACGGATGATGGCAGTACCAGTGTGCTAAGGAGGGCGATAAGCCACCACAATCCCAGCCCGCCATAAAAATACCGCTGTGCCAGTGGTGATAGTGGCCGGTTGATGACGCCGTGACGCACGGCAGGTGAGATGACGCCCGCTAATAACAGCACGATAATGGTCGTAAGCGGTGCAACAGTAAGTGGCGACACTACGACAGCAAGACTATAGCCGGCGCTGAAGGCGGCCATTATCACGCTAATAATAATCGCGAGGTAGTAATGCGGCTGGCGTAGCAGATAGACAATCAGCGCCTGTACCAGTGTGATAAGTAGAGAGCTGACGCACAGGGCGATATGGCCGATAAGCCAGGCGTCGGTCGCCCAGCTATAGGCAAATGTCAGCAGTGGTGATAGGCCGAGCATCATGCCAACGCTGGTGATCGGCGCGGCGTAGCGATGATGTTGGGCTGGTTTTTTGTATTCAGTTATGGCGTACAGTGACCACAGGGCGTGGCTGATGCTGCTAATGATTAGTGCCGCTCCGCCAGTTAGCCACTCATAGTCACCGTCTGGCGTCACTAGGAGCGCGATGAGAATAAGGCTGATGATTGATAAGACGCGGGCGGCGATAATTTCGTAGTTTCGGCCGCGTTGATTTGGGGCGTATTGCGCACCGACAGCGTAGTATAGCGTGGCAACGATAAAGATAAGGGCTAGCTCAGCTTGGGTGATGGTGACGGAGGTGAGCGTGGTGAGAATCAGGGCAATCGGCATGAGAATCGGGCTGAGGGTGCTAGTAGGAGCGGCAATTGGTCGCGGCAAGCGAATGCCACTTTTGGCGATGGCGCTGGCGGCAATAGCTACTATCATAATGGTGATATAGTACCAAGCCGGCGAGGCGTCAAAGAGTGCGCTGATACTCCAGCCCGATGAGAGAATTGCCAGAATCATCACGTAGCCAAGTGCTGCGCTGTTGGCGTAGACTGCCGCTGTGGCCGCCATGCCAGCGCCGATTAGTGAACTAGTTAGGGCCGAAGTTGCTGACTGCCAGGCAAGTAATGAGCCGAGTGAGCCGATGGCGGCTGGTACCATCACTAATCCGGTGCCGATAAACGCCAGGGCGACTGGCTGCAGTAGCGGCACTTTTGCGTGCAAAATAAGACCAACTGCATAATAAACAGCGGTAAATAATAGCAACATTGCTACTGTTGGGCCATCGCCGCCGGCCACTGAAGCCAGCAGTGTCACGCCAACGCTCACTAATAACGATGCGACATACAGCGCGATGTTGGCGGTGATGCGCCGATCATTGCTGCGGTCACGTGGTTGCGGTGTGGCGGTGATTGGCTCTGGTGTAGTTAAGGCGGCAGCATTCGCCTCGCCTGCCTTCTCTGCTGTTTCTGTGATGGAAGTATCACCAGGCTCACTATCTTCAGTTTGGGTGTCTTGTAGCGTAGATGATAATTGTGCATTATCGCCAATTAAATACAGTTGGTCGGTCGGCTCGGGCGGCCTAAGCTTGTCAGAAGTGATTAAATCGTGCTCACTGGCGCGTACACCATCAAAATAACCTTGCTGATAATGACGACTGCTGCGATCAATGGCGCTGCCGCTTCCCTGCTTATGCAGAATGATTATCGCGATAATCACTCCAATTACTAATAGCTCCATCCTTGCTACTCCCCTTTATATCATAGAGTGTAGCAGACGGCCGGGCAGATGAGCAATATACTACCGCTTTTTGGCGCTTTTGGCGGCTGGGTCGTTGGTTGGTAGCTTCGGCGCCACGAACGCGTCAAGCAGCGCCCAGATGATACCGTTGCAGGTATATACTGCAGCAATACAGGCGGCGATAATCATCAATAGTCGCCCAAAATCGCCATTGAGTAGTGACAAGAAGCCAGCGATGACCGCCAAGAGAATAATAATCAGGAAATAAGCTTGCTGCAGCTTAATGCGCTGATTTTTGCCGCTGTTCCATTCGGTAAGAAATTGCTTGAATAATTGAACCATACTTTTATTATAGCACTATATCTATTTTATGTCAAGTAATTCCCATTGCCTCTTGCGCGAACGAATGGCATTTGCTACAATCAAAAAAGTGCCGATTTAGCTCAGCTGGTTAGAGCAGCTGTTTTGTAAACAGCAGGTCCTGGGTTCGAATCCCTGAATCGGCTCCAGATATACGCCGGAATCGTGTAGTGGCAATCACAGGAGACTGTAAATCTCCCGCCGTATGGCTTCGTAGGTTCGAGTCCTACTTCCGGCACCAATTCAAGACCGTCTCTCCGCCGAGGCGGTTTTGAATTGGTGAAGAAAAATCCGACGATGACGCGCCGGATGAATGACCGATTTGGCTACATGATAATTTTGCGTGGCTGGCGAGGTTGTCGCTGCTGGCGGGCTGGTTTGGCGGCTGGTGCGTCCGGCACGAGCATTTTTGCTGCTTTTTGACGAAGGTCGGTGGCTAGTTCTGGCTGGCCGGCGTTATCGTAGGCCTCGGCCAGTACACTCAGGGTTTGCGGAATCGGCTCAAGTTTAATCGCCTCCTCTAGTGCTGCAATCATCTTTTTGGTATTGCCCAGCTTTTCCTGTACCTTAGCATAGGCAATGTGGCGGGCTGCCAGATCGCTTTCCAGTTCCAGCGCCTGCTCAAAGGCCAGCGCTGCCTTGGCGTAATCTTCGGTTTCATAATAAATCAGGCCAACATTGTGCAGGCTTGAGGCGCTTGGCTCCAGGCTTTGGGCGATTTCAAAACACTCAATAGCGTCTTTGTAGGCGCGTTGTTTGGCGTACAAAATACCCAAGCGGTTGTAGGCAGTGGCGTTTTTTTCGTCTACTCTCAGGATTGTCAATAACGCCTTCTCTGCCCTGATATATTTATTGTCCCGCAGTGATTCTTGAGCAATACCCCACAGCTGATCAAGTTTTTCTGACAATTTAACGGGCAAATCGTTGGCTGACTCAACAGATGGCCGATACCATAACGCCCATCCAATCACCGCCGCGATAAGTACTAATCCAAGCATAGCTCCCTCTAGTATAGCACAAGTTGCGCCAAAGCCAGGCGCAGATTGGCGTTCGCGTGAAGGGATTGCTCAGCGGCGATGGCGCGCTCCATCAGGGAGCGTAGCTGCGGCGACAGCGGCTGGCGGCGGGCTTGAAAGCGGATGATGGCGAGGATAAGAGACAGGAGTTGTTGGGCGGCGTGGCGGTCGGTAGCGTATGATTGAGCGATGCGTAGTGCTTCGTATGGTGAGGCGGCGGTGATAAGCTGCTTGGCATCAGCGGCGATGGCTTGCTGTGCGGCCAGCAGGCGCGGCGTGGTGGCGAGTTGTCGCAGGAGTTTCGGCCGGCCGGCCGCTAGAAAGAGAATCTGGGCGGTGTCGGCCGGTGAGAGGTTGTATGGCTCGAGGATCGCTTGGTCTTGATGTGGCGAGGTGCGGTGTAGCGGCACGATTTGGCAGCGAGATTGAATCGTCGGTAGTATATTGCCTGTTGTAGCGCCAACAAGAATAAAATGAGTGTTGGCGTTTGGTTCTTCCAGTGATTTGAGCAGGGCGTTTTGCGCTTGGTCAGTCATGGCGTCGGCGGGATTAATAATGATCATGCGGCGGGTCGTG
Organism: Candidatus Saccharimonadota bacterium; assembly: GCA_030529385.1. Classification (GTDB taxonomy): domain Bacteria; phylum Patescibacteriota; class Saccharimonadia; order Saccharimonadales; family Saccharimonadaceae; genus Nanosynbacter. The sequence goes on from JAUMWY010000018.1 coordinate 6,886, forward strand.
GCATGGGTGCGCAGCGAAGCGGTGAGATCGCGAATCTGCTCAATGGTGATGATGGTTTTGTTGGCGAGTGGCGTGACGCGCCGAATGTCGCTACTGACTGTGCCAGTAATCATGTCAGCGACCGCTTCGGTATCAAGTCCCGCTTCGCCAAGCAGTAGTACGGCGTGGGGCAATTGTTGCTGTAGCGCTCGCACGGAAGCATCGTCGCGCAAGGCTATGACTGGCGCTGCCATGTGGTCACCTCTGGAAATTGCTCAGTGAACTCGCTCGGAATTGGCGCGGTAAAGGTTTTTTCGTCGCCTGAGGGCAGCGTGATGGTGAGCTGGTAGGCATGGAGGAAGAGTCGGCTGTCGGGCTGGCCATAAACGCGGTCGCCGATAATTGGCGTGCCAAGGTGCTGGAGGTGGACGCGCAGTTGATGGGTTCGGCCGGTGCGCGGGCGTAAAACGATGAGCGAGCGATTACCGCGCGTAGCGATGACCTCGTAGTCGGTTTGGGCTGGCTTGCCGTTCGGGTCAATGCGAAAGGTGCTGGGCTTTGACGGCGTGCGGCCGATCGGCAGGTCAATGCGCGCTTTCAGGTGTTTTGGTGTGCCAGCGGTAATGGCGAGGTAGGTTTTCTTGGCGGTGCGCCGAGCAAACTGTCGCTGCAAATGAGTAGCCGCTTCAGGAGTGCGGGCAATAATCAGGACGCCAGAAGTATCGCGGTCAAGCCGATGTACAATCCCGGGGCGGTCGGAGTCGGTAGCGAAAGTAGTGCGGTTACGATAGGCGTCGGCGGCGGTAATTTCGCTGACAATGCCGCCTTTGGCGTGGGTTAACATGCCGGCTGGCTTATTAATGACGATAACGTCGCTGTCTTCATATAATGTTTGAGCGATGTGCGATTCGATTGGCGGCTCCGGAAATGACACGGCGATATCGTCGGTGTCGCTCACCTCTTGCTTGCTGGAGCGAGCCACCGCGCCGTTCACTAGTACGTGGCCGGCCTTAATGTGTTTTTGCCATTGGCTGCGCGATTTAGCGGGATCAAATGTTGTTGCCAAAAACTGATCCAGTCGCTGTGTTTGTAATGGCAAGCGCATCACGATGACTAATTTTCCCTGAAATGGCGTTTCGTGAGTGGTTGGATCTAATGGACTGGGTAATAATTCTAGCGGTTCCGGATGGCCCGGCCAAAAATCAGCAATGGCATCTTCACTAATCACCGAACCATACAGCACGCCATAGGCATGCTTGCCCAGCACAAACTCCAGTCGTACGAAGGATTCGCCATCATAGGCCGATAGGCGGCGAATTGCCTTGAGAGGGGTATTGTCATCGGCCAGGCCGTAGAGGCGCAGGGCGCGCATCAGCATGCGGGCGGGTAGTTTCATGCAGCCCTCAATCCGACGGCTTGCTGGGCACGCAGTAAGGTGGCGCGGGCGGTTTCGGCCACAATGCGTTCGCTGTCCTCTAATTTTGCCAGCACCGCCGCATCATCAACATGAGCTAATTTGGCTTGGAAATCCTCTAAAAACGCCGCCATTTCATCTGCAATGATGCGCTTGAAATCGCCATAGCGCGCCATGCCGTGATATTCCGCGGCGATGGCCTCTGGCGTTTGGTTGCGCAGCAGCGCCAAAATCTCAATCAGGTTGCTAATGCCCGGCTGCGCCGCTTTATCATAGGAGACCGAAGCTAAACTGTCGGTGGTCGCGGACATAATTTTCTTATGCGCCGCCGCTGGGTTGTCACTGAGGAATATCACGCCCTTGCCCGTTTCGTCGGACTTGCTCATTTTTTTAGTCGGATCAACCAAGTCTTTGATGCGCAGTCCCTGCTCTTTGCCGAAAAAGGCGTGCTGGGCCTTGACTGGTTCTGGCACGGTGAAAATATCGCCAAATTTGCGGTTCATACGCTCGGCAATGTCGCGGGTGAATTCCAGATGTTGGGTCTGGTCATCGCCAACTGGGACGTACTTTGCGTCGTAGAGTAAGATATCAGCCGCCATGAGCACTGGATAGTTAAACAGACCGACGGAAATCTGCCCGTCACCAAGGCTGGCTGACTTGTCCTTAAACTGAGTCATCCGGCTCATCTCGCCAAAGCCAGTGAAACAATCCAAAATCCAGGCTAGTTCACTGTGCGCCGAAATATAGCTCTGGCGGTACATATGAATTGACGGATTATCCAGCGGCAGACCGGCCGCAGCATAGACGCGGGCATTATTGAGAATGCTCTCATGTAGCATGGTGTGGTCAATTGGCGTGGTAAAACTGTGTAAGTCCGGAATAAATAGGTTAATCGTAAAATCAGCCGAGCGAGTCGTCGCCATGGTAATCAGCGGCAACAGCCCGCCAAAATAATTACCAATATGCAGGTCGTTGTTGGCGCGGATACCAGTGAGAATAACAGGTTTGGTCATAGGGGTATTATAGCAGATTCAAGATTAGTCCTGCCATTTTTGCTCGCCGTAAGATATAAATTCATCGATTGGCGCACTGTATTCTTTCGCCCACTCTTCACTATGGCTACTATTTCTAGCGATCTCCAGTCTCTCATAGGCATACTCTTGTAGTGACATGGCTAGGCCGTCAGCCCCATTGCCATGAGACATGATAGATAGTACCGCCAAGGATAGTTTATGCGCTCTCTGTAAAACTGCGACATCACAGGTATTTTCATCTATAAGAAGTTTTAGCTGACGCAATACATCCCACTCCTTCTTTGTGTAATTTTCGAAATCTTTTTCAGTCCAGCTTGACATAGTATACCTGCCTTGGATTTATGAGTAGTTTTATATCATACTCAGGATAGGACAGTATTCAAGCCGTGTCCAAGGCTATTGGCCTAGCAGCCAGGGCCAGTATACTGACCGCGAGAGGTGCCGTTGTTATTGGGTCCGTTGCCGGACCCATAGTGATCGTGGTTCTCGGAGCTGAGGAAGTTAATCTCGCTCCTGTCGCCATCTCCGATCAGCGTATGGCCTGCGGCCGGGCCGCTGCCGAACGACACGGTGATAGGGTTGCCGGCGGAATCGCAGCCACCCATAGGCTCGCTCCAGTTGCTGCCTCCCATAATAACTCCTTCTGGAGTCGGGCAAAGATCAAATCTTTGCAAAGTGG
>JAUMWY010000001.1 GCA_030529385.1 Candidatus Saccharimonadota bacterium
CTAAGCCGCGCTACGCTACGCGCGAGTGTCGGAGGGATTGGGGCTTAGTACATTCTTTTTGCGAAAAAGCATTGACTTTTTTAACCAAATATGCTATATATATTAGCCTTTTCGCATACTTTGCCATAAAGTAAGCGAAACCGCAACTCTTGTCAAACAGAGGCGCGGTCATAAGGCCGCACCTCATAACCGAAAGGAGCGGACATGTCAATGTCTACCCCGCCGCCCGCCAAGGGCGGGAAAAGTAGCCGCAAGGTCATTGCGGCCTGGATCTGCTTGCTGGCGCTTGCGCCAGCAACGCTGGCTGGGCTTTGCGTCCAGCTTGACCTTCCTTGGCCTGTTTGGGGCTACAGCCCCATCCTAGGTCAGCTGAGCGTGGCGACAATCGTTGCCACACTAGCAGTAGCTCTATTCTGGCCCGAAAGCCAGAAGAAGTAACCCCTGAGGTGCTTGCGCCAGCAGAAGGCGCGTCAAGATAAATATTCTGTGAAATTCGCCGGAGATCCCGGCGTCCCCGCATCAATGCTGATGCGGGGTTATTTCCTTTCCGGGGGTATTACTTACGCCGCACGCAGATAATGGCCAACATCCGCCACCAGCTCAACCAAGCGGTTTGAGTAGCCCCACTCGTTGTCGTACCAGACCATAACCTTGACCAGGTTGCCGTCCACCACTTTCGTCAGTGGCAAATCAACCACGCCAGAATGCGAATTACCGATAAAATCGCGGCTCACTAGCGGCTCTTCCGATACACCCAAAATCCCCTGATAGAACTGGTCATTAGCGGCTTTTTTGAAGGCATTATTAATTTCTTCAACCGTCACATCTCGCTTCAGCAGTGCCGTCACATCACTCAGACTCACCACAGGGGTTGGCACACGCACACTCAGACCATCAAACTTACCTGTCAATTGCGGCAGTGTTTTCGTCACCGCAATAGCCGCACCGGTGGTGGTTGGCACCATATTTTCAGCCGCGTTGCGACCTTCGCGCAGATCTTTAGCAGGCGCGTCTTGTAGGCGCTGGCTGGCGGTATAACTGTGAATGGTGGTGAGCATTGACTTCTCCACGCCAAATTCAGCGTCCAAAATCGCCATCACTACGCCCAGCGAGTTGGTGGTACAACTGGCGTTTGACACCACTGGCGTTGCGCCCTTCACCTTATCATCATTTGTGCCCAGCACGATAGTATCCACACCGTCAGATTTGGTTGGACCGGAAATCACCACTCGCTTCGCGCCGGCTGTCAAATGCTTGCCGGCACCATCCTTATCCGTGAAAAAGCCGGTTGACTCAATCACCACATCAACCCCCATATTGCCCCATGGCAATGCCGCAGGATCTTTCTCGGCCAAAACTTTGATTTCCTTGCCGTCAACCACTAGTGATGTGTCGGTATGCGACACTTCGCGGGCATAATCGCCATAATTACTATCGTGCTTCAATAAATACGCCAGCGTCCGCGTGTCCGTCAAATCGTTAATTGCCACAATTTCCAAGTCACTACGCTCAAAGGCAATCTTAAACGCGCTGCGCCCAATCCGCCCAAAGCCATTAATCGCTACTTTTGTTGTCGCCATAGTCCCTCCCGTTGTTAAGCATTAGCGTTTAGGGATATTATACTGCATTAACCAGACATTCGGCAATGTAACAATCCGCCGCGTCACCCCGTAATTTGCTATACTAATCATATGACACGCGACGAACTGATTGCCCTGGCAGAGCCGCAGTACGACGAAGAGCAGCTACTGGAACTTGATGGCGCGATTGCCTATGCCACGGAAAAGCACGATGGTCAGACGCGTAAAAGTGGCGAATCGTACATCACTCACCCGTTGAGCGTGGCCGGCATTTTGGTGGAATGGGGTATGGATATTGATACGGTGATCGCTGGCGTGCTGCATGATACGGTCGAGGATACCGATGCAACCTTGGAGGAATTGGAGAGTTTATTTGGGCGCGATGTGGCGTTTTTGGTGGACGGTGTGACAAAGGTGTCTCAGGCGCGGGCCGGCATGCGTAATATTGAAAGTTATCTGCCCAGCACCAAGGATAATTTGGCTAAGTTAATGATTGCTGTCGGTGAAGACGTACGGGTGATTATTATTAAACTAGCCGATCGGCTACATAATATGCGGACGTTGCAGTTTATGAAACCGGAAAAGCAGAAAAAGATCGCCCGAGAGACGATTGCGGTGTTTGCGCCACTGGCGGACCGGCTGAATATGGGACGAGTGCGGGTGCAATTAGAGGAGCTTAGTTTTAAGTTTTTAATGCCACGGACTTTTCAAGAGACGAAAAGTTTAATGGATAGTCGGTTGAAAAAGAGTCAACGAAAGCTTGATAAGGTGCGCCGTGAAATTACCGCCCGGCTGAACGCCGAGGGGCTGCAGTTTGAAATGGATGGCCGCGTGAAAAGTGTTTATAGTTTGTTTAAGAAACTGGACCGGGTGGGTGATATTGATAAGATTTATGACTTGATTGCTCTACGCATTATTGTTGATGATTTGTCAACGGGCTATTTGGTGCTGGGCGTGCTGCACGATATGTATCAGCCGCTGTTTGAGCGCATTAAGGATTATGTCGCCAATCCAAAACCGAACGGCTACCAGAGTCTCCACACCACTGTGCAAACGCCAACCGGGCAGATTGTTGAGTTACAAATTCGCACCCACGAAATGCATGATTATGCCGAGCGCGGTTTGGCTGCCAGTTTTCATTACAATGAGCAAAAAATGACCGACGCCTACCGTGAAGGAAAAATCGCTGCCCTGCCGACTGATTTGGAGTGGATTCGCGATTTACAGGAAACTGCCGCTAAGGCGCGCGAAGGCAAGGCTTTTGATTCAGAGAAATTTCGTATGAAACTGTTTGCCGATCGGATTTTTGTCTATTCTCCAAAGGGTGATATTTACGATTTGCCGCGCGGTGCCTTTCCGCTTGATTATGCGTATCGCATTCACTCTGATGTGGCGGCGCAGGCCAGTGGCTTTAAGATTAACGGCGTCATGAAGCCATTTGATTATGTACTGCAACACGGCGACACGGTAGAGATTTTAACCAGCAAATCAGCTCACCCAAAGCCTGATTGGCGCGAGGTCATTACTACACCCCACGCCAAAGATAAATTGCGCATGCAATTATCGCGTCAAGGTGGTATTTTGCAGCAGCTCACCGGCGGCGTGGCGGGGCTACTCTGGCGCAAAAAATAAGCCCCGGTAGTTTTGCGGGGCCTATTGATCATGTGTGGCAATTACTGATTGTTCCAGCGTTCAATCGCCTCAGTAATCACCTGGGTGGCCGATTCAACGCCTTCAAAGCCCTTCACCACAGTTGAGCCTGGCTTCTTCAGGTCTTTGTAGCGGCTAAAGTGGAATTCAATCTGTTTGATGAGCTGAGCCGGCAAATCCTCCAGCGACTGAATGGCGTCGCCGTTGTTGCGGTCGTCACTTGGCACGGCAATAATCTTGTCATCCACCTCGTCATCATCAACGAATTTCATGACGCCCAAAATGCGCGCCGTCACCACCAACCCAGTCGTCAGCGGCTGATCAGTCACCAAGAGCACATCCAGCTCGTCGCCATCCTCATCCAGTGTCTGCGGAATAAAGCCGTAATTGGTTGGCTTAGCAAAAATTACCGGCTCTACGCGGTCCAGCCGCATCACGCCAACTTTGCGGTCCCATTCAATTTTATGATGTGAGCCGGTTGGAATTTCTACCACAACGGTAATTTCGCCGTTTTGATAATTGCCCGGGGTTAGTACTTGATTAAAATCTGCCATTACTTTCCTTTCTGTTATCATTTCTATTTTAGCAAACAACACGCTATAATGTGATAGTGATGACAGATAATACGGCGCTGCTATCAGCAGACGCTTATGTTGCTGAGTTGACAAATCGCATAGCGACCGCAAAAACACAAGTCCTCATTATGGCAACAACCCTTCATAATGACTGCCCAGCGATTGAGGCTTTATTAGCAGCGTGCGAGGCGGCGGCTGAACGCGGCGTGTCCGTGTCAATTTTAGCCGATGCGCTGACTTACACTGAGATTAAGGGGTCGTTGCTTAATATGAAGCAGCAACAGCGGCGCGGCATTGAGGCGATGAAGCTCGGACGGCGGCTGCGGAAATCTAGAGTGACCTTCCGCTGGCTGGGGCATGACACAAGTGTCGGTTTTATCGGCCGCACGCACACTAAATGGGCAGTGGTTGATAATATCGTGTATGCATTTGGCGGTGTCAATCTTGATAAGGGCAGTCTTGAGAATACTGACATGATGCTGCGGATTGATAGCCCAGAATTAGCGACATGGCTTAGCGAATGTCATCAGGCTATCATTCATCACGACCGCGCCCATACCGGCATGCGCAACAGGACGATTACCGCGCCTGATGAGACGTGGCGTATCTTGCTTGACGGCGGCATTCCGGGAAATTCTGATATTTACGACCGCGCCACGGTGTTAGCTCGCCAGGCAGTTGACGTCACCGTTGTGTCACAATACTGTCCGACTGGCAAACTAATGCGCGCCATTAAGCACTGCCCAAAACACACTATTTACTTCAATCGTTTAAGTAGCGCCACTTGGCTTAACCGCATCATTTTAAGCCTGGGTTTGCGTAATCATCGGTATAATAGTTACACACGGCCTGCATATCTGCATGCCAAATATATTCTCTACACCATGCCTGACGGCAGCAAGGTGGCGCTGACAGGGTCGCATAATTTTGTGCGCGAAACGGGCATGGTGGGGACGCGTGAAATTGCCCTGGAGACGCACAATCAACACATTATCAAGTTACTGGAGGATTTCACCAAAAACGCCGTCGCATAAGGACGGCGTTTCGCTTTGCCTACTGACGAAATTAGTCGCGGGCTTGCTCCTGGAGATATTCGCGGATTTGCAGCGCCGCTTCAGCACCCTCACCAACTGCCGAGGCAATCTGCATGGTCGCCCCGGACCGCACATCACCGGACGCAAACACGCCCGGCACATTTGTCCGCAGATGCTCGTCAGTGATGATATGACCCGCACCGTCAAGCTCAACCGCTGAATCCTGCAGGAATTGTGTATTCGGGATCAAGCCAATAAACACAAACAGCGCGTCAGCGGTAAATTCTTTTTCCGTACCATCTTGCGTTGAGCGCACGCCGTAGAATTTGTTATCCTTAATTAAAATCTCATCAGTTGTCGCGCCAATATGCACGGTGATTTTACCGGCGTCGACATACTTTTGTAATTCTTTTTGCAACACTTCGCTGGCACGGAGTTTACTGCGCACCAATAGGTCAATGTGCGTGGCGTAGCGCGTCAGGAACATCGCTTCCTGAACTGCCGAGTTGCCGCCGCCAACCACAATCAGTGTTTTATCGCGATAAAACGCCCCATCGCAGGTGGCGCAATAATGCACACCGCGACCATACAGTTCATCTTCACCCGGCACGCCAAGTTTGCGGTGATTTGATCCGGTAGCTAACAGCACCGCGCCTGCCTGCACTGGCGCGCCATCAATCACCACTTCTACGCCGCCGTCAATCGCTTTGAGACTGGTGGCCTCGCCGTATTGAATATCAGCGCCAAATCGCTCGGCTTGCTTTTGCAGTTCGCCGGCTAGTTTCATACCAGTCACTCCCTCAGCAAAGCCCGGATAATTGTCAATTTGATCAGTAATCGCCGCCATACCGCCGACCACGCCGCGCTCATATAGCGTCGTGTCGACATCCTCGCGCGTCAAATAAATTGCCGCTGTCAGAGCGCTTGGGCCAGCGCCGATAATAATCACCTTGTTAGAAATCAACCCCATACAACCTCTTATAATGTTCCTTTAATTTCTTTGGCATCTCTGGCTGCTTTGGCGCTTCGGCTGCCGCGTACACCACAAATTTCAACGGCGTATTGGCTGGAATTTTATCGCCTGAACCCTGCTCGCCATAGGCTTTGTCAGCCGGAATAGTCAGCTCGCGTACGCCGCCAATCTTCATGCCGACCAATCCTTCCTGCCACCCGACAATCACCGACGCCTTGGCGACATTCGTCACCGCGAAAGCGTCTTTAAGCTTATCGCCGTCTAACGACTGGTCAAACACCTCGCCCTTTGGATTCCAGCCAATATAGTACACCAGTACATCGCTCGTCTTCGTCACTTCAGCGCCGCTACCAACCACCACATCCTCAGTCTTTAGCCCTTTCACTTCGTCGGCCGCAAATGGCGCCACCCGCTGCTGCTGCGCCGCTACGATTTGATAGCTCGCTTCATTCAGCTTTGCTGTCTGTTCTTTCAGTTTTTTAGTGTGTGCGTCTTGCGCTGCCTGATATTCCTTTTGTAGCGACTCAATATCTGCCCGGTCGCGCGCCTCATTGCCCGGCTGCACCATCATCGCAATAAAGCCGCCAATCGTACCGATCATCATCGTCGCCGCAATTACCCAAATGCCAATCCGCTGTCCCCGCGTTGTTGCCATATTCCTCCTTTGATTACTCGTTTTAGTATATCAGTCAGGCCGCTCCGCCGCAATGTCATAGGCCGCCAATTTCTCGTCACTGGCCGCATCAGCTTTGCCCTGCAGCGCCAATAATTTAGCGTACATGCCGCCGCTCTTGGCCAATACCTCCGGCGTGCCGATCTCATCAACCCGGCCCTTTTTCAGAGTAATAATCGTATCCACCGACGCGATGGTGCTGAGGCGATGCGCAATAATAATTGTCGTCCGCCCCTTCATTAGCCGCGAAAAAGCTTGCTGCACCAGGCGCGCACTCTTATTGTCAAGGTTGCTGGTGACCTCATCCAAAATAAGAATTGGCGCGTCTTTGAGAATTGCCCGAGCAATAGCAATACGCTGCTTCTGCCCGCCGCTGAGGCGCACGCCATACTCGCCAATCTGCGTATCATAGCCATGGTCAAGTTGGCGAATAAATTCATCAGCATTGGCGGCCTTGGCAGCAGCAAAAATCTCTTTATCAGTCGCATCGGGCTTACCGTAGGCAATATTTTCCCGAATTGTCCCAGAAAGCAGCACTGAATCCTGGAACACCGTGGCGATAGAGCGGCGCAGACTCGCCTGCGTAACATCCGTAATTGGTGTGCCGTCAATGCGAATAGTGCCAGATTGCGGTTCATAGAGGCGCATCAGTAGGCTGGTAATGGTCGTCTTACCGCCGCCCGATTCGCTGACGAGAGCCACCCGCTGGCCGGGCTGAATCGTGAATGACACGTCGCGCAGCACTTGATTGTCTTTGGCAACTTCATAGTAAAATGATACGGCGTCAAACTGAATTTCACCGTTGATATCGCGTAGGTCAACGGCATGCGGTGCGTCTTGAATGGCTGGCTTGAGTTGCATGGCTTTAACGAAATTGCGCCCACCAGCCAACACTTTTTGAAAATTATCAATCACAAAACTCATACTAAACAGCGGCACGCGCAGGCCGTTAATTAGGGTAATTAATAGCACCATTTCACCAATCGTAAATCGCTGCTCGGCTGTCATCATAAAAATGTAACCAAAAATCAACAGGAACACCACCGCCAGCAATCCACCGCGCAGCGCGTCCATACCGCGCCAGTAGCGTGACTGTTTACGCGTTGTGGCGATAGTTTTACGATAGCGCTTGGCCACATTACGATATTCCAAACTCTCGCGCACAAAACTTTTGACAACCTTAATCTGCGCCATAATCTCCGAAAACCGACCATTAATCCGATCCGTCTCGTGATTTTTGCGGTTCTGCATCAGCCGCCACTTACGGCTACTGCGCGCCGCCAACCAGAAAAACAACGGATAAATGGCGACGACCAGCAATCCCAGCTCAACGCTGTAATACAGCACCACGCCAATCGTAATGAGCGTGGTCAAAAACATCTGCAGAAAACTATTGGCAAAAGTATTCAGTAGGTTAATCATCTCGGTAATCACCCGATGCAGACGATTGATAATTGTGCCGGTCAACTCATCATCATAATACCCCTGCGGCAGGCGCAGCAAATGGTGAAAATAATGGACCGACAATTGCGCTTTTAGCCGCGCTGCCATCACATCACCAAGGTACCCGCCCAAATTACGCAGCAGCACATTAGCGATATCAAATGCAAATAGTAGCGCCGCCAGCAGCATCACCTGCTCCATGCCAACCGTACCGCCCTCAACCACCTCAACCATCAAAGTTGTGGCGCGCGAAATCACAAATGGCGCAGCAATGCCCGTCAGCGCCACTAACAGCGAACACGTCGCCACGCCAATGTAGTACGGCAACATCCCCTCAGCGTAGCGCAAGGTCGTCAGCAGCGCCTTCATTAGCTATACTCGCTCCGCTTGTAATTGCTGCTCTGCCTGAGCGGCAATGGCATTCATCACCTTGGCGGCATCTTTATCGGTCAGCGTCCTGTCCTGCGCCGTAAATAGTAGCCGGAAGGTCAGCGTTTTGGTATCAGTTGCGTCCTGCGGTTGATAGATACTCAGTGGCTGAGCGGCAATAGCGAGATCTGAGTGCTGCCGAATTACCCTGTCAATCAGCGTCTGCACCGCCGCAAACGTCGTCTCCGCATGAACGCGCAGTGAAATATCCTGGGCAGTAGACGGGAAGCGGCTCAATGACTGATACGCCGCGCGCCGCTGCCGATATACTGATTCTAGCGCCGCCGTATCCAATGTCGCCGCAGCCACATACTGCGGCAACTTAAACTGTTTAATAACCGACTGTCTTAGCTCGCCAACTATACCGATAAACTGGCCATCCCTAGTCTCTACCAAAGCGCTACGTGCTTGGTCGAACGGTGCAGCCGCAGGCAGACTTACTGTCTGATTGATTGATTTAAAGACTAATTGCACACCTAAATCCTGCGCCAGCTGAGCGACCAATCGCCGCACCCGATAAAAAGGCGCTCCCTCGCCAGGCTTCTTAGCGGCGTAGACAATATCGGTGAAATGATGCGCCTCTGGCAGCCCGTCCTCACCTAGTGAATGCGTCTTGCAATGCCCCTTACCCATCTCAAACAGGGCAAATTCGTCATGCCCGGCCTTAATATTCATATGCACCTTATCAAGCAAGCTTGGTAATACTGTTAAACGGTAATACTGCAAGTCAGGGCTAAGAGCGTTAGATAATTTATAGGCCCGTATCGCATCCTGGTTAGATTTTTTAATAAGGTTTTCGTGCACAAAACTATAGGTTAGCACTTCATTAGCACCAGATTTAGCTAAACTTTGGCGCACCGCTTGCTTAAGTTCGCGACGCATATTTTTTGGAGCCGGCGCAGCACTGCGACGCGGCAGTTCACGCGGTAATTTATCAAAGCCATGCAGCCGCCCAACCTCTTCCACGATATCTTCGGGCAGTTCCAGGTCAGTGCGCCAAAATGGTACTGTTATATGCAATGCACCCGCCTCGGTCTCGCGGCAGTCAATCTCTACCGATTGCAATAATTGACAAACTGCCGATGCCGGTATTGCCGCGCCAAGTCGCTCACAAATAAACTGACCATCAATATCGATATTCGCCGGCGCATATCGACCATCGAAGTAATCATCATGCTCATCAACGAACACTTTTTCATCATACACATCGCTCGCCTGCCGGCCGCCAACCATCCGCAATAACTCTTGCAGCGCCGGCGCTGTTTGCAGCGGCGACTGCCCCTTGTTAAACCGCGCCAAGGCATCAGTAAACACGCCGTGGCGCATAGCAGATTTACGCACCGCATACATATCAAAATTAGCGCACTCCAACACCACCCGCGTGGTCTGAGAGTCTACCTCGGTGTCGCCACCTCCCATAATACCCGCTAGGCCAACCGCCCGCTCGGCATCGGCCATGACAATATCATCCGCTGTGAGTGTAATGCTTTTACCGTTCAATAGCTGCAGCGTTTCACCGTCTTTCGCCATACGCGCCCGCAACTGGCCGCCACGCAACTTGTCATAATCATAGGCATGGGTTGGCTGGGCGGTCATTAACATAACATAGTTTGTGGCATCAACTATATTATTGATCGGCTTACCACCCATTGCCACTAATCGACATTGTAGCCACAGCGGGCTTGGGCCGACCTGCACGTCGTCAACCGCTACCGCCATCAAGCGCGGTACTTTATCGGTTGCATTATTTACCAACGTCAGATTAAGACCGCTAGCTACAGCAAGCTCTTGCGTTGCCGTATACCACTCCGGGCTAGTAAACTGCTTGCCAAAAATCCCGGCGATTTCTCGCGCCACGCCCAACTGCCCAAAGCAGTCTGGCCGATGGGTAAACATCTTATTTTCAATATCCAGCACATACCCCGTCAAGCCAAACACTTCAGCAAATGATGCACCCTCCGTCAGCGATGCGCCGCCCGGCAAATCGCGCTCGGTAATCTCAATAATACCTTCGTGATCATCACCAATCGCTAATTCATCTGCCGCCGCCAACATGCCCTGGCTCAGCACTCCACGCAGCTTACGCGCATCCAACACAAACGGCTCAGCGTCAGCAAAACTGGCCGGCACCGCACTTTTTGGCGGCAACCATACCGCCCACATATCAGCTCGCACATTCGGTGCGCCACACACCACCTGCACCAAGCCACTATCATCACGCGGCACATCCGCCACTGTGCCGCCATCATCAATTTTTGTCACACTCAAGCGGTCAGCATCGGGGTGCTTAGCGCACTCAACCACGCGCACAATCCGCGCACCTTCGTACTGTCGCCCTAAATCAATCACTTCCTCGACGCCACCTAATCGGGCATTTACCCGTGCTACCACTTCATCAACCGGCGGCAGCGAAAAGCCGATGAGTTGTTCAACAATAGCTATACTTACCTTCATACTCTGTTAATTATAGCACGCCCGAGCCACACTGGGGCGACACCTTACACGGTCAATTGAGCTATAAGCCGCTGCAACTGCGCTTGCACCGCCGCCTCGTCAATCGCCACGCCGTCTTCAGTAATATCACGCCCAAACACCAAATGGACATCATCCGCCGGCATCGCCGCACCGACGCGGTCCATCAAAAAGCGAACATTCTCCAGCCCGCCATGACGCTCTCTATACCAATTATAGCCAACCGCCGCCACTGGCGTATCACACCACGCCCTGCCGGCCCAGTCATAGGCATTCTTCAGCGCCGCACTCAACATGCCGTTATATTCCGGCACCAGCATAATCACCCCGTCCGCCGCCGTCACGTCGCGCATCAACTGCTTAACAGCGTCATATTCCGGCACATACTCCGGACTGGAAGGCGTCACCGCTGAATCAAACATCGGCAGATTCAGTTCGCGCAGATCAGCCACCCGCGCCACCGCACCACTAGCCTCAACCGCCTGCACCACTTGCGCCAACACGCCGTCCGCTGCCCGCTTTTTGCGGACACTGCCCGTGATAATGAGTATCGTTTTCATCATTCCCCTCCCGCTGCGATAATCTTCGCCTGCATCTCATCCAACCGCGCATCATCCATCTTCGGCCCATCCGCTGTAGTGAGCCACCCTTGATATTCCTCTGCAAAAGCCTGCTCATAACTAACCGGCGAGCCAATACCGCGCGCCAAATCACCGTGCAGCGGCACCAATTTCGCATGCACATGCGCCACGCCCGTACCCTCAAAAATCATCGCCACGCGCGGCGTATCAAAGGCTTTTTCCAGCAGTTTCGCCACCGTGCGCGTCGCTCGCATTAGCTCATCATATAGTTCATCATCCAGCGCAAACACATAATCACCCGGATTTTCTTTCGGAATCACCACCGTACAACCCGGCGTATTGGGAAACGGCGTCAAAAACGCCAGGAATTTCTCATCTTCCCAAACTTTCCACGATTTCATCTTCCCTTCAACAATATCATCAAAAATAGTACGGTTCATACGCCCCTTTCTATTATTCACGTTAATCTACCACCATGGAAACAGGCTCGCGAGCCACCCCTTTGACTGCGGTCTTGTCGGCGGCTGCGAATAAAAGTATCGAGCATCGCCATCTTGCAGTGGCGGGCTCGCTATCTGCGCATACCCGGCTGTTTTATCTATCGCAAACTCCTCTATCGTACGAGCGCAGTGCAATACATCTGTCACGCCAGGATACTGAAGATACTGCGCCATAGCAGTGGCCGCTACTACGTCAAGAAGTCCCATTGGCTCCACTCCAGGCTTGGTGGCACTAGTCATAATCTCTTCATTTCCTAACAATACGCCGCGAATCGCCCCTTTAGCGATCCCCTTCTGCACCGGGCGATACAACCCTTCACCGTGATCTCGCAGATATCGTGACACCTGCTCAAGGCCTTCTGCCGTTTCCTGGAAAAACAGCCCTGACGCAACTGCGCTGTCAATTTTTGCTATCGTATCTTCAACGCTTCTTGTCGGTGTATGTGCAATCGGCACTATATTGTCGCCACCATACTCTTGCAATAAATAGTCAACCGGCTGCCGAGCACCTTTTTTCCACTCCTCAGAAGGTTCTTCCGAGATAAAACCCATTTGAGCATACACCTCTCCTATAGCATCTACTCGCTGCTTAGCTAATTCTTGGTATTCAAGCATAATAGCCTCCCTTCGCCAGATTGTTGACGATATCATAGCGCGCAAATCGCATACTGTCAAGTGATGCGCTATTATGAAAACTGTTTGAGGAAATCCAGCTTGCCACTCTCAAAATGCCGCACATCTTCGATGCCGTATTTCATCATCACCAGGCGGTCGATGCCGCAGCCAAAGGCAAAGCCGGTATATTCGGCAGGGTCAATATCAGCGGCGCGCAGCACATTTGGGTGAATCATGCCGCAACCCAGTAACTCTATCCAACCTTCGCCAGAACACACTTTACAATCCGGATCATCCTCGCCAAACGGACAACTCAGGGCAAACTCAAAACTCGGCTCGGTAAACGGAAAATAAAACGGATTGACCCGCACGTCCAATTTCTGCCCATAATACTCCTCTAAAAACGCCTGCAACGTCGCGATGAGATTACCAACATTCACACCCTTTGCCACATAAACGCCCTCAACCTGGTAGAAGGTATGCTCATGGCGCGCATCCAAATCCTCATTGCGAAACACTCGGTCTGGCACAATCGCAGCAATCGCCTCACCCTTGGCTAAATTGCTTGCATACTTCTTCAGCACGCGGTTTTGCATAGTTGAAGTGTGCGCTGGGGCAATCAAGCGGTCGCCATTGCTATCGGTTTCCTCGGTCATAAAGGTGTCGTAATCATCACGAGCTGGATGGCCTTTCGGGAAATTAAGCGCCTCAAACATATGAAACTGATCATCAATCTCACGCGACTCTTCTACTACATAGCCCATACGATTGAAAATATCGGAAATTCGCTCAATTTCACACATCAGCGGATGAATCGTCCCCTGGTCACTAGGTAGCAACCCCGGCACCGCGGCATTGACATCCATCGGCGCCGTCACATCAATTGGCGGCAAATCCACCGCCGCCAGTTCCGCCTCGCGCGCCTGCACCGCCGCCTCAACCGTCACTTTGACCGCATTAATTGCTTTACCGAACGCACCGCGCTCTTCGGCCGGCAAGCCCGGAATCATGGCGTATAATTCGCGTAGTTCGTCTGCTCTCAGCACGCTGCGCGGCGTTTCGCTCGTGGCCACCCGCGCCAATAATTCTTGCTGTACTTCATCCAATCGTTCCATCGTTACCCCTGCATCATCAACATGCCAATCACCACAGCCGCCATAATCACAATAAACAACCACGCGCCGGCTAAACTCGTCGTCTGTTTCGTGCCTTTCAAATAGGCCACATCCTCCACACCATCAACCACCTGGCGCTCTGGCAGATTGGTCTTTTTGGCTTTTTCACGCAACTCAGCCGCAATTTTTTCTTGCAATTTACTCCGGCCGTCCTGTTGATTAACAATTATTCCCATAGCCACTAGTATACCAGATTATGCTATACTAATGACAGATACTACTTATAGGAGGGAAATATGGCGACAAAAAAGACGACCACTAAGGCCGCTTCTGCCAAGTCTTCAGCGAAGAAACCGAAGACAACAAAATCATCAACTACAACCGTCACCCGCGTGACCGCAACCGAAACAACCAAGCAAGTGACGCCAACCAAGGCAGTAGTAAAGCTGCCGCGCACGGCAAAGTTGGACGCTAAAATGCCAGAAAACCTGGTGAATATTTTGATTGCCGAGCTGATCGGTACCTTTGTCTTGACTATTGTTGCGCTGTTCGCGGCGTCAATTCTGGCACCACTGTATGTCGGTTTGGCACTGGCGGCTATCGTCTTCATGATCGGTGCGGTCTCAGGCGCTCATGTCAATCCTGCCATCACCTTCGGCCTATGGTCAATGCGCAAGTTGCAGACTGTACTCGTGCCGTTTTACTGGGCAGCGCAGTTCCTTGGCGCCATGGCGGCAGTCGTACTGATTGGCGCGTTAGCTAACAGCCCAATGGCACTTGATTTTAGCCACTTTACGACATTCTCATGGAGCATCTTCGCGCTTGAGCTGGTCGGTAGCGCCGTATTTATGTTCGGTGTCGCCGCAGTGGCTGGCCGCAGCAAATTGTCATCTGGCGGCAAGGCGTTTGGTGTTGGTATGGCATTAATGGCCGGCTTGCTGGTTAGTGGCGCGCTGCTGCCGCACGTCCAAAATGCAGCAATAGTGAAGCAAACCGAAGCCACTGAGACCCAGGCTACCGAACCAAGCAAGGATACGCCCCGCTATCCACATGAAGTCTACGCCGGTGGCGCCACGCTTAACCCAGCAGTTGCCCTAGTCGTCACCGAAAAGACCGATTCGCAAATCGGCAGCGGCGCACCAGTGGCGCAAAAAGAAGAAAAGACTTACACACGCCTAAGTCTGGAGGTAATTGCTGGTACGCTGATCGGTGCAGCGCTTGGTGGTAATCTGTTCCTGTTGGTACATTACCGCGCCAAACTTGAGGACTAATCCTCTCCATCATAATCCCCGCTTGCAATAAGCGGGGATTTTTATATCTCTAATCTTGTTGCGGCCGATCAACCAACAGCGGCTCCGCCTGCTTCTCGCCGCCAGCAATCTTCACCACATCCTTATCAATCTTTGCTAGTTCTTTGTACGAATTATTGTAGTGATTGACCGTGGTAGACAGGGACCTGCCCATCTTATTCATTAGCTCATCAAACTTCTTAATGTGCGCACCAAGCAGCCCCACCCGCACCTGAATATCACGCGCTTGCTCTTCAATTTGCAGACTGCGCAGCCCCTGCAGCACCGTCTGAAGATACGCCAAAAAGCTCGTTGGACTAACGATAATCACTCGCTTATCGCGAAAAGCATACTCAATCAAATCACGCGAGCTGCCGCCCGTGCCGACATTATTAATCAGTAAATCATAATACAGCGATTCTGACGGAATAAACATAAAGGCAAAATCCATCGTGCCTTCTGCCGGGCGAATATATTTTGCAGTTTCATCAATCCTTCCCTTCAAATCCATCTTCACCCGCCCAAGCAGTGCCTCTCGCTGCGTCTTATCCTCAGCGTTAATCATCCGGTTGTAATTCTCCAGGCTAAACTTACTGTCAATCGGCAAGATCTTTCCCTTATCTAAAAACACCGCCGCATCAACAATTTCACCGTCCTGAAAGCGATACTGCATCTGGTACTGCGTGGCCGGCAAGACATTGTCGAGCACCGACTCCAGATAAAACTCGCCAAACACCCCGCGCTGCTTCGGATTTGACAAGACATTTTGCAGCGTCTTTAGCTCATCCGCTACATCCACCACTCGCCGATTGGTTTCATCGAGCTTGGCTAGCCGCTGCGTCACATCCGCCACCAACTTAGCGCTCTCCGACAGCTGCTTCTGCACCGACGTCTGCACCTGCGTCTGGCTGCGCTCCAACTTCTCGCCCACTGACTCATTGAGCCGAGCAATCGTTCGTGCCAGCTCCACCATATCGGTTTTCAATAAATCCACCGACGAACCTTGTCGTAACTCGCCCACCCGGGTCATCAACATTACCACTAACACCGCCAATCCAACGACGGCCACAATCAACATCGCTATCATTATCTCCATAGCTTCAGTGTAGCAAGCCTAGAGGGCAATCACAACTCGCGCCAGCACTACAAACACTGCCATAAGCAGCAGCGCCGCGCCATTACCGCGAATCCGATTAATCCACACCAGCGCCATACACGCCATCACCACCGCCAGCATCGTCAGCAGCAGCGACAGCACCCACGCACCAGCCGTCCACGCCGTCACACCCCAAAGCGCCGCCGCAGCCGCGACCGCCACCAAAAGCGGCCGCCGAATGCCCGTCATCACTAACATCGGCACCAGCATCACACTCACCAACACCAGCGCAATATACCCGCCAATCATCGTGCTATGCATGCACAAGTACACGCCATCCGTCGCACCACTACAAAACATCTGACTGAGCAGCAGCTTATCCAACATCACACCAAGCAGCCACATCGCCGCGCCAGCCACCATGCTCGTCACCAACAAACGCACCGCCGTCGCCCGGCTCAATGCGTAAGTATAATCGGTTGCCTCATCTTGAAACATAGTTGCTCGTCGTTTCATATCACCTCTTTCTGCTCTAATTTCCTTATTTTACAAAAAGTTTGCGAAAAATACAAATGTATTTACTTATTATACTGCTCACGCTTTAGCGGCAGATACCACACAATACCAACACAGGCGATTAACGCTCCACCAATCACATCAAGCGGCGTATGCACCAGTGCCAATACCCGCCCTAGACAAACCAGCAACGACAGCACTGCGGCGACCAAGGCCCATTTCGGCTGCCGTGCGCCAAACGCCACCGCCAGCGTAATCGCCACGACAAACAAGGCGTGATCCGATGGAAAGCCGGGATTATTCAAGAACGACGCACCGGCCTCAACGCCCAGCACCTCAAATGGCCGCAAACCTGACGGCTGATACAGCACACCAGCAATTTTCGCCGCTACATAGGCCGTCAATCCCGCCATCAACACCCGCGCGTACACTTGATACTTCTGCCGATGCGGCACGAATCTCAGCAGCACATATACCCCAATGAGCGCCACCGGCACCACCAACCCATCTGCGATTAGCTTAATTACCAATTCCATAGATCCAGTATAGCAAACACATGCGCAGCACGTCACCACCAGAAAGCCTTGCGCAGCTCCACTAAGTGTAGTACAATAACTACTGTATTGGGGATTCGCCAAGTGGTAAGGCACCGGGTTCTGGTCCCGGCATTCGGGGGTTCGAATCCCTCATCCCCAGCCAATAAAATAAGATTGACGTTTTGTCAATCTTATTTTATTTTACGCTTACCTTTTCGCTTTTGCAGCCGGCTGCAATACACTAGCCGCTCGCTGCATGATGGCGCCAGTCCCCACACCACCAGCGCCGCTAGTCCAGCAATAAACCACAACGACCACACCCCAGCCGGCAAGTCCAACACTGCACCGGCCACAACCGTCTGCCGATGCGCCAGTGCCAAACTCTCCGCCCCAAACAACAAGCCAATCGCTAGCGGGCCACACAGCGCACTCGCCATCCGCACCGTCCGCGATAGTCCTTGCATACCCAAGAGAAACGGCAGCGCACCCAATTCCGCCAACACAAGCACAATCATCCAAAGCATCGCCACGCCTGGTGTCGCCACTACGCGCTCAAAAGCAAATAACTGCAGTAGGAGCAGCACGATATACATCCCCGCCGCCAACCGCCGCGCCACCAGCGCACTTTGACGCGTTATCATCCTCGCATAACATCGCTTTGCCATATGCCCAGTATACCACTCCGCCCATAAAGCTCAAGTTTGTTGTATTTTTTACCAAACTACTTGCGCTTTTCTCGACAACCCTCTAATCTAAAGATAGCGAATGCTACAAACACAAACACCAATATCGTATCTTTCGCTCTACGACATCCACCACAACAGGAAATACCGCTATATATGGCGGTATTTTTCTCTGTTATAAAAAGACAGCTGAAGAAGCTAAGGCCGCCGCTCAGTCAATCAACGAGCAGCAAGACGCTCTCATGTTCTCATGAACTACTGCGCCTTCATTGAATGCTTCTGGCGCCACTCGGCAATCTTGCCGTGATGACCACTTAGCAGTACCTCTGGCACGCGCATGCCCTGAAACTCCTCTGGCCGCGTGTACTGCGGATATTCCAGTGTTTCGCCGTCGCTAAAACTTTCAATCGCGGCACTGGTTTCACCACCCAACACCCCCGGCAGCAGCCGCACGATACTGTCAATCATCGTCATCGCCGGCAATTCGCCGCCAGTCAGCACAAAATCGCCAATACTCCAATGCTCGTCAACCACTTGCATAATCCGCTCATCAACACCTTCATAGCGGCCGCAGATAAAAATATAACCGTGCTCCTTATCCGCCTCAGCCTGCGCCATCGCCTGATGCCAGCGCTGACCTCGCGGGCTCATCAGCACTACACGCGCCGTCGGGTCTTGTGCCTTAGCATATTCCACCGCTCGCCACAACGGCTCAATCATCAGCAACATCCCATCACCACCACCATACGGCGTATCATCAACTTGATGGCGTGGCCCCAGTCCAAATTGCCGCAGGTCAACCGTCTGCAGCTGCACAATGCCATCTTTTTGCGCCTTCCGCATCATGGACTGCTCAAATACGCCGGTGAACATTGCCGGAAAGAGCGTAATTACCTGAAACATTCTCATCTGTTACAGTATACCACCAAAAAACCGCCTCGGCATACACCTGTGGCGGTTTTTTAGCACAAATAAGGCTCTCAACGGATAATCCGTTGCTCGCATAGAGCTCGTTCTCGCATAGTCTGTGCTTGAACTTGTTTATGATTATATATCAAGGTCGTCGAGTTCTGCAAGCTCTTTTCGAGCATTTTCGGCATATGATGAGCCAGTTTCCACAGCTTCATCTGTTGAGTTATCCACAGATTCGTCACGAGCCGCTGTTTTCTGGTCGCGCGCGCCAGTAAATCCATCATTATTAACGATTTTCAGGTTGTAACGCGCATCATTTTTAGTACCCAAGGCCCTAAGCAATGTCCGTACACTCTGCGCCGTACCACCACGCTTGCCAATCACCCGCCCCAAATCATCAGGATGCACCGTCAGCGTCAATAGCACGCCCTTTTCATCAATCAGCCGCTCTACCACGACATCATCAGGATGCTCCACCAAAGACTTAATGATATACTCCACAAATTGCTGGTCAATCGTTGACATTCTGCCCCTCCTCCTGGATTTATAGTGTACCATCAGTATAGCACGAGCATATTGACGGGCGCAAATACTCGCCGGCTATTCGCCACGCTTAGCGTATGCCGCCAATGCCGCCCGTGCCGCCGCCTGTTGGGCTGACTGTTTTGATGGACCAGTACCCCGCCCCATCATCGTTTCACCAACAAACACCCCAAGGGTAAACACCTTATCGTGATCTGGCCCTTCTTCGCCCAGCACCTTATACACCGGCGTCTGATTGTCCACGCGCTGCGACACTTCTTGCAGGTGTGATTTTGGATCGCGCCAAGAGCCCGACGCCAAAATATCATCCAATTTACTCAAAATATGCTTAGCAATAAACTCACGCGCTTCTTCAAAACCGCGCTCCAGATAAATTGCGCCGATCACCGCCTCAAAAGCATTGGCCAGCATCTGCAGGCGGGCTCGCTCCGACCCCTTCTTCTCACCCTTTGACATACGAATCAGCGGTCCATAACCCAATTTATCACCAGCATCACCAATACTCTCAGTCCGCACCAACGCCGCCCGCCAGGCCGTCAAGATGCCTTCAGGCTCGCTAAAATTAGCGTATAGATATTCCGTCACCGCCAGCTCCAGCACCGCATCGCCCAAAAACTCCAGCCGCTCATTATGCTCGCTGACCGATTTTTTATGCTCATTGACATAACTGCGGTGCGTCAACGCCGTCACTAACAGCTGGATATTGGTAAACTCAAAACCCAACTTCTGCCGCGCAAAATCCTGATATGGCGCCGTATTCATACCGCTCATTATAGCTGCTCCTGTCGAATGCGTTTCATCGCCAAAAGAATCAGCTTGCCGATATCTTCATATTCAATCTCATCCAGTGCATCATGAAAAGAAAACCACTTCAGGCCGTTCATCCACTCTTCTTTTTGCAGTTTCTCATTTGGATCAAGTGCCTTCACTAAATACACCTGCGTGGTCATCAGCACCAGCTTATCCACCCGACGATAGCGAAAATTCACCTTACCCAACCAGCCATGCACCTCTGTTTTTCTGAGGCCAGTTTCTTCGGCGATTTCTCGCTTCGCTGTCGCTTGCGCCGACTCGCCCGGCTCAATATGCCCTTTTGGGATTGTCCAGCGGTCCCGGGCGTCTTGGTACAATAAAAACTCCACTTCGCCCTTGCTGTTACGACGAAATACCACGCCGCCAGCAGTTGGCTCACGAACAATTTCTTGAATTGACGGCTTTTTATGGCCACTAAAATATTTGCGTATTCCGCTAAAGTTGCTTTTCATGATCGGCATCCTCTTTGAGGGAGCGGAATGCTGTACCTAACACACCATTCACGAACTTCCCCGAGTTATCCGAACCGAACGCCTTGGCTAATTCCACCGCTTCATTAATCACTACTTTTGGCGGCACATCATCAGCATACAATAGTTCATACAGCCCTAGCCGCAGCACCGCCCGATCAATCCGCGCGATCTGCTCCAGTGGCCACTCCGGCGCCAACGGACGCAGCTTTTCATCAAGTTCCGTCAGATGCACAATCACACCATCAGTCAGCGACCGCACAAATGCCACGTCATCAACCGATGATTTATATTTCGTCAAATTGCGCTCTAAAATATCAGCCGAGGCAACCGTCGTGTCGCCCACCTCTTGGCGAAACTCATACTCATACAGTGTCTGTAAAGCGATAATCCGTCCTAAATGACGATTTGAAGCCATGCAAAGCGTTCCTGTTCGTTATATTACTACAATTATTTTGTCTTTTTGCCAGTTTCACGCTTTGTGGTGAAAGCCTTCACTGGTGATGTACGGTTAACAACTCGCGCTAACTTCAGTACCAAATGGCTGCGACGCAGGCCAGTCTTGCGAGGGCTACTCTGTTTCTTTGGTTGTGCCATATTCTCTCCTTAATCAGTTTTATATAGTAACACTTGGGAATCATTATAGCGGTTTTTGCGATTTTTCTCAAGAGGGTTCTAAAATGCTTGACTTTTTATAAAGTTTGTGGTAACATAGCGGTATGAGTAAAGAATTTTCACCAGCATCAGATCCACAAAGCCCAGCAGAAGAGTTTGCTAAGCTGACGGCTAATCTATCTTTATGTAATGAAGCGAGGCGCACAGAAGATCAAGGCCCTCTTGATTTACCAGATTTTCTAAAACCCACCCTTGAATTGCCAGACTTCTTACGACGAGAAACCGCCACAGAAGCACCAAAGCCCGTTGTAGACAAAGAGCGGTTTGACCGAGCAATAACCGTCCTTAAACGGCGCAATGAAACAATTGAAAATCTAACCGATAAGAATTTCATCTTGAAGCTCGGCGCAGGTGCTCTTGCGGCTGCATTGGCGGTTGGTTTGCTGACGCAAAGCTACACCCTGCGCGAAGGAAAGGCTATAGTCGGCGAGGATGGCGACGCTGCAAAAGCAGTCTGCGCTACCGCAGAACAGCAGGTAGAAAGCCTCTTTTTTGCAGACGAACATTCATTCAATACCGAAGCCTGTATAACAGACCTCAAAGGCATAACCCTACCGCAGAAAACTGAGGTAGATGTCACAACAACCATCACTCCGCTCACTGGCGCTGGCGATGGAATACATCTACGAACGCTTGCTGTCAATGTTGAAACTGGCTTAGATGGAATTAAGGTGCCAGAAAGTAAACCATAAGCACGCAACTACACCACGATATTTACTAGCCTGCCGGGGACATAAATAACCTTGGCAGGTGTTTTTTCACTGAGGAATTTCTGGACATTCTCATCAGCCAGCGCCGCCGCTTCAACGGCCGCTTTATCAGCGTCGGGCGGCAGCTCTAACTTGGCGCGCAGTTTGCCATTAATCTGTACGATGATGGTCATGGTGCTGGCTGTCAGATGTTGTTCGTCCCACTTTGGCCAGTGATCAACATGGATGCTGTCGGTATGACCCAGCTCATGCCACAGCTCTTCAGTGATGTGCGGTGCAAATGGTGCCAAAATCTGCAGCAAGCTCTCGAGCGCAAAACTCCAGGCATCAGTCGCCACAAAGCCATACGCCTCTTTGATTTTATATAGGCCATTCACCATCTCCATCATCGCCGCCACGGCTGTATTGAACTTCTCATCCTCAATATCGCGAGTGACTTTTTTGATGGTGGCATGGGTGAGGCGAAGCAATGCAGCAACCACCTTACCACCATCCGCCTCCTCAGACCGCTCGGCCGCCAACTGATTTAGCTGGCGCTCTTGGCCTCGCCTTGCCGGAAAGGCAAAGTCTTCGGAGTCGGAGGTGGTTGCGACTGACGCGAGCGGTGCTTCAGAAAAAATCTGGGCGTGCGCAGCACCGGGACCCGGATTATTTTCTGAAGTCACCCGAGCGACATCACGCTCCACGAATTCTTGCACCACATTCCACACCCGATTCAAAAAGCGATAGGTCCCCGGCACGCCACGCGTATCCCATGGTGCATCCATATCATATGGCGCAATAAACATCTCGTAGACGCGCAGCGCATCCGCGCCATAACCACTGTCCATAATCTCCATCGGGTCAATCACATTGCCTTTAGACTTAGACATCTTTTGGCCATCCGGCGCTAAGATATAAGCATTGTACATCATGCGCTTAAATGGTTCTGGCGTCGGCACTAGGCCTAGCTTATGGAAAAAGCGCATCCAAAAGCGGCTGTACAAGAGGTGTGCTACGGCATGGTCGGCACCGTTGTAATAGTCCACCGGTGCCCAGTGTTTGATAATCTCTGGATCCCAGGCTTGGCTGTCATTATGCGGATCAAGGTAACGCAGGAAATACCAACTAGAGCAGGCATAGCCGTCCAGTGTATCGGTTTCACGGCAGCCCTCCACCCAAGCATCGCCGTCTGGTTTTGGCTCGGTGATGGCCCGGGTCTGGCCAGTTTCGGTATTCACCCAGACGCGCACCCAGTCATCAACCTGCGCCAACACTGAAGTATTGCCGCCGGTTGGTTTGAAATCCTCTACTTCCGGCAAGATAACCGGTAAGCACTCGTCCGCCACGGCAATTGGTGCACGGCCCTCAACATGAACGATCGGGATTGGCGCGCCCCAGTAACGCTGGCGAGAAATCAACCAATCGCGCATCTTATACGTCGTCTGCGCCCGGCCAGTGCCCTGCTGTTCCAACCAGGCAACGATTTCCTCGCGCGCTTGCTCTGATCGCATGCCGTCAAAATGACCGGAATTAACCAGTTCACCCTCGCCAATGTAGCAGCCAGTATCACCAGACGTTTCTGGCGTATCAATCACCCGCACCACCGGCAAATCAAACTTTTCAGCAAACGCCAAGTCACGCTCATCATGCGCCGGCACCGCCATCACCGCCCCCGTGCCATATCCCCCTAGTACATAATCCGCCACCCAAATTGGCAATTTCTCACCATTCACCGGATTGATGGCATATGAACCGGTAAACACGCCAGATTTATCCTTATTTTCCTGACGCTCAACATCGGATTTAGCGGCGGCCTGAGCGACATACGCCTCAACTTTAGCGCGCGTCTCGCCATTAGCCAAATCAGTCACCAACGGATGCTCCGGCGCTAGCGCCACGTAACTGGCGCCAAATAGGGTATCAGGGCGGGTAGTAAAGACAGTGATGATATCGTCGCGCCCCTCAACGACAAATTCCACCTCAGCACCCACACTACGGCCAATCCAATTTTTCTGCATGGTTTTGACCATCTCCGTCCAATCCAGTGCGTCAGTTGCCTCCAAGATTTCATCAGCATAGGCGGTAATACGGAAAAACCACTGCTTCAACTTACGCTTAGACACTGGGTTGCCACAGCGCCAGCAGTTGCCGCCCTCAACTTGCTCATTAGCCAGTACTGTATTGTCAGTATCGCACCACCATTGCGGCTGCTCTTTTTGGTAGGCTAAATCATGCTTATACAACTGCGTAAAAATCCACTGCGTCCACTTGTAATACTCCGGATCGGCGGTAGAAATTTCCTTGCTCCAATCATAGCTAAACCCGAGACGCTTGAGCTGCGCGATAAAATGTGCCTTGGCCTCATCATGCGCTACTCGCGGCGCTTTACCGACCTTAATGGCGTAATTTTCTACCGGCAGGCCAAAACTATCCCAGCCAATCGGATGATAGGTATTATAGCCCTGCTGACGCTTAAAGCGCGCCTTAATGTCAGCAAATTGAAAGGTCCGACCGTGCCCAGTATGAATACCGGCACCAGTAATTCCCGGCAACATGCTCAGACTATAATACTTCGGGCGTGTCGTGTCGCTCAGGTCGGCCACATATGTACCGTCAGCTTCCCATTGCTGTTGCCATTTCTGCTCAATATCAGTCGGATTATATCGTTTCATATCTGGTAGTATAGCACACAGCCCCCTGTGAGGACCACAGAGGGCTGTTGTATGTGTTGATTCGTTTTTTAAATTGAGAAACCGTTAAATCCGCCAGGGCCGATTGATAAATTCGGTCGCCCACCGCCCATTGGCAGGTTCAGTTGGCGCTTTACATCTTCCAGGCTACGCGCACCTGATGGCTCGCTGACTGCATCACTCTTACCAACCGTTACGTCAAATTGTATAGCAACTGTACCTTTACCCTCGCTATCTTTGATTCTCATCTCAAGAGCCGATACCTGCTGCGTCGCAGTATTCACCCAAATACGAACCGCCGACAGGCCATCGTCTGATGACGAGCTGTCCGCTTCCTTATTGCAGTCCCGCATAAAGCGGCCCAATGCCGTATCTGCCAGCTCGTTCTTCTCCGGCTTAGAACTGAGATCAAATTCAAAGCCCTTGCCGCCATTACGATCATCAATCTTGACGTCTTTTTTCAGCATAAGCTGCTGTTTGCGCAGCGCCTCAGCAATTTCCTTCCGCGAATCATCACTCCTGAACAGCTCCATAGCCTTCACCGGCGAACACGTCTCGCTGCTACTCTTCATCATCTCTTTGACATCGCCCGGAGCAATTCGCAGCCACTGGTCATCCAGCAGTTTAATCGCCGCATCCACATCGATCCCTTGCTGCTTAAGTCCCTCTATAACCATCTGACGCACCATAGCTTTTTGCTCAGGAGTTAGTTGCTGCCCCTGAGAAAAGGCACCAGCAAACCCATCAATCAACTTGTCAACAAGCTCGCGCAACTTACCGACCTTGACAAACATCGTGTCGTTTGAAGTGTGGATAACCGACAGCTTTGCCTGAACCGGGCCAGGTATATCATCGCCCTCAATGGTAATGTCAAGTTCAGCCTTGCCGCTACCACCGTCTCGGTCAAGCTTTATATCGGTGGTTACTTTGGCCTTTGCTGAGTCAACCTTCATCGTGCCCGCAAGCTGCACTTGCTCCGCCTCCACGAAATTGGCTAGTGCATTGGCAACTGTTTTTTGCGGATCATTACCCAATACAACGACCAAAACAACCGTCACAATAATGGCGATCAACGCCACAACCCCGGCAACGATGCCGATAATCAGTCCGGTTTTCTTCTTGCGTGGCGGCTGCACAACACCCATAATCGGCGGCTGTTGCGGCGAGCCGATTGGATGCTGCGGGGTTGGCGATTGGCCGGACGGCTGCGCCGGCGGTGTGCTTGGTTGCATAGTAGGATTCATAATTCTCCTTATGATTACTTTCGTATCTTTAGTATGTCACATTAATCAGAAAAATGCGAGAAGAACTGCCGTTTTCGCTCCAGCCACTGCGGTGACTGCCGCACCAGTTTCTTTTCATCATCAAGACTGCGCAAATTCACCTTAATCGCCTCCTCTAGCCATACGCCGCCACTTGATCCCTTAAACAAAGCGATACCGCCCGGCTGTAACTGTTTGCGCACAAATGCACCAGCCTCCAAGGCGTTACGACACTCCTTCACTTGACAGCCGTTTTGGCGCGCTGCCGGCGCTAAGTAATGATTGGCCATTTCACCAACCGTCACCACCCAATCAAGTTCCTGCGGCGAGCATTGAGCCCCAAGCGCAGCATGGCCTTCGGCCGCCTGATGGCGCAACCCGTTCATATTGCCCAGCACGGCAATGCGCTGCGGCGACTCAAGACTATACAGCGTCTGCAAAGCCGATACCGCCGTCAATGGCGACGAACTGTAACTGTCATCAAGCAGCGTGGTTTGATCTGCGCCGTGGAGTAACTGCAACCGACCAGGCAGCGATCGCAGCTGCACCAATCCCGCAGCAATCGTCTGCGTATCAAGCCCAAGCTTCACTGCCACCGTCATCGCTGCCACCGCCGGGCGAACACTATGCTCACCAAGCAGCCGCAGCGTCACATCAAACCCATCGGCATATTCTGGACTGAGCATCTTGCCACTATAGCCCTCGTCCAACGAAAACATATGTTCATCAAAGAAATATTCCGCCACACCGCTAGTGCCGTAAGTTGTCATCTGCGGATTCGTCAAAAACGCCGCAAACCGCCCGTCAATATCATCGCGATTAATAATGGCAAATTTTGCAATATTTGCTAAGGTAATCATTTCCTGCGCCACCGCCTCCACCGGATGCTCCACATGCATCCGTCCGGTCGTCACCGAAGTAATGACTGCGATGTCAGGCGACAGAATTGGCTGGAACCATGTATGATAGCCAATATCATGCGGGCTAAACTCCTGGACAATCACTTGTGCTTCGGGATGTTCGGCGCGGGCCCGCTTTTTTACCGCCTTCAACAAGCGGCGGCGCGTCAGCCAACCCCATTTCTCCTCTGGCGCATCAGGATAGCGCACGCCCATAATCTGCAGCAAGGTTTGTAAGCGAGAATGCGGCTCAGCCTCATGCATTGCCACGGCGTAGCGCTGACTAAGGACGGTGGCGATGGCGGTTTTGGCGCTCGTTTTGCCAGCGCTGCCCGTCACCGCCACCAGTTTCACGTTTGGGTGATTAGCGAAAAACTCACGCACAAAGTGAGCAATCTTTTTCTCAAATGATGCACTTGTCATAGTCTTATGATACCATAAGCGGCATTGCAATTCTGGGAGCTGCTGCGCGCCCACCCGGGGCATATGTTCGGTCGTGTTTATGTTCATCAGCGCACAGGAATGCCCCATGCGCATCAGCTCACTGTCTATTATGCACTGCTTGGCAAAAAAGCGCAAGCGTTGTGTTAGTGTAGTCTTGACACTATTTAGTGTTTACTTTACACTAACAACCAGCAAAGGAGCATCATTATGGCAGAACTACGGCAACAAATTATTAAAGAATTAGGCGTCACGCCAACCATTCAACCCGAACAGGAAGTGCAGCGGCGAGTTAACTTTCTCCAGTCGTATCTGGCCGATGCGGGAGCGCGCGGCTATGTACTGGGTATTTCCGGCGGGCAGGATTCACTGCTGGCGGGCTACCTGGCCCAACGGGCGGTCACGAAATTACGCGAACAAGGTTACGGCGCTAGCTTTCACGCCATGCTACTACCCTACGGCACTCAGGCGGATCGGGCGGATGCTGAAGCGGCGATTGAATTCATCAAACCTGACGAAATCTACGATCTGAATATCAAGTCGTCTGTTGATGCGCTGGCGGATGAATTTACAGTCGCGACTAGTGAGTCGTTGGCTGATTTTGATAAAGGCAATGTCAAAGCGCGCATGCGGATGATTGCTCAGTATGCCTTGGCGGGAACACATGGGCTGTTGGTGGTCGGCTGCGACCATGCAGCGGAGGCGGTGACTGGATTTTATACGAAGTACGGTGATGGTGGTGCTGATGTGATGCCGCTGGCGGGGCTGACCAAACGACAGGGTCGCGCCCTATTGCAGTATATCGGTGCGCCAGAGGTTTTTTACACCAAGGAGCCGACTGCTGATCTACTGGACGAGGCGCCGCTACAGAGTGATGCGACGGAGCTGGGACTGACCTATGATGAGATCGATGATTATTTGGAGGGTAAGCCAGTCAGTCCTGAGGTTGCTGCGAAGATTGAGGCGCTGTTTATACGCACACAACATAAACGCCAGATGCCCGCCGCGCCGCCAGCTGTGCTATAGTAATCGTATGACATACACTTCGCCATATATCGCCCCTACGCTCACCGTTGACGCCGTGATTATGCGGCTGGGCGAGCGGGGACTGGAAGTGCTGTTACATCGGCGGCCACAGGAGCCATTCGCTGGCGAGTGGGCGCTGCCGGGCGGCTACTGCGCCAAGGGCCAGACCACTATTGACGCCCTGCGTCAAGTCGTACAGAGGAAGACTGGCGCATCTTTAGATACTGGCGTGCGTCACCTAGAGCAGCTCTACACTTTTGATACTGTGGCGCGCGACCCCCGCGGTCATGCCGTGTCGGTGGTCTATATGGCGCTGGGTACGGATATTGCCCATAATCCCGAGCAGCATGAGGCGCAATTTTGGCCAGTTACTACCCTGCCGACGCTCGCCTATGATCATGCTGAGATTATTGCTATGGCGCAGCGACGCCTAGCCGGTAAAGTACAGTACACCAATATCGCCTTTAGTCTGCTGCCCGCTACGTTTACACTGTCCGAGTTACAAACCGCCTACGAAGCCGTGCTGGGCCGAGGACTGGACAAGCGCAACTTCCGCAAAAAGATTCTCTCGCTGGATATGATTCATGAGACTGGCGATATGCGACGCGATGGCGCTCATCGGCCAGCCAAACTGTACGCCTTCAATCAGGCTTCACTGGTGGCATTAGCGCGCGAGTTTTAAGCGTCCACAGGCTTATAAGCAATCAACAGCGTGTTTGTCCACGACCACTCATCGGGGACTAATGCGCCTGCCTCGTTCATAGTATATACCGTCGCGGCGGGCGCAAAACGATTAGCAATCAGCCACGGATTTTGCACCGGTCGCGTGCCATCACCGCACACCAACCCTGCCGCCTCCAATGCGCTGCGCCACTCATCGTGCGTAAAGAAGCAGAACCTTTCATGCATTTCGCTATACCAACTGTCACAGTAGTCTTTCTTTGCCAAGAATTCATACAGCAAGCACCGCGATACATGAGCATAGGAAATGCCATTAATAGTCTGCCACGTGATGGGGTGCACCTCACCTTCACTGGCCCGAAAATCATGCGCAAACTGGCGCAGCCGAGCAGCTGATGACAGAGCGCGCAGCTGGTCGGGCGTGGCATTGATCAACGGTTGATCATCTGGGAGCGGCTGGCCGTCGTCTTGATTCATCTGCGCATAGACCATATCATCTGGGTTGTCCGGGCTAACCACGTCGTAATTGATATATACCCCGCCCGGCGCCAACATGGTATACACTCGCTGCAAAAATGCCACTAATTCTTCCCGCCCGAGGTATGATTCAATCTCATGCGTCAATGCCATGGTGATGACCGTATTAATGGAAGCGTCATCAAACAGTTCGCTTTGCATAATATTGCGCTGGTAGAAAAACACATTCGCATCGCCAAACTCACCATTGGCTTTGCGCTGCTGACATATCTCATACAGCGGCCGCGCCACCTCAACGCCATAAAAATCAGACTCAAACAGCGCTGGCTGCCCAGCTGCCAATAATTTAATCGCCTGTCCTGTTGCACAGCCAACATCAATAATCCGACCCGGCTGCACAAATGGTGCAATATCCCGCACCTTACGCCAGGCACTATCCTCAAACGCCGCACGGTAACTGGCATAATCACGCGACACCGTGATGTCACCATCATCACTGCTAATCAGCGGATCAGCATACACTGACTGAATGGTGTGAGCGATGTCATAACGCTGATAATACGCCAGCGCCACCGGGTCAATCGCCTCAACCAGCGACGCATCATCGCGCCACGCATCGCCCCGTTCAATAATCTGCTCAACGATATCCCACGGCCGCATCGCATTTGTCTCAAGTTCAACCGTCTCCACCGTAAAACCATAGTTACGGTAATTATCAATGAGCGGTGGCGTGGAGCAAGCGACAAGCGTATTGTTCGGCGTCATAGCGACGCGACCGCTCGTCTGAGTACGAATTTCCTCTAATACATAATGCACAAAATCAGCTTTTGGCGCACGATTGGGAATTAAATACACCAAACTACTCATCCCCGCTGCCTGCGCGACCGCCTCAACCATGCCCAGCCGACGATGGCCCGGAATTGGATTGCGCTGCGTGCCGGTATGGTCCGCTGAGGTGACCGCCCAAACAATATGCGCCCGTGGGTGCTGCTGTTGCAGTTTTTCAAGATAGTTCACCTGAAAACGCGTCACAATATGATGACGGCCTGGAAAGAGAATATATTGTACTACCATATGTTCTAGTATAGCGTGTTGTGATAATTTGTAAAATAGTGTTGACTTTACACTAACTATGCGCTACAGTTGAGTTAGTGTAAATAATACACATAAAGCAAGGAGGTTTTATGACGACAACGACTCACGAATTCGCCCCGCCAATCACCATCGTGGTGGACGAGCAAAATGACTTCTTCCCTGGCGGAGCGCTGGGTGTAGCGGGCGGCGAGGAGATTATCGCGCCGACTAACGCAGTCACTGAATGGACCCGGCGGCATGACGGCCAAGTCATCTTCACTCGCGACAAACACAATCCTGAAACCAAGCACTTTAATACCAATGGCGGCCCCTGGCCTGTTCACTGCGTCGCTTATCCTGACATATTGGCCCGCCCGCAAGGCGCTGAAGGTGCGGCGCTTCACCCAGAGATGGTGATTGCGCCCGAAGATATGATTGCCAGCAAGGGTATGAGCAACGAAGACGATGGGTATTCTGGCGCCGAGGCGGTGATTGAAACTAATGGCGAAGGTCAAGTAGTCGATGCGCAGGCGGTTACAGAATATGTGCAGGCAGCCGAGGCGCGGCACCGCAACATCGGCAAGCGCACCCTGCTGATTGTCATGGGACTGGCAACGGATTATTGCGTTAAGGCAACGGTGCTTGATCTGCTGGAGGCGACTGACAAAGAGTGGGCGCAGATCTATGTGCTGACCGATGCCATACGAGCGGTCAATCTAGCCTACGGTGATGGCGAAGAGGCGATCCGCACCATGCAAGAAGCCGGCGCTGTCATGACGACGAGCCAGGAACTAATGCGACAACTGGAGGCATAGCTATGGAGCAACCACGATTTACTGACTACCAAGATCAATATAAATTCCCCATGGGGCAACTCATTTATGAACGGGTGCCTGACGCCGAGGTGACCTTTCGGCTGACTAATCGCAAGGCGGACACTATGCCGCTGGCTACATACATCAGGCCAGAAGAATTGCAGGAGCGCTACGACGAACTACGACAGACCTTGCGCATTACACCCCAGGAAGTTGACGTATTGCGGCAGCAGGAGGGCAAACATTATTCCGAGGATTTCTTGCGCTATGTGCAGGATATGCGGCTGCCGGAGATTGCTGTTAGCCTCGATCCGACAACACATGATTTAACGGCCGAGACGTCTGGGCGATGGAATGATGTATCGCTATGGGAAATTCCGATGCTAGCGACGCTTCCTGAGCTATATTACCCACGGCGATTGAGGGCACTAGGGCTGACGATGAGCGAGGTGCAGCGTGAGGGCGACCGACGACTCAGTGAGACAATTGCCCTGCTGCGCGACAATCCGCAGGTGAAATTTGCTGAATTTGGCACCCGGCGGCGCTTTAGCAGTGAGTGGCAGCGGCATGTAGTTGAACGGCTGGCGACGGAATGTCCTGAGAATTTCCTGGGCACTTCAAATCCGCATCTGGCAGCCGAGTATAATGTGCCAGCGGTCGGCACCAATGCCCACGAATTAGCCATGGTCTATGCAGCGCTGGAAGATGCGCGCGGTGGCGCGGCGGTTGATGGCCAAACGCAAGCGATTGACGATTGGCTGGAGCGCTTTCCTAGTATGCCGGTGGCGCTAACCGACACCTTTACGACTGACTTTACCCTGTCGGCGATGACACCAGAGCAATATGAAGCAGTGCAGAGCTACCGGATTGATTCGGGTGATGAGCGAGTGGTCGGACGGCGGATTATTCAGGAGCTGGGACGACGCGGCATTGACCCGATGACGCGGACGCTGTTTTTTAGCAATAGTTTGACGCCAAAGAAAGCGGTTGAGCTGGCGGATTATTTTGACGGGCGGATTGGCGTAGCGTTTGGTATTGGCGGCAATTTAGTCAACGACCTCGGCCAGCCTGGCATGAATGTGGTGGCGAAAGCCGTAGCGGTCAATGGCCATGGTACGGTGAAATTGAGTGATGATGCGGGTAAGCATATGGGCAGCCCTAAAGATATTGCTCGATATCAGGCGCAGGTGCGACAATCGCTGACGATGGCGGCCTAGCTGATGGAACGACTAACGCTGCACGAGGATGGTAATGCTACAATGGAACACATGAAGATTGCAGAAGTGGACGGTGGGCATATGATGTATGATCGCTGTATTGTGGCGACGGATGCGGGGCCACGCTTTGCCAAAACATGGGCGCCGACGCCTGGTTGTGATGCTGAGCGTGCTGATCATTCGCGGCTGTATCTAGCCAAAGAAGCGGCCGTTTATCAGGCGCTCAGAGCGGCCGACTATCAGCACGTTCCGGATTGTCGCTATGACGAGGCATCTCACACCCTACTGCTAACAGCGCTGCGGCCAGAGGATGGCTGGCAGTGGCGGGCGCCGAAGGAACATGTGGCCGAGTACGTAGCGGCGGTGTTTGCGGCACTGGATGAGTTGCCGGAGATAGCGGCCGATCATCCAGCGATTCGGCCGTCGCACCATACACTGCTGACCGAGGGCTGGGCTGGTCTGGCAGAGCGGCGAGAAATCATTGCCCAGCAATTAACGGCACTTTCACACCCTGCAGCCGCCACACTGCGAGAGGTTATCAGCGCGGATCGCTATATTACGGCGCGCCTGCAGGCCTTAGAGCCGCGGAGGCTGGCGCATCATGACTGCCGACAATCAAACATTGCTTGGCATCCAGAGCATGGCGTACGGCTGGTGGATTGGAGTTGGGCGAGCGCTGGTCTGCCGGATGCTGACCATACGGCGCTGCTGATTGACCTCCATAAATACGGGCATGATGTGAGCGATTATCTGGCGCGTTTTAATCCGGATCACGCGCTGCTACTGATTGGGTTTTGGTTGACTCACAGTACTTATCCAGCCGGGCCAGACCCGCGGGTGCGTCAGCAACAATTGGCTTCAAGTTTGGCGGCCTGTGAGTTATTGGAGCGAACTTCATCAGCAGTGGCGACGCTACGCCGCTTGCCTGATAGTAAGGGTAATTTTTGGCATGACGGGCCAAATTATACGGCTGATGCCATTGTCATCACAGCGGAAGCCACCCCGCGGATACTACTGATTCAGCGACAAGACACTGGTCAGTGGGCCGTGCCGGGCGGCTTTATGGAAGCGAATGAGGACGGCGTGACGGCAGCGCAGCGAGAATTGCGTGAAGAAACTGGGTTGACTGCACATTTATCATCACCACGCGTGGTCTATCAAGGGCCAGTTGATGATCCGCGTAGCACTCGTCAGGCATGGCCAGAGACCACGGCAGTGTTGTGGCGGGTTGCTGCATCGTTTGCAGTGCAAGGTGCTGATGACGCAATCAATGCGCAGTGGCTACCACTAACAGATGTGGACGGTTTAGATTTCTATGGCTCGCACCGCTGGCTTATTCAGCGCGCTTTGGCCATGGAGCGCGGCGACGAACCGCCTGCACCGTCCGTATGCCATGCCATTCCGGCAGCACAAAGCCCGACAAAATCAGTGCCAAAATCACCGCAAAGCCGCACATGATTGACGGAATGCCGGCAATTGTTGATGGATCGATAATATTCACCAGCGTGGTTGGCGCCATAAATGCCGCGTAGCCAGCAATCAGCGACCATAACGCCCGCTTGATTGACGGCGTTGCCTGCTGGCTCATCGCATAGGCGTAATATATACCCGCAAATAACAAACCATAGTAGTAAATACCATACCACAGACTGGTGCCGTGACCCTGCTCAAAAATCACATAATTACCGAGACACGCCCCGGCCGAAATGCCACCCGTCGCCAGTAGAAAATACGATACAAAGATGGCACCAAGGCCATACGCACCTAGTATCGGCCAGCGCCGCGTATCGCCAGTCATCCGGGCAATCAGATGGATACCTAGCGGAGGTAGCAACGTAATCGCCACATAGCCGAGTCGCGCCCAGCCTGCACTATCCAGCAGCGTCGTGCCTTCGCAAACATTATATTCCGCCAACTGAAAGGTCGCTAAACACACCAGCAGCACCGCCGCCACGCGGGACACGGGATTCAGTTTATAGCGCCACAGGGTATGCACCGCCAATATTATTTCAATCGCAAATGTTGCAATCATCACCGGTGGTGAGAAGCAACTAAGTCGTAGGTCTTTCATGTTTCGCATAGGGAGAGTATAGCATACTCTTGCTGCGCAGTTAGCAACACTCAACAAACCACCGAGCAAACGACTGCCAGTGCTGATATGCCTCAGGGTTAATTGATGCACCCTGTGATCGCTGCGCAAACTCTTCAGCAATTGTTAAATCATTCCCGTTATTCATCACGACGACTTGATTCATTGACAGCCCATTGCCTCGAGGGGCCTCGATAATAACACCCGTCTGGTCATATGCAAATAATTCAACGCTGTTGCCATCATAATATGCAACAACATCATGCAAAATAATGCGGCGATCCTGTCGTCCATCCATCAAGCGCAAGAAATCTTCTGCTGTCAGCCACTGGGCAATATCCTTCATATAGCCGCCCGGAAAGCCACTTAGCGCAGGAATTTCCCAGCTTGAGTCATTCACAACGAGCGGACAACCTAACGCTTCATACGCCGCCTTTACTTTATGTTCCGTAATCTTGATTGGATTAGT
Organism: Candidatus Saccharimonadota bacterium; assembly: GCA_030529385.1. Classification (GTDB taxonomy): domain Bacteria; phylum Patescibacteriota; class Saccharimonadia; order Saccharimonadales; family Saccharimonadaceae; genus Nanosynbacter. Next base: position 35,006 of record JAUMWY010000001.1, read on the forward strand.
ATGCTGTATCTCGTCAATGCTGAGTGACACCGGGTTTATTACTATACCATATTGAGCAAGCACCGATGACGCTTCCTCAATTTTCCGCTGGTTACCTGTTGCGAATCGTACTGATCGCATCGCCACTCTTTCCTTTTATTAATGCAAGAAATGCGCCGACTTCTTCAATCGGCTTCAGTCGTAAATAAGTCGCCGTATTTTCCTCAGGTGACAGTTCGGCGCGCGTCCGACCACTGTAGCCATCCGGACAAAAAATCTTGTCCCAACCAAAGCCGCCATCGCCACGCGGCGACTGAGCAACGGCACCCGTCAACTCACCGCGAAATAGCCGCATCTCCTGGCCGTCGTAATATCCATACACGCACGCCGCCACCGCCCGCCGATCGTCAAATTCATCGAGCATCCGACATAGCTTTTCCAATCCGCCATCAAGCTCAGTAAAAAACTTAATGAACGGACCTGGCAGCCCGCCTAGCGCCGCAAATCCAAGCGCCACATCTTCCACCAAAACCGGCTTTCCCACCAACTCATAGGCCTGGCGCGTTTTATGCTCAACAACCTCCTCAAGGCTCGTTGATTGGAGCTCCTCCAGTTCAAGCTTCCGATGCTCAATCGGCATAGCCAACAACTGCGCCAGATAGTCAGCCTTGTGTTGATTGCCCGTGATGAATAGCGGGAGTGTCATATACTGATTGTAGCAAGTCGCGCCATCATTTCAACCAAAAAACGACTACCGCAGCATAGCAAGCAGCTCTGCTTCACTAATCACTTTTGTGCCATATTTTTCCGCCTTGGCAAGTTTACTGGCGCCAACCTTACCGCCAGCCACCAAATAAGTCGTTCCTTTACCGACACTGGTCTGAAATGCACCACCCAGAGCACGAATTTTATCTGCCACCGCCTCACGACTCATCGACTGCAAAGTGCCGGTGATGACGAAGCTCTGGCCAGCCAGCGCCCCAGTTTTTTGCTGAAACTGCGGCATGACACCGAGACGAGTGAATTTTTCCAACAATGCCAAGTTATCCTCATCAGCAAACCACGCCACAATTGACTCCGCCACCACTTCGCCGATACCGTCAACCGCCCTGAGCTTATCAATCGTCGCCTGCGCCAATGGCCCAATCGCTTGAAAATGCGCCGCCAAATCAATCGCCGTTTGCGCACCAACATGCCGAATCCCCAGGCCGAACAAAAACTTTTCCAGCGGTGGCTGTTTTTTGGCAGCAATCGCATCAACTAGTTTTCGGGCAGAAATTTCAGCAAAGCGCTCCAATGCCAGCAGCTGGGCTTTTTCCAGCAGGTAGATATCCGCGATATCACGCACCAACCCAGCATCCACCAACGCCTCAACATTCTTCTCACCCAACGTATCAATATCCAGCGCGCCCTTTGACGCAAAGTGCCTGAGCGCCCGCTTCAAAATCAGCGGACCAGTCAAGCCTTTGACGCGATAGACCGCCTCGCCATCGGGCCGTTCAAACTCGAGTTCTGGATATTGCCGCGCCAATTCCGCCGGATAGTCAATCGCCCTAGCACCATCCGGTCGCAATTCCGTTAGTACGCGCTCCACCTGCGGAATAATGTCGCCCGCTTTAAAAACCACTACCGTATCGCCCCGCCGCACATCCAGCCGGGCAATTTCATCTGCGTTATGCAGACTGGCGTGCTGCACCGTCGTACCAGCTATCTGCACCGGATCAAACACCGCCACTGGCGTGGCTGCACCGGTCCGCCCAATGGAAATGACGATATCACGCACCACAGTTGTCGCTTCTTCGGCGGCGTATTTATAGGCGATGGCAGCACGCGGCTGTTTACCGACTACGCCGAGCTTGGCGAACTGCGCCCGGTTATTGAGCTTCACCACCAGCCCATCAGTTGAAAATGGCAAGCCATGCCGTGCGTCATCCCACTGCTGAATAAAAGCCATCACCTCCTGCACTGACGTCAGCCGCTGCGCCTCGGTGTTGCGCCGCACGCCCAGGGCGCTCAACGCTTGGTATGCCGTTTCGTATGTTGGCACATCATTTGGCTCAGCGCGCAGCAGGTCATAGGCCAAGAAAGTCAGCGGACGCGCCGCCGCCACCGCCGGATCCAGCTGGCGAATCGTGCCAGCCGCCACATTGCGCGGATTTTTAAACTCCGCCTGTCCGGATGCGCGCTGCTTGGCATTCAGCGCAGCAAAGTCATCTTTTAACATCACAATTTCGCCACGAATTTCCGTTCGCCCGTGCACGAATTGTTCAAAGCCGGCCACTTCACGAAGCCTAAGTGGCACATTTTTGATCGTCCGCACATTGCTCGTCACGTCCTCGCCTACAAAGCTATCACCGCGCGTCACTGCCCGCACCAACATGCCATCTTCATACACCAACGAGCACGCCAAGCCGTCCATCTTCACATCGGCAAAGAACTCCAACGTCTCGCCCGGCAATAATTTCTCCATGCGTGCCGCCCACGCCGCCACCTCCTCAGCGCTAAACACATCGTTCAGACTGAGCATACGGGTAGCATGCGCAACTTTAGTAAAACCGCCCTTTAGCGCATTGCCAACCCGCTGCGTTGGGCTGTCCGCCGTCACTAATGCTGGGTCGGCCGCTTCTAACTGTTTCAATTCAGCAAATAGACTGTCATACACCGCATCGCTAACGCTTGGCGTATCAAGCACATGATACTCGTAACTATACTGATTCAGCAGTTCGCGCAGTTCGCTGGCGCGCTGGGCCGATTTAGGCTGGTGCGCTGTCATCATCAACCACCTTTCGGTAGAATAGATAGATATAGACTGCCGCAAAGACAATTGATGAGGCAGCGAGTAGCAGGGCTGTCACTGGCACGATTGGCACCGCTTCAATAATCGGCCACCATGATTTCATAGCGCCATCAAGCAGGATAATCGGCACCAGCACCATTGCCCATGCCACAACTAACGTCGTCGCCAACCACACCATGCGCAACAACATTCGCACCCGCCGACCAATCACTATATCGCCAGCCAGCTTCATAGCTTGCAATGGATACACCCCAGGCAGCGTCGCGATTACCATGGCAAAACCCGTTGCCGTCATCCAATATAATGACAGCACCACGATAAGTGCCACTGCGCCGCCAGCCAGCATCAACACCGGCGTCCATGCCAACACGCCCGACGCATCGGCTGCGCTATAGACAATTACCGCAATCGCCGCCGGCAATAACTGCAACAATGCAATCACCGCCAAAACCATTAACGCCGCTACCGGACTACCAGCGCTATATAATCCATCCCGCATGTTTGGACGATGTCCAGCCGCTATCGCTCGCACTAGCCAGATAGTCGTCAGCCAGACTGATAACCCCAACAGCATCGTAATCAACTGCGCCGCCGGGTCGGCACCCGCACCGCCGCCAGCCGTCTGCCCAAGCAGCACACCCCAAAACACCAGCAGTGTCGCCGTCGCTCCGCTCAAAAAACCCTCTTCTTGCACCGCCGTCACCGCTTCTCTCATCTGGACATAAGTTTCTTCCGCCATTAAATTAGCCGCCAGCACCATGATAATCACATACAGCAACACCACTCGCCCAAACAATGCTTTGTGCTGCCATAGCAATTTCACTGCCCGCGCCGTCAGTGACCAATACCCCGGCACCGCCAGCGACCGCCGATAATCCCGACGATGCGTCCGACGAAAACTACGGTGCGGCCGGCGCTGTAAAAAATCACGCCGGCGCTGCTGCAGTCGCCGCCAGCCATCCTGCAAACGCTGCAGCAATGGCCGCTTTGCCGACCGCTGTTTAGTAGCAGGCCGCCGCTTGGATTGCACAGGGCGTTTCACTGCACTGTCCGCGCTCTTACTGCCCCTTGAGCGACTAGTTTGCTTGTTTGACGAGGATGATTGCTTGCTCATAACAGATTACATTTTCGTGGCGTTCTGGCGCAACCTAGCGATACGCTCTTCAAGTGGCGGGTGCGTACTGAACATTTTGGCAAAAAAACCAGCCTTCAAGGGGTTGCTTAAAAATAAATTAGCCGTTGCCGAACTCTGGGTCTGCATTGGCCGGCCATAATGCAGCAATTTCTCCAGTGCACTGGCCATACCTTCAGTATCGCGCGTCAACAATACACCCGATGCATCGGCCAGGTATTCACGCTGACGACTAACGGCAAGCTGAGTAATCGTCGCTAGAATTGGCGCTAAAATTACCACGATAATCCCAAACACGAAAACAATTGGATGCACATTACGATCGCGGTCATTGCCACTAAAGAGCATCATCCGCAGCACCACATCAGCCAACACGCCAATCGCACTCACCAGCCCAAACGCAATCATACTGACACGAATATCGTAATTACGCACATGGCTCATCTCATGCGCCATCACCGCCTCAAGCTCGCGCTTATCCATAATCTGCAGTAGCCCGGTCGTCGCGCCAACAATCGCATGCTGCGGATCACGACCGGTTGCAAACGCGTTTGGCGCTGGATCGTCAATCAAATAGACTTTTGGCATTGGCATGCCCGAGGTGATCGCCAAATTCTCCACAATCCGCCACAGCTCTGGCGCGTCTTTTTTCTCAATCTGCACCGCGCCGGTCATTGCCATCGCCAATTTGCCAGCAATAAAATACTGCAGCCAAGCATACAGCAGCGCCCCGCCAATCACCACCAGCGACACCTGATAGCTGCCCGTGAATAGAAAACTCATAATTAAGCCAATAACACTAATCAGCGCCACAAACACCGCCATAATCAGTAAGGTATTTTGTTTATTCTTTGCAATCGCTCCGTACATATCCTTTATTATACCACGCGCGATATCGTTTTTATGCCCCTTTCCGCAATGAAAAACCGCCCATCAACAGATGAGCGGCTACATATATTTAATAAGTAACTATGCGCTTTCCATTAGAATTGTACCTCAACCGGATTTTCAACGCTAGCGCGGTCCTCAACCTCAAAGAATTCCTTCTTCGTGAAGCTAAACATACCGGCAACGATATTTGACGGGAAGGTGTCAATCTTAATGTTTAAATCACGCACGCCACCGTTATAGAAACGACGAGCCGCCTGAATCTTGTCCTCAGTGTCCACCAACTCTTGCTGTAGGTGCAAGAAGTTTTGGTTGGCCTTCAGGTCTGGATACGCCTCAGCCACTGCAAAGAGACTCTTCAATGCGCCCTGCAGCATATTTTCCGCCTCGGCCGTCTCAGTAACACCTTGCGCATCCATCATCGCCGAGCGCGCTTCAGTCACCTTCTCAAAGACTTCTTTTTCGTGCGTTGCGTAGCCCTTCACTGAATTGACCAAATTTGGAATCAAATCGGTGCGGCGCTTGAGCTGTACGGTAATATCGCTCCATGCCTCCTCAACACGCGTGCGCAGAGCAACAAGACCGTTATATGTCGCGATAAGGAACGCAATAATGATAAATAGCACCACGCCGATAACGATAAGTGCAATAGCCCATCCTGGCATATTTTTCTCCTTTTCTTAAGCTGCTTACGGCTAGTATAGCATGAACGAGCTGTTCAGCATACTTGGTGCGCAAGGCGGGAATCGAACCCGCACGACTTTTGGTCAAGGGATTTTAAGTCCCTCGCGTCTACCAATTCCGCCACTCGCGCCTGACTTGTATTATACTATATTTATGAAGCAAATTGTACTAGTTCACGGCGGCAATAGTTATAAAGATCATGCGACATACCGCGCTGATTTGGAGGCGCTAGAAATGGACTATCAACGGCTCTTGCCCAAAAAGCGCTGGAGCGATGCCATCATTGCAGCCTTTCCTGATGCTGATATTTTACTGCCAACCATGCCGAATAGTGCCAATGCGCAGTTTGACGAATGGGTAATTTGGTTTGAAAAAATGATACCGTTTTTTAAAGATGATGTCAGGCTGATTGGCCACTCACTGGGAGCGATGTTTTTAGCAAAATATTTACACGAACGACCATTGGCACACCCAGTACGCCAACTACACCTTATCGCCGGCGGCTATGATAACCCTGATCACGATTATGGTAGTTTTATGATTGAAAGCGCAACCGGACTTGAGCAGAGCGCCGCCGAAATTCACCTCTATCATAGTCAGGATGATCCAATCGTGCCATTTACTGAACTCACCAAGTTTCAGGCTGATTTACCAACAGCCAAAAGTCATATTTTTACCGACCGTAACCACTTCTTTCAGCCGACCTTTCCTGAGCTACAGGCCCTGCTCGCAAAAGAAAAATAGCCCCGCTCTGGGACTATATTTGGAGGCACGTACGAGAGTCGAACTCGTCTAAAAGGTTTTGCAGACCTCTGCGTAACCGCTCCGCCAACGCGCCGTTTTCTTTTGGTGCGAGCGAGAAGACTTGAACTTCCACGAACCTAGGTTCACTAGCCCCTCAAGCTAGCGCGTCTACCAATTCCGCCACGCCCGCATACCATGTATGTACTCTGCGCCATGCGTCTACGCCCAATTGCGCCCACGCACGTTTGCCACAATCGCACACCCTTCTATTATAGCCAGCCTACGGTGTTTTGTAAACAGATGATTCGCGTACCGACCAATATAACACACTCGCGTAGCGGTCAGCCGGCGAAACCAGACGCTGCGACTGCGGCATTGCCCGAACCGACGGTAAATACGTGTACTTCATATATGGCTGGTAGAGCGGCAAAGCCGGCGCATCAGCCTGCCAGTGTCGCACAAACGTCTGATACTTTTCATCGCGCAGCCGCGTCGAGCGCTTTGCTCGGCCGCCGCTTAACGCATCATCAGCCACCGCACTATTATAATTTGCAAAATTCAAACCACGCTCGTTCGCCTGTGATGAATGCCAATACGCATAACTGTCTGGATCGCCGCCAAGCGCCAAGTCATATATCAGCACATCAAACTGACGCGGCCGCAACACTGTTTGCAGCACATCTTGCGTCGTATCCGTCGGGTCAATCACCCGCACCTCTGTTGCCACACCGAGCTCAGTCTTCCAAATGAGCGCCAATTGCTTGGCCATTTCTTCATGCAGCGGATTTTTCAGCGTCACCATGCGCAATTTGAGCGGCGCGCCATCTTTTTGCCGCTCGCCATTAACCATATTCCATCCCGCCTCATCAAGCAAAGCCTTTGCTTTGGCAATATCATCGGCCAGCAACGACGGCAGCGGTTTTTGCAGCTGCGAAGCGAGAATTGGCCCGTCCAACCGTCCGCTCTGAATTGGCAACTTCTGACGCAACACTCCTTGATTGACGCCGCGAGATAATGCCTGACGCAGTTGACGCGACTGTAGCGGACTGTTCGCGCTGTTATTAAACAAGGCGTAGACGCCATGATTCAGACTGTGTGATTGATGCGTATAGCGCTCTTGCTGCTGGCCATGCAGTAGCTCCGGCGTGGCAATAATTTCATTGATCGCCAGACCCCGGGTAATATCATCAGGCGACGCATAGGCGTAGAGATGAAACCGCTCCAGTTTTGGCGCGCCGTGATGATACGGCTGATTTGCCACCATATGGACAATTTTCTTGGTGCCCAGTGCGTTGGCGCTATTTTGCACCAGCTTGAGGGTAAATGGACCACTGGTAGTCGGCGCAGTACTGTACTGATGCTCGCGTAGTTCAGCCGGATTTACGCCGCCAAGGGCTTTTTGTGACACCACGGGAAAAGTCAACGCATGCATAAACGGCGCGTAGGCTGCTGGTAGCTCAAATTGCACCGTCCAATCATTCAGCGCCATCACCTTTCGCACCGACTGCCAGCCAGCTATCTCACTACGAGCCGCTGGATTACGCAAGAGATTCGCCGTAAACGCCACGTCATGCGCCGTCAGCGGCGTACCGTCAGACCACTTGACATCTTGACGCAGCGACACCGTATACGTCTTTTCATCGTCGCTGACCTTCACGCTGCTCGCGATATCGCCCTTAAGATTGCCTGTCGTATCGTAGTGATATAAGCTAGCAAACAACAGCCGCGCCGCTGACTTTTCGGCATTTGACCGCGCATAGAGCGGATTGAGCGTCTCTAGTGGCCCAAGCACCCCTTCAGTATACGTCCCGCCATCCGCCGGTGCTGACTGCATAAACGCATCGCGAAACAGCGTCCACTGCGCCAAGCTCATCAGCATCAATATCATAACCAGCGCCAGCCAGCCAAAAATCTGCCGCCGCACCTGCACTAGACGATTCAGCCGATTAGTCACAAACCGGTGCGCATGTCGCATCGTTCCCTTTTCAAGCTTCTTCGCCCGCCTGGCAAGCACTTTTTTTGACAGCTTCAGTTTCTGAAACCGCCGCCATGATGGTCGTTTCGTCTCCAAAACCGCTCCTTAAGCACCGACTGCCGGCAGTACCATGCCCGCCAGGATTGATAGCACAAAAATCACCGCCAAAATAATAGTGACATCAAACAAATTCTTGTCAAAACCGCGCCGCGTGGTGAAGAGTTCGCCCGAAGCACCGAACCCTGCGCCTAGGCTAGCGCCACGTTGCTGCAGCAGGATGGCGATCATCATCAGCAGCGCTGAGCCAAGTGTAATGTATGGTAAAAGTGTCTGTAGTGACATAATTATCTCCTTATCGTTGCGGCGCGGCCTTTAAATCAAGTGCGCTACTTACTATATAGTTTACCAAACTCAGAATAATTCCAGCAAGGATTGAGGCGCCAAAAGTCATTGACAACCCCGGTGCCAGCGCCAGCGACAAATAGACCATCAGCCCGTTCACTACTAGCGTAAATAACCCCAGCGTCAACAAAATCGCCGGCAACGACAAAATAACCACAATTGGCTTCAATACAGAGTTAACCACTGAAAAAATCAATCCTGCCACCACAAACGTCATCACAGCAGCGGTATTAGTAATACCCCCGTGATAGTGTCCCAAAATACTAATAGCCACCCAAATGCCTACCGAATTAAGCATCCAGCGCACCACAAACACTGCAAATTGTTGCCTCATATTACTCCTAGTATACCATATCCGTTACGTAATTAATCACAGCCGCCAGTTTGGATTTTATTACTGCTGCTTCGGATGTGAAATTTTAAACCAGGCGCATTGCTCGTACCCTCAAGGCAGAAATTATGGCCTGAGTTTTGGATATACACCTTGATGTTGGCCGAATGGCTTTTGAATGAGCTTGGCAGGGCGCTGCTACAGGGCTGGCTAGAAGAGCATGATGACGACCCAGGATAGACACCTTTGAAGTTTTTTTCCTGCTCCATAGCGGTTGCAGCGGCCGACAGATCAGCATGGATGGCGTCAGTTACTGCCTTTTCATTCCATTTGTCATAACCAACCACAGCGATTGCGGCCACAATAACGATGGCGGCAATCACCACCATAAGCTCAATAATCGTAAAACCGCGCTTCATAGCTCCAGTGTAGCATAAGCGGCTTATGGGCGCGAGCCTAAATGTTGCATGATGAGAGTAGCCAAGCGTGGCGACACGACGGCCTTGAGGTCTTTTTCGCTGGCGGCGGCAATAGCCTTCACGCTGCCAAATTGCTTCAGAAGCTTGGCGCGAGTTTTTGGGCCGATACCAGGGATGTCTTCCAGCTGGTTTTTGGTGGCGGTGCGGCGCTTGAGCGCAGTATGATAACTGACAGCAAAGCGGTGTGATTCATCGCGAATACGTTGAAACAGCTTGGTGATGTCGCTGTAATGGTAGGTTCGGTCGCTGGCACGCAGGTTTTTGGAGTGCGCACCAGCATTACGCTGCCCGGGGTGAAGGTTGAGAATAAGCATATCACCGTCATGCGTCATATGGACGTCCTTGATATCTTGCAGTACTGTCACCAATGAGCCAGTCTGATGAATGACAATCTCCTCTTCACGCTTGGCAATGCTGATGATCGGGATTTTCACACCACGCTCGTCTCGTGCCTTAATGGCTGCCGCTAGCTGCCCTTTGCCACCATCAATCAGTATCAGGTCGGGCATACCCCAGCTTTTGAGATTGCGTTCGCTCAGGCGCCGTAAAATGACTTGGTGCATATTGCCAATGTCATCATTTTTTTCACTAACTTTGAATTTGCGGTATTCGGCACGGTCACTCGCACCGTTGGTAAATACCACCATACTAGCCACTACATTTTGGCCGCCTTGGTGTGAGATATCGTAACCTTCAATACGAGCCGGGATATTGCCAAGACCCAATATCATCGCGATATCCGCCAGCGCCTTATCTTTGCTAATATCTAAAAACTCTTTGTCGCCGAAACAAACCCGCCGCTGCAATTCTTGCATAGCACGCAGCTTGTTGCGTAAGGTAGCCGCCTTTTCAAAATCGTGCAGCTCAGCTGCGGTTTTCATGTCGCGCTCTAGTTCTTTGGCGATTTGCACGCGGCTGCCTTTAATGTAGCTAATAAGCTTGCGCAGGCTTGCTTTATATACATCAGAACCATCGCTTCGTTTTGGCGATAACCCCAAATCCTCATCCAGCCGACTCTGGCCTGGCCGGCGCTCGCGCGTCAAATACGGGAAAATTTTGCGTAGATATCGCAGGGCTTTTTTGAGTGCGTAGCCGTTATAAAATGGACCATAATATTCCGCTCCGTCATCGGCCGGGTTACGGGTAAAGCTCACCACCGGCCACTCGCTTTTCATATCAATGCGTACATAGCTTTGCGATTTATCATCGCGCAGCAACACATTGTAGCGCGGCATATAGCGCTTGACCATCTCGCTTTCTAAAAACAGCGCGTCAACTTCACTCTCGGTCTCAATCCAATCAGTATCAGCAATTTCTGCCACTAGTGCCATGGTTTTATTGTCACGCGACCGGCTGTCTTGAAAATATTGCCGCACGCGGTTACGCAACACCGCCGCCTTGCCAATATATATCACCTCGCCATCGGCCGATTTATGAAAATAAACACCAGGGGTGCGTGGCAGGGTTTTGAGTTTTTCTTTGAGCTGCTGGTTCACCACTTTAGTATAGCAAGTTTGCTACTTGCCAACCACTCGCTTGCGGCACTCATCGGCCATCATGAAAGTTGTCGGGTCCGCAGTCCGATTTTATGTCTTAACATCACCAACCCAAGCGCGTCACAAACGTTACCGTTACTCTGCCACCAACCGCCAACCCATTTGCGCGGCGCACCTTTGCAGGAAGTGCGATAAATTGCATGCCATCGCCCATCGGCAATAGCGACGTGTCCCATGAAACCTCACCGGCGGTCGCACGCACTGCCACTAGCCCACGATCTGCCAGGTGGGCCAACTCTTCGGAATATTCACGTGGCACCGACACATAATGCCAGCCACCCTTTTGCGGAAATATCTGCACTACTCCCCGTACGGCGTATGCTTTCATGGTTGCGCCATCCTGAGGATCGCATTGAATGTATTGCCGGTGCGCACCGTAATCGTGTTGTAGTACGGCTGCCTATTAAGCCAGCGCGCATACGCTACTTCTTTGTATGGAGCAGTATCACGGCTGGCAAAAAAGATGCCTAGTGCTCCGACATGAACAAGTTCGCCATCGGCACACACCATATCTGCCGCACTCTGATGCACCTCCTGTATGTCTGTCGTGTCAGTAAAAAATGCCACGTCTTTGCGCGCCACAGGCTCATGCCACCATGCTGGCAACTGGTCAGCCTGCCGCAGATAGTCATCAGCGGTGATCAGTGAAAAATCAATCGTAAAATTATAGTGCGACTGCAGCATGGCCACTATCGCCTTATGCAATTCATCGCGCGTTCGTGGCGACGCACATACTATATTTCCCGTTGCTAAATACGTCGCTACGTCATCACAACCAATGTCCGCCAATTGCTCCTTGAGCACTTTCATATTGACCCGTCGATGCGCGCCTGCATTGATACCTCGCAACAGTACAATATATTTCATACTCTCCCCGCCTATATCCCCGGAATTCTCCACTTTTTTAACCGCCTACCCTGCTCGGCAACGATGTTTGCACGACGAGCGTCCGCCACTCGATCATCCGCATACAAATCAGTCTGGTCATACAGCTCACGGCCGACAACATCAAGCACAGCAAACAACTGGCCAAGCGCCTCCTCGTCAGGCTGGTTCTTATCAGGCGTGTAAAAGAAAACTACATCATCGATAATTTCAGCATCAAAGTTTGCCGATGAGTCAACCAATGCCGCCATGACATCGGGCGTAAACACGTACCGAGCATCAACATCATACTGTTTTGGTGCATATAACGTAAAATGAGTATCAAAATCACCCTCCAAACTAATACGCTGACTGCCCGGCAATAACACCGGAAGATTACTACCAAACAGCCTTGCGTTGTTCTGTGTTGCATCAAGCACCATGTGCGGTAAGCTACGTGCCATACGCACCGCAGCGTACCACCAGTAGTAGGTATGCTGATGCTTCCCATGCCCTTTTGTATACTGATAGCGACCAATCTCTAGCATTCTTTTACCCCCATGCTCATACGACATCACCCCGCGATACATGCGAGAATGTCCAATATCAAAAATCAATCCCGTACCGATAGCCCCTTCTTTTCCGGCAGGATCATAGTGCAGGTTATGCGCGGCGGCAAACTTACTCAAGCGAATATGTCGACGAATAGCCCGCTGCGAGGCCCGCCACACAACAGTCGCTGCAAGCAGCCCTAGCGCCAAGAATAACAATCCACTACCAACTCTCGGCAACGTATGCGATATGACGACTGGCATAACACCACCAAGCACAATAAATCCCCCGACCACCAAAAGAGTATCAAGCGCAACAAAGTCAAACCCCAACGCCCAACGCGACAACTTTATTTTGCGTCGATATTCGGCTATATCGCCCTCAGAGACAGGCTGCTGAAGCGATACTTTTAGAGTGTCTTGCTTTATTTTTGGCAACCATTCCATAGCCCTATTATAACAATAAACCGACCGAGTAACCTACGGCCGGTATTGATATATCTTAACTACAGACTATTCTTGATCGAGTTGGCGATTTATTCGCTTTTCTGCCTGTCGAGCGCTAACATCCATAAGCGCATAAATAATCACGCTACATAATAAAATACTTACAAATGCAACAGTAAATACCGCCCAGAGATGCGGATCAAATACGCCACTATACTTATCATGATATCGTTGATAGTTAAAAAATGTAGCAACTAAAGCGACGGCGGCAGAGGTTCCTATTAGACCCACAACAACCCTACCCCGATGCTTTGGAGTCACTTGCACAGCACCCGCGCCACCCGAAAAAATACCGCGCACAAAAGGATATGTCAATGCCAATATTAACAACGTTACATCAACGACTGACGCCTCAAATGATAGGCGCAAGATATATTCTTTGATGACAATTGACACACCAAGCAGCACTGCAATAATCGTTAACGCTTCGCTGCGATACTTCATAGCTTCCAGCGCTATCCGCTCGTCTTGCATTGGTTTTTGCGGCTTACTCATTTTCATCCTCCCAAAATAATTCATTTAATGTTACATCAAGCGCCCAGCAAATCGCCAGGCATAATTTAAGTGTAGGATTATAGCGACCCAGCTCAATCAAACCGATTGTTTGCCGCGTCACACCAACCGCCTCTGCCAGCTCTGCCTGACTCATACCTTTTGCAGTGCGAGCAAGCTTTAGACGCCTATCTGGCTTGAAATCTTTTCTCTTTATTCCAAACAATCGCATATCTCCTTTTATCTTCAACAGTAAGCTATTGCCGACAAAATGTCAATTATATATTGCAAAAAGAATTATTTAGATTGCTTTTTTGATGTAATAATAGCACAGGTGAGCTTGATTACTATACAGTCGGACGCTCAAAATGACAGGTGTAGCCGCCAGGATGCTTTTGTAAATAATCTTGATGATACTCCTCGGCAGGGTAAAAATGCGTTAGCGGCACGATTTCAGTAACGATGGGATTAGCCCACTGGCCAGACATTTCGACGTCAGCGATTATATTTTTAATAGTCTGCTGTTCGGCGTTGTTAGTGTAAAAGATTATTGAGCGGTAACTACTGCCAATATCATTACCCTGGCGGTTTTTAGTGGTTGGATCGTGGATGCGGAAAAAGTAGCCAAGCAGCTCATCCAGGCTCGTCACCGTTTCATCATAATCAATCTTTACCACTTCGGCATGGCCGGGGTGAAAGTCGTAGGTTGGATTATCATTACTGCCGCCCGCGTAGCCAACCTCGGTATCAATCACACCAGGTCGCGTACGCATCAGCTCCTCAATACCCCAAAAGCAGCCGCCACCCAACACAAGACTACGCATCACTCGCTGCCTTGCCCGCTTCATCAGGTATAAAATGTAGCGACAGTGAATTAACGCAGTGGCGCACATTTTTGGGCGTTAAGCCTTCGCCTTCAAACACATGACCAAGATGTCCGCCGCATGCCGCGCAGGTGATTTCGGTTCGCCGACCATCAGCGTCAATTGTCCGCTTGATAGCACTAGGGATTTCATCATCAAAACTTGGCCAACCACACATCGAACTAAATTTATCATCCGACCGATACAGAGGCGTGCCACACTGGCGGCAGATATAGATACCCCGCCGCGACTCATCCAACAGCGCACCCGTAAATGCCCGTTCGGTACCTTTGTTAATAATCACCCGTTCCTCTTCTGGCGAAAGTGGTGGCATATGATTCATGATGGATCCCTCCTTGTTTCTATACGCTACCTACTGTACGTCAATACACCACCACAAGCAAGGCATATTTGCGCCGGTCATCACTAAACTGCTACACTAAATCTATGATTTTGGGGATTGATGAAGTGGGGCGTGGGCCGTGGGCTGGACCAGTGGTGGTTGGGGCGGTGGTGTTGGGTGAGGCTGAAATTCCGGGGCTGAATGATAGCAAGAAATTAACCAAAAAGCGGCGCGCGGCGCTAAGCGAAATCATTTATCAACAGGCGGCAGCTTGGGGGTTGGGCTGGGTCAGTGCGGCTGAGCTGGATGAGATTGGCATCAGTCAAGCGTTGCGCACGGCGACCCGGCGAGCCGTCCGCCAAGTTCAAGCTATGTGTCGTCAGCGCGGTGTGCAGTTTGATGAAATTATTATTGATGGCACGGTTAATTTTTTGAGCGAGACGCCACTGGCGGCATTTGTCACTACCATGGCCAAAGCCGACGCCCTATTTGCCAGCGTTTCTGCCGCTTCAATTATCGCCAAGGTGGCGCGTGATACCTATATGGCCGAGCAGGACGCGCTGTATCCGGGCTATGACTTCGCCTCGCATGCTGGCTATGGCACTGCTAAGCATCGTGCGGCTATCGCTAGGCAGGGTGTCTGCCCGCTCCATCGCCTGAGTTTTGCGCCACTAGCGGACTATCACACAACGCCGCCACCGACATCTGACACTACCGCGCCCACGACACGGCAGATTGGCGACGTCGGTGAGCAAGTGGCGGCCGATGCTTTAGCGGCAAAAGGCCATGATATTCTCGCACGCAATTGGCGTACGCGATGGTGTGAAATTGACATTGTCTCCCGCCGTGAAAATACCTTATTTTTCACAGAGGTCAAATACCGCAAAACGGCCGATTTTGGCGATGGTCTGGCCGCCATTACCACCGCCAAGCAACAACAAATGCACTTTGCAGCCGATGTATTTTTAGCACGTCATCCGGAATTTGCCGACCACGCAGCTGAATTGCTGGCGGCCAGCGTCAGTGGCCAACCGCCGCACCTTGACGAACTTATACCAATTGATCCGCTGCATCGGTAATTGCCTGACGCACCGCCGCACCATCTCGCGCCACCAAAGCGACCCGCGCCGCAATCTCCGTCACTCCCATATCAATGGTGCGAGTCAGCGCCGGCTCATCACGCAGCGGTGCCGTAAAGGCAATAAAATCATCCAATTCAGCCTGCGTCAACAGCGCCGTTGCCGCATAGCGCAAAAACTCATCATAACTTTTATCACCGCTAAAGGTTTCCTTGATCCAGCCCCATTCATCCTTTAGCCATTGCCAAGCCACCGCGCGTGATTCACGGGTGCGGATCAAATAGACAAACCAACGGCTGACATCCTGCGGCCGAATCATAGCGCCGTATTTCATCGCCCCCAGCAGACGACGAGTCGTGGCCGCCGACTGAGTGCTGGTGAGTGCCAGGGCAATATCATGCTGTAGATCACTGGACGGCGTGGTGATATAGAGCGATAGTAATTGCTCTATCATATCAGGCGTTTCATAGTGACGCACCACTGCTGAGGCAATCAACGAACGCAGCTCCACTGGCAGATTCGCCATACCCTGCGCCATAAAGCGCCGCTTAGCCTCCGCCAGCGCCGCCTCATCCTCACCGTATAGCAGTAGCGCCAGCGCCGTTGACCGCCGCTCGCGATCATCATCACTCTCGCCCGGCACCGCGTCCCAGCCTAGCGCCGCCATGGTTGGCCGAGCAAACGCCGCTGATACCTGCTTCAAGTGACGGCGCGCTGCCGTATCATCATCAACAAACACCCGCAACCCGCTCAATAAACCGGCCGCCATATCATAGACTTTTTCATTGCCAGCGCTCTTTAATGACAGTGCCAGTGGCAAAAGTGTCGCCGAGGACTGCAGGCCAGCTCGCGTCAGTAGCGAGGCATCCTGTAGCAAACACATTATATCCAGCGTCGTCATATCGCTACGCGCTAACCGGTCCAACAACCGCTGTCGCGACCGCTCATCATAGTGCGTCACGAAATGACCGTGCATTCCCCGGTTTAGCCACACTTCGTCCACCGCCGGCAGAGATGTTTGCTGCTGGGTGAGCATTTCCGGTAACATATCGCCCGCAAACAGTGGGATAGGCCATACCGCATCCGAAGCTTGATGATCACCAATGAAAAAGCGCTGCTGTGACAACTGTAGCCCGTCCCCGCCCAACACCACCTGCACCACCGGCAGGCCTGGCTGGCTAATCCACACATTCATCAGCTGGACAATTGACTTACCACTGGCCGCCTCTAGCGCCTGCCATAAATCATCACCCACCGTATTACCGTAGGCAAACTGCTCAAAATAGGCCTTCAGCCCCGCCCGAAAGGCCGCCTCACCAATCAATTGCCGCACCATGACTAATAATCGCGCGCCCTTAGCATAGACAATAGCCGGATCAAACAACGTATTAATTTCATCCGGGTGCTGCACCGCGCACTGCACCGGCTGCACCCCGTCCAAACTATCTCGTCTGAGCGCCGCCGTCACATCTTGCGCCGCAAACACTTCCCATATCCGCCACTCAGGATACAGGGCATCAATCGCCACATACTCCATCATATTGGCAAAACTTTCATTTAGCCACAAATCATCCCACCACTGCATGGTCACTAAGTTACCAAACCACTGATGACTCAGCTCATGCGCAATCACCGTAGCAATAAACCGCCGCGAAGCTTCCGGCGTATTGTCATCAGCCAACAAACAACTTTCCCGGTAAGTAATTAGCCCCCAGTTTTCCATAGCGCCCGACGAAAAGTCCGGCAGCGCCACATGATCGGCTTTCGGCAAAGGATACGGCACGCCGAAATAGTCATCAAAAAACTCAATGGAACGCGTCGCCACCTCTAAAGCAAACTGCAAACTATCCGCCTGCTGCGCCGGCGTCGCCCAGACATTCACCTCCACGCCCGACTTAGTGCGCGCCGTTTGCCGATGCAATTCACCCACCACAAATGCCAGCAAATAGCTGCTCATCCGCGGTGTTGGCAAAAACTTAGTAACGCTCACGCCATGCCCATCGCGCACCCAGTCCACCGGCATATTGCCCAGCACCGTCAAGCCCGGCTGTGTCGTCAGCGTCAACGTAAACACCGCCTTAGCAGCCGGCTCGTCAATACACGGAAAAATCTCCCGCGCGTGATGTGACTCGCATTGCGTGGCAAATAACTCTTTTTTCTGACCATCATGCTCGTAATAGCACGGATACAGGCCGTGCATCGCGTCAGTGATAGTGCCAGTGTAGCCAATCACAACAGTATATTCACCCGGCACCAGCCCATCATACGTTAGCCGCAGCTCATCATTGGCCGCCTGTGTCCACGATGCTGCATGGCCATTAATCGTCACTGACTGAATCGTGAGATCGGTAGCGTGCACCGGAATTACCGTGCCTGCTTGCAACACACCGCGCATCACCACCGTACCAGCAAACTGCCGCTCGCGAGCCCGCTGCATATCAATGCTAATATCGTAACTTTCAGGGACAAATGTCGCCGCTAAATGAGAAATCGTCATAGCTTCATTATACAAAACTACGCTATACTAACCATATGAAAACCGCCATTATTTATGCTTCGCAGCACGGCACTACCAAATATTGTGCTGCATTACTCGCTAAATTATTGCCTGACGCGGTGGCTATTGATGTCACCGAAGCGCCAGCACTTGAGGCGTATGACTGCGTAGTGCTCGGAACGGCCATTTACGCCGGGCGCGGCATGCACGAAATGGCGCAATGGTGCAGTGCACACCTTGACTCCTTGCAGCAGCGACGTCTCGGACTTTTTATATGCTGCATGAATACCAATGACGAAACCGTGCAGCGACAGCTCCGCAAGGCATTTCCGAATGAATTACAACAACACGCCGTCGTGCGCGCCTCATTTGGCGGCGCGCTAACTATGAGCCGCCTTACGCTGCCCGAGAAGGCTATGATGCGATTGCTTGGCTATACACAAGATCAAACCACAGTTAACGCCGCGACAATTGAGCAGTTCGCTGCTGATCTCAGCGCGTAAATGTCGACAGCCACAATTCCTCCAGTGTCAACTGCCAATCAAACCACCCTTGCGACACCAACCACGCACTAACCGTCTTATCAAAACCAGTCATAATCATCACACCAAACAGCACCACTATCGCCCCCATAGTGCGCCGAAATACACCGCCCGGCTGTAAGCTCCATCCGAGACATCGCACCATCCGCTGCCCAGACACTGCCACCAATGCCAATACCGCCAATAGCCCCGCAACATACGCCATAAGGTACACTAAGCCAAGGATAGGTGATGACGGTAATATAATCGCTACAATAACGCCATACGTTGGACTGCAGACACTAAATACCGGGCCGAGGCTCGCTCCGAATAAGACGTCGCCCAGCCATCCGCGTCGCGTCGCTGCGGCCGCTGATCGCTGCTGCGCCTTGGTAGCCAGACCACTGAGCGCCATAATCCTGTCCCATCCTGACGGCCACAATAATGTCATTCCGACCAGCACCAGCACACCGCCACTCATGGCCGCCCACACCCCCACCGGCACGCCAATCAGCAGGGTCGTTGCTTTCAGCAGAATGCTCCAAATGACTATTGAAATCGCCAATCCACCGAACAGCCAACCAACACTTCGCTGACGCTGTCCGGCACTTGGTGCAATTATCATTGGCAGCAGCGGTAAAACGCACGGCGCTAAGGCTGAAAACGCCCCGGCCAGCATTGCGCCGATAAACAACAGCACTATAAATTCCTCAGAATGGCCTGTAGCGATTTATCTTTACCGTACCCCACCCAGCGGTCGTGATCGTCATCATGATCATCGTCATCGTCAATCTCTACGAAAGTACTCTGCAACGTAACGCCATACCTTTGGCGCAGATCCTGACGGCTATCATAGTCAACTTTTAAAATTTGTACATCGTAAGGGATGGTGCTTTCACGTAACACTTTATCAAACGCTTGGCACTCGCCACACCACGGTGCATGGAAGAAAAGAATCGTCTTATCATAACGCAACGCCATACGCTGATCCCTATAATCGCCGTAAAATCCAGCCGGCTTAGCAGAAGGAGTAGTCGCAGCAGGCGGTGTTTGTGTGGTTGGCGCCGGTGTTTGCGGCGATGTAGTGGATGGTCGTGAGGCAGCCGTCTCTGTTGACGGCGCAGCTGCCTGCGGGGTTGGCTGCTGCCTCGTTACCACCCACGCCGTTACGCCAGCGGTCGCCGCGATAAGTACTACTGCTCCGATAATAAATTTCGCATACTTCATATGCTTAGTGTATCACATCGTTTGACGAGACGCCACCACCCTGCTATACTTAACCCACTATGACTACGCCCTACAAAAGAGCGGCAGTCATCTCTTTTGACCAATACCCTAACCGCAAAAAGGAGTCTTTCTATGGCGAAACAAAATAATCGAGACATCATTCAGCTGTTCTGGCGCGCTTCTGCACCGTATGCATGGCGCCGCAACGGAGCGATTTTATTGGCTGCCATTACCTTTGGTGTGGCGATGTTTGTTGGCCCGCTGATTATTGCGCGTTTACTTGAGGGTATTCAGCACGGCAATCTTGATGCGCTATGGGTATTGGTTGCCGCTTATGCCGGTAGCCGACTCTGGTCTGAGGTTATTGGCTGGCGTGTTGTGCTCTACCTGGTGTGGACTTTTGAAACTGCCATGCAGCGCGATTTGTACCGGCAAATCTTCACCAAACTCACCAACGAAACAATGTTTTTTCACTCCAACAAATTTAGCGGCTCACTCGTTAGTCAAACCAGCAAACTCACCGGTGCCGCCGAACGATTTTGGGATTTAATCATTTGGTCTATATTACCGCTCATTTTGTCGCTGGCCGGCTCAATTATTATCTTATCTACGCTGCTATGGCAATATGCGGTCTTCCTGGCAATTGTTGCTATCATTTTCACCACTGTCGTCTATTTCGGCTCGCGACCAATGGCCACACTCACCCGCCGCGAAGCAAAAATGAGCAACAAAATGAGCGGGCACTTAGCTGATGCTATGGCAAACATCATGACCATCAAATCATTTGGCAATGAAACCAGCGAGCTCCAAGCCTTTTCGCGGCGCGTGTCAGCCTGGCGGCGTTCATCGCTGGACATTATGCGCGGCTTTCTTAAAGTCAGCACCGCCTACGCCAGCATCAATGTAACGCTACAGATCGGCGCCATCGCTTTCGCAGTCTATGCCGCTCAGTACAACCTAGTATCCGTTGCGGCAGTCTATCTGATCATCACCTACACCGGCACTGTTGCGCGCGAACTTTGGGGCATGAACGGCATTATGCGCACCTACAACAGCATTGTCGGCAATGCTCGTGAAATGACGGATATCTTGGCGAAGGAGACGACCATTACCGATCAAAGTACTGCGGCGTTAACCGCTACCAAGGGTGCGATTGCTTTTGATAACATTACCTATACTCATGATGAGGGCGATGGCGCGACGCTGTTTCGTGACTTTTCGCTACACATTCAGCCCGGTGAGAAAGTTGGGCTAGTTGGGCTGTCGGGGTCTGGCAAAACGACGCTAACCAAACTGCTACTGCGCTTTGCCGATATTGATAGCGGAGAAATCACCATTGATGGGCAAAATATTGCCGCGGTTTCTCAGGTGAGCCTGCGCTCGCACATCGCTTATGTGCCGCAAGAACCGCTGCTGTTTCATCGCTCAGTGCGGGAGAATATTGCTTACGCCAAAGAGGATGCGACCGAGGAGGATATTATTGCGGCGGCCAAAAAAGCGGGAGCATATGATTTTATTACGGAGCTGCAAGATAGATTTGATACCAAGGTTGGTGAACGCGGCGTGAAGCTGAGCGGCGGGCAGCGGCAGCGGATTGCCATTGCCCGGGCTATTCTGAAAGATGCGCCAATTTTAGTGCTGGATGAAGCGACATCAGCTCTTGACTCTGAATCAGAAAAGTTGATTCAAAAGTCGCTAGCAACGCTGATGAAGAATCGCACCGCTATTGTCATCGCTCACCGTCTGTCAACTATCGCAAAGCTTGATCGGATTGTTGTGATGAAGGATGGGGCAATCATTGAAGACGGCACGCACGATGAGCTAATTAAAAAACGCGGCGGCGCCTACGCTAAATTATGGAAGCACCAATCGGGTGATTTTATTGAGGAGTAGCCTCCCTGACACTTGCGACCCATGGGTTATGCTATAATGAGTACTCATGGAAGCATTCATTCATCTCATCACTGGTTTTGGCGTGTTAGCAATTTTGTTTGTCGTGTTTGCCGAATCAGGTTTATTGTTCGGTTTTATTTTCCCGGGAGACAGCCTGCTGTTTACCGCCGGAGCAATGGTACAGCAAGGCATCCTGCCGATCAACATTCACCTCTTCGTCTTTCTGCTTATTATTGCCGCCATCGCCGGCGATACCGTCGGTTATACCTTTGGCCACAAAGTCGGCCGTAAATTATTTGAGCGCGAAAACTCTCGCTTTTTCAAGAAAAAATACCTGCAGCAAGCCGAAAAATTTTATGAAAAGCACGGATCTCTCACTGTGGTGCTAGCACGATTTGTACCAATCGTCCGCACTTTTGCGCCAATTGTTGCCGGCGCTAGCAAAATGCACTACCGCACCTTCGTAGCCTACAATATCATCGGCGGCATCGTCTGGGCGACCATTTTCACCTACCTGGGCTTCTTCGCCGGCAAGGCGTTGACCGAGGCTGGCATTAACATTGAAGTCGCCGCGCTGATTATCATTTTCCTATCAATCCTGCCAATGATTATTCACGCCCTGAAGCAAGAAAACACCCGCGCAGCCATCAAGCGACAATGGGAAGTATTGGCAGCGAAAACCACGCGGCGCAAGAAGTAGGCTCCATTGTTTCTCGCGCGATCTATTGACTTTTGTTTCTATTATTGATATATATATATCAGCTTTTCAGTCAGAAAAGGCCCGCTCGTCAGACGGAATCTGACTTGATTGGTGCGACTGAAAGGTTGCACCGGAAAGGGGTTGTATAATGACAACCCATCAGCAAATAATTTCAATTGATCAGCTCGGTAAGCTCATCTCAGCTTGGGTGACCAAAGAAGAGATTAATATGAAAATTATTTCAGGAGAGGTCATTGAAGGAATTATCGTTTCCCTTCGCCTAAGGGCCTCCGATGATCAAAATAGTCCCCGTGTTGTTGTGGTAAATATCGCAAAGGGTAATCAATTAACTTTTGCTACACTTCTTCTCGCCAAAAAAGATCGGCAGGAAGATCACAGACAACAACATGGCTGGATCCCTAAAGGCCAAGGAGGATTTTAGTTTGGTCTAACGGTGCGGGGCGGGACGGCACATCGTCGTCCCGCCCCAACTCACAACTCTGAATTTACACTCCGCCTTACTTGGCGGTCTTTTTACGCCTTTAGCACTTGCCGTAGATAGACACCCGTCGGCGAATTCGTCGTCGCTACCTGCTCTGACGTGCCCTGAGCCACCACGATGCCACCACCCTGGCCGCCCTCTGGCCCCATATCAATAATCCAGTCAGCTGATTTGATAACATCAAGATTATGCTCAATAATAATCATCGTATTGCCACCCTCCACCAGCTGCTGCAAAATCCCCAGCAGACGCTTGACATCCGCCGAGTGCAGGCCGGTTGTCGGCTCGTCCAGAATATACATCGTCTTGCCCGTTGAACGCTTTGACAGCTCCGTTGCCAGCTTAATACGCTGCGCCTCACCGCCCGAAAACGTCGTAGCTGGCTGACCAAGCCGAATATAGCCCAGTCCGACCTCCGCCAATGTTTGCAATTTACGGGCGATACCCGGCACGCTATCAAAGAACTCGGCCGCTTGCTCCACTGTCATTTCCAAAATGTCAGCAATCGTCTTATTTTTATATTTAATTTCCAGCGCCTCACGATTATACCGCTTGCCGTGACACTCATCACACGTCACGTAAACATCGGGCAAAAAATGCATCTCAATCTTAATTGAGCCATCACCCTGACAATGTTCGCAGCGCCCGCCCTTCACATTAAAACTAAACCGACCAGCCTTATAACCACGGACGTTGGCTTCTGGCGTGGCAGCAAACAGCTCGCGAATTGGTGTAAAGATGCCGGTGTAGGTGGCGGGGTTGGAGCGTGGTGTGCGGCCAATTGGTGATTGATCAATAACGATTGCTTTATCAAGCAATTCAATTCCGTCGATGCGATCATGTTCACCTGGCACCTCCGTCGAGCGGTTGAGCCGCGCCGCTAACTCTTTGGCGACAATATCATTCACCAGCGTCGATTTGCCGCTGCCCGACACGCCCGATACCACCGTCATTACGCCCAGCGGAAACCGCACGTCAATATTTTTCAAGTTATTTTCGCGCGCGCCTCGCACCACCAACTGTCGATCTTTCATGACCGTGCGGCGCTTTTTCGGCACAGCAATCTTCTCCGCACCCGACAAATACCGCCCCGTGATGCTCTCAGCATGAGCCGCCACCTCGTCTGGCGTGCCTTGCGCCACCACTCGCCCGCCGGCCGAGCCAGCACCTGGCCCCATATCAATCAAATAATCACTCTGGCGAATCGTATCCTCGTCGTGCTCCACCACCAGCACCGTGTTGCCCAGATCACGCAGATGATGCAGCGTACTAATCAGCCGGTCGTTGTCACGCTGATGCAGGCCAATCGACGGCTCATCCAGCACATACAGCACGCCCTGCAGCCCCGAGCCAATCTGCGTCGCCAAGCGAATGCGCTGCGCCTCGCCGCCACTCAGCGTGTTGGCCGCCCGGCCTAGCTCCAAATAACTCAGTCCCACATTATTCATAAAGCCCAATCGCGCCGTAATCTCCTTCAGAATCAGCCGCGCAATGGTCATCTCCTGCTCAGTAAGTTGCAATTTATGCGTAAATAAATCCAGCGCATCCGCCACACCCAAATCACAAACATCCATAATATTCAGGCCGTGCACCGTCACCGCCAGCACCGCCGGCCTGAGACGCGCGCCTTTACACACAAAACAGTCGCGCTGCCGCATAAACCGCTCGATATCTTTGCGCATAAATTCACTATCGGTCTCTTTCCAGCGCCGCTCCAGGTTCGGAATCACTCCCTCGTAGGTCGTATCATAATGCCGCCCGCTGCCCAGCTCAATACGATATCTCTGCTCGCCCGTACCGTACAGCACTTTGTGGCGCGCCTCATCCGACAACTCGCCAACCGGCGTGCGTACACTAAAGCCATGCGCCTCGGCCACGGCGGCGATTTTCTTCATATAGAAATTATCGGTATTCACGCGGTTATATGGCCGAATTGCGCCTTCGGCAATGGTCAAATTCAAGTTAAACACCAGCCCCGGGTCAACCTCCAGCCGACTCCCTAATCCCGTACAGCTTGGACAAGCCCCCTGCGGCGCATTAAAACTAAACAATCGCGGCTCTAGTTCCGGGATATCCTCTTCCGGATGATCAACACAGGCATAGCGCTGTGAAAAGGTCTTTAGTTCATCCGTGTCGGCGTTCAGCACCTCAATTACACCCTGGCCCAGTTCCAGCGCCTGCTCCACGCTCTGCGTCAGACGGGTGAGTAGCGATTCACTGAGCGCCAAGCGATCTACCACCAGCTCAATCGAGTGCTTGTAACTTTTCTGCAACTCCGGAAATTCATCCAGCGCATACACCACGCCGTCTACTCGCACCCGAGCATAACCCAGCCGACGATACTGCTCTGGAATATGAGCAAATTCACCCTTTTTATTTTTGACAATTGGTGCCAGCAGCAGAATGCGCTGTCCGTCGTACTGCTTGGCGATTTCCTGCACAATCGCTTCAGCCGTCCGCCGCGTCACCTCCGCCCCACAAGCCGGACAATGTGGCACACCAATGCGCGCAAACAGTAGGCGCAGATAATCGTAAATCTCGGTTACCGTCGCCACCGTCGAGCGTGGATTGCGACTGGTGGATTTTTGGTCAATGGAAATGGCTGGGCTCAGGCCCTCGATGCTATCAACATCTGGCTTATCCATAATACCTAAAAACTGCCGGGCATAACTCGACAGGCTCTCCACATAGCGACGCTGTCCTTCGGCGTAAATCGTATCAAACGCCAGACTGGATTTGCCCGAACCGCTTAGCCCCGTAATCACCACTAATTTGTCGCGCGGAATTGCCACATCGACATTCTGCAGATTGTGCTCACGGGCACCTTTGACTCGAATCACCTCTGGCATATCGTGAATAGTATACCGTAATTGACGGTTTTTTTCCAGTCTATACAGTGTCTACCGGCCCGACCGCCACGCCGCAATACCGGCAACTATCAATATTGGCGGAATGATGTACGCCAATGAACTTTTCACGCTCTGGGGGAATAACAAAACAAGCACCATCGCCATACCGCCCATTATTAGCATTACCCCGCTAAGAAAGTGCGGTGCTGCTATTTTACGCCCCCATAGTACGACGGGCGCACCATTCACAAAACTTCGCTTCATATGACTAAACGGCCCCTGTATTGAGCGATTCTGTTGCAGTCGCTGCAAATAGAGCAATTGTTCGCGCAGCGCCTGGACGGCATCCCTCATTACATCAGGATGATAGAGTGAGTCACGCGTCATGAGAATCAACTCGTTATCAAATAGCTCAACATCAAAACGATGCGATGAACGGACCAGCATATCCATCATGTTCGGCGCCAACAGCACTCGCACATCAATCGGCGCATCTTGTACAGCGTATAGTTCAAAATAACGAGGAAAGTCACCTTCTAATGTTACCCTGTAGCGCTCACCATACGAAGCGCGGACACTCCCCTCGTTTTGGTAGTCATTTTTGTTTGAATCGAGCAGTATGTGTGGATGAGCAACCGGCAAGTGTACTCTAATAATACCTTTCACTAGCGACTCATCCCGTCGGCCTGTCATATCAGTAATCGCAGCCATTTCCGTCATCTCAAACATCTCAATAGGCAACCCCATATAGTAACCGCTAATATGGTGACTCACTCGCTTACCACTTGCCAGCGCCCCTTCAAAACCAAACCAGGCTGGACTATCACCCAAATCATACCGCGGCAGCACACCTTCAGCCCGTTGCGCATAAAGAAAGCCATTATCCCGGGCGAATGTCGCCACCGCCTGTGACAGCAGATGCTCGTCAGCAGCCACAGCACTCTGCGCCAGCGGCAGTAGTGCAGACAGATTTAATTCGCTATGCAATTCCATCTGGCATTACCCTTTCTAACCATAACTGCAATTCCTGCAACATAAATTCATCAGCGCCCTGCTCTGCTAGTGTCCGCAGTGCCTGTACAAATCCTGGGAGCTGCCCTTTGAGCCGCTCAGTGCGCCAGGCTTCCCATTCAGCTAGTTCAGATTCGGTCAAACTGCGCGGGAAATTGCGCGCCTTATAATGTAGCAGCAACCCCGGCAGCCGCTCATCCTGAAACTCAGGGTGAAAATCAGCCAAAGCCTTAGCATCAGCACTCCGCACCGCCGCAATCCGCACCTTGTCGCCATCAGGCACAAAACTGTCGTATAGCTGCGCCTCTGGATCAGTTGACGAGGCAAATCCTGCTCGGCCCTCAAACGCTGTCCGCAGCCGCTCGGCAAAATCAGGATGCGCCAGCAATATATTCTGATGCTTTTTCACCGTGGCTGCATCCAGCCCAATCTTCTCCCAGCCATCCGCCTGCTCCAGCACGCCGACCGGCGCCACCGCTGGACAACGATTATACTGCAGCTGCTTGACCGGTACCGGCTGAAAATCTTCAGCCTGCCGCTCCTCCCATGAGGCGAAGAGCCGCGCCGCCAGTTCATCAACGCTCAACTCAAGAAACGGCGCTGGATCGTGTCGTAAATCATACACCAACACATTGCCATGCGGCGCCGTACTCAACGGAAAGGCCACTGTCGTCTTAGCAAACTCCTTGTCATACCGCCCGCTCGTGTAAACAAATGGCTTTTTATCCTCTACATTCACCAACGCCTGCACCGCCTTTTTATCGCGCATTTTCAGCAGATACGCAAATAGCTGCGGCTGCTTGTCTTGTATTAATTTCGCCACCGCAATCAACGCATTAACATCACTCAGCGCATCATGGGCATTTTCATGGCTGATGTCATTGGCTTTGGTAATCAGCTCCAGACGATTAGTCGGCTCGCCGTTATCATCAACCGGCCATTCAATTCCCTCCGGCCGAAGCGCCCGTGTCATGCGCACCACATCCAGCATATCCCAGCGACTACGCCCATCTTTCCAGGCCCACTCATACGGATCGTGAAAATTCCGCCACAGTAAATGCCGCATGAACTCATCATCAAACCGCACCGAGTTAAAACCAACAATGATAGTATCCGGAGTAAACAATTCTTCAGTCACGATGCGCGCAAACTCGGCTTCAGTATAGCCCTCCTCAATAGTTTTTTGCGGCGAAATCCCCGTCACCATCAGCGCCCCGGGGCTCGGCAGAGTGTCGTCATTTAATTGCACCAATAGATTCACCGGATCGCCAATTGGCCGCAGCTGCATATCCGTCCGCTGGCCAGCAAACTGCATAATCCGATCCTGCCGGGCGTTTAATCCACTGGTCTCCAGATCGTAAAAGAAAAATGTCTGCGCCATACCCCTCCTTTTGTGATGACTATTGTTCAACCAGCGTCAATTCGCTGTCGCCAATCCGCACCAGACTCTCGCCCACCGCTCCCTGACGAATCAGCTCATGCGTAATCCCCATTTTCTTCATAATGTCACGCAAGCGATTAACTGCCTCATATTGCTCAAAATTCGTCCGCCGAGCAAATTTCTCAATCTTCGCGCCCCGCACCATAAAGACGGCAACCGGTTCGCCCTCATCATTCACTTCATCAGCCATTCGCTCCACCGTCCAGGCGTCAGCCAGCTGATCCGCGCCCAGTGAAATCACCGGCAATTCATCGCCAGCCTCCTCGGCTACTTCAGCCTCCTGCACTCGATACTCCACTACCGCCTGACGCAGCAATCGCAACGCTTCTTTGACGCCTGCACCCGATTGCGACGACAGCGCCACTATTGGCGCACCATTCGTCACTCGCTGTAGCGCCGTCGACTGCATCGCGATAATTTCACCATCCAGCCCCTCGCACTTCGTCAAGGCAATAATTTCTGGCCGCGCCGCCAATTCCGCCGAATATTTTTCTAATTCCCGGCGAATCGTCAGGTATTTCTCTGCTGGATCATCGCTATAGGCGTCAATCATATGCAGCAACACCGCCGTACGCTCGACGTGGCGCAGGAACTGATCGCCCAGACCTTTACCTTCTGACGCCCCTTCAATCAGCCCCGGAATATCCGCAATCAGCAAACTCCCATCATCAACATCGGCCACCCCCAGGTTCGGCGTTAAGGTGGTAAATTCATAATTAGCAATCTCTGGCCGAGCATTTGACACCACACTAAGGAATGTTGATTTACCGGCATTCGGGAAGCCGACCAGCCCGACATCCGCCAGCAATTTCAGCTCTAACTCCGCCTCAAATGCATCACCGTCCTCACCCAGCTCCGCCATGCGCGGCGCCTGGCGTGTACTGGATTTGAAATGGGCATTACCAAAACCGCCGTCGCCGCCCCTAGCCACAACCACCTCTTGCTCATCCTTAGTTAAATCCGCCACCACCAAACCGTCGCGCTTCACCACCGTACCGATCGGCACCGCCACCACTAACGCCTGACCACTACGACCGCGTTTATCGCGCTTCGCACCATCCGCACCATTTTCCGCCGCCAACTCTGGCTTATAGCGAAACTTCAGCAGGGTGTTAAGTCGCTTGGTGGCCTTAAACACCACATCACCACCCCGACCACCATCGCCACCGTCCGGACCACCCTTATCAACATATTTTTCATGCCGAAAACTGACTGCGCCATTGCCGCCGCGGCCGGCTTTTACAAATACTTTCGCAATATCAACAAACATAGCTCCAGTATAGCAAAAAGCGCCCCGTGATAACAGGGGCGCCGATGCGGCATACATTTTAGTGAATGTAGTTGTAAGCGCCAGGATTGGTCAATTCACGGTGCGTCACTACGCCGAGCCCGGCATAGTTCATGTCACTGACAAACACGCGACCATTTTCAACCCGATCAACAATACCCACATGGCCATAGCCACCGCCGCCTGCCGCTGTTTGGAAAATGGCACCAGGTGCTGGCGTGCGGTTCACCGTAAAGCCGGCAGCGCGGGCACTGGCAGCCCATGAGTTAGCATTACCCCAGAAGCTGCCGATTGGCCGACCAAGCGCTAAACGACGCTCATATGAGTACCATGTACAGTTGCCCGAAGCATAGCGGTTACCGACTGATGCAAACACATATGCTGAACTACGCGTATAGCCACCGCCACCAAACGAACCACGCGATTGACGCGGCGCAACATAACCTGGCCGCTCAGTTTCTGGCAATTCACCGCCCGGCAACACAAGCTTTACACCTGCCGTCAACCCAGCATCGGCCTGCAGGTCATTGTACAGCACCACTCGTTCGGCATTCGCTTTATACTTTTCCGCCAAGCTCTGCACCGTATCGCCCTCTTTCACTGTATAAACCACACCATCAACCATCGGTACAGTCAATGTCTTGCCCGGCTCAACGGCGTCAGAAGTGGTATTATTTGCCCAACGAAGCGTCTGTGGCGAAATCTTAAACTGCGCAGCAATTGTCGCCATATCATCACCCGGCTTCGTGACATAAGTCTTAATACCGCGGGTCTCTGACGACTCCGGCTGAATAATCTGCGGCTTTGAAATCACCTCCGTGTCAGTCTGCGCCAACTCTTTTTTAATTGCTAAGGTTGTCGTTGCCTCACGAAGATCACCGGCCGCCGGCAAGTTCGTCACCTCAGCCAAAGCCGTTGCCGCATTGGCCGCCGTCAATTGATCAACTGAAATACTGTCAACACGCTGCTGCGCCTGTGCGACTGGCGCCGCCGAAGCGACTGATTGCGATGTATCGGCATCAGTTGGAACATCGCCGCCCTGATAACTTAATGCCAATACGGTCGTTACCAGGGCAATAATACCACCGTAGATAAAAAGATTGCTTTTTCGTGCTTGTGCGACCCGTCGGGCCAGTGATTTGTTACGAATAATCGTTCTCCTGCACCACTGTTGCCAGCGGCGCGGCTACCGTACTTTGTCTTTCTTCTCGCAAAAGAACGGGATGCTCGTCGACCTAGATATTAATTACTATTATTTGGGTAAAGCTGCATCCGTAGCGACAGTTCTGGCAGGCTCAAACGTTTACGCACTACAACAGGGGTAGAAACGCTCAGGGTTGAGCTACCTTTCATTATACGCCATATTGACGAAGAAGTCAATTTATTTTATGGCTGAGCGTTTTGTCAAGCGACTGCAGTGGCGCCGTGATGGGCCCTATCGCTCGGTCCACCTCTCGTGATATTTTTCTTGCAGAAAAATCATCCCGGGGCGCCGCCCCGCCTCGCGCCACCCGCCAATCACCAGATCTAAGCTTAGACTCGTAACGATACCCTACGGCAGCTGGCACTTCTGGTGACAATGCGCCCGAATGTTTGCCTCATGCTCTTCATTCGTGCGGGCGAAATAGGTCACATCGTCATCGCCGCTCAGAAAATACAGCGCGTCAGTCTCGGCCGGATCCGCCACCGCCAGCAACGCACTCAGCCCTGGCGCGGCAATTGGCCCGGGTGGCAACCCCTTATGAATCCGCGTATTGTACGGTGATTGCAGCCGATGGTCGCGCGGCACACCCGCCTTATCGGCGGCATAGTGATAGGTGACATCCGACCCTAACGGCATGTCAGCCTTGAGGCGATTATAAAACACCTGCGCAATTCGTCGCTGATCATCGCAAGTCGTCGCCTGGCCACAGCCTTTTGACTCTTTCTGAACAATTGACGCCAGAGTAATTCCCTGATGCATATTCAGCCCGCGCGCCGCAAATTTAGCCGCCAAATCGTGCTGCCTAATAACCATATCAAATTGGCGCAGCGACTGCGTAATCGCTTGCTTAGCTGAGGCGTCGGCCGATAAATGATAGGTTTCAGGATAGAGATACCCCTCTAAATCAGCCCCTTCCGGCCGCTGGCGCAACACCTCCGACTGATACTGCGCCGTCAATGCCTCGGTGATCTCCTGATCGCTAAAACCGGCTTTTTTCAGTGAGGCGGTAATTGTGCGTGAGTTATTACCCTGCAGGGTTGCTTCTGGATAGAATAAGACGATTTTTTCATCAGATTTGCCGCTAATTAAGTGTGTCACGATAGCCGGCACATCCTGATTTTTACGCACCGTATACACGCCGACCTTAAACTGACTGGTTGCACCGCTGAGACGAGCATATACCGTAAACGCCGTCGCACTACGGATAAGGCCGCGCTGCTGCAATGTATCGGCAATCGCCTGCGCACCGTCTCCCTGCGCCACTGTCACCTGCACCGGCTGATTATCACCGCCATCAATCGCCGTTAGCGCATGATAATACCAGCCAACCACCGCCAATACTACGACAATAACCGCAGTCACCGCGCCGCCAACAATCAGCCCCCAGCGCCGTTTACGAATCTCCATAGGTTGCCTCCAGATAGTCCTGCAAGATAATACTTGCCGCCTCAGCATCAATTTCACCCTTATCTTTGACGCGCCCCAATCGCTGCTCCGCCTGCACACTTGTCAGCGATTCATCCTGATAGACGATATCGGCATCAATCTCCAAATCTGCCATATCCGCCACAAATGCCTCAACAAAGGCCGTCTGGGCTGTCGGCTCACCCGACTGATTGCGCGGATAGCCCACCACGACCGTATTAATATCGTGCCGCAGCAGCACCTCAGCCAGCTGCGCCATCACCGTCTCTGTATTTTCCAAATAGCCGAAAGGTACCGCGATTTTCACGCTAGTATCAGCCATTGCCATGCCGATGCGCTTTTCACCAACATCAAGCGCCAACAGGTTTTTAGCTGCCATTTTCCAGCTTAAACTCAACTGTTATTCGTTTATCATCATTCGGCACGGTACGCACCCAGAATGGCCAAAACTTCGTGTCAACATCTTTGACGCCCTCAATTGACTCAATCGCCGACTGAATATCGCCGTAGCTACGTCCCTTCACCTGCTCTTTGATTTGCTGCTCATCAATTGCCGGCCCGACCACCGCATTGGTCGTCAGCCGCACCGTATACGCGCCATCTTTTTCAGCAAACTGGGCAAACTGCAGGCTATCACCGCCGTCATTATAGACTTTCTGGTGCTTTTTGCCAGCCAATTCGGCGTTCACCTTGTCAGTCAGGAACTTAGCGATATCAGCTTTCTCCACCGCCAGTAGACTGGCCGTCACTTTGGCGCTTAACTTTACCGATCCATTTGCCTCAGCATCAACCGCCACACTCGGTGTTGGATCGGCCTTTTTCTCCGTATAACTTTCCTGTATCACCACCGCTGAACTGCCAAATTGAGCCGCTAACTTTGCTTTCAGGTCATCCTGCTTTTTCTCAGCTAACTGCTCAGTTGCTCTCTTCACATCATCAGCACTGACAACTGTTACTTCGCGACTGGAGCCGCCACTGGTCGTACCCTCAAAGCGAACCGACGATACGCCCGGCGCGCTAGCTGAGGCTCGTCCAGCTGCCCCGTTGTATGACTCACCGATCTCCATCGCTTCAACATTAACCACCACGCCGCTGAGCGACGAAGCACTGAGTGGAAATACCGCCTTCTCGGTGGTAACGAAGATACTACCTCCCGATGCCTGCACCTGCATACCGGCCGCAATCGTTACGCCGCCGCCGCCCAAAATGGCGTCTGAGCTGGCAAAAATGCGCACCTTGCCCGTGGCTTTTTCGCCGACTTTTTTCTTGCCAGTTGGCGTGAAATCAACCGCCACTTCCTGCTGCTGCTCCTGTTTGAGGACTTTCAACGTTTTCTTTTCGGCACTGGTCGCTGCATCAGGCCGCAGGGCAACCGCCTCGTTGACCGTTACTGTAGTGGTTTTTGCCGTGATGACCACTGTTGCTCGCGGCGCAAACGCCAATGCCCACACCAAAAAGCCAATCAACAACACCACGCCGCCGCCAATCAGAGCGAAGCGCTTGCGGAAAATGTTAAAGTCAGGCACGGCCGGCTTTTTGCGGGCTGATTTTGGTGCTGGCGCATCGTTTACCGGTGTCTTGGCTACACTCTTTTTCTCATCAGCAATCACCGCCGCTACCGCATCATCTTCCGCCTGATGATCTGATGGCGCGGTTTTCGTCAATTCACCGACCGGCAATTCGCTGCCATCAATAATATCGTCATCATTATCCACCTTTATAGCCGGTACTTCGGCCATTGTCGGCTTTGACTGCAGCGTCTTTGCGACAGGGATGCTAGCCGCTGCCGCCAGGCCACTCAGGGCGTGATCTCCCGTCACTAGGACAATCCGCTTACCGGCTGTTTTGGCGGTACGCGCCAACAGTCGCATATTGACCGCGCTTTGCAACACGCCGACCCGCTTTGGCGGCACCAAAGCAACAATCTTCTCCTTTGATGACTTAATCTTGCCGACGATCATCGTAATATCGTCGTCAACATCAATGTAAATAACATCCTTATTCATCTATATTTTCAACAACCGATTAATTTTATCCATCAAGCCATGACCGTCTTGACTGCTTATCATTGTATCATAGCCGACCCGCAACAGTCCCATGGCCGTCACGAACGTATGATCAGTAATATTGCCAGTTTCGTCAGTAATACCGATAATTTCTGTTGGCTTAATGCGCTGGATGACCGGACGCTTGGTGAATGGTAACTCCTTATACCATTGCTGCTCGCCCAGCGCGTCAACCAGCTTCTGCAGACTGGCGCCGCCACCACACAGCAAAATCCGATGCGGTAGATGATCCACACTGTCAAATTCACTCAACGCCAACTCCACGCCAGACAGCCAGACTTCAAGCGTTGTATCAATTGCCGCCTCAACTTGTTTTTTAACACTAGGCTTTAATTTATCATGACCGATGTTAAGCTTGAGCTTTTCCGCATCCCTAAAACTTACATCAAGCTCAGTCGCGATGGTGCGCGTAAAGCTCCGACCACCAATACCAAACATCTTTGTCCCTTCAACGCCGCCGTCATTGACCACCGCAATATCCGTCGTACCACCGCCAACATCGGCCAAAATCGCTGTAAATGAACTGTTGGTATCGGTCCCTAGTACGCTACGACTGACCGCAAATGGCTCAGCCGCCACGGCAATCAACTCCAGCGCCAACTCATCGGCCACCTTTTCCAGCGCCCCAATATGCACCATCGGCGCAAACGCCGTATAAATCTGCACCGCCACGTCCTTACCTTGAAAACCAATCGGATTTGACACTTTATAGCCATCAATGTGGATACTAACCAGCGCCGAGTTCACCAGCTTCACTTCAACATCATCATTGCCCGTTTCCAGCGCAATCTGCGCCTGCGCTCGACCCTGTGCGCGCTCTTGCACTTTCTCAATAATAAATTCCATCTCCGCCACATCCAGCGGCTTATCCGGCCGCGGCCGACGATAGCGAATTGTATTAGTGACGCCTTTAACCAGCTCACCAGCAATACCAATCACCGCCCGCTTAGCCGACACGCCAGCCTGCTCTTCCGCCTCAGTCAGCGCCGCTTCGCAGTTAGCCACCACGCCAGCAATATCAGCGATCGCCCCAGAATGCATATCGCCCATCTCCTGCGACTTTCGGCCAACCCCAATCACCGCAATATCATCATCGCGCACCTCGGCAATCAACGCCTTTATCGCATCAGTACCAATATCCAGCCCGACAATAACCTCTCGAGTATCTTCTGGTTGCTGTTTGCGAAATTTTTCAAATACCATATAGCACTTATTATATAGTGCTTATGTCAATCGGGCAAGCAGCTGGTTATTGCAACACTGCCTTAACGCGCCGCACGCCGGCTGATGATGATTCTTCCTTGAGGATTTTGAACTGCTTGCCGTTTGGCGTGCCGTCATCGTCCTGTGCCAGTTGCGCCGTGTGATCAACGTGAGGGCCGCCGCAAATTTCAAACGACGCCCGCGCCTCGCCCGCGCCCATTTGATAAACCTTGACCGTATCGCCATAGCGATCACCAAAAGCACCAATCGCCCCCATCTTGAAAGCCTCGTCAGTCGGATATTCCTGATAGCTCACCGGCAAATCCGCCGCAATCCAATCATTCACCAGCCGCTCCACCTCATCCAGCTGCTCACGCGTTACCTTGCCGTCATTATTAAAATCAAAGCGTAGTCGCTCAGCGGTGATATTACTGCCGCGTTGCATAATATGATCACCGACAACTTTGCGCAGTGCGGCGTACATTAGGTGATTCGCCGTATGCAAACGACGGTGCGCCATGGTTTGCCCCTCCAGGCCGCCCTTAAACGTTCCCTTGGCAGCCGTCTGGCTACGCTGGCGCTGCTCTTCCATACGTGCATTAAATTGTGCCCGCCAATCCGGATCGAGCTTCACGCCCTCACGCCGCGCAATTTCCGTACTGAGCTCCACCGGAAAGCCGTAGGTATCGTGCAGCGTAAACAATTCTGCACCGCTCAAGCCGTTTTCCGCAAACTTTCGCAGGTGTTTCACGCCCTTTATTAGCGTCCGCGTAAAGGCCTTCTCCTCCTTCATCAGGGTGATGATAATTTTGTCGCGCTGCTCAGCTACCTCTGGAAAATCCGCTGCATACAAATCAGCAATCACCGGCACAATTTCTTCAAAAAACTCTTCCTTAATGCCAAGCTCAGTCGCAAAACGAATCGCGCGGCGCAGCAAACGGCGCATCACATAGCCTTGCTCCTTGTTGCTTGGCGTGCAGCCGTCCACCGCCAGGAAGGTAGCGGCGCGCAGATGATCAGCAATCACCCGCATGCTTTCCAGGTTGTCCTCATACTTTTTGCCGCTCAGTTCCTGCAACTTCTCAATAATTGGCCACATCAGGCTAATCTTAAAGACATCAGGATCGCCCAGTTTGGCCGCCGCAATACGCTCCAGGCCCGAACCGTGGTCAATATTTTTCTGCTCCAGCTCTTCAAACACGCCATCAGCCACTTTTTTATAAGCCATAAAGACATTATTGCCGATTTCCATAAAACGGCCACAGTCGCAGTTTGGATGACAATGCTCGCCATAGGCCGGATCGTGCGGCGTACCAAAATCATAGAACATTTCGCTGTCTGGCCCACACGGATCGCCAATTGGCGTGGTTTCCGGCCCGCCGTTGCGGCTCCACCAGTTTTTGCTGCCGTCGTAGTAGAAAATCTGCTCGCCCGGCCGAATACCGCGCCGATAGCCGTCTTCCTCTGAACCAATGTCGGCTTGTCCATAGCTCAATCCCGCCTGCTCATATAATTCCGCCCAGACCGCTGCCGCCTCAGTATCTTTCGGAATATTATAGCGTTCATCACCGATGTAGCACGTGACATACACCCGGCTCATATCAAGCTTCACAACTTCAGACAAGAATTCCCACATCCAGCGAATCTGCTGCTCCTTGAAATAATCGCCCATACTCCAGTTGCCCAGCATTTCAAAAAACGTCGTGTGACGATTGTCGCCAATGTCGTCGATGTCCTGCGCCCTAAGGCAAGTCTGACTGTCAGCGATGCGATCACCCTCGGGATGGGTCGCTTCGCCCAAAAGGTAGGAAATCATCGGCTGCATCCCAGAGCCGGTAAACAGCGTTGTCGGATCACCAGTCAGCACTAGTGGCGCGCGCTGCACCACCGCGTGGCCGCGCTCCTTGTAAAATTGCAAATAAGCGTTACGGATTTCTTGAGCATTCATACGGGCAATTATACCACACCACCCCTGATAGCAACAGCCCGCCCGAGGACCCCCCGGACGGACTGCCATAATACTGCCAGCTATCTTTACTAGCGCTTGCGGCGAATCAATGCCCATACACCGGCGATGATTGCACCGATGCCGCCAATCACTGGTGCGGCGACCGGCATACCGGTATCACTGAGCATTTCACCCTTATTCATCTTATCTTTTTGCTGTTTTTCGGCAGCTTCTTTAGCTTGACGTTCTTGCTCGGCTTTCTTGTCAGCTTCGTCTTTGGCTTTGCGCTCTGCTTCTGCCTTGTTGTAGTCGTCAACTTGCTGCTGGCGCTTAGCGAGCTTATCCTTGATGTCGTTAAGCTGTTTGGTTAGCTCGTCACGCTTAGCATTGTCCTGCACCGCAGCAATCTTGTCCTCTAGCGATTTCAGATCAATCTGTGGCATTTCGCCATCCTGCAGCGGCGCGTTCAGGGCGTCAGTTGCTTCAGCTAGAGTGTCAGCGGCTTCAGTCTGAGCGGTGGTTTCAGCTTGCTTGGCAGCGGCAATGGCATCTACGAGAGCCTTAGCGTCATCACGGACTTGCTTGAGTGGTGGATTAGCCATGGCGCGGGTGCCTTGTGCTTTGCGGAAGGCGGCGGCAACAGCTGGATTGTTCTTGATGTAGTCTGGCTGAGTGTTGTGGTCAGCTTCAGCATCTACTAGCGGCTGCTTGTCGGCCTGAAGACCGTTGATGGCACTGCGCAGGTCGTTAATGAGTGTGTCGTAGACAGCTTGGTCAACATCGCCTTGTGTAGCTGGCGCTTCAGCGGTTGCAATTGCCTGTTCAAGTGCTTGCTTAGTGGCCGCAGTGGCACCTTGGCTGGTTTCTGGCTGCTTAGCTTCGGCTAGCAGGGTGCGTAGTTCGTTAAGCTTGGTATTGTAAGCGTCGGTTAGTTTTTTAAGCTCACCTTGCAGTTCGGCTTTCCTAACGGTGTCTTTAACAGCGTTAATTTTATCTTGAGCATCCGTAAAGTAGACTGGAGATTGGTTGCCTGGCTTCTTGGCTTCGGCAATGGCAGCGGCAGCGTCAGCCTGGCGCTGAGCTTCGGCTTTCTCTTCAGCCTCAATCTGCTTGGCTTCGGCAATGGCTTGTTCGAGCTCATCTTTAGCCTGCTTGATCTGATCTGGAGTGGCGTCATCTTGACCGTTAACCGCATTAGCAGCTTGGAGCTTTTCCTTCACCTTAGCGTAGTTTTGTACAAAGGCAGATTCGCTTGGTACGGAATCGATAACCGCCTTAAGAGCAGCCTTGTCTGGGCGCAGAGCATCCAGCTTGGCGGTGAGTTCGGTAATCTGCTGCTCGATTGCTGACTGCGCAACGTCTGGCTGAGCCTGCACACCCTTAGCTGCTTGCACCGCTGCAGCCAATGCCTCGCGGGTCTCTTGGCTGGCACCAGCCGTAGTAGCTGGATCTTCAGCGCGGGTGATGAGTTGCTGCAATTCGTCCTTTTTAGCATTAAAGGCGGTCTCTACTGCGTTGATGCGAGATTCTAGTTCAGCTTTTTTAACTGGATCCTTAACGGCAGCCACCTTAGCCTTGGCATCGGTAATGTCGCTCATCTTCTTGGTTTGCTCGGCCTTGACAATCGCCTCGGTGGCTTGTTGTTGGCGTTCAGTTTCTGCCTGGCGAGCATCTTGCAGTGCCTTAGTTAGGGCGTCAGCCGCCTGCTTGATTTCAGCAGGGGTTGGATTTGGTAGACCGTTAACACGCTGAGCCTCTGTTAGGGCAGCTGCAACCGCTGGGTCAGCCTTAATGTGCTCATCGGTGCCATTGTGCAGTTCAATTGCCTGCGTGAGAGCATCTTTATCCGCCCGCAAAGCCTGAACGGCATCGTTAAGTTCGGTTAGGGCTTGGTCGATTTGTGCCTGGGTAGCATCGTTCTTGGCGATGATTGCTTCGGCGGCAGCTTTTTTGTCTTTAACTGCCTGAACGCTATCTTCGGTGTAGCCTTCCAATGATTCGTCGGTTGTAGCGGTTACCTTAGCCTGTAAAGCGTCGGCATCAGTGATTTCAATTTCACGATCAACCGTTGCTGTGTTATTGGCGTTATCGGTTGCCGAATACTGCAAAGTGTAGTTACCCTTAGCTGGGTTAGCTGGGTCTAGATTGATGGCAGCTGCATTGTTGGTAACGCCGGCAGTGGTCAGGCCAGAGTCAGCGTCGTTAGCCGTGACATCGTTAATAGTGATTGGCGTGTTCTTACGAGCCACAATCTTAGCAGGTGCAGCTGGATCGAAGACTGGGAGGGTGGAATCGCTAAAGTCATAATTTACTGTCAAATAACCGCTAAATTTAGTGTCGGTCAAGTTGCCATAATTAAATGTCGTATCCCAGTTCACCCGCACGGAACCTTTGCCGCTCAAACCAACCAACTCAATCTCACCACCGACGTTTTTAACATTGGCAGTTTCAATCACGGGAATGCTCTGGCCATCAACGTCAAGCAGCACATTATGGAACTTGCGCTGACCTTTAGGCAAATCAACAACGCCGTGTTTTTGGTCGCTAAAAGTTGAACGACCATTCACTAAATTACTGAAACCACCGTCATCAAACAACGCATGCAGCACGCGAATATCATTGCCTGAGATGTTAATAGCGGTCAGTTTCGGCAGGCTCTGTACAGCATTAACATCATTCTCGTTTAAACCAACCACTTGATGACCAACGTTAAGTGAAATCAACTCTGACAGAGACCCAAGCGGATGCAAATCAAGTTTTTTGGTTGTTTGCATGGCGTCAAGATAGAGATATTGCAGCTTATTCATCGGCGTCAGCTTGGTTAAATCATCAAACTTCAAACCGCCAAGGTTAAGTTCTGTCCAGTTAGTTCGGCTAAAAATTGGCTCGATTGATGTAACGCTTGGGTTGCGCGAAATATTCAACCGCACTAATTTTGGCATGTTAGCTAGCTTTTGCACTTCGGCGTCGTTTATCTTGGTGGCGCTAGCTTCTAATCGGGCAAGGTTCGGGATGGTTGCGAGTGGCGACACATCAGCCACTGGGTTGCGGGAGATATTTAGTGCGGCTAGTTTTGGCAAGTCTTTGAGTGGAGATAGGTCGGTGATTTGATTGCTGACCATATCAATATGAGTTGCCGACACCAAGAACTGCACGCCTTCAAGATTAGTGATATTTTTGCCATTAAGCGACAACTGTCCATACATATTGGTCGGCACTTTCATATCTTTAGCGGTAATTGTCTGGGTTGCGGTTCGCACCACATCTTCTGGCTGACCAAGTCGCTTGCGCTCAGCATTCATCGCTTTAGCAATCACCTCGTTGAGCGCCGCCTTAAGATTGGCATCAGGGATGTTCACCTCGTAGCTGTCTGGCGCCGTAGCTGGATCTTGGGTGTTTTCGGCCGACGTGTATGCGCTGGCGATCTTCTGTTGATCTGCTGTGTTAATTGTATAGAATACGCCACCACTTAGCACAATAGCTGCGACTGCCATCGCTGAGACGTACGTCTTCGCTGTTGTAATTTTCATATATCCCCCTACTTGCTGTAGTTTAATAAAAATATCTTTTTCATTATATCACCAATCATAAGCACAAAACAACCATTGATACTATAAAAACCACCCCATTTCTGAGGTGGTGCTTTATAGTTTCACTAGGAGCTGCTATGCTTCTGTTGCTTCTTCAGTAGCCTCTTCTTTTGGCTGGTTCTTACGCAACTTTTCTGGATTGCGGATAGCGCGTTGCTTGTCGGCCTTTGCGGCCTTTACCCACTTTGGCAGCTTAATGCCAGCTTCTTGTAGTAGTTTTACCACGCGAGGCGTTGGCTGAGCGCCATTGTCAAGATATTTCTGCGCTAACTCAGTCTGAATGTTAGCCTCTTTAGTGTGTGGGTTGTATGAACCAACATACGCCACCACGCGACCGCTTGAAGGATGGCGATGCGCCTCCTGCACTGCCAAGCGGTATACTGGATAGCCCTTGCGGCCCAATCGTTGCAAACGAATTGCGAGCATGTAGTATTTCTTCCTTTTGCCTTACATTTAACTCTTACTTCTGTGACAGTATACACTATTTGATGAGAGGCGTCAATTAAGGAGTTGCAGCAACCCCCTAAGAGGACCCTGCGGCTTCAAGAAGTAGAAATGTAATAATGAGATGTTTATAGTTTAATTACTTTACCCACCTAACCGTCCACATGCCGGCTCATTCATCATATCCTGGCAGTGTCATCTGTTTTTGACGCTCTTCCTCGGTAAGATGAGGGTAGTAGTGCGACAGGGATCTCGCAGAATACCCCTTCAGTTCTGCCTCTCTTTCTGAGCAGAAATAGTCTGGAGAAAATCGCAAGAAGTTAACTGACGGTGATTGCTCATAGTAAGCAATGTTTTTGAAAAGAAGTCCAGATTGGAGTGGCTTTCTGCCGCACTCAATCCATTTGGTATAAAAACGAATCTGACCACCAAAACCGCTTACCTCAAGCATCGCGAATACTATCACAAATAGCACAACGAGGACAACTGTGATCCTCCGTAACCATACCAATATCAATTCATGACGCTCCTTAGTAAGCGCCTGCTTCAGTCCCTTCTGGACTAAGCGCTGCCCCCTGACATAGAGCAAGATGGCGCCAA
Organism: Candidatus Saccharimonadota bacterium; assembly: GCA_030529385.1. Taxonomy (GTDB): domain Bacteria; phylum Patescibacteriota; class Saccharimonadia; order Saccharimonadales; family Saccharimonadaceae; genus Nanosynbacter. The sequence continues at coordinate 77,081 of JAUMWY010000001.1, forward strand.
TGGCTAGGCTGAGGAGGAATAGGAGTGGAATGATAATACCCTTATGTCTATTCATACCCATTACTGCTAGCATATCATGTTCATGGGGTGCTTTGTTGGGATGCTAGCTAAGAGATCTCACCGCCGCGCTACAGTTCGTGACGCCACCTATAGCCCCTTTCACGCGCCTCGGCCTCAGTGCAAACATAGCTCTGATTACCACGAGTTACGTCTATTACTGCAGGCGATATCATATATTGCTTTGATCGCTTATATACGACCCCCTCATCGAGCTGTATCGGCTTCTGACCGCATTCGATCCATTTAGCATAAAAACGAATATTGCCGCCAATGACAGTGTCGACGAGAACGGCCGTACCGAGCAAAAAGAGAATAATGATAATGATAATGTGCTTAATAACTGTCTTATCGTCCTTTTTGTTGTCCATATCGCCCTCCATACCGCCATAGTATCACAAAGCCCAGTACTATCACACCAACACTCACCACCCCAGCCAGAGACATATCCATACCAGACCTGGCTAATGCATCAATATCATCCGCCTTGGCCTGATGCACATTAGTACGAGGCGCTCCATTATCTTTATTGGTATCCAACTGCCCCCTTTGACTGTTGTCCGCTAGATGGGGAAACCACCTCTGTTTGCATATGTCCTTTCCGAACTTGTCGGGAATGGACGGTAATATCTCACACAAATTTTCCTCACCGCTCATTTGTGACACCCCTTGATTATTACCCTGTTTAAAATACAGCGTCTGCAGTAGTGCAACTTGGCCTCCGCTCCTATCCACCCCCTCGATCACTAGTGTATGATAGCCGGGCTCAATCGGCTGAAATACATCAATATCAAAAGAAGCCCCGCCGCCATCATCTGTATTCTGCACACCCAGTGATAGTTTTTTCGACATAAGACTAACCTCGACCGATGAATGGGGCGCAAAACTGCCAACGGGCACGGATACTGGTATTCTTCCGACGTAATCTTTTGTCATAGCCGATACCATCGCAACCCATCGCACTATCCGCGTCGGCAGCGGAAGAGGCTGTAAGTTCTGTGAGTCATTCTTTGGCAACCGTTCATGAATAGCCTTCGCCATTTTATAATGGCCGACAAAGTTTGGGTGAAATGCCCCGTGTATGTCACTGCCAGCTATTCGATATATCTTCAGGTCTTGAATGGTTGTCACATACTTACTTCCTTGACACATCATGCCACCTTCGAGGACATTCTCTATATCTATAAAGGACACTTCCATATCACGGGCTGCCTGGCGTAACACCTGGTTCATAAGCGTAACATATAGCCGGATCATTGCCCGCTCTTTCCTATTGAGGAAAAGCGTACCCGAACAGTCGCCCTCCTCTTCAGCGATAAACTGTGGGTAGCCCACAATTATGATGTTTGAGCTGGGGGAGTATTGCTGCATAGCGGCAACGAGCCGCTTCACACTTCCATATTGGCTATATATCGCATCCATAGCAAGTCGCGTATGGCCCTCACCATTAGCATATCCACAAGAACCGGGCGTTATACACTGCAGCAATAAATCAGGAAATCCAGCATCGTTACCACCGCCAGTAAGAGTTATCGTCTTTGGCTTATACCTCTTTACGAATTCCAGCTGGGGAACATAGCCGGGAAAGAATTGGTCAAGCGCCTCCTTGACGATAGCGTCCTTCCCCTCTTGGCGGTACTCCGTCTTCTGTTTCTTATTTTGACCTCTGTAAGTAACTATCGACTCCGTATAGTCAGGATCTATCTTCGCTCCCGAACAGGCAACAGATTGAAACTTCCCTTCAGATATGCGCCACCACTTGGCGAGAAGGAATGGATACGATCGAAAACTCAGATGGCATCCATCCTCACCCTTTGTCCCATTGATATACCCATCAAAATCATCACCCCAAATATCGCCCTCGCCGCTTGAATAGGAGTCGCCCATCGCTAGATAATCGAGCTGGCCGTATGGGTAATGGTTCGGAGCAGACAAGGTTACTATTCGACGCCCCTCAGGGTGCAGGCCGTCAAGATAATACGACAACTCAGTAAAGTCATCAGTAATCTTCATTCGGTGAGTTTTAGCATTACGGGGCTTACCCATGAGAGAATGTACCTTTGGATGCAGCAGGCGAGACGGACATGGGTCGTCGCCGCGCCCCGACTGAATATAGCTATCGCGATCAACCTGGCAATCTTTGGTAATACGCCACATTTTGAATGCGCCATTGCCGCCGGCGATAATCTTTGTACCATCATTAGAGATAACAAATTCCGGAAACGGCTCGTATGAATATTCATCGATATAATGTCCCCGACCAAACATCTGTTGCCGCCCAGTCTCCGTATCAACTAACGATAGTCTCCCGAATCGTCCATACGACCCGCCATCATCCGCATACGCCAAATACCGCCCGTTATTTGAGATACCCCATCCATAGGCAAAAGCATTCTCGCCTTTGGTATTAACAAGTTGATATGCCGGACCATCCGTTCTTAGACTATAAGACACACCATCGCTATGAGCTGTAATCCGCTGACTTACATCAGTTATTTTCATAATGTGATGAGTTACGCCGCGACCAAACACATATCGCCCATGACCAATGAATGCCGTGTCTGTCCCCTTCAGATGAATCATATAGTTAGCATTGCGCAATAGGTAGAATACCTTATGTCCATGCGGTCGAACATACACTTCACTGCCGATCTGCCCCAGTTCATACCCCGGGACACCACTAGTGCACAGGCGCTTTTGTTCATGTTTGCCGCGATTATAGCCATAATGACCAACAGTAGTTGCATGACGCGGTATACAATCATTCCGTGACCACTCATCACCATCAAATAGCCCAAGCGGCCGCTCATCCACCAATGCCGGTTCACCCTGCAGCCAATCAGCCGTCGCTGCCTCAACTCGCCCCTGCCCCTGTAAAAGAAAAACCGCCGAGGCCGTCACCAACCCCAGCAGCACTATGCCGACTGTGCCGTTTCTACGGCTGCGTATTCGTAGCATCATACGCCGTCGCTTCATGGCTCATAGTATATAGCACGAGATAGCGAAGCGCAAGCGTTTTTAACCAGTCACAATCCCGCCACCCAAACACACCTCGCCATCATACACCACAGCTGATTGACCGGGCGCTACGGCACGCTCAGGGGACGCTAGCTGTAGCGTGCCGGCGCTATATATAGCGTCAATTAGTGCGCCGCGGTGACGCAGTCGCACCCGGATTTGCGCGCCATCCCCCGGCGGCTGATTAATCCAATGCTCATCCACGAGCGCAATGTCAGTGCGCCACAGACGCTCGTCATCCAGTGAGCGCGACACATAGACTTCATTCTTGACCATATCTTTACCCACTACATAATACGGCAGGCCGCCGCCAACATTCAGACCGTGACGCTGGCCAATAGTGTAAAAAATCGCCCCGTCATGCTGCCCAACCACCTGGCTGGTTTGCCTGTCAATAATATCGCCTGGCGTCGTCTCAACATACTCGCTCAAAAACTCCCGAATCCCGACTTGACCGACAAAGCAAATTCCCATTGATTCTTTTTTATCCGCCGTCCACAGACCGCGATCTTTGGCCATCCGCCGCACCTCGTCTTTAGTATAGTCGCCCAGCGGAAACAGCGTCCGGCCCAACGCCTCACCGCTCACTCGATACAGAAAATATGTTTGGTCCTTGTTCGCGTCGCGAGCGCGCAGAAGTTGGGCCGATGCTTGCTCGGATGAGTCCGAAAAACAATCCGGGTCCCGCATAAAGTTGCCCAGATTTTTTTCAGGGCCACCACTCACTTCACATGAAGCAGTCGCAGCACTGCGGGTGGCGCGAGGCGGGGCAGCACCCCGGGATGATTTTTCTGCAAGAAAAATATCACGAGGGGCGGACCGAGTGACAGGACTCGCAGTATGATCAAAATGTTCCACTCGCGCATAATGCCCCGTCGCCACAACATCCACACCCGCCTCCATAGCCGCCCGCCAAAACACCCCAAACTTCATCTCTTGATTACACATCACATCGGGATTTGGCGTCCGCCCGGCCTGATACTCGCGCACCATATACTCCACCACATGCTGCTTATATTCCGCCTGAAAATCAACCACTTGAAAATCAATCCCCAGGCCAACCGCCACGCGCTTAGCATCCGCCACATCATCTGCCCATGGACAGTGCATCCCCGGCAAATCCTCAGCCCAGTTTTTCATATAAACGCCCGTCACATCATGCCTCTGCTCAACCAACAGCGCTGCCGCCACCGACGAATCCACGCCGCCCGACATGCCGACCCATACTTTTGCCATTAGCGCGACCCTCCAACCATAAATAAGCCGTTTTTAACCAGTTCACTGAGCGCCAGCCACCAACCCCACGGCGTCAACCACCACACCGGACCCCAGTGCTTATCGCTACCGACAGGGTGCGCCACTATCGTCACATTAGGCAGGTGCGCCGCAAATTCTGACTGCGCTCGGCGCATATGATAGGCGCTAGTCACTAGAATTAGCCGTTTGAATTGGCGCTGTTCGGCTACCTGTTTTACTTCGGCGGCATTTTGTTTAGTGGTTTCTGAGCGCTCCTCAGCGATAATCTGCGTCAGTGGCACGCCTTGATTATTAGCACGCTGACGCATAGCTGCAGCATTTGACTGGCTGGTTTTATCGGCCGCTGCCCCCGAGACAATCAACAACGGCGCCCATTTTTGCTGAAACAGGCGAATTGCTTCATCAGTGCGGGCATTGGTATCGCCGCCAGAAATGACCACAATGGCGTCAGCCGGTGCACACTGCCCCGTCGTTGGCTCGTCTTGACAATCCGCCAAGCCATCTGGCGACAAATAAAGACTTAGGCCAATCACCATCACCGCCACCACAATCACTGCGCCAATCAGCCGATGGATCATCGCCGCCGCTCCTGTTCCAGACGAACCGCCTCAGTGATCATCGCCGCCGCCCGCTCAATCTGTGCTTCATCATTCAATCGCCCCAGCGTCAACCGCAAACTGCCGTCAATCGCTGCTGCATCTAGTCCAATTGCCGCCAACACCGCCGACCTCGTCCCAGCATTGGCCGCACAGGCACTACCCGTCGCCACCATCACACCGCGCGCCTCCAGCCAAAACACCAACCGCTCGGCATCCACGCCCGGAAACGCAATATTCAGAAAACTCACCAGCGATTTTTTACTATCAGACGATATAATCATCTCCGGCAGCGCCTCAGTTAACATCGCCGCCAGCCGATCACGCAGGTGCTTCAGCCGCTTTACTTCACTGCCGCGCCGCTTGGCTGCCAACTCCAGCGCCGTCGCAAAACCAATCACGCCAGCCACATTTTCCGTGCCACTGCGCAAACCGCCCTCCTGACCGCCGCCAACCACCGTCGCCGACAAGTGCACGCCCGGCCGCACCCATAACAAGCCCACCTGCTTTGGCCCATACACCTTAGCCGCGCTCAGTGTTAACAAATCCACGCCCAACCGCTTTACCTTGACGTCCAATAGCAATGCCGCCTGCGAGGCGTCGGTATGGAATATCAGCGGCGTCGTTTCGCCAGCCAGACGTCGCCGCTCGCGCTCCGCCTCAACCACTCGCGCAATCTCTTCAATCGGCTGAATATAGCCCAGTTCGTGATTGACCAGCGCAATCGACACAAAAATCACCTCTGGCGTCAGCGCCGCCCGCACCGCTTCTGGCGTAATGCGGCCTTTGGCGGTTGGCTGAATAATCACCGGCGACGTGTATCGCCCCGCGGCTGCCAACACCGAAGCATGCTCAATCGCCGCCACCACACACCGCCCCTGACCGGCAGCCTGAAATGCTAAATTAACCGACTCAGTCGCCCCAGCGGTCATCACTAATTCATCGGCGCCCACGCCCAACACCCGCGCAATCCGCGCCTTGGCCTGGCGATAATCGCGCTTCACCTGCACGCCGGCTGCATAAGGACTGGATGGATTAAAAAACTGCTCCGAAAAATACGGCATCATCGCCGTAAGCACCACTGGATCCATCGGCGTGGCCGCTGCATGATCAAGATAGATTAGCTCGTCATTCACTTCTTTATTATACCATTAGCCCCGGATGGCGCACCTAGCCATCGCGCCGGCCTGTCTGCGGATCGCGCCCGTAGACTTGACGAGCTACCCGCTCATAATATTCCTTGACCGCCAGCACAAAATTCTGTAATTCCGCGCCCTCCAGGTAACTATACTGATAGTTTGGCTGAATCTTCAAAATACCGCGCTCCTGCACTTCATAACGCGTCGTCAATTCCTCAGTCCGACCATCAGGATACGTCACCTCTTCATGCCAAATCCAGGTATCCTCATCCAGATTAAAAAACTCACGACGCGTTACGTGATGCGGCACATCACCAAAAATCGTCGCCCCAATTTGACTTTCTAATTGAATCAGTTCTCGTTCCGTCAATTGCCTTAGTGGACGGTCTTTGCGGCGTAACTTCAACAGCGGCGTCGCATCGTCAGCAAACACCAACTGCCGGGCTTTTTTCAGAATCCCCGCCACAGTGCACTACCTCCGGCCTGCCAGTGTCTGACGATATTCCTTACGGAACGCAGCCAATAACACCGCTGCTTGCTTGACGTATGCGGCCGCTTCATTATTTGGCTGTTTTTCAGCCATTGACTTTACAGTCGCCTTCCCATGCATATCCATCAACTGCGCCGCCGCACTGCCAACCCGAGTATCACGGACATGAGTGTCTATTGCTTCAGGCTGACTGCTCGGGGCCTTTTCCGGCGCATACGCAGCAAAAGCGTCTTGCAACGCCTTGGAAATCACCTCTGGGTTTTTCGCATATTGCTCCGGCATAATAACTCCACTTATATACCAAATAATCGTCGGGTATTGTCAAGTGTGGTCTGGCCGATCTGCTCCAATGGCACGCCTCGCTCGCGCGCCCAGTACTCAGCAACCAGCCTCACATACCCTGGCTCATTCATCTTACCACGAAATGGCCTTGGTGTCAAGAAGGGTGCGTCCGTCTCCAGCAGTAGTCGCTCTAGTGGCACCGCTGCATACAATGCCTGTTGGGCCGGATCACGGGTAAAAGTGCTAATACCATTCAAACCAACATAGAGGCCACGCTCAAATCCCTTATCCAAATTAGCCTGCGTATCAGTAAAACTGTGCAGCACGCCGCGCACGCCGCGGAAATTGTCGAGAACTGGCCAAAAATCATCAAAGGCATCGCGCACATGAAAACTAATTGGCAGATTATAATCAAGCGCTAACTGCATTTGCGCCTCTAGCGCCTGTATTTGTACCTCGCGCGGGCTGTTGTTGTAATGGTAATCCAGGCCAATTTCACCCACCGCCACAATCTTTGGGCTGCCAGTTTTCAGCAGCGACTCAATCCGCGACCAACCACCCTTGGCATCATGCGGATGCACGCCAACCGCCGCCCACGCGTGCACATGCGCCTCAGCAAAGGCCACCGCCTCAGCCGAACTGCGCTCATCAGTACCGACCACAATCATACTAATGCTCTGCTCAATCGCCCGTTGGTAGATCTCCTCACGCCCCTCGGGGTAAAATTCGCTATCATGCAGATGACAATGACTATCAATCAGTTGCAACGCGGTCATGATTAGGCTCCAGGCGTTGGTTGCGGTGCGCGAGGGTCGGGCGTATGTAGATAAAGCCGCGGGAATAGTGGCTGAATATCAGCCGGGATCACACCACTAGCAAATAAACGCTGAATCTCCGCCGCCGTGCCTGGCAAGAATGGCGCCAGCATATCCGCCACCTGCAAGAGTGTACCGCAGGATTTGGCTAAAATCTCACCAAGGTGCGCCTCGGCCTCTGGGTCAGTGGCGCGATTTTTAGCAACTTGCCATGGCTTGACACGCTCGATATACTGATTCAATGAGCGGACAATCGTCCAAATCTCATCCAGCGCCTTATCAAATTCCAGCGCCTCCATATCCTGTCGATACGGCCCCATGTCATGCTCGGCTTGTGGCGCATCACCAATGACACCCGCTTGATAGCTCTGCACCATTTTCGCCACCCGCTGCACTAGATTGCCCAGGTCATTGCCTAGCTCGCCGTTATAGGCCGCCTCAAACTTCTCCCAGGTGAAATCGCCGTCATCTTGCGTCGGCACGTGGCGCAGGAAATAATAGCGAAAAGCATCGGCGCCGTAATGTGGCACAATATCCGCCGGACCAACGCCATTGCCGAGGCTTTTTGACATCTTCATGCCGCCGACATTGACAAACCCGTGCACCAATAGCACCTTTGGCAGCGGCACATCCAGCGCCAACAACATCGCTGGCCATATCCCGGCATGAAACCTGAGAATATCCTTGCCAATCACTTGAATATTGGCTGGCCAATAACTCTGCCACTCCTCCTGACGGTCAGGATAACCGATCACCGTCAGATAATTACTCAGCGCGTCCAGCCAGACATACATCACCTGCGTGTCATCGCCCGGCACTGGCACACCCCACGACAGGTTCTTGCGCGGCCGCGACACCGATACATCCTGCAGGCCGTCCTTAATCAGTTCCAGAAACTCTTTTTTGCGGAACTCTGGCACGATTTTCAGTTTATTTGACTCAATAGCCTGACGAATTTGCCTTGAGAAGGCGCTGGCTTTGAAATAATAATTTTCTTCACTGAGGCGCTGATAGGGCGCTTGGTGGTCCTGACAGATGCCGTTGTTTTCCGCAGCTTCTTTATCGGTGACGAAATTTTCACAGCCCTGACAGTACCAGCCTTCGTAACTGCCCTTATAGATATAGCCGGCTGCGGCCAGTTTTTGCCAAATATATTGCACGGCTGCTTTGTGGTGCATATCGGTGGTGCGGATAAAATCAGTTGCCGAAATATTGAGATCGGCGATCAGCTGCTTGAAATTGACATGGGTTTGGTCAACATAGGCCTGCGGTGTCAGATTATTATCGGCCGCTTTGGCCGCAATCTTATTGCCATGCTCATCCACGCCGGCTTGAAATCGCACCTCCTTGCCCTGCTGGCGCATATAGCGCGCCCACACATCAGCCAGCATATAGTCCAGCGCGTGGCCGATATGCGGCAATCCGTTGACATAGGGAATAGCGGTCGTGATGTAGGCATATTGTTTGGTCATATGTGCTATTATAGCAGATCGTGTGCTGGAATAATTACCCTATAGTCTCAACTCGAACAATGCAATGTTAGTGCATCATCGCCCGCGCCATTCCCGCATCAACCGCTGCCAATCGTCAATACTGAGGTCTTCGGCGCGCCGTTCGGGGTTAATGCCGGCCTGGTGTAATAGCGTCTCGGCATCCGGTTTATTAAGAGCTAGTCCAGCAGCAATTGCACTGCGCAGTTTTTTGCGCTTGGCCGCAAAACCAGCCTTGACCACCCGGAAAAAATCCTTTTCGTCCTCAGGCTGCACCAGTGATTCAGGGCGCGTCCGCAGCACCACCACCTGCGAATCAACCTTTGGCGGCGGCGTGAAAAACTCGCGCGGCACTGCAATATCTAGTTCCGCCTCGGCGTACACCTGCGTGGCCACCGCTAAAATACTCATTTCGCCGGGACCAGCCGCAATGCGCTCGGCGACTTCTTTTTGCACCAGTAGCACCGCCAGGCTTGGCTTATTGGCCGCTGTCATCAGCTTCTCAACGATTTTACTGGTGATATAATACGGCACATTGGCCACCACTTTATAACCCGTCGGCAGGGCGCTAAGATCAAACTGCAAAATATCCTGATTCACCACCGTCAGCTTTTTGCCCGGAAATTGCCCCGGCAACTTGCGCGCCAAATCCCCGTCAAACTCCACCGCCGTCACCTGCCCAGCTCGCGCCAACAGACGACTAGTCAGGGTCCCTAGGCCGGGCCCAATTTCCAGCACCGTATCACTCTGGGTCAACTCCGCCGCCTCGGCAATCTCCGCCAGAATCTCCGGGTCCTTCAACCAATGCTGCCCTAACTCCTTTTTTGGTCCCTTTTTCACACTACGTTGCTGCGCCATTATCGCCCATCTCCATTCGTCCAATCAGTTGCTAAATCAAAGCCATGCGGATGTCGCGCCGCAAACCCGCCAGTATCATACACCTTGCCCGGTCCCATGCTGGTTTCCACCACCGAACAGCGTGGATAATTACCGAGGTGAGCCGCCACAATCACAAAGCCGTCTTTATCAATCTTGGCACCATCCGCCCGCACCGAATACCGACCACCAGCGCCACATGCCCCCATCACCACATTCATCGGCAAGTCATAATACGTTTCACGATGCGCCACACCGCGTGAATCGGTGAAGATGTGAGCACCGCGCGATTTAGTCAGCGGGTTTGTCGGCTTAGCACCAATCACTTCCTGCTGCGGCGTTGGCTGCACCAGTACTCGTTCATGCAGCGCCTGCCGGTCAACTTCCGCGCCGCGCCGCAACTGCACTTTATAAGTGACTAGCTTTTTACCCGGCACGCCCGGCGTCGTGATAGTTTTTTGCCCCAGTGGCTTGGCCGCATCACGCGTCGCCTCAACTGGAAAATCCACCGCCTCTTCTCGCTCCACCACCGCCTCGGTTGCGCGCTGGATTGTCATCACCTCTCGCCCACCATCCAGCGCTACCGCCAGCGACGAGGAAATTTGTGCCGTGTCAGCCGCATGGAGTGTAAGGCCTGCTGCCCGCGCAATTGCCGTCGGAGACTGCTCGGCGGTGGTTATCTGCACGCGCCACTCATCGTCCACTACCGTCACCGGCCGCGCCCGATAAATATTGATGTGGTATGATGAGGCTTCTAGTTTTGTTGCCAAAGAGGGTTCAGTACGGTCAAGTGCTGGATCAACGCTTAGCCCAGCAGCCGCGAGCGCCTGCTCAACTGTTGTCGCTGTTGTGATGATAGTTCGCTCCTGCCCGCGGTCATACAGTGTCACCACGCGCTGCTGCGTTGTTTGGCCAGCGCTTGCTCGCGCGACAACTGGCGTGATTATACTAGTAGCCACCATCACGCCACCTACTACCGCCGCCACTATCCGTTTCATATGGCCTTCAGTATACCATATTTCAGGGGTCAGCAGCTAGTACCAACGATTGCGCTGCCAAAATTTATGCGCACATTCCCAGCCACGACTAGCGTCCTGGCACATGTCACTATTACGAAGATATGGACTACCGTGATAATACCGGCCATTTACATACCCATGTGCCCACCTTAAGGAATTAACTGGATCGTAACCGCCGCCCGGCACTTTACCGCATGGCAGCGCTTGAGCCAATCCGCATGCGCCGCTCGTAGCATTTGTGGCATTCGGGTTCCAGCCCGACTCTTTCTGGATAATACTATCAACATATCCCCACTGATCACGCGGAATACCCGAAGCCGCCAGCCACTGGTCCTTATTGCCACCGCCAGTATATCGCGGCGCATCAGCTTTCGCGCCAACAATCTCCACCTGCTTTTTCGGCTCTTTTGTCGTGACACTGGCGATCTCTTTGCGACTGATTTCTTTACCATCACGCATCTCAATTTCATAGGTTACTTTGCGATGGCCCGGCTCACCCGCCTCTTTGACTTCGCGAAAGCCTATCGGACGATTAGCATCGCGAATTGTTTCTGTTGGCGGCGCCACCTCCTCTTCAAGTGTTACTGTCTGTTTGCCATTTCGCCACACGGCAATTGACATATTGGCGGTAATTGGCGCTGTTAGTGGCACGGAGACAGTATCGTCCACCCCTAAGGCAACACCCTTTTCCTGCAATAGATCACCGACCGTCCGCGCCATAGTCCGCACCGTTGCTGCCGCGCCATATAACTGCAGCTGCACAGGTGTCGCGCGATGAATTTCCACGACCGTATCAGCACCCAGCAACACCACATTGCCAATCGTTGTCATATCAACAACATCTTCAGGATGGACCGTCACGCCGGCCGTCCGAGCAATCAACGCTGGCGTCTGCTGCGCTGTCGTCACCCGCACGCGCCGCTGACCGTCAATCACCGTCACTGGCCGCGCTCGATAAATATTCACCTGATACTTCGTTGAAACCAATTCAGTCTGCAGCGCCGGCTCAATCACATCACGCTCAGCATCAACTGTGATACCGGCCGCCTGCAATGCTTCGCCAACCGTCCGCGACGCCGTCACAATCGTCCGCTCCTGCCCGCGGTCATAAATCTGCATCAGTCGCCTGCCGTCAGTTGGCGCTGGCTGCTCATCACTTTTGGCCAGTGCTTGATCAACCAACTGCATCCCGACAGCACCAGACAATACTACCGCTAGCAAAAGCAGCCCGGTCCGAATTCGTCGATGTATCTGATGTGAAATCTTCATAGCTCTTACAGTGCCACCCAGCGCACTCATCTACTTAGTATATCAAAGTTTCTCCAACCGCGCGAACTCAACATTGAGCTTTTTGATGACACCATTATCAAACCGCACCGTCACACCAAGCCCCTCGCTGTCAATCACTTCGCCATCACCAAACCGCGAGCTGCGCACCCGATCACCAACATCAATACCGCTATCGTCTGAGAAAAAATCCGACTCATAGCTTGGCGGTGCGGCCGGCTTGTCAAGCCCGGCGGTCTTCAGTAGCCCCATCTCGTCCAAAAAACGCGATGGCAGATTATAGCCAATCTGACCAAACTGGGTGCGCGAACTGGCGCAACTAATGAACAGTTCCTCACGCGCCCGTGTGACGCCAACATAACAGAGGCGGCGCTCCTCCTCGATATCATCAGATTTGCCCGAATCAAACACCCGAGCATGCGGCAAAATCCCCTCTTCCAGCCCCGCCATAAACACCACCGGAAACTCCAGGCCTTTCGCGGCGTGCAGGGTCATCAGGGTGACTTGCCGTTCCGCGCGGTCATCGCTGGCCGACATTAGTGCCATTTCCTCCAAAAAAGTCGGTACATCAGCATAGGCCTTAGCTTCCGCAATCAACACGCCGAGGTTTTCCTGTCGCTCCTCGGCCTGCACGCTACCGTCATTGATATAATCGCCATAGCCCGTACGCTGAATAATCTGCTCCAAGATATCGGCGGGCGCACCGTCCAGTGATTGTTGTAATTCTTGCAATAATTTACCGAGCGCCGTCAGCGGCGTAGTAGTGCGTGCCGCCAGACCATCAGCCTCGTCAGCTCGCGCTAGATCCTCAACAATACTTCGCCCCGTGCCCTCATGCCACGCCAGAAATTTCGCCACGCTCACCGCACCAATGCCGCGCTTCGGCAAGTTAACGATACGCGTAAAGCTCACCCGATCATAAGGCTGGTAGAGCAGCCGCAGATACGCCAAGACGTCTTTAACTACCGCCCGATCCAAAAAACGCAGGCCACCGACAATTTTATACGGAATGTAAGTTTGGCGCAGCGCTCGCTCAATGGCGTAACTCTGGGCATTAGTACGGTACAGCACCGCCATATCGTCATACCCGCGCCCCGCTGCCGACTGTCGGGTGATTTCATTGGCAATCGCCAACGCTTCCTCGGCCTCTGAATACAATTGCCATAACTGCGGCCGTACGCCTTCGCCCGCCTCAGTCCATAAGTTCTTATCTGTCCGATTGATATTGTGCTGAATGAGGGTGTTGGCGAGGTTCAAAATAGCACCAGTTGAGCGATAATTTTGCTCCAGTTTGATTACGACCGCGCCTGGGAAATCGCGCTCGAAATTGAGAATATTGGTGTAATCAGCACCCCGAAAACTGTAAATTGACTGGGCATCATCACCCACCACACAGAGATTACGCTCCGGCCCAACCAATAGTTTAATCAGCGCGTACTGTACGGTGTTAGTGTCCTGATACTCGTCAATCAAAATATGCTGAAATTGCTGCTGCCATTTGTGGCGAATATCGGCGTGATGGCGGAGCAGTGCAACGACCTTAATTAGTAAATCATCAAAATCAAGCGCCTGAGCCGTCTGCATCGCCCGTTCATAGTCGGCGTATAGCTCAGCGATCCGCTGCTTGGTCGCCCCAGTAGCCGACGCCGCGTACTCATCGGCGGTGAGCATATCGTTCTTGGCATTGGAAATAGCGCCAGCCACCGCCCGCGGCTTGATATCACGATCGCTTAAGCTCCGTGTCCTCATCAACTGCTTGATCAGCCCCAACCGATCGTCCTCATCATAAATCACGAAGTTTGGCGCAAGACCTATTGCCCGCCCATCCATCCGCAACAAGCGCACGCAAATACTATGAAACGTCCCCATCCACGGCATAAACTGCCGATCATCAGCACCCTCGCCAACCAACAGCGCCAGCCGCTCGCGCATTTCACGCGCCGCCTTATTAGTAAACGTCACCGCCAAAATTTTACTCGGCCACACACCACGCTGACTAATCAGATAAGCAATACGATGCGTTAGCGTCTTCGTCTTACCGCTGCCCGCACCAGCCAAAATCAGCAGCGGACCAGTGTTATGATCCACCGCCCGTCGCTGCTCTGGATTTAAGCCTGTCAATATATCCATCGTTCTATTGTAACAAGAGGAAGTACGCCGCCGCACCACCAGCCACGCCAAGTAGCGCAAACAGCAGAATTAGCAACACCGTCAAAATGCCCGATTTCTTTTTTGGCGCCGCCATATCATGTCCCGGTGTCAGCGATGCCGCATCAAACATCGGCGCAGGCTCCGGTGCTGTGTCTACCTCCGGCGTGTACTGCTGCGGAATATCAGCACCAATGATTGGCGTAGCCGCCATCGTGTCAGATGACACCGCTTCGCCTGATTCAATCGCCATAATATCTTTACTCAGTTCCGGCGCCAAAACATCACCCTTTGCTGTCTCTTGCCATTCAGCTGCAGCGTCCGAATCAGACGGCTGCACGGTCACAGTCTCATCGGCTACCTCAGGCGTGGCTACAGCATTCGCTGTCATGGTATCCGGCGCTACTGTTTCTGACGCACTCCCTAGCGGACGCTTTTCCACCACCGCATCGGTCAAGAATGGCGATTCAAGCGGCGCGGTCGTCGCTGATGCTTGCAGTGATGCGGCAATTTTTTCAGTCAGATCATCAGCAGTCGGGACTGGTGTTGGCGCAGCTTGTTCGGTCGGCTCGGGCTCTGGCGTTGGCTCAACCGCCACTTCCTGCCCAGCGACCGGCATCGTATCCAGCGCGTCAGCCATGGCCAACTCGGCCGCTGTTGGCGCTGGCGTGGCGGCCGTATCAGATGATACTGATTGAGCTTCAGTTGACGGCGTAGTGGCAGCCACTTGACTGGCTGGCTGCAAGGATACGCCGGTACGCGACGGCCGCGGCGATGCTGGACGATTATTCGTCATATCAGAAGACGGGTGAACGACGTCCATAAAGCGGCCAGCTGGACGCTTGGCAATAGCCGGCGCAGGCGCAACGAACGCCTCAGTCGGCGGCGTGCTGACAATTGGCGCAGTCGGAGCGGGCGCAGGAGCAGCAGATGGAGCTGGGGTGGCCGATGCGACTGAAGACACCGGCGCAGTAGCAACCGTTGTCGCAGAGGCAGCAGCAGGCGCGGTCACTGACGCAGCAGGTGATGACGACTCATCACCGCGTTGATTCATCAGTGAATTCACTGCCTTATCTAGTTCATCAAAATCAATATCCGTCATACACCCTCCCTTTTACTTTTTGTGCGCCTTTTTTACAATGCCCAAAAACTGATGCGCGTCAAGACTAGCGCCACCAATCAACAGCCCATCAACGCCCGACACCGCTAGATAACCGGCCGCATTATCACTGGTCACGCTACCGCCATACAGCACTCGCACGTCAGCTGCTGCTTTCTTACCAAACAACTGCGCCATATGGTGGCGAATGGTTTTTACTGCCGCCGCTACATCGTCCGGATTGGCGCATTCACCAGTGCCAATCGCCCATACTGGCTCATAGGCGATCACGACTTTGGCCAGTTCATCAGCCGTCACATTCGCCAAACCACCCACTAGCTGATCATGCAGCGCGTCATTGGTTTCACCCAGCGACCGCTCATGCAGCGTCTCGCCAATACACAAAATCGGCTGAATGTGGCTGCGCAAGGCCGCCTGCACTTTCAAACGCACTTCTCGGTCATCCTCCAAAAACAGATAGCGCCGCTCCGAATGACCAATAATCGCATAATCGGCAATCCCCCGCAGATGGGCCGCCGGCACCTCACCGGTATATGGGCCGTGATCACGCCAATAGCAATTCTGCGCCGCCAACTTCACCTTACGACGATTTACCTGAAAACTTAAACTTTGCAGTGTCAGCATTGATGGCGCGACCACTGTCTCCACATCGCGATACGCCGGCAACATCGCCATGAGCTTATGCAAATACAAACTCGCCTCTTGCATATTGAGGTGCATTTTCCAGTTGCCAATGATTAATTTCTTGCCCATAGAAATCCTTATGCTTAGTGTATCACTTATAGCCCGTGCGCGTCCAGTAATCGCTCAATTCCCGGCAACTTTTTGCCAGCCATAAGCTCCATACTGGCGCCACCACCAGTGGAAGTGTGCGTGAAGCTCGCACCGTCATGCCCATCCCATTTCAGCACAAAATCAGCCGTATCACCGCCACCGACAATTGAGGTAACCTTTTTATTTTGGGCAATCGCCAGCGCCACCCGCGCCGAACCAATTGAAAATACCTCCTGGCTAGCATACCCCATTGGCCCATTCCAAATCACCGTCTTCGCCCCAGCAATCACCGCTGTAAACCGCTCAATCGCCTGCGAACCAATATCCAGCGCCATATCCTCCGGCCCAATTGCATCAACCGTCACTTCGCGGCGTGTCTGACTATCAACATTCGGCGCCACCGCCACATCAGTCGGCAGCACCAACAACTCATCAATCTTCGCCGCACCAACCTTGCGCGCCGCCGCTTGGTAAATTTTACGCAGCACCGCTGTCTGACCCGGCTCAGTAACGCTCTTACCGATCACATGGCCGCGATACTGCAAAAACGCATTGGCCATCGCCCCGCCAATTAAAATCGTGTCCGCCTGGTCAATCAACCGATGAATCAGTTCAATTTTATCCGACACTTTGGCGCCACCAATCACCGCCACTAACGGCCGTTTTGGCGCGCGCATCGCTTCGGTGATAGTGACATATTCCCGAGTCAACAAATCGCCGGCCACCCCAGGAATACATAGCGCCAAGGCGTCGGTGCTCGCATGCGCTCGATGCACCACGCCAAAGCCGTCTTGGATAAAATAGTCAGCGCCCGTCGCTCGGGCAATCGCCCGGGCAAAAGTCTCGTCATTGGCTTCTTCTTCGGCGTAAAAGCGCAGATTCTCCAGCACAATCACCCCGCTCGGCATCCGCTTGACCATTTGCCGCACTTTATCGCCAACACAATCATCAACAAACCGCACTGGCCGACCCAATAACTCCGCCAAATGCTCAGCCACTGGCGCCAAACTATACTTGGCCTCTCGCCCCTTTGGCCGGCCGAGGTGGCTAATGACCACGATTTTACACTGCTGCTCCAGCAAATACTGCAATGTCGGCAGGCTGGCGCGAATCCTGAGATTATCAGAAATCGTTCCGTCCGCCGTCAGCGGCACATTATAATCAGCCCGCACCAGCACCGTCCGGCCGCGCAGATCAACATCGTGTATCGTCTGTTTATAAAATCGCTTGCCCACCCTTATTTACCCCTTACTCTAAGGTTAACACGCGGATTGTATCAGCCCGACCAACGCCTGGCTGATGGCCACGCACCAGCACCAGCTTCACTGGACCTTCGCCAAAATAGCCCTCATCCATCAGCTCACGCGCCACAATATCGCCCTTAAACTGATCGCCAGTCCGCACATACGACCGCGTCGCATAACTCAGCGCCAACTTCTGTGCCGTCTTTTCATTATCAGTCACGCTAATAATCGGCATATTTGGTCGGAATGCGCCAACATGCACCGCTGTTGCGCCAGTTTCCGTTTCAGCGATAATTGCTTCAGCGTCAATTTCCTTGGCTAGTTGCGCCGCCGTGTAACTTAAAATCGCGTTGGTTTTTTTACGATTCTCGCCCTTCTCTACTGACATGACGTCGCTGTGCTCCTGGGTGTAGAGAATGGTGCGACGCATCGCCTCAACTGCCTCAATTGGGTATTTACCATTGGCCGTTTCATCAGACAGCATCACTACATCAGCACCCTGAATCACCGCATTGGCCACATCGCTGACTTCAGCACGAGACGGCTCTGGATTATCCACCATGCTACCCATCATCTGGGTCGCCACGATCACCATCTTGCCGTGTTTGCGACACAGCGCAATAATCCGGCGCTGAATCACCGGCACGATTTCCGCGCCCGCTTCCACCGCCAGATCACCACGCGCCACCATCACACCATCACTCAACGCAATAATCTTTTCCAAATTCTCCGGCGCAATAGCTGACTTGGTCTCAATTTTCGCTACAATCTGCGCTGTTGAGCCATGTGTCAACAATCGCTGGCGCAAATCAACAATATCTGATGCCGACTGCACAAAACTGAGCGCCACAAAATCAAAGTCCTTATCGGCCGCCCACTCAAGATCTTCAATATCTTTCGGCGTCAAAATATCACCACCGAAATCAGTATCCGGCAGATTCAGACCCTTGCGGCTCATCAAAAAGCCGTCATTCATAATTTCTACCCGAATGGCGGTAGGGCTGACAATCTCCCGCACCATTGACTTGACCTTACCATCAAACATATAGAGCGGCTCACCGACTTTCATCTTCTCAGCCAAGTTGTACTGCACCGGCAGCGTTGCACTACCATCATGCTCAGTCACTGACGAATCAAGCACCAGCGTATCGCCAGTCTTCACCGTAAACATATTATCCTTCAGAACACCGAGGCGGATCTTTGGCCCCTGGAGATCCTGCAGAATCGCTACTGGTTTACCCTGTTCACGGGACGCAGTACGCACCCACTTCAATTGCTCAAGGCGCTCCTCAAAGGTACCGTGGCTGAAGTTCAGGCGAAACCCGTTAACACCAGCCTCCATCAACGCGGCGACTTTCTCTTGACTCATGGTTGCTGGCCCGATGGTGGCCAGAATTTTGGTTCGTTTGAAATTAGTATTGCTCATTTTTTATATTATACCGTAAAACACCCCGCTCGACCATAGCAGCGGCCTGCCATATCGGATCAACGCCAGATTCGGCCTTATATGACCAATAGCACATAGCGATAGCCGAAGTAAATGCTCGTTGCTGCGCCTGAATGTGCCATAGCAATAGATTCTCCTGATACACTGCGTCACCGATCCGTTCCGCCGCCAATAATTCATGCCCCAACACGCCCGACCATTCACCAATTATCACCGGCTGCACCCAGCTTAATCGCTTCACCAACTGCCCACGCCACCACAGACGCCATTTATATAACCGTAGCGACAGTCGCGACAGTCGCACATATTTTGTAGCAAATTGATAATGATGTACATCCATCACCGCCCGCGGCCGACGCCCCAGTGCGCCGTTCATTAACCGCGGCCGAAAGCCGTCGCTAAACACAATTTTCACCCCTGACGGCAACAACTCATCAATCGCATCATAAGCTCGTCGATACCACTGCCGCAAGCGCCGCGGATGCAGCCCAACATGCGGCTCGTTGAGAAGTTGTATGCCCCACAGCGCCGGCGAATCACCGTAGCGCTTAGCCATGATTTTCAACACTTCAATCGCCTGATCTTGATAAGCAACATCATCCCAAAACTGAATCGGCCCAACACGCCCGCTATGATCATTGCCATTCTGCGATCCCGGCACCGCATGAAGATCCAGCAGCACCCGCATCCCATGCCGCTCGCACCACCGCATACACCGGTCCAGTGGCTCAGTCCCGCCGACAAATGGCGCCGCATCTATAAACAGCCAATATCCCACCGGAATTCGCACCATCTCTACACCCCACTGACGCAGCCGTGTAATATCTGCCTCAGTAATAAATTCCCGCCGATGCTTTACGATGCGAGCCCGACCCTTGGCCGTCTGCGACAGAGTGTATTCGTCAATCGCGTCCACGCCGGTAAACAACGCTGGCGTCATCCATTTTTCTACCACTAACCATCCGCCAAGATTTACTGCTTTTATCTGTGTCATAGGTTTAGTATAGCGCAGATACGAAAAACGCCCGCCATATAACAGGCGAGCGACTTTCGCTGGTGACCTCACGGGGAATCGAACCCCGATTGCCAGGATGAAAACCTGGTGTCCTAACCGTTAGACGATGAGGCCAACAGTCGGTATTGTAGCAGGTTTACCGCCTCTTGTCCACCCCGTTTTTCGCCCCAGGCAAGCATAAGCGTTGCGTTATCGTATATATTATGGTGTAGTTATTGACTTTTTTTATTTTTTGTGATAGACTTAAGGCACCATTTGGCTTTGGGTGGAGACCCGGGAGGACAGATGCGCAACTTGACAATTAGGCTATAACAATTCGTACTAACCGCTGCGAATGTAGCCACGGTCATTGAAGTCGTCACTCCAATCTCCCTGGCTGCATTTGCAGCACTGCTCGGCTTTTACGAGCCTTGAGCAATGAGTACACGAATAAACGCGAATGATGGACTCCTTTATCGGGAGCAGTGCGTCAGCTTAGCCCCACGCGCCGAGTTGTCGCACTGCTCCCGACCACCGGGGTGCAGTTCTCGTTCTGGAAAGCCTAGGATGAGTCACCTTCCCCGCGTGGGGAGAGGAGTCTATCATGTTTAAAAAAGCCTGGCTGCTGCTCATAGCAGCAGCCTTCGCTCTGGCCGGCTGCGCCGCGCAGTCAGCACCGGCCACCGGCCAGTCTGAGGCGAGCCAGTCGGCCACTGTGACCGACCAAGGCCAATCCTTGCCGAACTACGGCAAGGAGGTCGGGGTCCTGGACCCCAGTAAGGACGGCAGGGGGGCACCCAGGGCTAATGTGCCTTGGGTAACCGACCTGCCCGGCACTAGGCCCAGCGCCGACACTGTCGCCGCTGGCGCCCCTGCATCCATCCTGGGATGTGAGGGGTATCTGCGAGGGTGGGATACCCTCGTAGAGTGCGTCGAGAATACCAGGGCGACCTGGTACATCGACGAGGTGAACGTCCGCAAAAGTCAGACTGGCTTCGGCTGGTCTGATATTGAAAAGTGGGCCTCGGCCCGCGACGAGAATGGTCGTTTGGCAGAATCTCGAGTAATCGAGATTTTCGGACATAGCGTATCCGACGAGGAGGCTCGCCGCAGGGCGGCCGAAATCCTTGAAGGAATAGAGGTAGCAGAAAGACTTCCCATTGTTCGTCATAGCCGGGCGTTTATGAACACGTGGACGCCTGATGCGCGAAGTCTTCAGGACTATCTGTTTAGCCCTGAAGAAGCCCACGCGGTGCGAGTGAGTCTCGCACCGCTGAAGCTGGACGACAAAGGGCGCGTCATTGGCCTCTACATTAATGCCCCTTCGGGTATCTTTGCAGATTGCGCCAATGTCTGGTGGATCCCCTTGGCGGTGAACACCGCCAGCGGCGAACCACCGACGCCGACGCCAGCACCAACACCAACGCCATCGGCGCCACCGACGCCAGAACAGCCGACGCCCGGCGGCAGCACGCCGCCGACCCCGGTGCCGCCAGCGCAAAAAAATCCGGCGTTGGACCCCGCCCTGCGGGGTAATGCCGGAAACGGTGACGGCATTAATGAAAACCCCGGACCCGGGGCCTTCATTCCGCCGTCGGCAATGGAGCAGCCCCCAGTTGCTCCGCGAGTCAACCCAGACCCGCCGCCAGTAGCCCCTGCCCCGGCAATTCCCGCTCCGGCACCACCGGCGCTGGAAATCCCTCCGGCACCAGCACCGCCCCCCGAACAGGGGGCACCGACGCCGGACGACCCAGCGGAGGGTTGTGTCCCCGCCCCTGGCGAGGACACCTGCTGAAACTCCTTTTCTTATTCGCGTACTCAACGAAAATCGCCAGAGAGTTTGATCTCGTTGAGGAATAACTTTTTCTTCCGATGATCCTCTCTGGCGGATCATCACCTTAGCACGAAGTGTTGTGGCATAATTGTCAGATCTTTAACAATTTACACCGAGGTATGGCTCTATTTTTAACCATTTTAACCGATTGGCGTTCATGCGAGACTCGCCAATCAGTAAGGAGAAACGCTATGGGTAAAATAGTTACCACATTACGCTCGATCCCTCTGCGCAATTACGCACTCTTCGCTATACTAGCAAGCGTTATTGCCATCCCTGCTGCTCTATGGGCATGGGGGCCAGATCGACCAACCTACACAATTGAAAAACCTGCAACACGGGTAGCCTTTAACTCAATCACCAATAACCCACACATTGGTGATGAACGCAACTTTGTCGGTATCCGCGAAGACGGCACAAACGGCAAGTGGCAAGACAACCAAAAAGTTGAACGCGGTAAGCAATATGTCGTCCGCATGTATGTTCACAACAACGCGGCAGCCAGCCTCAACCTTGTGGCTAACAATGTTACGGCAAAGTTCCGCGTGCCAACAAACACCGCCAAATCACTGCAAGTGAACGGTTTTTTGAGCGCCAGCAACGCTACACCGCGCGAAGTGTATGACCACGCGGTATTTACCGGTGCAGAGGATTTCAACCTGGCAGTTGTTCCGGGTAGCATCAAGTACTTCAACAACGCCGGCACTTTCACAATTCCAGAAAGCATCTTTACCGCTAACGGCGCCAAGCTTGGCTACAGCAAAATGGATGGCAATATTCCAGGCTGCTTCCAGTACGCCGGCTATCTCACATTTATCGTGAAGCCACAATTTGCGCCAAAACATGACTTTACCATGGAGAAGAAGGTCAGCAAGCACGGCGCCAACAAGTGGACAAAGGACTACCAGGCACAGCCGGGCGAAACTATTGACTTCTTGGTAAAGTACAAAAATACTGGTGAAGTACAGCAGAATAATGTCACCTTCCGCGATAAGTTGCCAGCAGGGCTGCAGTATGTCGCTGGCTCAACCGTACTTGGCAACTCGAAGACTCCAAAGGGCGCCAAGGTGAGCGACAACCTAACAACAGCCGCTGGTATCAATGTTGGCTCGTACGCCAAGGGCGCAAATGCCTGGGTTATCTTTAGTGCGAAGGTTGCCGAAAAAGAGCAATTGGCCTGCGGCGCAAACAGCCTGCGCAATGTCGCAGCTGTTGTTCCAGAAGGCGCTGGTCAAAAGGAAGATGATGCAACTGTTACTGTCACCAAAGACTGCCCACCAGCTCCACAGCCAAAGGACATCACCGTCTGCCGCCTGAGCGACAAACAGGTTATCACTATCAAGGAAAATCAATTTGATAGCGCCAAGCATTCAAAGAACCTTGATGACTGTAAAGAGGCACCAAAGCCAGTCTACACTTGCGACGCACTGACTATCGTGAAAATTGCCCGCGACGAATTTAAGTTTAAGGCAACCCACAGCCTGTCTAACGGCGTAGCTCATAAATCAACCGTCTTCAAGGTATTTGATGCCAACGGCAAGGAAGTGTATAACTCAATCAACGGCGAGTTCAAGGGCTTCGCGGCCGGATCATACACCGTAAAGGCCTTTGTGACTTTCACTGTCAACGGCAAAGACGAAACCGTCACTAGCCAAGGCTGCGAAAAGCAGTTTACTATTGATCAGCCTGAGCCAAAAGACATCACTGTTTGCCGCCTGAGCGACAAAACATATCCGGTGACAATCAAGGAAACTGAGTTTGACAGCAAGCTTCACTCCAAGAATCCTGCCGACTGCCAGGAAGCACCACAGCCAAAGAAGATTACCGTTTGTGTGATTGAAACTGGTGTCGTGACACCTATCAACGAGCAGGACTTTGATGCAAAAAAGCACACCAATGACCTGAGTAAGTGTGAAAAGGTACAGCGCTGCTTCATCCCAGAAAAGCGCATCGTAGAGATTGCCCGCAAGGACATCACTGACCAACACACCGAAGATCTCAGCAAGTGTGCTCCAGCGCCTGTGACCCCACCAGTCACGCCACCAACCCCACCAACACCGTCAACGCCACCTGTCGTGCATGAATTGCCACGCACCGGTGCTGACCTGTTGGTTGGCGGCCTTGGCCTTGGTGCACTGATTACCGCTGGCGCTGCGTACGTCGCCAGCCGCCGAACACTCGGCTAATTCTGAGACTGACCGCTCATTCTTTCTGACGCATCAGCCTCAGACAACAGCACCCCTTCCTCGCGAAGGGGTGCTTTTTGTGGTATACTACTGCTATATGGCGAAGGTGAAGAAAAAGCGCACCAAAAAGTATAGCGGGGTTGATGCGTCATCTCAACAACCGAGCATTCGGCGTATTTCGGCGGTACAGCGCTCACGACTCGGTCAGTGGCTGCACGACAAACGGCCGCTCCTGAAGGCAATTGGCACAATGATCGGCATCATACTGTTAATCGCCCTACTGATTGCTGGTATTAGCAGCCTGTTTACTCGCCCATCATAGCGGCAACCGAAAGCCAAAGGTGCTGCCCTTGCCTTCTTCTGAGCTAAAGAGTATCTCGCCCTCATGCGACAAAATAACCTTACGCGCCAAAAACAGCCCTACGCCTGTGCCGTCCGGTCGACGCTTACGGGCGTTAGTGGCACGGAAAAACTTGCCAAATAGATCAGCCTGCTCAGTCTTCGGCACACCAATGCCGGTATCCTTGACTGTGAAATGAATTGCCCCCTTCTCCGCCGTCAGCCGCACCGTAATCACCGTATCAGGGTGTGAATAATACACCGCATTGTCCATAAAATTCATCACCACCTGGCGAATTTTCTCCTCATCAAGCAGCAGCGACGGGATATTGCCATGCACATTATAATCAATGGTGATATTGCGCTGCTTCGCCACCACCTCAATCAGCGCCACTTCCTCCTTGACGATTGCCGCCAAATCAGCCGGCCGCCGATCAATCACAAACTTCCCCGTCTGTAGTCGCGACACGTTCAAAAAATCGTTAATCAGCCGCACCATGCGCTCACTGGAAGAAAACGCCTCTTTCAGCACCGTACGCTGCGTCGGCGTAATTCGCCCCAAATCGCCCTCTAGCACCATATCAAGATAGCCCTTAATACTAGTGAGCGGCGTGCGTAGCTGATGCGACGCCATAGAAATAAACTCATTTTTCGCCTCATCCAGCCGTAGCAATTGCTGATTGCTGGCGCGCAGTTCTTTGGTGGCGTCGTCAACTTTTTGCTGCAGTGTTTCATTCAGCCGCCGCACCTCGTCAATCGCCAAAGCATTAGCCACGGCCGCCGACAACTCCCCGACCACCGCCTCAACCATCCGAATGTCCCGCGCCGAAAACCCGCGGCTTTTGTGCTCGCCAACAAATAGCAGGCCGATAGCATGTCCGTGTCGCACCAGTGGAATCGCCATCGCCGTACGATGCAGCACAAATAACTGGCGTAGCGCTGGATCGGTAATGCGCCGCACACACAACGCTTCAGGAAAAGTATAGTGCTTACGATAATACGACAATATCCGCTGAATGTCCTCATCAACCACCGCCCGTCGTCGTCGCGTGCCGAAAATTCCCTGCCCGGCAATATAAAACGACACCCGCTCAGCGTGCAGCGACCGCCCGATATAAGCGCCGGCGCGCCGCAACAACAATCGCAAATCGCTGTTTCGCGACAAAATCTGACCAATGCCGCGAGTGAAATCGTCTAGACGGGGCGACTGAAAATAAAATAGCCGGTCAGTCGCCTTGTCAAAAAACCGCTTCACCGGCTGAAATGCCAGCGCCACAATCACCACCAATACAATATTAAGCGGACTGACCACTAATGTCGCCGCCTGCGGACTAGCCGTCAGCACCAAAGTAACGACAGCCACCGCAGCGAGGTATACCACCGTCATGCTAATCGCCAACAGCACATAAGCCACCGTTCGCGCCGTCGCTAGTCGCATATCCATCATCCGATAGCGCACCATCCCATACGCCACCGGCGCCAAAAATGCCATGATACCAACCGGCCCAATCCATATTAACGAATAATTTCCCAGCGCCGGCAGCCACAAGTCAACCATAAATCCCGGCAGTGACGCCAACACCAATCCCGCAACATACGTCGCCACCTGCTTTCTCTGAATGCCCGCCGCCCGCCGCCACGCACGCACACCAATCCCAATCGCTGCTATAAAATACGCACAAAAAAAGACGCTAAATGCCAAATAGTGGTCATGCCTGATCGTTATAGCAGCGACCTGCGGCGCGCTATGCTGGGCAATGATAAATTCTGGCGCGGCCGCGATATAGCCAATCATCGCCACTGTCAACACCGCGGTAATCTTCACAAACCAGCGCCGCTCTGGCCGATCCCGACCAAACGTATAGGCCATAAACGCGGCAGTTGCGGGAGAAAATAACGCCGCCGCTCCGTAGAACCATCGTGAAACATTATCAAGTTCCACCACCGTCTGCATCAGCAAAAAAGTCTCAAGCGACACCGACCACACCGCCAAGCAGCAGCACATCACAAAAAACACCAACCGTGCAGCGCGGTGACGAGACGAATGGCGCAACGCCGCCACGCCCATCACGAGCGCCGCCAACGCAATCCCACCCAATATCACTGATCGTATCATTGTTATGCTTTATTATACAGCACCGTGCCGAAAGCGACTATGCTTATTTGACTGAAGCAAATACGGTATAGACACCGCTCGGGACAACCTGCGCCTGCATTGATGAAGTAGGGATGCCGGCCGCTTGATGAAGCACCACGCCCTCTTGAATTGTCCGATGCTGCACTGGGATTGGCCATCCCATCAGCCCATGCAAAAATGCCTTTTGTGGCCGATGCGCGTTCATATTGCTCGTCACCATCAAACCACCCGGCCGCAGCGCCGCATACGCATCACGCGTCAAATCGCGATACACCGCATCCGGCAAATACTCCCGCAAACCGGAATCCTCTACGATATCAAGCTGCCGACCCTGCAATACTTCATGTACGTCAAGCAGCCGGCCGCGTGTATCAAACAGCTGACGACACTGAATTTCAATTACGTCCTCTAGCTGATATTGCGCCGCCAATTCCTCCGCCAACTTCAGCGCAATCGGATCCTGATCCAACAAAATTAACTGCGGCGCCTGATTCGTCTCTTGTTTGATGCGCGCCATCGCCTCCATCACCGGCAGCGCCGTCCCGCAGCCAACACTCATCATTACCATATCTTTCACTGGACGCTCCGTCGCTCGCTGCCGCAACTGTTCCGTAATCAGCTGATTCACCGCCTCTTTGCGCTCACGAATCCCAATGCCGTCCCAGCAGTATTGAACAATGTCACGAAACCCATCAGTAATTGGCGCTTCAAGAAATTCATGCGTCGCCCGCAGATGCTGCGCTGTCTTTTCCGGGGACCGTTGTGACACCGCCTGGGCCATATCAAGTGCCGTCGCATCCTGTGCATTACCGGGCGCAGTAAACGGCAAGTGCAGCGCCGCCTCAGCAAGCGGCCCGCCCATCGTATCATACCCGCCACCCGACTCGCCCTCCGTTAGTAGCTCAGGTGCGCTGGTAATTGTCGCCAGAGCCGCCGCCCGACCGCACTGCTGAAACCATGGCTCAGCATCAATCGGTGCATAGAGCATCTGCCGCCGCTGTTCATTTAATTCTTGTTGCAACCGTTTCACTGGTCCGCGCAGCTGCCGCGGCAGCATCACGCCCGCCCGCTCCAGCACCGCGCCACCCCAGCGCCGCCTTCTCGTGTACGCGGCCTCGTCCTCATATGCTCGCTGCAGCCGGTCCAGCCGCCCATTCACTGCCTGCAACTTCTCACCAGTATACGCCCCGTCACGCGGCAGTGAAGCAACACTCACCTCAATACCAGCTTCCTGAGCAGCCACAATCTCAGTCTCTAGTGCTTGATAGACCTCTGGATCATACGCCCGCACTTCTGGCGCCAGATTACTCGGCAATTGCGCCAACTCACCATGCATATTTCTCATAGTCAGCAATTATACCAGCACCTGTGATATAATCAAACCATGATCAAAATCGCCATTATTGAAGATGACCCAACCATTAGCCAGATGTACCGCATGAAATTTGAGGCCGACGGCTTTGATGTGCGGTTGGCGGATAATGGTGCTATTGGTGTTGAGCTGGCTGAATCATTTCGTCCTGACATCATTCTGCTTGATATGCAAATGCCGGAGATGAACGGCGCCGAGGCGCTGGCGGCAATTCGCCAACAGGAATGGGGCAAAGCTATTCCGGTGATTGTGCTGACTAACTTAGGCGAAGAGGAAGCGCCGGCCGAACTCAAAGACCTTAACGTCGCCAGTTACATTGTCAAAGCCAATATGACACCGCGCCAGGTTGTTGCCGCTGTTAAGACGCTGATTGATTCGCGCGCCTCAGGCAGGCCTGAATAAGATTATCAAATAACGCCACGACGGTGAGCGGCCCGACGCCGCCTTTTTCTGGCGTGATGTGAATATCCTGACGAGCCCGCACTGCCGGGGCAACATCACCGACAATTTTGCCATCTTCACTAGCCGTACCGGCGTCAACCACCACCGCCCCAGAGCGCACCATATTACTGGTAATCAGCCCAGCCACACCGGTCGCCGACACAATCACATCATAATCACGCAGCACCGCCAAGTTGTCACCCTTCTCAAACACCGTCACTTCATGCCCAGAATTACGCCACATACGAGCCAATGGTCGGCCCACCAGTCGCCCGTGCCCAACAATCGCTAGCCGCTTGCCAGCCAGCTCAATACTATAGCCCGCCAACAGCCAATTAATCGCCGTTGGCGTGGCGGCATCAAAAGTCGTACCCTGCGGATTCAGCCCGTCAACATCTTTATCCGGCGTCACTAAACTCAAAATCTGATCGGTCATTGCTGGGTCGGTTAACGGCAACTGGACAATAATCCCCTGGACATCATCACGCTGATTCAGGTCGGTGATGGTCGGCACCAACTGCTCAGCGGCCACCTGATGAATTTCTACATCAATCAAAATATCAGCGCCATACGACTGCTTGAGGCGCATATAGGTCTGAATCACTGGATTATCAGAATCGGTCACAATCGCTAATTTTGGCAGAATGTGCCACGCCTGACGTAAGCCGCGCACCTGCTTTGCTTGGCGCTCTTTGATAAAACTGGCGAGTTCTTGACCATTTAATACTTTCACCGCCTTATTGTACCAAATCAACCATCTTGAGTACAGGCGGCGGCTATGCTATAATCAGGAAAGCTTGGAACATGGCGGATGTAGCTCAGTTGGTTAGAGCGCTGGATTGTGGCTCCGGAGGCCGTGGGTTCGAATCCCATCATTCGCCCCAAGTAATGTTTTGTTGTGGGCATCTTTACTTCTACAGTGATTTGTGCTACAATGAAATGAGTGATATGGGCCAGTAGCTCAGCTGGTTAGAGCACCTGCCTCTTAAGCAGGGTGTCGAGGGTTCGAGTCCCTCCTGGCCCTCCACGATTGTTATGTAAAACCACCCTAGCGTAGGGTGGTTTTTACTGCCATAGCGTAAGAGTTTCAGGCGTATGGATTATAGCCACGACTTGGCGGCTCCTTAAAGCCAGCTGACGGACGATTTTGACCAGTATCAATGCGCTCTGGTGTATCGGTTGATTGCGGCGGCGTTGCCAAGCGACTACGCGTCGTACTCCCGGCCGCACCGACTTCCTCTTTATAGTTCTGCACCCCTAAGGTGGACTGCTGATACGAACCAACCAACTTCCGTTGTCGCTCCAAGCGCTGCCGCTGGGCAAATGACTGCGGCTGAGCCGCGTTGCCTGCCACCCCATCGCCCGACGGGCTAGTTGCCGACACCGTCGGTGGCTGCACCGCCATCAGTCGCTTCAGCATTGCCCGGGACATGATCGGTTTACCGCTTGCATCCATATTGTCAGCACCTTACCCGTGATGTTCGCCGTGTTCCAAGGCTTCCGCCTCATCAGCCTCAGCTCGCGTGGCGTGCACTGTGCCGGCTGGGTGATGTGATGGCGCGTAAATTGAATACAGTTTCAGTGGCTGATCGCCAGTATTAATCACATTATGCCATGTGCCTTTTGGAATAAAAATGCCAAAATCATCAGAGGCTGGCGTATCAAAGGTAAGATTATCCGGACCATCGCCCATCAACACCCGCGCCTCACCCTGCTCAATGCGCAAAAATTGGTCGTTTTCATCATGTAGCTCCAGGCCGATGTCGCCACCAACCGGAATGCTCATCACCGTCATCTGCAACTGTTCACCCGTCCACACTGCAGTGCGGAAATTGTTGTTGGCAACGGTCAATTCTTCAATATCCACTACAAATGGCTGCTTGCCGTGATCGTCTTGTGTCATATTCCCTCCTTATGGATTATGGCGCCCCGAGTAGGATTCGAACCTACGACCTTAGGCTTAGAAGTCCTCTGCTCTATCCAGCTGAGCTATCAGGGCACGCCTATTATTAGTATAACACTAGTAGTGCTAATAAAACACACTATGGCGCATTGGTTGATTAGTGTATTCGCCGCGAACCGGTGTTGTCCTATTGATCCGAGTGCCGTCACCGAGCTGCCCCTGATGATTACGACCAACCGTATACACCTGGCCGTCCTTGGTGAAAATCACCGTCGTACCATTACCACTCTGCACCGACGCCGCCTTTGGCGAGGTAGCTATCGTACCAAATTCTCTCATCTCGACAATTTGCCCCAATGCGGTCTTATGGAACGTTGTGCCATTGCCGAGCTGACCATGGCCATTATGCCCAGTGCCATACACCCTACCATTATCACCAACAATAAAGACATTGTTATCATTCGCGCCGTACGCTGTGGCATAGATATCCACCGCCTTTACGCCCGGAGGCATATTAAATTTGATTGGCTTATTAATATACCCTTCGTCAGCACTTGGATCGGAGTTGGCTAGTACATGCTGTTCGTTGTAGCCAATCCCCCACACCTCACCATTGCGCAAACGAAACACCGCAAACATTTCGTCGGATGAAACTTGCACGACATTTGATAGGCCTGGAATCTCCCTCACTTGAGGCAGCTGAAAACGCATTTGCTGCCTAGTATTTCCAGCATCGCAGTTCTCAAGAGCTAGTTTCAGGGATCGTGTATCAACTAATGTAACACATTTGTTTATGCGAGAATTATCATCCCTACCCAAGGCTATTCTATTAGACTCCTTCCTGCCGCCATCCAGCAACACCCTCCATTGCTGCGCTGGCGTCCCATTACAGTTAATAAACCGCAAGTCTCTCAGATTATGGCCAGTATTATCAAGGCACTTGCCATTTGCCTTTATTGCGCCCCGGTGATCCATTTCTAGCATCATGCCCGTCGGATTTCCTGTCTGGCAGGAGTAGGCGCTGGCCATTTCTGTCGTTCCCGCGCCATATCGATCCATGCAAACGCCATGATGGTAGAAATAACCATAGAACTGCTTTCCAGCTTCACCTCGTGAACTAAACCCTACGGTATACACCTTACCGTTATCTGCGACCGTATAGAAAGTATTGCCATTAAACGCCATCTGAGTCGCCTTCGGCCGGCCTGGCTGCCCAAAATTACCAATCCGAACTGGCGTTGAGAAATGCGACACACCCGGCCTTTCAAGCTGATAGTTGACATTACTTCCCCAACCATACACTGTGCCACCCTGCATACGAACATACGCCGTACGATTATCCGTCACGATCTCCTCTGTCGGAATGGTGTTCGGGTCGGATGGATTCGGCGTTGGCAGAGCAACACGCACCGGGCGGCGCACTGGCGGGCAATGGTCCAGCCCAACCGACGCGCCATTGCCAATAAGGCCGGCCCGGCAATCGCCTGCGGCATAAATATTATTGTCAGAACCGAGCACAAAAGTCGCGTATCCTGTCGTCACGCTCCGAGCTTTAACACCGGCCGGAAGCTGAAACTTGACTGGCGTTTTCACCGCCCCGAGCGGCGCAGTGTCGTTGCCAATTAACCCTAGTTGATTATCACCCGATCCCCAAATATCACCATCGGTATTGCGAACAAACAGCGCGTAGCCGATGGATAGAAAATTCGTATACGATTGCACCGCCACGCCAACTCCCGCCCCGGGCATTGTACTACCAAATACCACTGGATGAACTTCACCGTATATATTAGTCGCGCCGCTGCCAAGCTGGCCATGGCCATTAGCGCCCACGCCGCGCACCTTGCCTTGCCCGTCTATCGCAGCAAAGAAAGTATCGTTATTAGCGCCGGCATAACGATATCCGAAGGTAACCGTATTCACTCGCTGCTGAGAGCCGATGATGATTTTCTGCGCATAACTATACGTCTTCATAACCTGGCCATCACCCACGCGCAACAATTCAGCATATCCAGTCGTCAGCACCGCCTGCGAGGCAGGGCCGCTATCCGGCAAAGACACAACAAAGCGAGTCCGTATATTGCCACTCGTCATGATATCCGCTCGCTCGCCCGATACGACTGTCCCGTCACAGCGAGATTGCGGCGTCAGCGGCTTACTATTTGTCCAGGCAGCGAGCATATTATTGCTTTGAAGGCAAGCTGTCGCCATAACAGAACCAGCCTCCGCCGCCTCTTTCGCAAGTTGATTGTAATATTGTTCGCGCAAGGCGGCCGCTGCTGACGACGCCAGTTGCAATGCAGCGACCAGCACCATTAGCAAAACAATACTCGCAACAACCACCGTCGGCAATACAAACCCTTGCCGCCGCACAATTCCTCTCATGCTTATAATGTAGCACCCCCCCCCCGACAAAAGTCCACCCTGTCAGCTTTTGTCGGGGTGTGGTATAATACTGATGGTATGCGCCCGTAGCTCAGCGGATTAGAGTGCTTGGCTTCGAACCAAGTGGTCGCACGTTCGAATCGTGCCGGGCGTACCATTTTTTCTGCCCCGTTAGCTCAACTGGATAGAGCGTCGGTTTCCGGTACCGAAGGTTGCAGGTTCGATTCCTGTGCGGGGTACCACGATACTCTTACACGAAACATTGTCAGAGTGAATATTGAGCTGAACCCCCTTGGCTAGCCCCGAGGGGGTTTCTGCACGGGCAGCCTTCCTAACTGGAGCTGACAGTAGCTGGTTGAAAGGTTGTCGGGGTGTTGCTGTGATGGTGCGTAGTGGTTCTGGGGCGGCATCATCATGCGGGTTGACCGCGATGTGATCAAAGAAGACATTATTGAGCAATTTCTTCAGAGCGTCCGGCGCACTGACATAGAGCCGGTAGCAGTCTTCGAGGAGGTTGAGTGCCTCCGTGAGATGGTTTTCGACTTCCTCCTTATCGGCACTTAGTGTCTTAATCTCATGATCAATAAGTCCGAGCTGCCTTGAGATGCGCTCTTGCTCCTGCTTCATGAGTTCGATGGGAACTGCGTCAGCATAGTGAGCCTGTAAAAGCTTGGCTTGTTCGTCCTGGAGCTTGTTCCGTTGTGCCTCGAGATTCTTCGTGTAGCTTTGCTGCTGCTGGTAGATGCGGTCGAGTTCTGCCCGCAGGTAGACCTCTATGGACTCCCGGTCTTTGTGAGTGAATTGGATGGAGTGGTAGAGCGATGCGATCCTCTCTTCTACCTCTTCAATGAGAACGGCTTTGAAACTACAACTGCCCCGATTGCGTTGCCGGTAGGAGCAGACGAAGTATGGATAGATGTCGCCGCTGCGTGCTTTGGCCATGTGGACAATCAGCCTGCCTCCACATTGTCCGCACCGGATGGTGGTCTTGAGGTGGTGGTTGTGAGTTCGCTGCCGTTCGCCGCTGCGGTGCTGCGACAACACGCTCTGAACGGTATGCCAGGTGTTCTCATCAATCAGCGGCTGATGCTGACCTGGATATTCAATCCCTTGGAATACCACTACTCCCCGGTAATACGGGTTGCGCAAAAGATCAAGGAGCCTGTTTCGGTCAAGCGTGCGAGCAGGGCGCGATGGCGTGGGGAGCGTTGTGAGGCCTTGTGCCATGAGGCGTTCAGCAAGCGAGGAAAGTGTCCATTCTCCCGTAGCGTAGAGTTCGAAGGCTTGGGTGATAAGGGGGCCGCGGGTGGGGTCGGTGTCGACCCAGCGGGTTTCTCTGCCTTGAGGGTCGCGGCCTTGTTTGTTGAGGTAGCCTAGGGGTGCTTTGCCGATGGTGCCGCCGTTTTTGGCTTTTTGGCTCATGCCTTTGATGACTTCGTTGGCGAGGTTGCGTGAGTAGAATTCGGCGATGGAGGCCATGATGCCGTGCATGAGGATGCCGCCGGGGGTTTGGTCGATGTTTTCGGTGGTGGAGATGAGGCGGACGCCTGCTTGTTCGAGGGCGCGGTTAATGTCGACATCGTCGGCGCGGTTGCGGGCGAGGCGGTCGAGTTTGTGGACGATGACGAAGTCGATGTCGCCGCGTTCTTGGATGTAGGTGAGCATTTTTTGGAGTTCGGGGCGTTTGGCGCTGCGGGCGGATTCGCCTCGGTCGACGAATTCTTTGACGATGAGGGCGCCGATGCTGGCGGCTTTCTTTTTGTTGGCGTCGCGTTGGGCGGGGATGGAGAAGCCTTCGAGGGCGCCGCCTCGGGCTGCTTGTTCGCGGGTGGAGACGCGGATGTAGGAGATGGCGCTTTTGGGGGTCATGGCTTGGGTCATGGCGTCGAGGGGGTCAGTCATTGGTGTCCTCCTCTGTTGTGTGGTTGCCGGTGGCGTTGGGGGTGGTGAGGGTGTTTCTTATATTCTTTCATGATTGGACGAAATAGGGCTGCTGTGGTTAAATGGAAATAGGAGAAAAGCGTATGGATAAAGTCTTAGATGAACTGCAAAAGATAAATGGGCGTTTGGATAGCATGGAAGCCAAGTTTGAGGCTCGCTTTGAAAAGGTGGAGGCGCGCATGGATGCCATGCAGCAGGACTCCAATGAACGCTTCGAGCGGCTCGAAGGCGGGATGAACGACATGCGTAACGACTTCAATGAGCGCCTTGAAGATGTTGAGATCAACATCAAAGATATGCAGCTCGGTATCGATACGCGACTTGAGGTGCTGTCGGCAGGTCAGGCAAAGATCCGTGCTGAGATAAAGGCTTTGCGTCATGACTTGTTCATCGAGGAGGGATCGCGTGCTCATGCTGACGATATGCTTTTTGGTGAGCAGCATGAGGATTACAAGAAGTTAGAGCAGCGTGTGCGCATGCTCGAGGCAAAGTTCCCTGATCTCGCTCAGCAGACGGCCTAGCCTGCATCATTGGGTGGGGGAGTGTCTTCCCTGCCGGTTTGGTGAAGCAAGCGTCCATATATATGGACGCTTTTATGTGACCCATCGTGGAAGTAGCGTTCTTTGAAGGTGCCTTCGTGAGCGAAGCCCAAGGCGGCAAAGGTATGGCAGGATGTGGTGTTGTCTGCAAGGATCCATGCTTCCAGGCGGTGACCATCTCGTTATTTCACGCTACGGCATATTCTGCGTTGAAACAAAGGGTTGGACTGGCAAAGTTTACGGCAACGGTAACAATAGCCATATATCGGTGTTCTATAGCAACAAAAGGTATTGCCAATATAGCCCATTTGCACAAAATCAAGGTCGCATTGATTGCAGCTACGATTCAGGAGGGATATAATCAGTCAAACAACACAGCAGCAGTTCAGGCACATCGCCAGTGCGTCGCCCTATTGACCCGCTAATACACCATCGCCCACAATCCCCCGAATCTGCTCAGCCGTAATAATTGTCGTCGAGCCGGGTGTGACGGTGCCGGCCAACAATTGTTTAGCAACGGTATTTTCTACAGCGCGCTGCACCACGCGACGCATCGGCCGAGCACCGAGGCGCGGATCATAGCCCGCATCCACCAATAACTGCTTGCCGGCCTGCTCCACGGCGACTTGAATTTTTTGCGGCGCCAGCGTTTTGTTAATCCCCGCCAAAATCAAATCCACCACTTGCAACAACTCTGCTTTTTCCAGCGGCCGAAATACCACGATTTCATCAAAACGGTTGAGGAACTCTGGCCGAAAATCACCACCGTCAATCAATTCATTCACCAACTGCTGCTCAAATTGCTCTAACTGATACCCGCGCTCGATATATTCGCGAATCCGCTCCGCGCCAGCATTTGACGTAGCGATGATAATCGCATCACGAAAACTAATGTCGCGGTTCTTCTCGTCGCGCAAAATCCCCTCGTCCAGCACCTGTAGTAGCGTCGTCAGCACCTGCGGATGGGCCTTTTCAATTTCGTCCAGCAGCACCACCGAAAACGGCCGCTTACGCACCTGCGCCGTCAAACTGAGCGGATCGTCAGCCGCATCAGCAATCAGCCGCGCCACATCTTCCGCCCGCACAAACTCGTTCAAATCAAGCCGTATAATCTGCTCCTCGCCGCCAAAATAGACATCAGCCAAGGCTTTGGCGAGCTCCGTTTTGCCAACACCAGTCGGGCCCAAGAACAGAAACGTGCCGATTGGTCGGTCTTGGTTGCGCACACCAGCCCGTGCCCGACGAATCGCGTCACACACCACCGACACCGCTCGCGACTGATTAATCATCCGCTGATGAATCAGCTCCTCCAGCTGCAACAGCCGTTCACGCTCATCAGCCTGCGACGCCACGGCAATCTTAATACCCAGCGTTTTTTCCACTGCTTCATCAACTGATTGCGCCGTCACCAACCCATCGCGCGCCGCACCGGCCGCCGCTTCCAATACTTTGAGCGCCTTACCCGGCATTGCCATATCCTGCACATACCGATCACCAACCCGATACGCCTCCGCCAACGCCTGGTACATATATGTCACCTTATGCTGCGCCTCAAATGTCACTAATTGATCGCGCATAATTGCCATCGTTTCATCTCTGTTTGATGGCGCAATCATCAGCGCGTTCATAGCATTCGCCAAGCCGGCGCTGCGCTGCGAAATCTGCAAAAATCGCTGCTGATCCATCGCCAATATCAACCGCAGCCGTCCCGCCTCCAGAATCGGCTGCAGCATCGCCGTCAAATCAACCGACCCGACGCCTTCCTCAAAAAACAGCTGCGCATTCTCAAGGCACAAAATAATATTTTTTGACGCATAGGCCTCATTGAGCAGCCGCGTCACCAATGCCTCCAGCTCACCGCGGCTACCCGCCACTGAAATCAGCGCCGCCGCATCAAGCAAAAAGACTTGTTGATACAGTAGCGACGACGGCACATTGACATGACCATCAATCAACGCCTCGGCAAACGCCGCGATCACCGTACTCTTGCCCGCCCCGTCCGGCCCAATCAGCGCCACATTTTGTCGTCCGCCGCCGCCAAATGTCGCCATCATCTGATCCAGCGCCTCCTGATGGGCCGCTAGCTTTATCATAATCGTGCCACCCGACACCTGCTGGCTGAGATTCTGCGCAAACCGACTCAAGGTCGGCGTATAGCCAAACGACCAATCCCGCGCAATCCCACCAGTACGCAGCGGCTTCTCCTGAAACTGTTGCACCAGTGATTTTAGCCGTTCATACCAGCGAATCCCCTCCAAAACATCAGCTATATCAAGCTGCATGCTGGCCAGTAAGCTATCATGACTCGGAAACTGCCGAATCAGTGCCGCAATCACCACCGCGCCAGTCACCTTCTCACTGCCAGTTTCCTGTCGGATCGCCAGCGCCTCGCGCCACACCGCTGCCGGATCAATCGGCACTGCACTCACCATGTTGCGCACTATATTCGGCGTCAGCCCCAGCCGTACCGCCAAAAACTGCCCAGCTCGCGACTGTACCGCCGCTTCGGCAATATCGCTTGCTCGTGGCCGCATCGGCAGCCGACCCAGCACATCCGCCGCCATCACCCCGTCAATCGTCGTCACACTCGGCTCCACCGCCATGGTTTTGAGATCAACCTGCCACCACACCGCCACCATAATCATCGGCCCGCTCAGCCCCATTAACACCCAGCCAATCGCGCCATGCTCCAGCACCGCCCATATGCCGCCAGCCACCAATGCCAAGCTTGCCGCAATCGCAACACCATGCCAGCCACGACCAAACCGTGCCGTAAATCGCGCCTTACGCGCCCGACGAGAGTAGTAGTTACACTCAGGCTGCACCGTCATTACACCGCCACTCCCATCTGCCACAGTACCACGCCAATCACTGGCGTTAGTGGCAACACGAGCCACACAATCATTCCCATTAGCGACATCACCGCCCGCAGAAGCAACGCCACCAATCCAACAATAATTACCAAACTGCGCAACATCGCGCCAAACAGCCGCGAAAATGTCCGATCAAACCATGCCCGTAATTGCACAGGCAGCGCGCCCTGCACACCGCCAGCATCAATTTGCCGAAACGGTTGAAATAGCGTCCGTGCCAACAAACCAATTGAGAAAAAATCCGCCGTCCGTAGCATACCGAGCGCTAGACGCCGTACCCACCACTGCAAACCAGCGCCATACCACCACTGCACCATTCCCACCATTAGCATATAATTATTGTAACAAGCCGCGACAAATAATGCTATAATACCCCTTATGATACGACAGCGCATCACGACGATGATCGGCAAGTCAGTCAAGGCAGCAGCGCGACTGCGCGGCGGCGGCTCAGCCTTACCCGGCCTGGTTGTTGAGCGAATTGACCCGGGATTTATTCGACGCACCCTAGCACAGTTGCCGCAGGGCGTGGTGATTATTTCCGGCACGAACGGTAAAACCACCACCACGAAAATCGTTGTGGAGCTGCTTGAGGCAGCGGGTCTGCGAGTATTCACCAACCGCACCGGCAGCAATTTTTCACGTGGCGTGGCAGCGGCGCTGCTCGGGGCGGTCGATCATCGCGGGCAGCTACATGCCGATATTGCCGTGCTAGAGCTAGATGAGGCCTGGGCGGTCAAGTTTGTGCAAATGGTCAAGCCGCACTATTCACTACTGCTGAATGTGATGCGCGATCAACTGGATCGGTTTGGTGAAATTGATGCCACGGCAGAACTACTTGGCCATATCGCCAAAGCAACAACCGATACTGTCGTACTGAATCGTGACGATCCGCGAATTTTCGCTCTACAAGAGCACGCTTCATGCCAGGTAGCCTATTTCGGCACAACTACCGAACTATTACAGCTCATGCCAACCGACGATGCACTTAAAACAGGCGGCGCGACGGCTAATGAGACGGCCGAGGCCGAAGTGCTACTAACAAAAGCCGACGGCGCAAGGGCTGGATTTAGGATTGGTGATGGCGAGTTTGAAGTGACAATGCAGCTAACCGGCGTCTACAATCTCCTGAACGCAGCAGCAGCGCTGAGTTTGGTGCGCTACATTACGCCAACAACACCGACCGCCACCCTACTGAATGCCGTATCGGCCGTACAGCCAGCCTTTGGCCGCGGCGAGACGATCATGCTCAATGACGCGCCGATTGAACTTATCTTGGTCAAAAACCCCAGTGGCTTTCGCCTGAGTCTGCTGTCGTTTGCGAACAAGGAGGCCAAAACGATGATTGCCATCAACGATAATTACGCTGACGGCCGCGACCTGAGTTGGCTGTGGGATGTTGAGTTTTCAGCACTGCAGTCAGTCGCCATGGTAAGTGGCGACCGAGCACATGACATGGCACTAAGACTTGGCTATGATGAAGTGTCAGTTACTACTATTGTGCCAGATTTGCGTAGTGCGCTCAATACTTTCCTCCAGGCACACCCTGACGCGCCAAAGCATATCTACTGTAGCTATACCGCCATGACGACTATTCGTAAAATCTTGGCAGAAAAAACAGAGCTGGAGGATATCACATGAGCCCGATACGAATTGTGCAATTATACCCTCGTGATATGAATCTGTATGGCGACTGGGGCAATACATTAGCGTTGAAGAGGCGGCTGGAGTGGCGCGGCTTTACGGTTGAGGTAATTGATTATAATGTTGGCGATGCGCTCCCTGATGATATTGATATTGTTGTCGGCGGCGGCGGCCAAGATAGCGGGCAAAAGCGTGTCGCTGAAGATTTGCAGCGAATTGCGCCACGCTTGCAGCAACTAGCGGACGACGGCGTGCCGATGTTGATGATTTGCGGCATGTACCAATTATTTGGCCAGCGATTTATCACCAAAGACGGGGCGGTATTGCCGGGCGCTGGCATTCTTGGCGTGGAAACTCGCGGCGGCGATGAACGGCTGATCGGTAATATTGTACTGGAAAGCGAGGAATTCGGTACGATTGTTGGTTATGAAAATCACAGCGGACAGACGACACTCGAGTCTGGTGTGCCGGCGCTGGGTGTGGTGCGTCTAGGCGCTGGTAACACAGCGGCTGGCGATACTGAGGGCGCACGCTACCGAAATGTCATTGGCACCTATCTGCACGGCTCACTGCTGCCGCGCAATCCGAAGATTGCTGACTTTTTAATTGCCAGGGCGCTAGAGCGGCGCGACGAAACGACTGATTTGCAGCCACTCGAGATTGACGAAGTTGCCGAGCAGGCGCACACGGCGGCACTGCAACGCAAACGCTGATTATAATTCGCTCAGCAGCGTCACCGGCGCCACTTCGCCAATCAGTCGCTGCACATCTATCTCTGTCAAAAACGATGGCAAAATCACCGTGCTTTCTGGGTCAACAAACCCGCACACTGCAACTTCAAGCGTGCCATGCGTCGTTGCCGCCAGGTCAATCTGCCGATAGTCCTGCCAATTGGTGATATGAAAGAAAAACTCCAATTGCTCACTCGGCCCATGCGCTGATTGGTCGCCACTCTCAGTAAATTGCTGCACCAACAGCAGCCGCCCAATCTCCGGCGCCACGCCAGTTTCCTCAATCATTTCCCGCCGTAAACCGTCCAGCAAGCTTTCGCCCATATCAAGCCCGCCACCTGGCGTACACCAAAAATCACGCCCATCCCGATCGCGCGCCGTCAGTCGCTGACAAAACAGCTCACCCTTATCATTGATAATAATGCCGCGCACATTGACTCGTCGCATTAATCCTCCTTGGTTATAACAATATCGCCCACTGACATTTGGGCGTAAACGAGCGGATCGTCGGACGATCATCGATACCTCCACTATACCACACTACTGCACAAAAAATCCCCCACGAACATGGAGGATTTGGTGGTTTCGTAGTGGTCGGGGTGAAAGGACTCGAACCTTCGACCTCACGGTCCCAAACCGCGCGCGCTAGCCAACTGCGCCACACCCCGAAACTGAGGGTAATCACTTACCTTACTCATCAGTATAGCACAGTTTACAGAAAAAATCCAGCACCGTCCGCCACAGACAGTACTGGATGCTGTCGCAGATAGTCTACGCGTTCACTGGCGCAATCTCAACCGAGCGCACCTCTTTGTCAACTGGCAATGCATGCTCGTTATCAAACCGATACACCAACACCTGGCCAAACGACATTTCCACATGCGCCATCTCAGCTTCATCAATCTGATCCAGATGCTTCATAAGAGCGCGAATAGAATTGCCATGCGCTACCAGGAGGATATTTTCACCCGCCTGCAATCGCGGCAGCACCTCCCTCTCAAAATAGGGCAGGACACGGTGATAGACATCCTTGAGCGTCTCGCCACCCGGCACTGGATAGTCCCAGCCACGCCGAATACTGTTAAACGCCTCTTCGCCAATCTCTTCCTTGACTTCCCACTTATTTTTACCGGTTAAATCGCCATAATCACGCTCATTCAATTCCGCCGCTCGTACCACTGGCAGCGCAGCAATTCCTGCACCTTCCAGTAGCGCATCCAGTGTCTGATGCGTTCGCTTCAGGGCCGAGGTATACGCTGCGTCAAACTGGATGTCTTTAAGTAGCGCACCGAGCCGCACCGTATCAGCCACCCCCTTGTCCGTCAGACCAACATCCGTCCAGCCAGTCCACTTGCCCAGTACATTCCATTCACTTTCGCCATGTCGGCTAATGACCAATACGCCCATATTACTTCGCAAACTCAATCGCCCGCGTCTCACGGATAACATTAACCTTAATGGTGCCAGGATATTGCATGGTACTCTCAATCTTCGTTGCCATATCACGAGACAGCTTGATAGCGCTCA
The DNA here is from genome assembly GCA_030529385.1 of Candidatus Saccharimonadota bacterium. Classification (GTDB taxonomy): domain Bacteria; phylum Patescibacteriota; class Saccharimonadia; order Saccharimonadales; family Saccharimonadaceae; genus Nanosynbacter. Next base: position 118,986 of record JAUMWY010000001.1, read on the forward strand.
AATCATCAACCACCTGCGGCCGGACAATCACCCGAATTTCACGACCGGCCGAAATCGCATAGGCTTTATCAACGCCTTCAAAACTAGTGGCCACATTTTCCAGATCGCGCATTCGTTCAGCAAAGTTCTCAGCCGACACGTTGCGCGCACCAGGACGAGCCGCCGACGCCGCATCAACCACCCGCACCACCAACGCCTCTGGCGTTGTCGCCTCAATGTCGTCGTGATGTGCCTCAATAGCGTGGGCAATCCGCTCATCCATACCGTACTTACGCGCCAGCTCCGCACCAATGTGATGATGCTTGCCGTCAATTTTATGCGTCACCGCCTTGCCAACATCGTGTAGCAGCGTGGCAATCTTCGCAATCCGCACATCAGCACCAATCTCTTCCGCCACCATACCAGCCATCTGCGCCATTTCCGTCGAATGCTTCAGCACATTCTGGCCATATGAAGTACGGAATTTCAACTCACCCAGCAAGCGCAGCATCTCCTTCGGAATACCGACCACGCCCGTTTCGCGCATCGCATCCTCGCCGGCCTGTTTAACTTCCTTGTCAATCTGTTTTTTCGCCTTCGCGACAACTTCTTCAATGCGCGCTGGATGAATCCGACCATCCTTCATCAGCATCTCAAGAGCCAGCCGCGCCACCTGACGACGAATCGGATCAAAGCTAGAAAGAATAATCATACCTGGCGTATCGTCCACCAAAATATCAACACCCGTTTCGCGCTGCAGCGCCTGAATATTGCGGCCTTCTTTACCAATAATGCGGCCTTTCATCTCATCATCGGTCAACTTCACCGCCGTCACGGTGCGCTCGGCTGTCACTTCACTACTCATCCGCTCCATAGCGGTCAGCAAAATTGTCTGCGCGCGCTCTTCAGCATCATCCATCGCCTCCTGCTGCAGCTTCGCCACCAAGCCAGCCAAATCCTCCTTGATATCGCGTTCGGTCATCTGCATCAACTTCTGAGCAGCGTCCTGCTTCTTCAGGCCGGCAATCTTCTCCAGCTTTTCCTGTTGCCGGACTCGAATATCGCGAATCTCGTTCTTTAACTCTTCAACTTCGCTTTCTTGTTTACGCAATTTCTCAGCGCGCTTATCAAGCTCATCCAGCTTATTATCCAGCGTTCGTTCGCGGTCCGCCAAGCGATTTTCAGTTTTCTGCAGTTCCTTGCGACGCTCCTTTTCAATACGCACCGCCTCATCCTTCGCTTTTAGAACAATGTCACTCGCTTTGGTTTTTGCGGCCGCAATATCGCGCTCAATCTGTGTCTTGCTGTTGGCCTGACGCACTCGTTGCACGCCGAAAAATCCGCCCGCGCCTAAGCCAATGCCAGCCAGCGCAGCAATCATCACTTCTACCATATCTGTTCCTTTCTTTCTGGCACGCCGCCCCGGGTGTTCATCCTCGGGAATGCATCAACGGCAGGCCATTCATAGCTTATCCATCATGCAGCCGCGAAGCTATGTCGCGCGCCACTCTTTTATTGTAGCGCACTCGGTATAAAATTACGACCCACAGTTATTTTTTGGCATCGTAATATGTGCTTCACCGCCATATTCCAGAAGCACAATTGTGTCGGGGTCGCCTGTGCTTAATGCATCATCCCTTATATTCACTAGCATACACCAATCCCATGCCAATAATAGTGAATATTAGCCATGTTGGGTGTGCGAATAGGAGACTTTCTATCGTGACCGCCAACACTACAAGGCTTGACGCCCCATCGAAAGCAGCCAAAAAATGCATAGCACTAGTCAATATCAAGCACACTACAGGCAGCGCCATAATATAAATACCGTATTCACGATAGGACGATAATCGCGACAGCTGGCGCCGCCCCGCCTCTGACGCATCTTTTGGCGTTTTAAGTATCCATACTAATTTATCTTTTTTTATCAGTAGGTGCCACAACCATACCAAGGAAACACATGATGTAGCAATACTTGGAAATAGCGACAAAGACCCCAGTAGATATGTCAACTCCATCGCCCCTGACGCCTCAAGCAACTGGGTGCCGCCTAGCCTCTCAACAGAACCCAACGCGCGAGACAAAATAAAAGTAGCATAGCCCAATATAAACGGAATCAATGCACCATATATCGCCATTAAGCGCTGCTTATATCGATCGACGCGACGAACCTCACCCAGCACCTTGATGCCCACAGCAATACTAACGATAGCATATGTCAATACACCCATAGAAAGGGGTATCCCCACGACAGTCATTCCAGACATCGCGGCGGCCATCAACAAAGCCACGAAACCCTTCGTTGCAACTAGTACCCCCAATCCTACCAGCCATAGCCCACCGAATATAATGGCGATCTCAGCGCCAATCTGCGGTGATGGTTTCTGGTTTTTGCTGTTTTTAACCCGCCTTGCGCTCATAATGTCTTTAGTATGACATGACCATACGGCACTAGCAAGTGATTATCGCTATTTCCGCGGGCGCGTAATATGTACTTCACCGCCGTACTCAGGCAGCACAATCGTATCGCTTTCACCTCGCTCAAGTCGCGCCAGCGCTTCAGCCTGCCAATCATCGCCCGTCGCACCAACAATTGGCACACCAAGTCCGTCAGCCAGCGTATTGGCCACGGATAATCCAATCCTGAGACCGGTAAAACTGCCCGGCCCCTTCATGCCGCCAATTCCCGTAACATCTGTTATCTCTGCGCCCTGCTCCGCCAGCTTGTCACGCAAAAACGCCAACAAATAGCGCGCCAATGTCCGATCTGCCTGCCACTCATGCGACACCCGCCGTCCGCCATCAACAATCGTCAGCCGGCACACTGGCGTCGCGGTATCAAGCAGAATAATCACGCCACCTTCTCCTGAACGGCCGCCAAGAACATCCGTGACTTTGGCCCACCAGCTGCCATCATCACCTCTCGCTCATCTTCACTAGTAGTACGAATCGTTACCGTCAAGCGATCAGCGGGCAGCGCCTCATTGACCGTACCCGCCCACTCAATCACTGTCACAGTATCGCCCCGCAACATCACCTCACTAATTTCATCAGCCATAATACCAGCCTCCTGTAGACGGTAAAAATCATAATGCGCCAGCGTTAGTCCGCGTGGCGACTGATACACTCGGGAAATAGTAAAAGTCGGACTTTGTACCGGCTCAGTAATCCCCAAGCCTGCCGCCAAACCCTTGGTAAGCGTCGTTTTGCCAGCCCCAACATCGCCGATCAGCTCTAACACTTCACCGCCCTGCATTGCTTGCCCCAACATTTGCCCCAGCCGCTTCATCTGTTCATCACTTGCTATAATCACTTCTATAGTATAGCACGCAGTAGTGGGTAGTATTTTGTAAATAAGTGGCGTATACTAGCCATAAGTATTATGCGAATGTCTGATACAACCATTGCAAAAATTCTGCGCCGGGGTGAGGCCATATCTGAAGAACAATTGACCGAGCTAACCGCCGAAGCGGAGCGCACGCACCAATCGCTACAAGCGGTAGTTTTGGAGCGCAAAATCCTCAGTGAAAATGAGCTTGGGGCGATGATCGGCGACTATATTAATGTGCCATTTATCACCATTGAGCCTAAGGACATCGCTGATGAAGTGCTGAAGAAAATCCCGGAACATATTGCCCGACAGTACAGTGTAGTGCTGTTTGCGATTGATGAAGACGGCACCTTGAGCCTCGCCATGGAAGACCCGGACGACGTGCAGGCGCTGAACTTTATCCAGAAGGAAATTGGCTATAATATCAAGGTTTTTTTGGCGACAAAGAGCAATATCCTTGATTGTCTTGAGAATTATCGTGGCGATATTACCGATGAACTTGACGAAGTGGTGTCTATTCAAACAGATGCCAGCGCTGAATCACAGGCCACCAACGAAGAGGAGTTTGCCGAAAACTCACCAATCGCGCAGACGGTTAACCTGCTGCTGGAATACGCCATTAAATCTGGCGCCTCCGACATTCACATTGAGCCGCGTGAAGAATACGTGCAGGTGCGCTACCGCATTGACGGTGTGCTGCGAGAGGTCAATAAAATGCCGCGCAATGTTCAAGGCGCCCTGACAAGTCGCATTAAAATCCTCTCAAACCTAAAGATTGACGAACGGCGCGTGCCACAGGACGGCCGCTTTAAGATTAAAGTATCCGGCAAACAGTATGCCTTGCGCGTCTCCACTCTGCCAATCACTGACGGTGAAAAGATTGTGATGCGCGTGCTTGACGAGTCAAATCAGGCCATCGCGCTGGATAGTCTTGGCTATTGGGGGCTGTCACTGAGCACCCTGAAAGATGCGATGGCGCAACCAAACGGCATGATTTTGGTGACCGGGCCGACCGGATCCGGTAAGTCCACCTCATTGTTTAGTGTGCTGTCGGAGCTCAACACGCCAGACGTCAACATTTCAACCATCGAGGATCCAGTTGAATACAAGATCCCCGGCGTCAATCAAACGCAGACCAATGCCAAAGCGGGTATGACTTTTGCTTCGGGGCTGCGTGCTTTGCTGCGTCAAGACCCGAACATTATCATGGTCGGTGAGATCCGCGACGGTGAAACCGCCAACCTTGGCGTCCAAGCGGCGCTGACGGGACACTTGGTGTTTTCAACCCTCCACACCAACAACGCCGCGACCACCTTGCCGCGTCTATTGGATATGGAGATTGAGCCATTCTTGATCGCCTCAACTGTCAAGGCGGTGATTGGTCAGCGCCTAGTGCGTCGCCTGTGCATGCACTGTCGCCAAGGCTATGCGCCAGACGCCGAAGAACTAACCTACCTCGCTCAGATGTTTAACCTCAAACCTGAAGCCATGAAGCGCATGCATGAGCTCGAGCAGCAAGCCGCCACTGCTAAAATCGGCGGCGAAACACCGCTCGGCACAACAGAAAATGGCATCGTTCAGCTGTGGCGACCATCACCTGAAGGCTGCGACGAATGTGGCCATAATGGCTTTAAGGGTCGCGTCGGTATTTATGAAGTGCTCGGTATTTCTATTCCAATCCAGAAAATGATTACCGCTAACGCCACCAGTAACGAAATTCAGGAACAGGCAATTTCCGAAGGCATGGTAACGATGCAGACTGATGGATTTATTAAGGCACTACGCGGCGTGACAACCGCTGAAGAAGTACTACGAGCAACCAGGGAGCAATAATAATGGCGAAATTTACCTTTACCGCACTAAAACCAACCGGCGAAACCTTGTCAGGCAACTTGGAGGCGACCAATCGCGCAGCCGCCATCAACCTGATCAAAGGACAAGACCTAAAACTTATTGACTTAAAAGAGGATACCGGCGGCAAATCAAGCCTGTCATTCAGGCGCAAAAAATCAGTCAGCAGTGACGAGCTGGTCGCCTTCACTCGCCAGCTCAGCGCCATGGTGTCAGCCGGCGTGCCGATTCTGCGCTCGCTCACCTCGATGGCCGAACATGCCGAAAGCCCGCATTTTAAAGCAGTGCTCAACGGCGTTTCTAAAGAAATTGAGGGCGGTACCTCATTTGCCGACGCGCTGGCAAAATACCCCGAAGCATTTAGCGATGTTTATATCAATATGGTGCGCGCCGGTGAAGCTGGTGGTGTTTTGGATGATATTTTAAAGCGCCTTGCCCTGCAGCAGGAAAAAAATGCCTCAATTAAAAAGAAGGTAAAGGGCGCCATGACCTACCCGATGGTGCTGGTGTTTATTACTATCGGCGCTTTCTTTGGCCTGATGCTATTTGTTATTCCGGCCATCGGTAAAACTATCAAAGATCTTGGCGGCGAAGACGCGGAGCTGCCGGTCATCACCGAAATTATGCTCGGTATCAGCCACTTCTTTGTCAATTTTTGGTTCATTGTCTTTCCGGTTATTGGCGCTGGCATATGGTCTTTACTGCGCTATATTAAATCACCGACTGGCAAGAAAAAGTTTCATCGCTTTATCCTCAAAGCACCAATCATCAGTAAAATCATTAAAAAGGTGGCCGTGGCGCGCTTTACCCGCACCTTCTCTGCCCTGATTGGCGCTGGCGTGTCGGTGTTGGAGGCGCTAGAGGTGACGGCGCGGGCTATTGGTAATACTGTCTATGAAGAGTCGCTGCTTGATGCTGCTAATCGCATTAAAAACGGTGAAGTATTGTCAAAGATTATCAATGAAAACCCCGATTTATACCCACCAATTGTTGGACAGATGCTGGCAGTCGGTGAAGAGACGGGTCAAACTGATATGGTGCTGGTGAAGGTGGCGGATTTTTACGAAGAAGAAGTTGACACGGCAATTGCCGGCATTAGTTCGGTGATTGAACCGGTGATGATTGTGTTTATGGGCGGCATGGTCGGTTTGATTGCCGCCAGTGTGATGATGCCAATTACTGGCCTCGCAAATCAAATTAAACATTAGCGGAATCTATGCTATACTAACAACAAGAAAGTTGTGGGCACATTGTGGGAATGATTTTTTACAAACACAAACCAATTATCGGTATTGATATTAGCAAGACCAGTATTAAGGTGGTGTCGGCTGATATGACAAAAATGTTGGTGCATGGCTATGGGTCAATTGAGCTTGATCCGGCCAAAACAACTGACGATGCAGATGATCGAGCCGATTACCTCAAAGAGCGCATGAACGAACTGTTTCGTCACCATATTGTCGGCAAGCTTGACAGCAACCGGGCAGTTGTCGGCATTCCGACGGCGCGTACCTATGCGCGCACCTTTGTCTTGCCCGCAGATCAAGAGGCGAAAATCACCGAAGCGGTTAATCTTGAGGTGGAGCAGTATGTGCCGATGCCGCTTGAATCGCTCTATGTTGATCATCAAATTCTGCGCCGCGACAAACAGGGGCTAACAGTACTTATGTGTGCCGTGCCGCGCAAAGCGGTTGATGAGGTATTAGCGGTTGCTGAAGCATGTGGTGTTGAGGTGGCGATGATTGAGCCATCCATTAACTCAGTGGCCCGCTTGCTTGACAATACTCGCGAAGGCGGCTTGCCAACAGTTATCGTTGATATTGGCCCTGCTAGCACCGACATCGCCATTGTTGACGGCGGCATTCGCGTGACTGGTGGTCTTAATATTGGCGGCAATACACTGACGCTTGATATTGCGAAAAAATTAGATATTCCGCTTGAGAACGCCCATCAGTTCAAAGTACTGAATGGCCTCAGCGCTGGACCGCGACAGAAAAAACTGGTTGCTGCATTGAAGCCAAACCTGGCACGTATTACCGGCGAGGTGCAAAAAGTCATGCGCTACTACACCGACCGCTTCCCTGACGAGCGAAAGATTGAGCAAATATTGATTGTTGGTAGCGGCAGTAATATTCCGGGTATCGGTGAGTTTTTCACTAATGAGCTAGTTATGGCCGCCCGCGTTGCTAGCCCATGGCAATCACTCAATTTCGGTCCGCTGTCGCCGCCAGCCAAGCAGCTACGGCCACGATATATGACTGCGGCCGGCCTTGCACTTGTGAAAACAGAGGAGATTTGGCGATGATTAATCTATTGCCACCCGACGCCAAGCGCCAAATTCGCGCTGGACAATCAAATGTATTGCTCCTGCGATACTGTATTGCCACGCTGATGCTAGCTGTAGTGCTGGCGATTGCTATTGTTGGCGTATATTACGTTATCACGGTGTCGCAGCGCACCACTGAGCAGGAAATCCAAAAGAGTAATCAAAAAATTGCCTCATATCAGGAATCGCAGCGTGAATATGTCGAGTTTTCAAGCAACCTCGCAACCGCAAAAACGATTATTGACAAAGACGTTCGCTACTCAATCATTAGCCAAAAAATTGGCCAGGCATTGCCGGCAAATGTTGTGCTTGAATCACTGGCGCTTGACGCTACAAAGTTCGGTACGCCGCTAGTACTAAACGCTCGCGGTAAGTCATACGATGACGCGATTGCACTCAAAACAAAGTTTGAAAAGTCATCGCTATTTGACGATGTCCATCTTGTCTCCGTCGCTCGCGCCGCGTCTGAAAATACCACTGGTGACTATCCGATCAGTATCGCTATTAGTGTTGTTATCCGACAGGAGGTCGCCAAGCAATATGAGTAAAGCACGCAGTAAAAAATCCGCACCTTTCACCCTTAACGCCGTCACTATGCGCTATATTTTGTCAGCGCTACTCCTATTATTGCTCGCGGGCATGGCCGGTAGCTTCTACTTTGCCTACACCATGCTCCATGACAGGGCGACCGAAGCCGCTAATAAACAAGCGGAACTAGGGTCAATTGATTTGCGAGTTCAGGCACTAGACACACTGAAGAAAGACCTTGCAAAATACAAACCAAGCGTTGAACGGGCCGCGAATATCGCTGCCAGCGCCAAAAGCTACCAATACCAAAATCAAATTATTGACGATTTGAAGTTTTACGCCACAACCGCTAGCGTGTCCATTGATTCATTCTCATTCAAAGACGAGAGCGGATCAAAGCCGGCCGCAAAACCAGCTGGCAGCACACCGGCAACGAGCGCGCCCAGCCCTACGTCAGGATCAGGCGGCGCTGCAGCACTCAAAAGTACCCAGGTGTCAATTCAGCTTGGGAAAAATGTCGGTTACACTAATTTGCTCCACTTCTTGCATTTGATTGAGAAGAATCTAACTCGTATGCAGATTGCCGACCTTTCGCTTTCTCGCGGTGAAGACAATGCCAACGTCTCAGTGCAAACCTTGACCTTGGAGGTATACATCAGATGAAAAGTTCACCATCAGTCTCACAGCTCGGCGGCATTATAGCAACCTTTTTGCGTACGTATCATATCATTCTATATTCGCTGACTATTGTTATCGGCGTATCGGCAGCCATCTTCTTCCTCAGCAACCTCGTGACCCTGTCAGGAACCGCCAGCAACGCCGAACAAAAAACCTACCCTATTGATAAAAACACCATTAAACAGATTGACAACTATCAGTCTCGCCATGAGGCATCTGGGCGCAGTTTTTCACCAAAGAACGGACGCATCAATCCGTTTGTTGAATAGTATTGAACCAAGTATAATAAGGGTATGTTAATCACCGCTGATCGTTTTTTGCAAATGCCCGTTATGAGTCTGCAGACGGGCTCGGAATTGGCGCGTACCGTCGGTGAGGTAATTGATCCGCGCGACCTAACAATCGTGGCCTATGAGTTGACCGGCCCGCTACTTGATCAGGATCCGACGCTACTGCTGGTGCGTGATATTCGTGAGATTGGCGCACTAGGAGCGATTATTAACTCTTCCGACGAACTCATTGCGCCCAGTGATGTTGTGCGCATCAAAGAAATCTATGATTTCCAGTTTCAGCTCCGCGGCAAACCCGTGGTTGATCAGCGGCGCAAGAAAATAGGCAAAGTTGTCGGCTACACCATTGAAGCGGGACACTTTACCATTCAGCAACTACAAGTTAAACGGCCGCTGTTTAAAAGTTTTAGCGATACTGAAATCCTAGTGCATCGTTCGCAAATAACCAAGGTGACGGATGATTTTGTGATGGTAAAATCAGCCACCGTAGCCCATCAAGTCAAACCGCAACAGATCACCGGCCTGCCAGCCTACGATAATCCTTTCCGCAGCCAGCCAGAGAGCGAATCAGAGCCTGACGCGGCGTAATTTATGCATCACCATCAACTGCCGCCACGATATCATCATATGAAAATCCCTGACGCGCCAAATAAGCTAGCAGTTTTTGCCGATCAGGATATTTATGACGCTTTTTGGCAATGATTTTTTGCAGTTCTTCAGTGTCAGAGCGAATATGTTCGCTGGCTAATTGCTCAACTATATCGCGATCAATACCTTTCTGCGCCAATTCCAATTTCAGTCGCCGCAGACTGGTGCCTTTTTTAACAAACCGATGCTCAAACCAAAAGCGCGCAAATTGCTCGTCATTGAGATATTTTTTATCAATGAGGCGCTGCAGTACTCGTTCGGCAATAGCTGAATTCACTCCTGGCCGCTCAATCAATTCACCAGTTTTTGGCGAACGGCGTCTTACGGGCCGCGTCTTACGCCATAGGTAATCGCGCATCTCCTTAATGGCGCGCGGCCGCAGCATGCAGTACTCTAAGGCTCGGGCATATAGCTTGCCAAATTGGCTCTCTTGCTCCAGCAGCACCAGATCGTCAGCGTTCAGCTCCTGCCCGACCTTAACTCTCAGGTCAGTCACCTGGCTAATATCCAAACTGAGCCGGTAGGCGCCGTCAATCGACACATTCACCCGGTCAGGGTTACGAAGCTGGGCTGAAAGTGCGGTAATCTGCATAGTAGGTTTATTATATCACTCCCTATCACCGCACCGGTGTGCTGAATGGCTATCTATATAATTCGGGGTTTATTTTTAACAACAAAGGTTTGGGAGTTGACGGAAGCGGGATTGACTTTTGTTTTGATTATTGATATATATCAGCTTTTTGCACAATCCGGTGCAAAAAGAGATCTTTTGGAGGAGAAATTCATGAAGCGATCATTTTTTGCCATCCTCGCCCTGCTAATCGCAGGAGGACTGGCCCTATCGGGTTGTAAAGAGGGCGGAAATAGCGGTACTCCGCCAGCATCAAGCCAGGCCGAAGAGGATAACAACAGCAACCGTATCATCCTTATCTAGGGCTGGACAGATATCGATAAATGGCATTCTATTAAGAAGGTCTGCGATGGCACGACATTGATTTATTTGTCGACAGGAGCTTATGGCAGTTCAGGCATCACGGCGATCCCGGACAGCCCCGAGTGCGAGGCCGTTGCTAAGCCGTCACCAGCAGAATAACCTCCTCTCGCCCGCCGCCGAAAGAGCCTGCCGGCCGCCCTAGCGCCTGGCGCACCGCTCATCGGAGGCGGGCTCTTTCATGCTCACGATTACCGTCGTCACCGCTTCAGCGCATCACACGCACCGCCAGCTGCGCTTCATCTACCCCCCCTCAAACGCCACTTCCATAAAGAGTGATAGCAGAAATTCAAGCACTAATTACGCGTCCGCTTCCTTCACCTTCTCACGCACCTTGGCGTCAATCTCCGCCAGCACCTCTGGATTCTGCTTCAAATAATCCTTCGCCTTATCGCGACCCTGGCCGATTGTCGCGTCATTATACTTATAAAACGCGCCAGACTTGGCCACAATCTCGTGCTGCACCGCCAAATCCAAAATGTCACCAGTCTTAGAAATACCCTCATTATACATAATGTCAAACTCAGCCACGCGGAATGGCGGCGCAATCTTGTTCTTCACCACCTTAATCTTGGTGCGGTTACCGATAATATCATCACCGACTTTGATCTGGCCAATCCGGCGGATATCCACCCGCTGCGACGCATAAAACTTCAGCGCATTACCGCCGGTGGTTGTCTCAGGATTGCCAAACATCACGCCAATCTTCATGCGAATCTGATTAATGAAAATCACCGTCGCCTTTGACTTATTGATGATGCCGGTCAGCTTGCGCAGTGCTTGACTCATCAATCGCGCCTGCAGACCCATGTGCGAATCACCCATATCGCCATCAATTTCCGCCTGTGGCGTCAAGGCCGCCACTGAGTCCACCACGATGAGATCCACCGCATTTGAGCGCACCAAGGTTTCGGTAATTTCCAGCGCCTGTTCGCCGTTGTCCGGCTGCGCTACCAGCAGATTATCGGTGTCGACGCCCAGTTTCTTGGCGTAGCTTGGATCCAGCGCATGCTCCGCGTCCACAAAGGCCGCCGTGCCGCCCTGCTTCTGAATTTCAGCAATAGCGTGCAGCGTCAGCGTCGTCTTACCGCTTGACTCTGGGCCATAAATCTCAATAATGCGCCCCTTTGGATACCCGCCACCCAAGGCCAAGTCCAAACTCAAAGCACCCGACGGAATCACCTCTACATCCGCCTGATGAAATTCACCCAACTTCATAATAGAGCCGTCACCAAACTGCTTGGTGATCTGATCCATCGCCAGGCCCAGCGCCTTCAACTTACCCTCATCAACTTTCTTCTCTACCGCTACCTCAGCCGCCTTTTTATCATGTGCTTTTGCCATATTACTCCCCCTTTACTACTAGCTTTATTATACCGTCAAAGCAAAAAATTTGCTATAATACCCCTATGGATCAGCAAAAGGGCTTTACGGTTATTGAAATTATTATTGTTATTGCATTTCTCCTGGTCGCGGCGGGTGTTGGCCTTAGTCAGCACACTCGCGTCACCAATGAAACCCATAACGCCCAGAAGCGCACCGCCATTAATGCCATCTACTACAGCCTGGAGGAAGACTTCTACAAGCGGCAAAAATTCTACCCAGAAACCATCAATGACGACACGCTACCAACTATGGACAAGGAGCTACTGACCGACCCGCAGGGCAAAAAAATTGGCGATGGCGCGTCAGCATATCGCTATGAACCAACCAATTGTCGTGACGGCAAATGCACCGCGTACACCCTGCGCGCACTACTACACAATGAAGCCGACTTCGTGAAAGAAAGCCGCAATAAGTAGCTAATCATCAACTGGCCGGCCATTTTTAAAGGCTTCAATGGCGTTATTGAGAATAGCGATTTGTCGCTTTGGGTTGGCGACATAGTGAAACACATAGGTCGTTTCCTCGCCCTCAGTACTGAGGCGGATGGTACCGTAATTAAACAGCATCTGCACAATGCCATCCTGTCGGAAGCTAGCGTCCTCAATGCTACCCAGACTGACCGTCTGTTCATGACGGGAAAATAAACTGTGTTGGATTTCCTGAATCACACTTTCGTTGGTCATGAAAAACTGATTCTGCAAATAAACCCATAGCGCCACCGCACCACCCATCACTGTCAACAAAACGAACAGTAGCGCAATGCCGAAAATCATCTCTGGACTTGGCATCATGGTTACCGTCATGGTGGTAATGAGTGATGGGTACAGCGCAGCAAACGCCAAAATCGCAATCGCCAGCACCGCCGTAATCATCATAGGGATAACAATACCGATTGGATGCCGCTTAATATCCAAAATAACGTACTCCGCCTCACTAAGATTCAAAAACGGGTAGCGACGAACCGATGCCTCATGCTTTTGGCGCACCTCATCGCTCACCTGAAAGGGCTGCGGATCAAGCGGGCGAGTAGTATGGACAACTTGCGGCTCATTCGCATACTGAGTACGAATTCGCGGATCAAAATTATGACCATCAGCCACTTCTGGCCGCGCTGTCACGTGCGACGAGCGCATTGATGGCTCGGGCGAGATTGGCGGCGCCTCTGATGGAGTTGCTGGCGGATGAAGATAGAGCGGCCGACCCTGCGCGTCATACGCCACCGGCTGCGGCGTGTTGTCATGTGGGTTCGGCGTATTCATATGATTACTATACTACAATTCCGCCTATTTTGCTAGGTGTCGTTTGGCTTTCGGCGTCACCCGCCGGCCGCGTGGAGTGCGTTCAATAAAGCCGATTTGCAATAGGTACGGTTCATAAAAATCCTCAATAGTCGTCGCTTCATCACCAGTCAGCGCTGCAATCGTCGTCAGCCCCACAGGATTGTCGCCATAATGCTCAAGCATAGCGCCCAGCAAATGCCGATCCGCCGCGTCCAGTCCCAGCTCATCCACCTCCAACATCGTCAAGGCTTTTGTTGTCATTTCCACATCAATAATGCCATCACCGTTGACATCGGCATAGTCGCGCACCCGCTTCAAAAGGCGGTTGGCAATACGCGGCGTCAGGCGCGCCCGGGTGGACAGCAATGCCGCCGATTCATCGTGAATTGACGACTGCAAGATACCGGCCGCCCGCTGGATAATTTGCGCAATCTCCGCCGGTGTGTAAAATTCCAACCGATGTACATGCCCGAACCGATCGCGCAGTGGCGCCGCCAGACTCCCCGTCCGTGTCGTCGCACCAATCACCGTAAAACGCGGCACATCCAGCCGAATTGAGCGCGCTGCTGGACCCTTACCGATGACGATGTCCAATTTAAAATCTTCCATCGCCGAATACAGCACCTCTTCAACCGACCGGCTCAAGCGGTGAATCTCGTCAATAAACAAAATATCACCGTCCTGCAGATTGGTTAAAATTGACGCCAAATCACCGGCCTTTTCAATCGCTGGCCCGGCCGTCACCCGAATATTGGCGCCCATTTCATTGGCAATCACCGTCGCCATAGTGGTCTTGCCCAGCCCTGGCGGCCCATAAAGCAGCACGTGATCCAGCGATTCAGCGCGCTTTTTAGCCGCCTCAATCGCCAAACGCAAATTGCGCTTCAGTCGTTCCTGCCCGATATACTCATCAAACCGCTGTGGTCGCAGACTCACTTCAACCGCCTGTTCAGCGGCATCGTCGGCGTGGGTGCTGGTATCAACAATCCGTTCAATAGCCATATGACTATTGTATCATCTGCGTCACGCCCGGCCACTCATCCTCAAGCGCAGGCTCCTCAAGGCCATCCTGTGTGATATACCGACGATTTTGCTGCACACGCGCTACCATTGCTTGAATGGTCGCCCTAGGAACTTGTAGTGCATGCATGTCCCACTCTAATGCAATCGCATAAGCGTCAAGAAACTTTGCCTCCAGCTCCTGAAACTCCGGCCATGACAAATGCTGACATTCCTCATGCCGAAACCGCAGCGCGTATTGCGTGAACTGCGCTTCATCGCACGACCAAACATAGCCAAGATCAGCGTGATGTAGCAGCTTAGCACGGGCGGTATCACGCCGCTGTTTCTCTGGATCCATAATCGTGCCTAAAATAGCCTCCGTTGCTATCAACAACTGATCAGAATCCAGCACCATACCGCCCTCATTCCACAGCTGGCCTGCCGCATAGATCTCATTCGTCTCGTGACGCGCCGCCTCGGCAGTATATAGCCCCGCATCATGTGCGGCCGCTGCCAGTAGCAGTACTGGCCACTCGTTTTTGTCCTGCAGCTGCGGCGCGCCGGCCCTATCAAGCAGCCACTTGGTTGCACGCATCACATCAAGCCCGTGCGCCGCTTGATGGTAGGCTTCTTTTGGATATTGCCCCAGTAAGCGCACCGCAATCAACTGATGATCCCGGTCAGGCAACAGCTCCTCCAGCGTTTGTGCACAGTAATCAACAAGCTGCTCGCTCGTCGCCTGCTTATTCTCAACATGCTTCTCAATAGGCCACGCGGCCGCCGCTTCACTCATACTTTCATTATAGCAGATTTTATATATTTTGTCAAATTAACGAGTCTTGAGCGCTTCTGTTACTCGCTGGGCTGTCGGCAGATTCGGATCAATTCCCTCCAGGGCTTTTGAGGCGTCCGCCAGCGTGTAACCCAGCGCCATCAGCGCCTCCAGCGCCTCATCAGCCGTAGCTAGTTCCGTTTGCACTGGCGCATCCTGACGGCCATACTGCGTCGGCAAGCCAACCTTATCGCTCAAGTCCACCACCACGCGCTCGGCGGTTTTCTTACCGACACCGGCCGCCTTTTGAATAAATGCTGCGTCAGCATTGGCGATGGCATTGCGCACCGCCTCGGCATCACCCAGACTCAAAATTGCCAGCGCTGCCTTTGGCCCAACTCCCTGCACCGTAATCAGTAGCTCAAACAACTTTTTGGCCGCCAAAGTAGAAAAACCAAACAATTCCTCGGCCTGCTCGCGCACATGATGATAGGTGTAGAGCTTCAGCGGCTCGCCCAATACTGGACCATCAAAATCACCGGCCGGCACCGCTACTTCATAGCCAATACCGCCAACATCAATCACTAGCGCGCCATTAAACTTCTCCGCTACCGTACCTGAAACATGTGCAATCATATGATTCATTATACCATTTGGATTTTATATCATGTTTGATATAATTGACGTATGAAAACGAATCGCTACCTTGCAAAAATCGGCGCGCTGATCGCCGAAAATCGCCAACGAAAAGATATGACACAGGCGCAGCTGGCTGAAGCGATTGGCACCTCACAAAGCGCCATCCATCGCATTGAAAACGGTGGTCAAAATGTCAGTTTGGAGATGCTAGCCCGCATTAGCGATGTACTAAGTAGCAGCGTCGTGACGCTGAATAAATCGGGCAAGGTTAATTTCCGGGTACACGGCGGCACAAAGCTGTC
The DNA here is from genome assembly GCA_030529385.1 of Candidatus Saccharimonadota bacterium. Classification (GTDB taxonomy): domain Bacteria; phylum Patescibacteriota; class Saccharimonadia; order Saccharimonadales; family Saccharimonadaceae; genus Nanosynbacter. Next base: position 134,989 of record JAUMWY010000001.1, read on the forward strand.
CGGTGAGATACGAGTGAAAACTAGTAAAAATGCCGCAGTCGGATTACTCTGTGCCAGCCTGCTCAACAAGGGCAAGACGACGCTGCGCAAGGTGGCGCGGATTGAAGAAGTCAACCGGATTATTGAGGTGCTTAATTCTATCGGCGTGAAGACCAAGTGGCTGGACGATAATGACCTGGAAATTGTACCGCCAGCACGCCTCAAACTGGAGGATATGGACATTGAGGCGGCCAAGCGCACCCGATCTATTATTATGTTCCTCGGCCCACTGCTGCATCAGTATGCTGATTTCCAGCTGCCATTTACCGGCGGCTGTAACTTAGGTAAGCGCACGGTAGAGCCGCATTTGAGTGGCTTGGCAGCCTTTGGCTTGTCGGTTACGGCGGAAACAGATTATTATCACGCCACTACTAACCCTACGACTGGCGACCGGACCATCCTACTAACCGAGCGCGGCGACACAGTGACGGAAAATGTCATTATGGCAGCGGCTATGTCACCGCATACCACGATAATCCGTAACGCCAGCCCGAATTATATGGTGCAGGATATTTGTTTTTACTTGCAAAAACTGGGAGTGAGCATTGAAGGTATTGGCACCACGACACTGACCATCACCGGCCGAGCGACGATTAATAAAAACCTTGATTATTATCCAAGCGAGGACCCGATTGAAGCGATGAGTTTTATCGCGGCGGCAGCGGTGACTGATTCGGAAATCACGATTCGCCGAGCGCCGATTGAGTTTTTGGAAATTGAATTGGCGACATTAGCGGGTATGGGATTAGGGTTTGAGCTAAGTGAAGAATATCGCGCTAATAATGGCAAAACTCGGCTGGTTGATATTCATCTGCGCCATTCAACGCTGCACGCACCAAAAGATAAACTGCATGCCCTGCCATTCCCGGGGATTAATATGGACAATCTGCCGTTTTTGGGGCTGATTGCCACGGCCGCTAAGGGGCGAACGCTAGTGCATGACTGGAGTTATGAAAATCGAGCGATTTATTTTACGGAGCTGAGTCGGCTGAATGCGCAGATTGAGCTGGTTGATCCGCACCGAGTCTATATCACCGGACCAACTCGCTGGAAGCCGGCGGATATGGTGGCGCCACCCGCCCTGCGACCAAGTGTAGTGATTTTATTGGCGATGCTGGCAGCACCAGGTGAGTCAATGCTGCGTGATGTCTATTCAATCAACCGTGGCTATGAGGAATTGGCCGAGCGACTCAATTCGCTGGGAGCGCGGATTGAAGTGGTGAATGAATAGCGTCATCTCTTTGCTGCATTAGCGACAACGCGGCAACGTCGGCTGTTCCGGAAACAGGAATCGCAAATAATCCTTCAGCATGCGGGCGCCGGAAATGATTGGCAGATAGGCCTTTAGCTGCCGGCGCACCTGCTTTTGTAGCATTGCGTCAGTTTGCACGATGGCCGCTGCTTTATACATCGCCACATACAGCGACGCTACCTCGGCGTCATAGTCCTTACCATTTACCTCCAAACAGGCGATTGGCTTAATATCAGCCACGCCACCGTCACTGGTGCTAATCAACACCTTCAGATTGGCAATATCCTTCTCCCATGAAGTACCACAAGCCTCCAGGCCGATCACCGGCACATTAATGGCAATATCAGAACCAATCGCCAGGGCGCGCCCTAATTCTTCGTCGTAATCCTGAATATAGTGCACTCGTTCGCGCAGAATTGGATCGCGGTCAATCAACTGCAAAATCTCCAGCAGCCGCTGATACATCACCGTGTCACCCTGGTGCACCTTGCCGGCCAAGATATAATGCGCATTATGGCTTATCAAAATTTGCTTGAGCGTTTCTGGCTGTTCAAACGGCATATATGGCCGTTTATAATTGGCAAATCGTCGCTTAAAGTCAAACACCACGGCGCCGTCCGGAATCTGGACCGACTTGCCATACTGATCACGCCGATGCGCCAACACGCGGTTTAATTCCGTCCGGCCCGCCGCCTTCAAACGGCGAATATCGGCCATATCCAACATATCTATCTGCGCCTCATACGTCTCGGTTGGCAAGCCAAACTTGTCCAAAATACCCAGTTCACCATACCGCGCCATAATCTCCGGCAGCACCCAAGTGTGCATATCAATACCATTAGTTACCGCGTGGAACTTCACCCGCTCATTATTGCGGTCGCGAAAATTCGCTACCCGCGCATGCAGTTTTGACACACCATTTTTAGCCTCAGTAAGCTCAATCGCTAGTAAGTTTGGTCGCAATTTCTCATCACGGAACTGCTCCAGTACCCACTGCCGCACCGCATTACTACGAATATTTGGCAGCACCAACTTTTCAAATTGACTGCGGTGGAACTCTGGTTCAGCGGCCTGCAGCAGCGTATGATTAGTATACAGCGTATGCTTACGCACATAGACAATTGCCTCATACAGATTCATACCATTGCTGCACAACTCATCCAGCCGCGCCAGTGCTGCAAAAATCGTTGCCGTTTCATTCAGCTGAATCACCGCCGGCTTAGCTCCGACCAGCTTCAGCGCCTTATAACCACCAAAACCCAGAGCGACTTCTTGATACAGGCGATGATCGCCCGACCCCTCCCCCTCATACAATTGGCCAAAGTTCGGCTCGGAAATAGTCACAAATTGGGTTGAGCCAAGGGTTTTGGTAAACACGCTCAAACTAGTATCAGGAAAGCCGGCCGACGAAATACTGACCTCGTCAATATACTGAAAACCATGCTCCTGCGGCGATACCGCCTCGCTATATTCAGTCTGCGCCAAACCATCAATCCGCTGATGCGATTCACTGCGATAAAATGGTGTCACGACCACAAAGGGCACTTCCAGCCGCTCGGCGACACGTCGCGTATCCGCCGCCAACACCCCCAGGCCGCCGCCGCCCTTTATGCCATTAGCCTTGTCATAAATTTCCATCGTCCAGTAAACATAGGGCCGGCTGTCCGACAACTGATGCGTTAAACTAGAACGATTAATCAGGTTATAAAATTCCGAGGCATCCTCAATGTCTTGCGGCTGATATTTCGGTGGTTCAGTATACGAATATGGATCCATGATGCCCTTTTGGATTTAATCTTTGCAAAAATGGTGCGGGCGGCGAGAATCGAACTCGCATCACTTGCTTGGAAGGCAGGTATATTAGCCATTATACGACGCCCGCAACTCCTCCTATTGTAACAAAAGAGTGGTATGATGAAAAGATGAGGATTATTGGTATTGATCCAGGAACGGGCATTTTGGGGTTTGGTGTGATTGATGTACACGGTGGCCACTATCAATTGGTAACGGCCGGCGTGATTCGCACACCAGCACATACACCATTAGACGAGCGGCTGGAGGAGATTTTTGATGGCCTAACGGATATTATCGCCGAAACTAAGCCGGACTGCATGTCAATTGAAAAACTGTTTTTTGCCCGCAATGTCACCACCGCTATCAGCGTGTCGCATGCTCGCGGTGTGGTGATGCTGGCGGGACGTAAGGCGCACCTGCCTATCGCTGAATATACGCCGCTACAGATCAAGCAAACCCTGACCGGCTACGGTAAGGCCGATAAGAAACAGGTGCAGGAAATGGTGCGGCTGAATCTGCGGCTGAGTGAAGCACCGAAGCCGGATGATTGCGCCGATGCACTGGCCGCAGCCATTACTCATGCGGCAATGACGCGGATATCGTAGTATACTAAAAGAATAAGGGAGACAATACGATGCAAGATGAGACAATTGCGGCCTTGATTGCGGCTGAAGCTAAGCGACAACAGACGGGGTTAGAATTAATTCCCAGTGAAAATTATGTCTCGCCAAGTGTACTGACGGCGCTGGGCAGTGTGTTCACCAATAAATATTCCGAGGGCTATCCCGGCCGACGCTATTATGGCGGGCAATATAACACCGACCGGATTGAGCAATTAGCCATTGACCGCGCCAAGCAGTTATTCGGGGCGGATCACGCCAATGTCCAGCCGCATTCTGGCGCCCAGGCTAATGAGGCGGTATATTATGCCTGGTGCGATCCGGGCGACACAATTCTGGCGATGGATTTGGCGCACGGCGGGCATTTGACGCATGGAGCGCCAGTGACGCGCTCGGCCAGGGAGTATAATTTTGTGCGCTATGGCATGAAAGATGCGACAACTGGCGAAATTGATTATGATGAGCTGCGTGAATTGGCGTTGCAGCACCGACCAAAAATTATTCTGGCGGGCTTTTCGGCCTATCCACGGGAACTGGACTACGCCAAGTTTGCCGAGATTGGACGCGAGGTTGGCGCGCTGCTGGTGGCTGATATGTCGCATATTGCCGGGTTAATCGCCGGCGGCGTAGCGACCAATCCGTTTGACTACGGCTTTCACGTGATTACGACGACGACGCATAAAACGCTGCGCGGGCCACGCGGTGGATTGATCTTATCAAAGGGCGTGGTGTCAAATCCACTGAAACGCCCAGAAAAAACCCTGGAAAATATTCCGACACTGATCGACCGCGCTGTCTTTCCTGGCACCCAGGGCGGCCCGCATATGCACACCATCGCCGCTAAAGCGGTGGCGTTTGGCGAAGCCTTGCAACCAGCATTCCGTGACTATGCAGCACAGATTGTTGCCAATGCGGCGGCGTTAGCGGAGGAGTTACAGAATGGTGGCATCAAGCTGATTACCGGCGGCACGAGCAATCACCTGATTTTGGCTGATATCTACGGCAGCCTAGGGATTGATGGCAAAGAAGCGCAGGAGCGACTGGAGGCCTGTGGCATCACCACTAACGCCAATACTATCCCAAACGACACCCTACCACCATTTCGCCCCAGTGGCCTGCGCCTTGGCGCGCCAGCCATGACTACCCGCGGTATGAAAGAAGCCGAAGCGCGACAGATTGGCCAGTTGATTGTTGCAGCCCTGCACACCGACGATTTAGCCGCTCACGCCGCTATTCGTCATCAGGTAATCACCCTGGCGAAGCAGTTCCCGCTACCCCACTAAACAAGCCGTAAAGAAAACCCCGGGAGCAATCTCGGGGTCTTGTAATTAATGCGTTAATGGGATTAACAACCAGTACCGGTGCCGGTAGAGAGGGTATCGAGCTTGTTCCCATCCTCTTTCCAGTAAGTAACCTTTACACCTGTATTAGCTGCCGCTCCGCCGCCGCTACCTGCTGTAGTACAGAATTCATATTTGTACTTATCGTCTTTGTTGCTTGCAGAAATGGTAAGCGACGCGCCATCATCAAGACGACTTGCAGCAGTACCAGACAACTTAACGGTATTAAACGCCTTTAGCTCAGCAACCGTTGGCCACTTGCCATTTTCTGCGTTATATGCAGCTGCAGCTGAGGTGATATTGCGAACATCTGAGATGCGCTGGTCATCACGAGACTTCTGTGTCACACCGTTGTAAGCAACGATTGAGATCGCAGCCAAAATACCGATAACCACGATGACGATCAACAGCTCGACAAGCGTGAAACCTTTTGCTTTGTTTGAAGAAATCATTTCTGATTTGCCCCCTATTTTTGATTATGTTTTATAGTAATTTGATTGTAGCAAAGCATTTTTAAAAGCACAAGCATTTTATGGTGTATTCAATGATTTTACGAAGAGCCTCCCGGTAAACGAGACATCTTCGCCGGCAACTTTCTTTGTCGCGGTAAGCTCAACATCAATACCGCCACTACTGTTAGTAAAGCGCACATTTGCGGTTGTCCCGTCACCGCCAATCAGCGCCTCCTGCGTCAAAGGACGCTGAAAAATCGCATGATTGTTATTTTCACAGTGACGCATATTGGAGTGCTGTGTAGAATCGCCGGTACCATATTTCGCGTATCGCCCAAACTTGCCACTATTTACCCAATACACATTCCAGTACGTGGCCACTTCATCAATGGTGATGCGGGTATCAGCCGGCTGGCAGGTGTCTTTGCGTATCAGCTTACGCTCCGCATCAAACGGGTTGCGGTCAGTTGCGAAAGTAGCCAGGTGTAGGCCGCCATTATGTATCGTAAGGCTTTTGCTCAGCTTTACATCCGCCTCAATCCGATCAAGCGCCGCCAACACCTCATACTGCAGCTGCGAACGAGCGCTTGAGCGCATGGCTGATCCGGTGGAGAATACGATAGTCGCTACTAACCCCGCCAGTACTAAAATCACCACCGGCGCGATGACGAGTATTTCTACCAACGTAAAGCCTGTCTGCGACGTTTTATTTGCGCGGAATATAGGTAGCATGGACGACTGAGTCTCCTTTCTGGCCGTATTTCACTGTGACAGTTGCCTTCACCACTTTAGCGTCAGTAAACGGCAAACAGTGCCGCACCTCTATTCGCACCGGCTTTGGCAAGGTTGTCGTACGCGACACAATTGATGGATATGGATCACTGCTACTGCACACGGGAAGATACGCTGTATGATTTTGCGCCTCTTTACGCAGCACACCATATCCGACATTGCCCGCCTCTGACATTTCCCGCGCCTCTGTATTGCGCAGCTGTACTACTTGATATAACTGAAAGCCGCTCAGTAAAAATATCCCAGCAATACCCAGCGTTATCATTAGCTCAACGATTGTAAAGCCTTTGGTCATTTATGCTTACCTTCCACTACCTTCCAGACATTCGGCTCAGTTTCTAGGTGATATAGCAACAAATATTCACGACACCCCTCAAGCGCTTTGCACGCCACGCCGTTATTATGCGCGAAATACACATACGCGCCGTTAGGCCGGCCGGTAATTTTACTGTTATTGTAATTAGCAATGATCGCATCTATGTCGTTTTTTCCATAAATCCTGCGCCATCCTCCAAACGTAATGCCCTGATGTGGCGAAATAAGCTCCTCATCCTGCTGCGGACCTTTTTTGGCCGATGCCGCGACATCCTTAAATAGTTCGTTAAAATATGCTTGCGTCACCGGTGATGGAGAAGTGCCAAAATATCCCGGGTAGGTACCTGCCGATTTAAGAATAGTGCCGTTACTGTGGCGAATTTCTCGCGGATAGATACTTTCTAGATAGTTTTGGATTGCGGCAATATCCGCCTCGCGCTCTTTATCACGCGCATGCGCCATATAGCTGCGGAAACCGAGCGTTCCGAGGGTGAGCAAAATTGCCATAATTGCCATGACAATTGCCAATTCAATAATCGTAAACCCCCGCTGTCGCATAATCTTATGATACCGAGGCGGGCAAAAAAGCGCAAGCGGTTTAGATTCGGGTCATTTCCAGCGGTTCTTGCTCAATTTGGATGTGGAACATATCATAGACGGCCTGAATGATTTCTTGGCGCGCCGCCGCTAAATTAGCATAGCTTTCGGCAGCCTCATTAATGAGCACGAGAGCGTTTTTATCATGCACCCGCATACCGTACAGTAGCTGCCCTTTCATGCCGGCCTGTTCAATCAGCCAGCCTGTTGGCACTTTGACGCGATCATTTGGCATATCGTAGTGCGGCATCGCCGGATACTTTTGCAACAATTCCTCCGCCTGCCAACGGTCAATAATGGCGTTTTTAAAGAAGGAGCCGGCATTTGGTTTTATGGCGGGATCAGGCAGTTTATCAGCCCGGATTGCCATGACGGCGTCACGAACCACTTGCGGCGTAAACTGCGTGATGTGGCGCTCCTCAAAATAGCGCTCCAGTGCAGAGTAAAATGGCGGCTTCGGCAGCGCCCGATACAGCTCAAGCGTAATCGCCGTAATGCAGTAGCGACCAGCTTGCTCGCCGCGGAAAATGCTATGACGATAAGCGAATTGACATGCCTCATTCTCTAGCGTCACAAATTGATCAGTCAGGCTATCGTAGGCCTCAACACTCACCAGCGTATCGGCCACCTCTTGTCCATATGCGCCAATATTCTGCACCGGCGCCGCACCAGCAGTGCCAGGAATCGCCGACAGCGCCTCAATACCGCTCAGTCCCATCGCCACCGTTCGCGCCACTACTTCATCCCACACCTCACCGGCCGCAATACGAATCGTCGTTGTCGCCTCGGTCTGGCCGACCACTTCAAATCCCTGCAAGCGATTCAACAGCACAATACCATCAAACCCCTCATCACGCACCAGCACATTACTGCCGCCACCTAGCACAAACACTGGCAGATGTTGCTGCTCGGCCGTAGCGTATAGTGACCGCACCTCTTCCGGCGTCGTCGCCACCGCCATAAAACGAGCATCGCCACCCAGCTGCATTGTTGTATAAGGTTTCAGATTAATTGCCGTGCGTACATCCATATACTTATTATACCAGCTATACCGACCGTCGTAGCCAGCGCCACAATTCCCAGCGCCATTCCCACGCCGCATAGCCGAGCGCCAGCAGCCCAACCCCGCCAGCCACCCACCAACCCCACACTGCGCCGGCGACTTGCTGGACTGGTTCGGGCTGAAAATCAGCCTTTGGTGGCGTAGTGGCTTTGATTTTACGACAGCGATTAGTTTCAGGATTACGTTCAAAGCCTTCCGGGCACTGTTTCGTGATATCGCTCGCAGCGGCAATCTTTTTACAGCGGCCGGTCGCTGGGTTGCGGAATTCACCATCAGGGCATGGCTTGAGAGTTTTGGCGGCAGCCGAAGCGATTGACCGACAGCGACCGGTCGCCTCACTGCGATAATAGCCTTCTTTACACGGTGCTACTGCTTTCGCCGCAGCCACCTTGCGACAACGGCCAGTCTCGGGATTGCGCACCTGACCTGCCGGACATGCTGCAACTTCCTTCTCTGCTGTTATCTTACGGCAGCGGCCAGTTTCAGCACTCCTTTCCTGGCCCGGTGGACACATTGCCGGAGGCTTCACCTCAGAAAGCTTGCGGCAGCGTTTTGTTTCCGGCGAACGATACCATCCATTAGGACACGGCATCAGCTCTTCATCCGGCCTCAGCGGCACAGCTTTCCGGCACCCATCCGCCGTCATTTCATAACCATCTTGGCACGCTTGATAGATATTTTCCCTCTCTGGTGTTAGCGCAAAACTCCACCGCCACCCATCATCATACTGCCCCCATGACGCACCGCTCAGCGCCTCTTTATACGTAACCTCCTGTACCTCATTCCCCGCACCATTCACTATATAGAGAGTATCGCCAGCGGGATTTAGCTTGAGCTTCGCTTTCGCTAAGTCAATCAGCAAAAATTCGCCAGCCGGCAATTCAACATCCGGCAGCGCGTAATGAGTCTTGGCCTGCTTTGTCGCAACATTACAACCGCCCGTCATGATTGGCGCAGCGCCGACATTCTTCAGCTCAATAAACCGCCGCTCGCCTCGGGCCGCCTTCATGGCAATTTCATAAATCCGAAGATGCTCACAGGTGTTTAGCGGCGGCACGGGTGTTGGTGGATTGTCGCCCGGCAGGGCTGACTGACCATTGTTTGGCGTGTCTTGCGGCGGCGACGGATCTGAGCCAGGTGTTGGATTGGACGGTTCAGGCGGAGGTGCGACCGGCGCAGCACCGGCACACCAAGGCTGCGCCAATGGCGCGCTGCCCTCATACTTCGTTACCAGAAAGTCGGCCACAGTGCCAGTCATCGACAGCATCTCATTGGCCGCCACACAACGCTGCAACAGCCGCTTCGCTCTGGTTATTTTCAACAGCGCCTCGCTCTTTTCACCAAAAGACACCACTTCATGACGCTGGCCATCGCGCAGCTCAATCCGTCCGCTCAGCTGCAACAGATTATCTTTCTGCTCTGCAAACGCCACCGCCGCATCAGGATGCTCGCCAATCGTCAATGTCTTTGCCGGCGCAATCCGCTGCCCGTCCAGCCGTACAAGCACCACCTCCTTACCTTTCGCTGGCACAAACACCAGAGACGCATCATCCAGCAGCACCGGCTCATTGCCTGGATTATACAACTGAATAAACTCTGGCACGTCAAGATGAACATTCAGCACCACGACCCGCGGCAGCTCCGTAGTATTGGCAGCAGCATCTCCGGCTGCCCGCACACTGGCACTCATCAAAGTCGCCACCATCATGGCCAAGAAAGACATAAGAAGTGTTCGCCGTATATACTTCATGCGCCATCTCGCTTATGTTTGTACTCTTAGTGTATCACAAAGAATCGCCCTCCGAAAAGAGCGATTATATTGTTAATTAAAAATCCTACACTTCCACTGTAATATCGGCGTTAGTGTGGACATTCACCACATCATCCAGGTCGTCCAGCGCGTCCATGACTTTCAGAAGTTTCTGCGCCGTTTCAGCATCCGCCACTTCAACCGGCGTATTGGCTACATATTGCAATTCAGCGTCTTTAATGGTCAGCCCCTGCTCGGCCAGCGCGCTGCGTACCGCCGCCAAATCTTTCTGGTCGGTGTAGACAATCATCTCGCCATCTTCTTCTACTGCGTCCTCGGCACCGGCGTCCAAGATCTGCAACAATAACTCTTCACCCGTGCCCTCCACCGTGATCACGCCCTTGCGGGTAAACTGAAAGGCCACACTACCAGCATCAGCAATCCGTCCGCCGTTTTTGACCAGCGCCGTTTTCACCTCCGGGAAAGTGCGGTTGCGGTTATCGGTCGCCGTCTCAATAATCAACCCCACGCCGCCCGGACCATAGCCTTCATAAGTAATTTCTTCCAGCGCCGCTGCGTTTTTATCGGCCACGCGATCGATGGCGCGCTGAATATTAGCGCCCGGCATATTAGCCGCCTTGGCTTTTTCAATCGCCAGCGCCAGCGCCGAGTTCATACTCGGATCAGTGCCGCCGCGCGCCGCAATGGCAATTTGATTGCCCAGTTTAGTAAAAATCGCCCCACGCTTGGCGTCGTTCGCACCCTTATCGCGCTTAATTTTCGCCCATTTACTATGTCCAGCCATGTTCGCTCCTTCGTTTTCACTACTATCTCAATCTGTCCTTATTATACACTACTCCACAATATTGCTCTTTCGTACATCCACTCGCGTCTGCCGCTGCATCCACCACATGGCCGCCGCAATCACTGCATACGCCACCACCGCCTGCCACCACACAATTTTTATCTCCATCTGCGCCCATTCCTGCCCCGCCAGCCACTGCGCCACATGAATCATGTACTGCAGTAACCACTCTGTCGGCGCTGCCAGCAGATCCGCCACCACCGGCACATCACTCACCACACCAACCAGAAATGTCAACAGCATCGCCAGCGGAATAAACGGCAAAATCAGCATATTAGCAATGAGCGCCACATTACTCACCGTGCCGAATGCCAGCACCAGCAGCGGCAGCGTCATAATCTGCGCCGACAGGGTTTCGCCAAAAATTTGCCGCACCGTGCCCGGTGGCTTTTTGCCAAAGAAATAGGCGTGCAGTAATGGCGCCAGCAGCATCACCCCGGCAAAGGCCGCAAAACTGAGTTGCCAGCCCAAATCGCCCCACGCATATGACGGATTGATCAGTAGCGTCACGGCGGCAGCAAACGGCAGTAGCACTAGCGGATGTGTCTGCCGGCCATAATACCACACCGCCAAACTCAGCCCCGCCACCAACCCGGCGCGCGACATACTCGGACTCATGCCAGTCAGCGCCATAAAACTCAGCACCATCAGCCCTGCACTCAGCGTCGCCAGATATTTTGACAGCTTCACAAACAAACGCCGACTCAGCCGCACCAAAATCGTCAGATTATAGCCACTAGCTACGATGACATGCGTCAACCCAGCGATTTGCAAGGCCTCATTCAGGTCAGTCGGCAGCGCGCGTCGCAGGCCCGTCAAAAATCCCATCCCCAGCGCCGCCGCTGGCTCGGACAAATGTCGCCGCACCCGCTCAGAAAACCAATCCCGCACACCAACCGCCACATCACCCGGGGTTGGCCGCTCTACCTTGACCACTTTCGCCCGACTTATTCGTCCAGCAAAGGCCGCAAAACCCTCGCTCATTTTGCCCTCAATCGTTACGATGTCGCTACGCTTGATGGTCTGATTTTTGGCTGTCACTACCCAAACTTTTCCTGGCAAATTGCGGCCCTGCACTTGAATGTCGCCGAGTCGCAGCAAAGTCTGACCCCGCTTATCAACATCTGGATCCTCCAGCACCCGACCCGACAACTGCACCGTCTGACCAATCAATCGCTCATACTGCTCCAGCCCCACTTGCCCAACACTACCACGCCATAACCCAAGCAGCAGGCCAGCGATCAACGCCGGCATAAGCACCCAGCGCTGCTGTTTTACAAATAGCGGCAATAGCGTCAATCCCGCCACCAACCACGACCAGTGCGCAAAGTAACCATACGGCGCGGCCACCACCGCCATCACACCAGCCACCAGCCCCACACCTGCCGTCGCGATCAACCACGACACGTGCAAGCGCTTAGTGAGAAGCTGGCGCATCATACCCTCATTGTAGCAAACTAGCACTCTTGACCCGCGAGTGCTAATTTGCTACAATCAAAGCTATCAATATCCCCTTTCGGTCGGCGGCGCGGGGCGATAAAAACTTTAACCACCGTACGCTCGGGCGCACCTACCTGCTGCGCCCACCTAACGCAAAGGAGGACATATGCCACCAAATATGCAAGAAGACTTAAAGCAGCCGCTGGAACAATTTGGCACCGATATTACCGCCCTGGCACGCGACGGCAAGCTCGACCCAGTGATCGGTCGAGACGAAGAAATTCGCCGCACCATGCAAATTTTGAGCCGGCGCACCAAGAATAACCCGGTGCTAATTGGCGAGCCAGGTGTAGGCAAAACAGCCATTGTTGAAGCACTAGCTCAGCGCATCATTAAGGGCAATGTGCCTGATTCGCTCAAAGATAAACGACTGATTTCTTTAGAGATTTCTAGCTTGCTGGCGGGTGCGAGTTTTCGCGGCCAGTTTGAAGAACGCCTGAAGGCCATTTTGAAAGAAGTTGAAGAAGCGGCTGGCGAAATTATCCTGTTTGTTGATGAAATCCACACCATGGTGGGCGCCGGCAAAACCGAGGGTAGTATGGATGCGGGCAATATGCTCAAACCCGCTCTGGCCCGTGGTAAATTGCACATGATCGGCGCGACGACGCTGGCGGAATATCGCCAATATGTCGAGAAAGACGCCGCCCTGGAGCGCCGTTTTCAGCCGGTGTATGTGGGTGAACCTGGGTTTGATGACACGGTGGCAATTTTGCGTGGACTCAAAGAAAAGTACGAGGTGCATCATGGCGTGAATATTGCCGACGATGCGATTGTGGCGGCGGCGCGGCTATCGACTCGCTATCTGCCGGATCGCTTTTTGCCAGACAAGGCCGTGGACTTGCTCGACGAAGCCACCAGCGCCTTAAAGATGCAGCTGGAGAGTGTGCCGATTGCTCTTGATCGGCTTAATAACCGCAAATTGCAACTGGAAATTGAGGCAGCCGCCCTAAAGAAGGATAAATCTGATCACGCTAAAGCCCGCAAGGATGAGATCAACCAACAGATTGAGAAGATTAGTAGCGAGGCAGCTACCATTGACCGCAAATGGCAACACGAAAAAGACATCCTACGCACTGTTAATACTGCCGCCGAAAAAATGGATGAACTGCGTGGTGAACTAGAGCGAGCCGAACGCGACGCCGACCTAACCACCGCTAGTCGCATCAAATACGGTGATATGCCTGAACTAGAAAAGAAATTGGCGGCCGCTCGTGATGAATTGGCCCAGATTCCACCGCGCGATCGCTTACTGCGAGAAGAAGTCACGCCAGATGATATCGCGGCCGTGGTAGCCCGCTGGACAGGTATTCCGGTGGAGCGGCTAATCGAAAGTGAATCAAGCAAGCTAACCAAGTTGGAAGAATCAATTAGCCAGCAGGTAATTGGTCAAGATAAGGCCGTGACGGCCGTGGCAAGCGCCATTCGTCGTTCGCGCGCTGGCCTGGGCGACCAACAACGCCCGATCGGCTCATTCCTCTTCCTTGGCCCGACTGGTGTTGGTAAGACTGAAGTAGCCCGCAGCCTGTGCCGCGAGTTATTTGATGATGAACACGCCATGATCCGCATCGATATGAGCGAATATATGGAGCAGCACGCCGTCGCTCGATTGATTGGCTCGCCACCAGGATATGTTGGCTACGAACAAGGTGGCCAGCTAACCGAAGCAGTGCGGCGTCGTCCGTACAGTGTAGTGCTGTTTGATGAGATCGAGAAAGCTCACCCTGATGTGTTTAATGTACTACTGCAAGTGCTGGACGATGGTCGCCTGACCGACGGACAAGGTCGAACGGTTGACTTTGCCAATACCATCATTATTATGACCAGCAATGTTGGCTCGCAGGCGATTATGGACTTTACTGGCGATGATCTTTCAACACTCGATAATCAAATGCTGGATGTACTGCGGCAACACTTCCGCCCTGAGTTCCTCAACCGCATCGACGACATCGTGCTGTTTGATCGCATCCGCCCAGAAGCCATGCGGGCCATTGTTGATGTGCAGCTCGCCCGGGTGGCGCGCGGCATCAAGCACTCCCGCGACATCACCCTGGAGTTTGATGATACGGTGCGTGATATGTTGGCGACTGATGGTTATGACCCGGCCTTTGGTGCACGGCCACTCAAGCGTTTGATTCAGAAACGAATTTTAGACCCACTGGCGCTACGGCTCATCGATGGCAAACTACATGATGGACGGACAGTAGAAGTCAACCTAAAAGACAAGAAGGTGTGGTTTACGGCTCATTAGGCGTACATCCCCACCCTACTCAAAACCACCCCCTGGGGTGGTTTTATACCCCCTTACTACTGCTACGGTGTATCTTCAGCAAAACGCGTCGCCCGCACCGGACACTCACTCATCGCAAACAACGCTGCCGCCATATCGGCAATATCCGCCTCGTCATGCAGCTCTTCGCGCCACTCTTCAGGGATTGCCTCGTAGCCATAAAAAGCGCCCGCCAATTGCCCATAAATCGCACCGTTTGTATCAGCGTCACCACCCAGATTGACCACCGCCAGCATGCCTTCCTCGAACGAATCGTACTGTTGAAATGCCCACCACGCCACTTGCAGACTGTGAATAATATAACCGCTCGTCTGCAGCTCATCGACTTTCGACACGCGGCGCCAGACATCATCAAACTGCTCACCGGTGCTTAATAGCTCGACACCCTCCACCTCTGACTTCCTGCCCTCAACAGCC
Source organism: Candidatus Saccharimonadota bacterium (assembly GCA_030529385.1). GTDB lineage: Bacteria > Patescibacteriota > Saccharimonadia > Saccharimonadales > Saccharimonadaceae > Nanosynbacter. The sequence goes on from JAUMWY010000001.1 coordinate 150,072, forward strand.
TGCATCGCCCGAATCAGCATCGCCGCAAACACCTCAGTCGCTGCTTCGGCCTCATATGAATAATGCGTCTCCCGCGCTGAAATGCGCGCCATCTCAACAATACTTTTCGCCGACCGACCACGATACGCCGCCAACACCACTGGTGCCAGTCGCATAATTGCACCGTTGCCAGCATGCTCAGTTCGTGGCTGATCCGCTAGCACCACCCGCTGCGGATCCTTTTCAAATTCGTTCAGCTCCGCCTGAATTTGCCCGCCACAATCAAAACAAAATCCGATCGAGCTCAGATACCCCTCATTGCGCCATTTGACATATTTATCCATCACATCAAACGAATCATACCCCTGCTTTTCAAGCAAACTCGCTGCTAAACACAGTGCCATTGAGGTATCGTCCGTCCAATGTCCTTTCGGCAAATCAAACGGACCGCCGGCCCGCATGCCGTCAACATATTCAAACTCACCTGGCCGGGCAAATTCACACACCATACCCAGCGCATCACCAACCGCCAGGCCGACCAGCATACCCTTCACTTTGCTAAGAAACTCACCCGACTGCGTCAGCGTCATCACTGAAGCAACTCGCCGCGAGAACTCTTCAATATCCTCACCCTCTAGAAATCCCATCAGCATCTTACCAGGCTTTGAACCGCCCGGTATCTGCGCAAACGGCACATGATTATCATTGCCGGTCTTCATATCCTTGCACCCCTTTCTCGATTCCCAGTGTTTGACAAATCTTATCAACAATCAACTGGCTGCGTTTTTCCTCGAATTCTTGGATATTTTCCCATGTCAGCTCCACACCCTCAGGCAGCAGTGAATCCTTTCGTCGCGGATCGTCCTCGGGTAGCCCCTAACCCACTCAACAGGATCGACATCATTTTTATGCACATTCTCCGAGCCGTCAAGAAGGTGCAGATTGAACAGATAATCGCCTTGCGTTCGATACTCCTCGGGCAGTGCCTTGTTTGATGTCTTAAACTTTGAACGCGGATAAATGTGGTCAACATGAAACTTCTTATCAGCGTAATTAAAGTCCGGCTGCATCAACTGAAGTGCCGCAACCGTCCCCGGCCTGCCATATTTGCGGTTTAGCAGTTCCTCAACACTCTCCCGGGTCATATACAGAGGGTAGCTCTTGTGCGTTGCCAGAAAATCATTAAACTCCCCAAAAGAGGCAGTCCTGCGCAATAGATCGCGCACCACACCAAGTCGCGTATCCGTTGAGCCGCTGAAATACCCTCGAGCCTCAGATAATCGCACGAACCGAAGCATCGCCCGCTTATCTTCGACACTCAGCCGTTTTGTCTGCCGCTGCAAATAATATGCCAGCACTGCTACGATATAGCCCTGGCTCAGCGCATTCTTAAAACCAAATTTAGACAGCAAGTCAAGCGCTTGCTGAACAGCTTTTACTGAGTCGTCCCAGCTATTTTCAATAACGGCAATATTTTTACGATTCAAATTCTTTACCAGCAATTTCGTCGGGAAATCGTTCAGGAACAGTAGCGTACGCAATAAATGATCCCGAGAAAACACACCAAACCCCTGCGCTTTATAGTCATCAACGAGCAAATTCACTTCTTCGCGAATATCGTTCGTTGAGTATGCCGTTAACACCGACATCAACAGATCAGAGTAAGACAATTGCATGCCACCGCTATTAACGCGCGTAAAGATAGTGAGCATCTGATCAAGAGTACGACCTTCTTCGCAGTGAATCACGATACTCGTCACCGAGCAGATACGCAGGTGGAGTTTATCTAGTATCTTCGCCGCGGCAGTATCAATCTTATGGTCCATAGCATAATTGAGCGGGCTAAATTCCTGGCTTTTCAGAATATCCGACACCCGAAACCAATGATTCTCTTCATCGTTTGCCGGCACTTTGCTTTCTTCAAAAAACTCAAACTGGTACGAGTCTTCGATATCATCAGGATCTGGCTGATGCATTAGGTTGAGGTATAAGTGCCGACGCATAATTTTCGCAACTCGCGTCTGACCTTGGCGGCGCACCGCTATTGACCCACAAAGTCCAATATAAAGTGAGGTTGCTCGCTGTTGACCGTCAAGTAATAGCAACACTTCATCTCGGTCAATATCTTGCACATCTTGCTTGTCATTATGCGGCGCGTTTTGGTCATAGTAGTCAATAAACCGATAGAGCTCCATCTTCTCATTTCCGCTTGCAACCTCTTTTTTCTTGCGCTTCCACGCCAAAAAAGTACCGATTGGGTAATCCTTCATGATGGAGTCAAAAAGATTTTCAATTTTCCGCTCCCGCAGGTTGGACAGCCACACATATTCCCGCTGGATATCCGGCAAGAAATATGAGTCGTTAATATGTTGCACTAAATCTCTGATTGTAATATTTTCTACCTTGGCCATATCCTCATTCTAGCACGAAAAAATCGCCCCATCTGAGGCGATTTCATATCAATTCTGGAGGGTCCACCGGGGCTTGAACCCGGGACACCCTGCTTAAAAGGCAGGTGCTCTAACCAACTGAGCTATGGACCCGAACTTCGTACATTGTAGCACAAAACGGCCGGTCTATCAATGGCTTTTACCACGCGGCGCCTTGGCGGTATGTAACAGAAAGACATCAATCACACCAGCCACCAACCCAATCGTCACCACCAGCGCCCACCATTGCAGCAACAACTGATACGGCTCGGCCGTACTGACCTCCTGCGGCAGATATCGCCCCAATGGCTTCACGAGCAGCGCCGCCGTCATCAGCGCGATACCAGCCGCCGACAATAATCGCTGCTGCTTCTTCGTATACTGCGGACCACCGAACAGCAACACAGTCATTGGCAACAGCAGTAGCACTAGCGTCGCCACCACTCCATGCGGTAATCCCGCCAGTGCCACGCCAAAGCCACCGATAATAATCGTTAGCCACTCCGCCCACAGTTCAGCCAACAGCGACCCGGCAGCCAAGCTCAGCGCCAATGGACCAAACCGCCGCCCCATAAAAAATGCACAGGCAAACACGGCCACCACAATTACACCAGCGACCACGGCGATCATCACGACCGACCCTCAACCTCAAATGATGCCTGCACACCTTCGCGAATACCCTTATCCTTCGCCACGCCAGCCGCCGTTTCAAGTACATAGCGCGCTGGTTTCGGTGGCTGATATTCTCGATATGGCTCAGCGTCTGGCTGTACATTATGCTCAACATGCACCACTGTCTTTTTGGCATCAAGCCACACCACATCAATCGGCATCTTCATATCCTTCATCCAAATTTTCCACGAATCATCACGATCAAACACGAACAGCATCGCCGCGTGATCAGCAATCTTTTCGCGCCCAGCCAAGCCTCGACGCCTCGTATCATCATTGTCCGCCACTTCAGCTGACAAAGTCGCCCGACCGATCATCACCGTCACCGAGCGCTTTGTAAATTGAACCGTCGCCATCCAAGCAGCATACCCAATCAGGGTCGCCACTATCGCAATAAGCACCCAACGCGCCACGCGTTGTACTACAGCTGATCCTCGGGGTGATTCCATACCGCCATTATAGCACGAGCGGTACGACTATGCCCCAACACGATCTTTCTTGTTACCACGCTTCGCATTGCGGTCGATATAGTCAATGATTTTGCCAGCAACATTACGCCGCGTCACTTTTTCAATGCCAAATCCAGGGCTGGCGTTCACTTCCAGCACCAACGCCCCGCGGTCTGAACGCATAAAATCCACACCCGCCACCAATAGCCCCATCGCCTTGGCAGCCTTAACGCACATTTTACGCTCTT
>JAUMWY010000019.1 GCA_030529385.1 Candidatus Saccharimonadota bacterium
TTATCGCCACGATCAGACAAATTGAACATCGCTTTAATTCTGCGACCCTTGAGCGCAATCGTAAAATACGTCCGATACCGCACCTGCTCATGGCCTGAAGAACTCCGAACTTTCGCCACCGAAAAGTCGGTCCGCTTAAACACCTTGCCGTTATAATATAGCGATCCTTCACCGAACAAACAGAACTTCAATACGCCATCTTTAGTAACACGAATCTTCGTTGCCCAAACCGATGAGCTATCCGCACCCGTATCAACTTTTGCCGGCACGCCGACCGCCCGCCGACCAAAATCAACTTTCACATTGCGACCTATAATAGCTTTAGCGATTTGATGCATATCTACATATTATAGCATAATTTAATAATAAATGCAACCGCGTCGCCCCAGCAGACTACTCACCCTTCACCATGCTCACAAGCATCTGACTATACTTGTCGGCTTTCTCTTCAGTAAAGGATCCGGTTGAAATCTGCGGCGCGTTGTTAATCTCAAGAAAGTATACGGAATTATCACGATCATCAAACATCACATCAACGCCAGCAACCTGTAGCTTTACGGCACGTGCGGCCGCAACACAGGCATCGACGACCTTTTTAGGCAGAGATTCCATTGGCACAACATGCGCACACCCCCCCTGGGAGGTGTTGTTAAGATGAGAACCACCCACCCCAACCCTTTTGATGGCTAGAGCCGGCTTATCGTTAAATATTAGCACTCGAAAATCTCCCGAATTTGGGATACATTCTTGCAACACGAAGCGCACCCCTGGGTGTTCAGTATGAATATTATCAATTTCATCAGCTGAAGAGACTAGGAAGTTTAGCCTTCCTCTTGAGCCCTCATTATCTTTCAAGATGGCGCGACCGCCCAGCTCATGAAAGCGCCGCCTCATCTCACGCCGATCTCCGTAAAAAGTATGCGGCCAATCCTTAATACCGGCAAACCACAAGGTGAATTGAGTGCTGACTTTATTATCAAGCAATAACCGATTAAGATAGCGGTCCATATAGGGTATATTGAAATATTCACAATATTGTGTTATCGCATGAGCCTCGACCGAACAATTGCCAATATGGCGAATAACGACTAAATCAAATTCCCGCAGGTCAAAATTCTTTTCCGAATGGTAAATTGCAACTTTATCTTTGCTTAATTCAAAAAAGAGTTCCGATATCTCACAATTCTCAATTTCTATATCAGACCCTACACGGTCCTGAATCTTATTAGCAAATGCCTTGGCCCTCTCCTTTGCATCACTAGTCCGCGCTCGAGCGATGAGTAAGATTTTCTTTTTCACCTCCATAGCCGCGATTATAGCCCAAACAGACTCTTTTTACCACTCTTTTTGAACTGTTCCAACAGCTCCCGCTGCTTTTTGGTCAATTTAGTTGGCGTATCAACGATAATGCCGACAATATGCGGGCCGCGCTGATCACTGCGTAGATGCGGCACACCGTGACCCGACAATTTAAAGTCAGTGCCAGATTGTGTACCGGCCGGCACTTTCATGCGCACCACGCCGTCCACCGTTTCAACGTCAATTTCCGTTCCCAGCGCTGCGTCCACCATAGAGATATGCTCTTCAGACAAGATGATATTACCCTCACGGGTAAACTTTTTGTGTGCTTTCACCCGAATATGGACATACAGGTCGCCCCGTGCGCCGCCCTGCACCGCCTCGCCACGATCCCTCAAGCGAATTGTCGCACCATCATCAATGCCGGCCGGAATCTTCACTGTGATATCACGTGTCTGCCGCGTCGTACCACGCCCCCGACACACCGAACAGGCCCGCTCCGGCACCTTGCCACGCCCCCGACAGGTGTCACACGTCACCGCCTGCTGGATTGCACCAAAGATTGAATTCATCACTCGCATTTGCTGGCCAGCGCCCTTACAGTCCGGACAAGTTTTTAGATCATGGCCCGGCTCAGCGCCACTACCATGACAGTGTTCACATTCATCATCCAGCGTCAAACTCACCGTCGCTTCCGTACCAAACACCGCCTCTTCAAAACCTAAGGTAACGCTAGTTTCAATATCACGACCCCGCTGCGGCCCGCGTTCTGGCCCGCCACCGAAAAACTGGCTGAAAATATCGCCAAAGCCGCCGCCAAAGTCAAAATTGATATTCTGCGCACCACCAAAGCCGCCAAATCCCTCAAACGGATTACCGCTAAAGCCACCGGCACCGCCGCCAACACCAGCATGGCCGAACTGGTCATAGCGCTGACGCTTCTGCTTGTCTTTGAGCACCTCATAGGCTTCGTTGACCTCTTTGAACTTTTCCTCATCGCCGCCTTCTTTATCAGGATGATATTTCACCGCAGCCTTCCGAAAGGCCTTCTTAATTTCATCCTCAGACGCCGTTTTCGACACGCCCAACACTTCATAATAATCGCGCTTGGTCATATCTTCCATTGTAGCATTTTTAGCACTCGACATGCAAGAGTGCTAAATACACGCAGTGCGATAATGATATAATAAGCATATGTTTCAGTTACCTACTTTACCTTACGATTACAGCGCCCTCGAGCCAGTGATTGATACGGCAACCATGCGCCTCCATCACGATGCCCATCATCAGGGTTATGTTGATAAATTAAACGCAGCACTGGAAACGGTGCAGGCCGAGCAGCCAGAGACTTATGAGACCATCGCTCAGGTGCTTACGCGAGACGGCGAAGAGGTAGCTTTACGTTTTCTCTTGAACGGACAATATGATTTTGGCGATGTACATGCAGCAGTCATCAATAATGCTGGCGGACATCTTAACCACAGTTTTTTCTGGGAAGTAATGCGGCCGGTGCGTAATGATAATCAACCATCAGCGGCATTGACGGCGGAATTGACGGCACAATTTGGCTCAGTTGCTGATTTTAAGACAGAGTTTAGTAATGCGGCCATGGGGCGCTTTGGCTCAGGCTGGGCGTGGCTGGTGCGAGATGCAGGCGGAAAATTATCCATCATCACCACCGCCAATCAAGACAGTCCAATCTCCCTGGGATTAGAGCCGCTACTCGGCCTTGACCTCTGGGAACACGCCTACTACTTACATTACCAAAACCGCCGCGCTGAGTATATTGACGCTTGGTGGTCGGTGGTGAATTGGGATCGCGTCGCCCAAGCGAGTGCGCTATAATAGCCCTATGACAAAATACGAAGGAACCAAACTAGCCGACTTTACGCCCATCAAAAAAGTGGAACAGTTGGAAATTATTGACCTGATGCCAGGTAACGGCGCCGAGGTGCAGCCGGGCGCTACCATTACGGCACATTACACTGGCGCACTGTGCAAAAATGGCATTATTTTTCAGAGTAGCCATGATTTTGGCAAGGCCGTAACATTCGGATTAGATCAAGTGATTGAAGGTTGGACCAAGGGCGTGCCGGGCATGAAAGTTGGCGGTATGCGCCGACTGATTATCCCGAGCAGCATGGCCTACGGCTCCGTCCGTGCCGCCAGCAATATTCCGCCAAATAGCGATTTGGTGTTTGATATTGAGCTCGTTGCGATTCAATAACCGACAAATCGCACCAAAATGAAAACTACCGCCCCGTTCTGGAGCGGTAGTTTTCTTGTTGCCGTGACTATTTCTTGTCAACCACCTCGCCTTCAACTGGCTCGTCTTTGTCAGACTTTTTAGCGTCATCGGATGCATCCTCGGCCTTATCGTCTTCGGCTGTCGCCTGGTACAACTTGGCGCCAATTGGCATGATCTTGTCCTGCAATTCCTTGGCTGCCGCCTCCAGCGCATCCTTATCAGCCTTATCGTCGTCCTTGACTTTCTTGGCTGCCTCAGCCGCCTCGGTGATCACCTTTTTATCCTCATCAGTAATCTTATCCTTGAACTCATCTGGCATTTTTTCCGCCTGATAAATGGCGTTCTCCAGCTGATTACGCGCCTCAACCGATTCACGCTTTTTCTTATCTTCCTCAGCGTGCAGCTCAGCCTCTTTTTGCGCCTTTTCAATATCTTCCTTTGACATATTGCCAGAGTCTTGAATGGTAATTGACTGCTCCTTGCCCGTGCCCTTGTCCTTGGCGGTGACATTCAGAATACCGTTGGCATCCAGACTAAAGGTCACTTCAATCTGCGGCACACCGCGTGGCGCTGGGGCAATACCGTCCAGCAAGAATGTTCCCAGGCTCTTGTTGTCGGCGGCCATTTCGCGCTCACCCTGCAGCACATGAATTTCAACTTGCGGCTGGTTATCAGCATAGGTTGAGAACACCTGACTCTTTGAGGTCGGCACTGTGGTGTTGCGGTCGATCATCGCTGTGCGCACGCCACCCGCCGTCTCAATACCCAAGGTCAGCGGCGTCACATCCAGCAATAGCACATCCTTGACATCACCAGCCAGCACGCCACCCTGAATGGCCGCACCAACTGCCACCACCTCATCTGGATTCACACCCTTGAGCGGTTCCTTGCCAAAAATCGCTTTGACCTTTTCCACCACCGCTGGCATGCGGGTCATACCGCCCACCAGCACGATTTCATCAATGTCGCTTGGCTTCATATCGGCGTCTTTGAGGGCTTTCTCTACCGGCTCGGCCAAGCGATCAATCAAATCTTTAACCAACTCCTCGAGTTTAGCGCGGGTCAGTTTATGCTCAAAGTGCTTTGGACCGTCAGCGTCGGCGGTAATAAACGGCAAATTGACCTCATATTCATTGGTGCTGGACAGCTCCTTCTTGGCCTTTTCCGCCTCATCCTTCAGACGCTGCATCGCTGCCTTGTCATCCTTCAGGTCAACACCTTCTTCTTTCTTGAATACCTCCAAAAAGTGGTTGACGATACGGTTGTCAAAGTCTTCACCACCCAGGTGGGTATCGCCATTGGTTGAGCGCACTTCAAACACGCCGTCGCCCAGTTCCAGAATTGACACATCAAAGGTACCGCCACCGAGGTCAAACACGGCGATCTTCTCGTCTTTCTTACCTTCAAGGCCGTAGGCTAGGGCGGCTGCGGTCGGTTCGTTAATAATACGCTTCACCTCAAGGCCGGCGATTTTACCCGCATCTTTCGTCGCCTGACGCTGGCTGTCGTCAAAGTATGCTGGCACGGTAATCACCGCTTCGGTGACTTTTTCACCCAAGAACGCCTCGGCGTCAGCTTTAATTTTGCTGAGGATCATGGCCGATACTTCTTCTGGGGTATATTCTTTATCACCCATCTTAACCGCCACGCCATCGCCCTTCTTCACTAACTCAAACGGCAAAATGCCACGGTCATTCTGCACTTCGTCATCAGTCCACTTTCGCCCGATGAAACGCTTGACGCCGTAAATGGTGTTTTTTGGATTAGTTACGCGCTGGCGCTGCGCCACCTGACCAACTAGACGATCGCCCGACTTATTAACCGCCACGACACTTGGCGTCGTGCGATTACCCTCGGCGTTGGTAATCACCTCCGGCTTGCCAGCCAGCATATACGCAAATGCTGAGTTAGTCGTACCGAGGTCAATTCCGATAATCTTTCCCATTAATTTCCCCTTTCGTTCATCAACTACTATTTTCGCTATCTTCATTTTAGCACTCATCAAGCACGAGTGCCAACATACTTAGTATAAAAAATTAGCACTCTCATTGCAAGAGTGCTAATGTAGTAGTATTTACAACAACTATCCCTTTATCTCAAACGAGTCTAGAATCTCCTGGGCCGATTCACGAAACCCAGATTCAACTTGCTGGTGTGGCGCAACGACAATCATATACATGCCTTTTTCAGTAAAGATAGTCCTCACATAGAACGTCCCTGTCATCTTATCGCCGCTATACACCTTTGCGGCAATACTGCGAGCAGGCAGACCACGATGATCATCTTTTTTCGTCTCCACATCTCGCAGTGTCATATTTGCCCCATCGTTGACAGAGTTAATCCTGTCAACGATGGCCTCCAAAATATATTGTTGCTCATTATCATACTGTCTCATCAATTCCTGCGCACCACCTAGCGAACCATAATCAGCAAACACCGCCATGCGCGAAGCAACATTCTTCTTGCCATTCTCACCAGTATACTTCTCACTTGTCCAGATGGCGCCATTGCTATTGGTCTCTTTTTCATACTCCTTTGGCACTAAAATCGAATAGCCATCGCCCTCATACCTTTCAAGCGTCACCGATCGCTGCGTTGCCATAAATGATGCAATACTGACACCGATGGAAACAAGGAGGATAATAACGCCAACAGCGATACTAAGCGTTTTTGCCAGAGATTGTCGTTTTTGGAATACTGATTGATCGACCGACGCATATGGTGAAGAGGCGACCGGAATAGGCTGCGGCTGCTGAAGTGGCGGCGTATAGAGCTGAGTTGGCTGTTGCCCATTGTTATATTCATCTGGACGCATAGTATTTCCTATCTGTGTATATTATTGCTTTATTGTTATATATTAGCACACCATCACTACGACTGGGCTGGTGGCATCTGACTTGGTGGTGGCGCTGTTTGATTATAGTCAGCAGCCGCACTTTCTTTGCGCAGCTTGCGATAATTTGCAATTGATGTTGCGAAAAGGGCGAGGCCGAAAAGCACCGGACCGTAAGCAATATAGAATGTGCCACCCAACTTATCAGCGAAGATGTAGGTAATGTAGGTGATGCCAGCGCCAACTAGCGGCCATAGTGATGACCAGCCAACCATGCGGCGAGCCTTGGTGAGCGCCAGCGTCGCCTCCTGGCGAGTGAACGCCCATAACATCGCCGGCACAGCAAGGATGATTGAAATGACGAATGCCACGAGATATGGTCGACCCTGGGCAGTATTTGACTCCTCGACAGCGGCGGTCATTTCTGTAAATGCTGCGTCAATCTCCTTAGTTGCTTTGTTGATACCGGCCGTAAAACCGGGCTCGGCCGCCGCAATCTTTTCCCTATCGCCAGAGATAATTGCGGCCTGGAATGGGGCTATGGCAGACCTTAGGTCAGCTGACGCCTTTTGTAGGCGCTTAGCGGCCGCATCATAGCGGGGGTTAATTTTCGTCGAGAAACGATGCAGCTCAAGACGGCTCGCCTCGGACGATAGTGTTTGTAGGTGCGTGCTGACATCGCCGCGCGTCTTTGCGCTACGCATCGATGCGTCAAACTCTTGTGCTTTCTGGATAAACCGCTCTGCCGCATCAACATCGGCTTGATTGACATATTGTTGCCGGGCGGCCGACACAAACGACCCCAGCAGCGCCACATTGATCACTATCATTGCAGCCAACGCGATCCAAAGCTTTTTCATGCAGTTAGTATAGCATGGGGCTTATTGTCGCGTCACGCGCACCATCGCATGGCGCAGTGGCTGGCCGTTGAGTGTATAGCCGGCCTGCAGCTCTTCAGCAACAACCTCAGTGTCGCCATCCGTCTCATCAGCCGATACCGCTTCATGTAGCTCAGGGTCAAACGGCGTCTCTCCCGGTGTGATCGTCAGCCGCTCCAAGCCAAGTTCCTGCGTCGTTTTTGCGAGCTGCTTACTCAACCCAGCCACGCCATCAGCCCATGGATTGCCCTGCAGCTCCTCCGGCATATGGGCGATTGCCCGCTCAATTACATCAAACACCGGTAGTAGCTTCATGACGGCACTCATTTCTCCCATTTCACGCATACGCGCTTTCTCGTCATCAACCCGTTTGCGATAATTCTCAAAATCCGCTCGCGTGCGCTGCAAATCAGCCGTCAGTTCCGCAATCTGCTGCGTTAGTTCATCGGTTTTCTTACTTTTTGCCATCACTTTCCCCTTGTCTTTCATCTATAATACCTCTTCCAATGTCGCCCCAGCATGCCGCACCAGCCGCATCACCTTGGCATAACTTTGGCGGGTTGGACCCAGCACGCCAATATAACTGCGGTCGGAAAACGGCGAGCGGAATCGGCTGATAATTAGGCTGGCGCCGCTGGATTTACCAATTGGATTTTCCGCACCAATATAGACATTCAGCGGTTCGTTTGGCGCCGCCTCGCGTAGCCACGGCTCTAAATTATCAATTAACCGCGCCACCGCCTGAGCGTTCACGCCGTCGTGAAATTCTGGGTGTGAAAACAAATTACCCATACCACTCAGATATAGTTCATCGCCAATTGTCGCCAAGCCCATATTGTGCGTCAATTCCACCAGACTGTCCACTGCGCTGCGAATCGCCCGATCAGCCCGATCCAAATGTGTCTGTACCCGCGCGTCAATCGCTCTCGCACTGCGATCAACGGGTGCTGACTGCTCACAGCCATCACCTAGTCGCCGACATTCCTCACGCTCCGTTAACTGATTAACATAAAACCGATACCCCTGATCCGTTGGGATGCGCCCGGCACTAGTGTGCGGATGAGTAATAAGCCCCAACTCTTCCAATTTAGCCATTTCGGCCCGAATCGTCGCACTGGACACGCCAAACAATTTGGCCAGCGTCACGCTACCAACCGGCGCTGCCACTTCAGCATACTGTTCAATAATAGCGGTCAAAATCGCAATCTGACGATCAGTCATGGCGTTAGTATACCACAAATCTGGCACTCATCACAAGCGAGTGCTAATAGGACGCCTCAGCCGTAATGCGCTCCAATAACTCACGCGCCGCCAGCCTGGCCTCATCGTCTTTACGATTAAACACATCACCGCGCTCAATAATCTCCCGACACACTCGCACCGATCGCGCCAAATCGTCATTAATTATCACGTGGTAATACGGCACAGTTAGCGCATCGGTCAGCTCTTTGATGGAACTGGCGCGCCGTTTCGGCCATTCCGCCACAAACTCATCATCACTCGCGTAGCGACTTTTCAGCCGCGTCATCCAGGTGTCATAATCCGGCGGCACGATAAAAATCGCCGTACTATTCGGACTCAGCACCTTATATTCCGCCACGCCCTGCACATCAATATCAGTAATTGCTATCCGGCCCTGGTCATGCGCCGCCTGTAACTCAGCCACTGAGGTGCCATACACTGTACCATGGACAAACTTAGCCTCAATAAACGCCCGTTGCTGCAATAAGTGCGTGGCCGTTGGCGCATCAATAAAATGGTAATCCACGCCGTTTTGCTCTGGCCGGCCATTATTCAGTCGCGGCGCTCGCGTGGTATGCGACACGATATCGCGAAATGACGGGTCTTGCAATAATTGCCGTTTAATCGTGTCCTTGCCAGCCCCCGAAATCCCAGCCAATAATGCCAATTTTGTCCGCTGCACCAATGCCACCGTTTCGGCGGTCGGGTGGTATTCAGTAATCAGTCGCTCAAGTTCTTGCATTGACTTAGTATAGCGCATTATAGCAATTCGCGCAGCACCGCTGGCCAATCAGGAAACTCTGCGCTACCAAAATGAATGTGCCGGCCGGTAAATTCAGCTGCACCGTTTACTGTCCGGTCATCAATCAAAATATCGCCACGACTCAGCTGCTTGACGGAAGAAAATATAACCTTGCGAAAAAAGATATTCTCTGGCCCATCACCACCAAAATAGCGCTTTACCCAAGCCAGCTTATCACCCA
>JAUMWY010000005.1 GCA_030529385.1 Candidatus Saccharimonadota bacterium
TAGTTGTTGTTACAAACCTAATTCTACAGGCTGTTCCGTTTTAGTTTAATGAATCGCGATTCGCAGCCTTGCAAATCAGGCGTAAATTTGCTATAATAAGAAGGTTAGTACTAATTGCTCCGAGAACTCGGCGTTGCAAAACACGCAGGAGGTTACGGAGTCGCACAAAGGAGGAGCGATGGCTCAAGATACAGGGATTAAGATCCGTATTCGCCTCAAGGCGTATGACCACAAGGTGTTGGATCAGTCAGCAAAGCAAATTATTGACACGGCAATTCGCACCGGCGCATCAGTTGCTGGTCCAGTGCCGCTGCCAACTCGCCGCAGCACCTATACGGTGGTGAAAAGCCCGCACGTGTATAAGATGGGCGGTGAATCATACGAAATGCGTACCCACAAGCGCCTGATTGACATCACTAGCGCAACGCCAAAGACTATCGACAGCTTGCAGAACCTGTCATTGCCAGCCGGTGTTGACGCGGAAATTCGTATGTAATTGATTACGATACCATAAAAGCAGCCTCGCTCGGGGCTGTTTTTATTTGCGAAAACGCCAATTCGCTGCTATACTAATCACAAGCAATATGACAACACAAAAATCCCGCACTTATGCCCGTCATCGCTCTCGGTCCAGTGAGTTTTTTAGCCGTAAAGGTCGTGAGCGATTATACGAAAAAGATGGCGCGTTTTTCGCCAAGCTGGTGTTATTTGTAGTGTTGAGTGCGCTGTGGATTCGCTTGCAACACCCATTGGCGGTCGGGCCGCTGCTGATTGAAGCGATGCCGGTTGGACTGGTGATAGGGCTGCTGATTATGCTAAAAATTGAAAAGTATCAATTCAATCGCAAGATTTGGTACGTGACGATGCTACTGATGGCGATTTTGACCTCATTTACTCCGGTGGCTATCATTCTCTAAAGCGGGCCATGGATTGCAAAAACCGCTCAAACCGCTTATACTAAACCTATGAAGATTTACTTGGGATCAGATCACCGCGGCTTCCATTTGAAGGAGCAGGTGTTCGCGTATTTGGCAAAAAATGGCTACACGGTTGAAGATGTGGGCGGTCGGGAATTAAATCCGGACGATGATTTTCCGCAGTTCGCCCAAGCCGCGGCATTACGGGTGATTGGTGATGATACTAGCCAGGATCCGCGCGCTATTTTGATTTGCGGCGGCGGGCAAGGTATGTGTATGGCGGCCAATCGCTTTAAAGGGATTCGCGCCAGTGTGATTTGGGACGCGTTTGAGGCAAAAATGACCCGCAATGACAATAATTCCAATGTGCTGTGTCTGCCGGCCCGGGTGCTGGAGGATGATGCGGCGGCCTGGAAGGGGATTATTGAAACTTGGCTTAATACGCCGTACGCTGATGCGGCGCGGTATAATCGGCGCAATGCGCAGTTGGATGAATTGGCATGAGCGCAGTGATTACTCCGGCGCTGCTGGCGGAAAATGCCGAGCAGTACAAAGAACAGGTTGAGCGGATTACCGGCTTTGCTGAACGTGTGCATATTGATATTACTGATGGCGAGTTTGCACCATCGTTTACGGTTGGACTGAATGAGTTGTGGGCGCCAGAGGGCTGGACTATTGATATTCACGCTATGGTGAATGATGTGGCCAGCGTCGTGCCGCAGATGATTGCCCTCAGGCCGCATATGATTATTCTGCATGCCGAGGCGACGGGCGATGTAGGGGCGGCGATGACGCAGATCCAGCGGGCGGGTATTAAAGCCGGCTTGGCGCTGCTAAAGCCAACGGTGCCGCGCACGGTTGAGGCGCTGATTAAGCAGGCTGATCATGTGCTGATTTTTAGCGGTAATTTGGGGCATTTTGGCGGTTCAGCCAGCATGATGCAGTTAGAAAAAGTGCGCTTAGTAAAAGCGATTAATCCAGCAGCGGAAATCGGCTGGGACGGTGGCGTGACGGTAGATAATGCTTATAGTCTGGTGCAGAGTGGCGTGCAGGTGCTCAACGTCGGCGGGGCGATTCATAAGTCGTCCGACCCAAAAGCGGTATTTGCCAAACTGCAGCAGGAAATTGCCAAAACAGGAGTCTTGGCGTGAGTCAGACTAGGCTAACGGTGCCGCAGTTGCAGGCGATGGCGGCGACGGTGCGGGCGGATATTATTCGCATGCTGACAGCGGCCGGCTCAGGGCATACCGCTGGAGCGCTGGGGCTGAGTGATATTATGACGGCGCTATATTTTCACGAACTGCGAATTGATCCGGAGCGGCCTGATTGGGATGAGCGTGATATCTTCGTGATGAGTAATGGGCACTGCGCACCGGTGTTGTATGCCGTACTGGCGGAGCGAGGCTTTTTCCCGACAGAAGAACTAATGACGCTGCGGCAGTTTGGCTCGCGCCTGCAGGGCCATCCTGAACGCCACGCGTTACCAGGGGTGGAAACCACCAGTGGGCCGCTTGGCTCTGGACTGAGCCAGGCCTGCGGTATGGCGTATGATCTGCAGTATCTGCGGCCAAATACACAGCGCTTTGTCTACTGCATGATGGGCGACGGTGAAATTAATGAGGGCAATGTCTGGGAAGCGGCGATGTGCGCGGCGAAGTATAAGCTGGGCAACCTGACGGCTATTATTGACCGCAATAATATCCAAATTGGCGGCAGTACCGAAGACGTGATGCCGCTGGAGGATCTGCGTGGTAAATGGGAGAGTTTTGGCTGGCATGTGCAGGAAATTGATGGCCATAATATGGAAAGTATCATTGAAGCGATGAGTATGGCGCGGGCAATTACTAATCGGCCGAGCGTGATTATTGCTCACACGGTGCCGGGCAAGGGTGTGGATTTTATGGAATATGATTATCATTGGCATGGCAAAGCGCCGACGCCCGAGGAAGCGGAGCGGGCGCTGGCGCAGCTGACATATGACGGAAAGGTGGGTGTGTAAATGAAGAAATTTGGCATGGTAGCTGGCCTTATGGCAGTGATGCTTGTTGCTGGAGGGGCGACAGTGTGGGGGTTAATGTCATTCTATCCAAAGCAAGAGCAGGCTGCGTCAGTGCAGACTCAAAACGATAACACCGCGCCTTCAGCCGAGCGCGACAGTGAGGAGCGGTCGCCCGCAGTCGCCCAAAAAACAACGCTGCCGCTGACAAGTGAAGCAAAATTCACACCGCAAACTTTCGCGACGATTGAGTTGCCAGTCGTCAGTAGTTCCTGGAGCGCGAGCGTCAATGGCCAGTGGAATAGACTACAGTCGGCTGATGGTGCGCTGAAAATTGCCATTGGTAATACGGACGGCGCGGTGATCGCGAAAAATAACAGTAAAAGTGAGTCGCGGACTCGTGAGGCTGCTTTGTCAATGGGGCGAGTAATCCTCGGGCAGTATAAGGACATGAATCCTCAAGGTATTGATGTTAGTATAAAAGAGGCAGTGTCGGTGCTGGTGCGAGGCACTGGGCGGGCGCTTGAGTTCCAGGAGGTGCATTATACGTATACGGCGGCGGATGGCAAGCGGTACCGTGATATTACCTTGGTGCGACACGGTGCGGCGCGTAATTTGTTTGTGATTGCCACGAAGCAAGCGGACAGCTGGACGGATGATGAGCGAACGGCGTTTATTCGCTCGGTAAGGGTGGTGAATTATGCTGAGTGAAACCTGGCAAAGTGGTGAAACAGAGGCGATGCGACTGGGGTTTGGGCGCGGGCTGGTTGCGGCGGGGCGGAGGGACGAGCGCGTGGTGGTGCTGGCGGCGGATTTGATGGAGAGTGTTGGCTTTGGTGCTTTTGCGGCCGAATTTGGTCATCCGCGAACCATTGAAACCGGAGTCATGGAGCAGCATTTGGTGACTATGGCGTCAGGTATGGCGGCCATGGGTGCAGTGCCGTTTGCGGCCAGCTACGCGGCGTTTAGTCCGGGGCGGAACTGGGAGCAGATTCGCACCACGATTTGTCTGAATAATCAGCCGGTGAAGTTGGTGGGGTCGCACGCCGGGCTGAATGTTGGGCCAGACGGCGCGACACATCAGATGCTGGAGGATATTGCCCTGATGCGAGCCCTGCCGAATGTGGTAGTGTTGGCGCCGGGTGATGCACACGAGGCAGAGTTGATGGCGCAGGCAATGGCGCGTGACGAGCGACCAAATTATGTCCGCCTGCCGCGCGAAGCCACGCCGCTGTTTTTGCGGCACGATGAGTTTACGATCGGCAAGGGCTATGTGCTGCGCGAGGGTGATGATGTGGCGTTGATTGGCACGGGTACGATGTCGTATCAGTTGTTGGCTGCGGCCGAGGAATTGGCGCGTGACGGTGTGCAGGCGACGGTGGTGCATATGCCGACGGTCAAGCCGTTGGATGAGGCATTAATATTGGCAGTGGCCAAGCGCTGTGGGCAAGTGGTGACGGCCGAAGAGGCGCAGGTGGCTGGCGGCCTTGGCGGTGCGGTGGCGGAACTACTGAGTGAACAATTGCCGATAAAATTACTGCGTATCGGCGTGCAGGATGTATTCGGTGAAACCGGCATCATGCTCGAGTTGTGGCAAAAACACGGCCTGGACGCGGCGTCAATAGCGCAGCGAATTCGCGCCTTTGTGAAAAAATAATAGCAAACTATGAAAACAGCCCACCGAAAGAGCCTCGCGCCGAGAGCGTGATATGCTCAATCGGCGGGCTGTTTTCGGTGGGCTAGCGAGATCTCCTCTCCTCTAGGAATTCTTCTAGAAGATTATAGGCCTTTATATAAAGACCACTCATTATGAAGACGACGAGACTGTGTCTCATCTCTCCAGTGGAGAAGAGGTATATGGATCTAGCGAGCTCATAAAATGCGAGCATAAGAAATACTGCCATTGTCACGGCTATCGTTGCGTTTGACGAGCGCTTCATTAAGACTCCTGAGCTTCTCAGATCTAAAGGGCGACTTTCGCCCTTTAGATGCACTGTGGACAAAAGTTAATATATGTATAGCATACTTGACCAAAAAAGTCAAGCATTCCGCGCCACGACACCGCCCCTCGCCCCATATTCCACCCACTGGAAAACTATGCTACAATAAACCAAAAGCACGATAACTTCATAGGGGGCATATGGGACTGACGATTTCGGAGATTCGGCGCAATACGACGCGGGCGCGCCATCTGATGCAGCGCACACGGGCGCAACATTTTGCGGTCGGGGCGTTTAATATTGATAATCAGGAAACATTGATTGCGGTGGCGCGGGCTGCCCAGAAATTGCAAGCGCCGGTGTTGGTGGAAGTGTCAGATGGTGAGGTGCGGGCGCTGGGTCTGGAAAATGTGCGCGATTTGGTGGATAACTACAAGGCCGAATATGGCGTGGAAATGTACCTCAACCTTGACCATGCGCCAACAGTTGAGGCCTGCAAGCGCGCCATTGATGCTGGTTATGAGTTTATTCACATTGATATTTCTCAGGCTAATCATGACGCCAGCGACGAAGAGATCATTGCCAAAACCCGCGAAGTGGTGGAATATGCCAAATTCACCGGCGCGCTGGTGGAGTCAGAGCCGCATTATTTTGGCGGCAGTTCCAATGTGCATACCGAAGCGATTGACTATGAGGAAATTAAGAAAACCTTCTCCACTCCAGAGGGCGCGGCGGCCTTTGTGGCGGCCACCGGTATTGATACCTTTGCGGCGGCGGTCGGTAATTTGCACGGCAAATATCCCGTGCCAAAGGAGTTGGATTTGACATTGCTCCAGTCAATCCGCGAGGCGATTCATTGCCAGATTTCGCTGCACGGCGGGTCGGGTACGCCACTGCATTATTTTGAGGAGGCGGCTAAAATTGGTGTATCAAAAATTAATATCAACTCTGATATGCGCTACGCTTTTCGCACAACCTTGGAGAAGGTATTGGCGGAAAATCCGAACGAATATGCCATTGTTAAACTGATGCCGCCAGTTTACGAAGCGGTGCAGGCGGTGGTGGAAGAAAAAATCATGGCCTTTGGTTCAAGCAGAAGGATGGTGGTGTAATGGCGCGGATTATTACGGTTGGCGCCGCGGTCCAAGATGTATTTTTGAGTCAGTCATCAGCCCTCAAAGCAGTCTGTGAAAGTCCGGAACATTGTTTTCAGAAGCTGGAATTAGGCGCCAAGGCCGATGTTAATCAAATTCACTTTGCTACTGGCGGCGGCGCGACCAATGCGGCGGTGACTTTTGCGCGGCAAGGTCACGAAGTGGCGTTTATGGGCGTGGTTGGTGATGATCCGGCCGGCCAGGCGGTGCTAAGTGATTTGGACGCTGAAAATGTCGATACGCGGTTCGTCAAACTGTCGCAGCAGTATAATACGGGCTATTCGGTGCTGCTACTGGCGCCAAACGGCGAGCGGACAATTTTAACCTATCGCGGTGCCTCGACACATTATCATCCGAATGATTTTTCATTGGAGGGCCATGAGGCGGATTGGCTGTATGTGTCAACACTAGCGGGGCAGATGACGGTGCTGGATAGACTGTTTCATGAAGCCAAAGCCCGCGGCATGAAAATTTGCTTTAATCCTGGCAAAAAGGAATTGGCGCAGCGGGAGTTATTGCTGGGGCTACTAGAAGATGTTGATGTGCTGACGGTGAATAAAGAGGAAATGCAGCAGTTGGTGAGTGGTGATGATTTGGAAACACTGGTGCGGCGCGGGTCTCGGCTAGTGCCGGTAGTGCTGGTGACCGACGGCGTGAATGGGTCAATTGCTAGCGACGGCAAGACCATCGTGCGGGCTGGTATGTACGAAGATGCGCCGGCTAAAGACCGCACTGGCGCTGGCGACGCCTTTGCCTCAGGGTTCTTGAGTCAATGGGCCAAGGGTGCGTCGCTCAAAGATGCGGTGCTATTCGCCAGCGCCAATTCCAGCGCCGTGGTGATGTTCGTTGGCGCAAAGCAAGGTATTTTGCGGCAGGGTGCGCGGCTGCATGCAATGCCACTGCATGAAAAGGAGGTGTAAATGGCGCGAAATCTAGCGAAATTATTGGGTGATGGTGTCGGTACGCGGATGGCGCTGTCGGAGCTGCGGCGAATGACTAGCGACGATGCTGATGTGCGGCTGATTGCTGAAGTGCTGGCGCGGGCGCATAGTATTGTTCGGGCGCTGGGGCTGGATCCAAAAGATACCACTGCGGCTGAGGTTTACCAGGCCTTAATGGCGGCGGCACCTCAATTGCAGCAAACGGCCTGCTTTACCTGTTCGGATTGGGTAATGGCAGAGTTTGACGGCCAAATTATTTCCTTCCATCCAGTGGATATTATTGAAAATTATCATCATCAACTACCACTAGGGCAGCAGCGCACCGAGGCGGGTAAGGTGGCCCTAGGGCAGGAGATTTATCGCCGTTACCGCACCCACCCACAAACACATAACCCGACGGTTAGTCGGGTGGTCTGTGATGGCGGTATTTGCCGCCGGATTGATGATATCTCCCTTGATGATTAGTGGTTGCAATAGGTGGTATTGCCCTGGACGGCGGCTATAATCTCGTCAAGATCTTCAGTGATAGTATAGAGATGCTCGTCGCCTTCAGAAATCAGGTGTTCGGCCGCCAGCATATTGTGGCGTACAAACTCATCCCATACTCCCCAGAACTTTTTATCAAACAATACGATTGGCGCGTGGCTGATCTTGCTGGTTTGCGTTAAGGTGAGGATTTCTGAAAGCTCATCCATTGTCCCGAAGCCGCCCGGGAAATAGATATAGGCGTCAGCCATCATGGTCATAACGATTTTACGCGGTGCAAAATGCGCAAAAGCGTATGAATCAGTGGTGTAATCATTGAGCGACTGCTCATGCGGCAGGACAATATTAAAGCCAATAGAATCACCGCTGGCTTCTTTGGCGCCGCGGTTGGCTGCCTCCATAATGCCAGGGCCGCCGCCGGTCACCACAGCATAGCCCGCCTGCGCTAGCATAGCGCCCAGTTCGCGCGCCTTCTGATAATACGGGCTGTTTTCTGGCGTACGGGCCGAGCCAAAAATCGTCACTGTTTTATGGTATTTGCGCAAGATTTCATAGCCACCCTGGATTTCATTATCAACATCACCGAGGCGGAACATGGCGGCTTGGAGCTGCAGCTCACGGGGGATGCAGGCAGGAGTTGTGTTCATGATTGTTTCCTTTTTATTTAAACTACCGTTATCCTTTCATTATAGCATAAAGCGCTTATGATTGCAATGATTGTCGGGGGGGTGGGATGGTGTATACTGAAATCATAATTACATTGTGTAGTAGAAGGAGGGGATAATGACCCGTAAACAATCAGCAGAAGCTCGTCAGTCAGAACAGCCTGCCGCACCGGCAAAATCAAGGCGACCGATTGGCTTGATTGTTGCTGTCGCGGTGTTGTCGTTGGCTGTCATTGGTCTATTGGCATATGTGGTGGTTGACAAAGTGGTAGTGCAACAAGACGCTAGGTCACGGGTTGTAGAGTCGGCGCCACCGAAGCCAGATGAGGCGCCTGATGCAGAGCGCGGGCCGGATCATCGGCGGAAATCAGTGCCGTCGGATGCCGGGTATGTTGATTATCGGAAGAATGGCAACGGCACAGGGAAGATGCTGGACGAGGCGGATGATGTTGATGAGATTACTGGATTTGCTGAGCTAAAGACGTTTTTGCGCAGTAAAGTCGGCGAAGAGGTTATGGGAGTGAAGATTGCGCCAGTCGTTGATCGAGTAGCCGGTCCATATGCGGTAGTACAGGGCTTGACTAATGCATATGTAATTGTCGGACCAAAGGACGGTACGGGCCCAATCGGTATTGTGGCCGGTACGCAGCAGGATGGCATGAAATGTGATGATTTGCGAAAAGCGAAAGTGCCGGGAGTGCTGGTTGATAATAAGTGCTTTGATGGTTCCGGCATGGTTCCTTACAGCTCGTAGTGAGGCGGTGGCGTAAAATAGGGTACAATAGAGAGGTGAACCAGTTTCGCCTCTCTGCTTCGTATCAGCCCACCGGTGATCAGCCGCGGGCGATTGCTCAGTTGGTGGCGGGGTTGGAGCAGGGTAAGCGTGAGCAGACGCTATTGGGAGTGACAGGGTCGGGGAAAAGTGTTATTGGCGAGTCGCCCGTGCTAGTGTGCCGTAATGGCGGGGCGGAGAGCATGGCGATTGGTGTATGTGTTGATGGGCTGATGGAGCAGTATCAGGCGGATGTTGAGCATATTGGCGACAGTGAGGTGCTGAATCTTGCGGCCAATGAGGCGCTGGAAACGATGTCGTTTAATCCTCAGACTGGGCAGGCAGTATGGCGAAGGGTTCGGCAGCTGTCTCGGCACTGGACGCCGCAAACGATGACGATTGCGACGGCATGCGGTCGATCAGTGACTGCGACGATGGACCATAATTTTTACACGATACGCAATGGTCAGCTGCAGTGTGTGGCGGGCAACGCTTTGCAAGAGGGTGATTATGTGCCGCTGCCGCGGATGCCTCAGGTGGGCGATGAGGAGCTGACGGCCATTGATATAATGCCCACGCTCCTGGCGTCACGTCATGAGTATTACGCCCAGGTGACTCTGAGTGATGAGCAAAAGACGAAACTTGAGGCGGCTGGTGTCGGTCGTCAGAAGATATGGCGCGTCGTTCATGAAGGTGAGCGACTGAGCCTGGCTGATGTGGCGCGTGCAGGTCTGGCGACGGACGGTATGACGGTGGCGGGCTACAACGGAAAGGCAACGCTGCCACTGTGTCTCCCGGTGACGGACGATTTATTGCGGCTGATCGGTTACTATATTGCCGAAGGGCGTCATACCGACAGGTACATCACGATATCAACTGGTAGCGCCGAAGTCGCTCAGGCGCTGGCGGCGGCAGTAAAGAGTTTGGGGTTGTCGCTGCAGCGACGTCCAAGTTCGTACGACTATCAAGTGACCCATGTCGGATTAAGCGATCTATTACTGGCGTGGTGTGGCCGCTTGTCGACCGGAAAATGCTTTCCTGCGTGGTGGCCACAATTGTCGCGGCGGCAGCTCGGGGTGTTGCTTGGGGCTTATTTCGACGGCGATGGGAGCGTTGAGCGGCGAGCGCTCACGATGACGACGGTCAGTGACTGCCTAGCATCTGATTTGCAATATATTGGCGACTGGCTCGGTGTGTCGCTTCAGCGGCGCACAAGGACTGTGAAGTATGGTGCCGAGCGGCGAACTGCTTATGTGGTGTCGGCGAGTGGGACTGAGCGCCTGAAATTGGCGGCTATTCTGGAGCTAAAAGTGACGCATAAGCGGCGCGCCGCGGAGCAGGTACGAAACATGGCGGCATCTTTGCATACGAATGTTGATATTGTGCCGCTATATGGTGCTGATTTTCTCACCTTTCGACAGAGCCATCAACTCAGCCAGCAGAGCATTGCCGACATGGCGGGAGTGGATCGGTCACTGATTTCAATGATTGAAAGAGGAGTGCGGCGGCCGTCGCAGGATGTGATGCGTCGACTGCTGCGGGCAATGGACGAGCAAGGCTATGATGTGGCAGAGTGGCAGTATTTGACGGAGCTGCGATGGGGAAAAATCGCCTCAATTACTGTTGAGCGTCAGCGGCGGCGCGTTTATGACTTTTCGGTGGCGGGCAATGAAACATTCTTAGCAGGCAGTGGCGGCATATTCGTGCATAATACCTTTACCATGGCAAATATCATCGCCCAGAGGAATGTGCCGACTTTGGTATTGGCGCACAACAAGACGCTGGCGGCGCAGTTATTCGCTGAGTTCAAGGAGTTTTTTCCCGATAACGAAGTGCACTATTTCGTCAGCTATTTTGATTATTATCAGCCGGAAGCGTATATTGCCAGTAGTGATACCTACATTGAGAAAGATTCCAAGATTAATGACGAGATTGATCGGTTGCGGCATGCAGCGACGTCGGCGCTGTTGACCCGGCGCGATGTGATTATTGTCGCCAGTGTCAGTTGTATTTATGGTATTGGTTCGCCGGACACCTATGCTGACATGGCGCTGACGGTGAGGCGCGGCGAGCGGCGGGTGCAGGACAAGTTCGTGCGGCTGCTGACCGACATTCAGTACAAGCGTAATGACATTGATTTTGCGCGCGGTACCTTTCGGGTGCGTGGCGATGTGGTGGATATTTATCCGGCGGGGCAGGACGCAGCGGTGCGGGTGGAGTTTTTCGGCGATGAGGTAGATCGGATTACGAAAATTGACGCGCTGACGGGCGAGATTTTAGACGAGCCTGAGAGTGTGACAATTTTCCCATCCAGTCACTACGCCACGCCGCGCGAGCGGATTGAGCGGGCAATTGTCGGCATTGAAAAGGAGTTTACTGAGCGGCTGGCGTGGTTTGAAGCGCATGATAAGCATCTGGAGGCGCAGCGACTGAGTCAGCGCACCAAATATGATCTGGAAATGCTGCGCGAAACGGGATTCGTGAAGGGTATTGAAAATTATTCGCGCTACCTGACTGACCGCGAGCCGGGTGAGCAGCCAGCGACCCTCATTGACTATTTTCCGGACGACTGGCTGCTGCTGGTTGACGAGTCGCATATGACGCTGCCGCAGGTGCGCGGTATGTATAATGGCGATCGGGCGCGCAAAGAAGTGTTGGTGGAGCACGGTTTTCGTTTGCCGAGTGCGCTGGATAACCGCCCGCTGAGGTTTGATGAATTTGAAAAACACATCAATCAAGCGATTTATGTGTCGGCCACGCCGGGCGAGTATGAATTGGCGCACAGCCCAGCGCCCGCCGAGCAGCTGATCCGCCCGACAGGCCTGCTCGATCCGCCGATTGAGGTGCGACCGACCGAGGGCCAGGTGGATGATTTGATGGAGGAAATTCGTCAGACGATTGCCAAAGGTCACCGCGTACTTGTGACGACGCTGACGAAGCGCATGGCGGAAGATCTCAGTAGCTACCTCAGCGACAACGGTGTCAAAACAGCCTATCTGCACAGCGAAATTGACACCCTGGAGCGCGGCGACATCCTCAAAGAGCTGCGCCTGGGCACTTATGACGTGCTGGTCGGCATCAATTTGCTGCGCGAGGGGTTGGACCTGCCAGAAGTCAGCCTGGTGGCCATCATGGACGCTGACAAAGAAGGCTTCTTGCGTTCCGAGAGTGCCTTGATCCAGACTATTGGCCGCGCCGCCCGCCATGTTGAAGGTCGGGTATTGATGTATGGCGACACAATCACTGACAGCATGCGCCGCGCCATTGATGAAACCAATCGCCGCCGTGAGATCCAGCAAAAATATAACGCAGAACACGGCATCACCCCGCAATCCATCCAGAAAAAGATTGATGACGGCCTACGCGCCATCATCCCGCAAAAAGCATCCGACAACAAGCCAACACTTGATCTGAAAAAGATTCCGAAGGATGAATACAGTACGCTGATAAAAGAGCTGACTGGGCAGATGGAACTGCACAGCGCCAACTTAGAGTTTGAAAAAGCCGCGGAACTGCGCGATATGATTGCCGAAATTCGCCAAGCGATGTAAGATAAAAGTAGTAATAGAGGAGGAATTGCTATGACAAAAAAGCAAGCAGCAACCCAGGCAGCTCCGCAGCAGCCGGTAGCACCACAGTCAGCACCGGCGATGCCGCAGGGCTACGATCAGGCGCAGTACGCGGCGTATCAGCAGCCGGTTGACCCAAATAAGGGTAAGGCGAAATGGCTGACGCTCGAATATGCTGGCGCGATGGCCTCGGCGGTGGCGGCAGCGTTGTTGACGACCTTTGTAGTCACGACGGTATTTAATATGTGGGCCGGGACGCTCACCCCAAGTGCTGGCGTAAGTGGGTTTTTGGCGGCTGTTCTGTCGGTTGATATGGTAACCATGGGGACTGATTTGGTGGCGGCGGGTGTGCTAGCGGTGCTGCTGTCGGTACTGTCATTCGTGTTGTTTGGCCGGGTGTCACGGGCTATTCCTGATCGCGAGGGCTATACCGGGCGGACTGCCTATAAAGTAGTGACCTACGGAGCGATGGCGATTGTGGCGGCGGCTGCTATTGTGCTGCTGGCTAAGATAGCCACGGTATTGATTGCGTCACTGCTGTTTATTGGCTTACCAGGGGCTGACAAGGTATATTTGTCGCTATATGTCGGCGAATTTTTGCCGTACAGTGTCGGCTTGGCGCTGCTGATTGCTGTGGCGTGGATGGTTAAGTGCATTATCGGCGGCCGCAATACTTCGCGTGCGCTAACGATGATCGTGCTTGGCGCGTCGTCTGCGGTGCTACTGGCAAGCGCAATTACCATTGCTGTGAAAGTGCATAATCCGGACACTAAACAGTATCGTAGCGCGACACCTGAAAGAATGGAACGCTACACGCATTAAATTCGCATATGTATCAACAGAGTGCGGCCGCGGTACTGCCGCACTCTTTTTATTCGTGTCGCGCTTATGGTATGATGGTGGCATGAGAAAGAGTGGGGGATTTGTATTGCCAACCGTTGTGGTAGCAAGTGTTGTGTTACTGCTTGTACTGTTGGCGGCGCTGCAGTTAGCCTCGTCATCCGCTGCGGCGCTACGTGATCAGTACTACAATATGCTGGCGCGCGAGGCGGCGGAAGCTGGAGCGGCGTTTATGGGCGAGTGTATGAAGCAGCGGCATTTTGATACGACGAAGGTAGTGCGTCCGGGGAATGATTGTTTGGGTGGCGGCAGCGCGTCGGTTGTGCATAAATCAGGCAACTTGCAGACGACGTTTGAGGGGCGCTACGTAATGGTTGGGCAGAACCAAGCAGCAACCATTATTGGTAAATCAGAGCTGCGGCGCACTGACGGGCGGTTGTATAAGGAGTATAGGTATACGGCGCGGCAGCATTCGAGTTACGAAGAGGATAGGTCATCAACTCGCGCCAGCCATCGGTGGTGGTATGTAGGGCAGAAGACGCGCATTGACTTTGGTCCAGATAATTCTCACACCCCTCGGGCTGAGCGCATTCCTAATGGACACAGGATTGACGAGGGTATCACGACGATATCCAATCGTAAGGGGGAGGTGCTTTTCTATACAAATGGCAAGACTCTATGGAATCGGGATAATAATGTGCTACAGAATAGTCATGATCTAAAGGGGTCAACTACGGCAACGCAAGCTGTTGCGGCCTTTCCGATAGACAAGGAAGAGCGGTACTATGTTGTCATTTCTAACAGTGCAAATGACAGCAGAAAAGAATACCGAAATGGTCAATGGATAGATGTGTATCTCACTCCAAGTGGTCAAGGCTTCTTATATTACAGCGTTGTTGACATGCAGGGTGACCATGGTCGCGGCTCTGTATTGCCGAATGCTAAGAATATTCATATGGCTGGAACCTGGGAGTACTCATCAGAAGCCTTAAACGCCGTACCAATGCATAATGGAAATGGGTATTGGGTGTATACCTATACGCCCACCCCGACCAATAATATTATATGGGGATTTCGCTTCACTGAAAAGAGTAAGGCTAATTTGACCGAATATCGGAGAAATCCTGCGCAGCACGGCGAAGCGGGATCGGTTATTGTTGCCTATGATGTAACAAAATCCGATTTTGATCTTAGGGCCAGGATTTGTGAAGGAAACCCGCCGGCTATTCGGACGAATGTGAATAATAAGGCGTCAACTGCTACCGCGTTTGGTACAATCAACTTTAATAGTGACTATTCAAAGATGGCTGTTATGATGGGGGGTGGAGGTTGTAAGTGGAATTATACGTATTCTAATTACGGCACGGTTCATGTACTTGACATTAATCGCGATACTGGATATCTTACGAAATACACCAGCTTCTATGCGGGCCCCGTCTCTCGCGGCAAGAACACGGAAAAGGAGCTTTACGTTGGTTACTCCGCTGACTTTTCTCCAAGCGGCCAGTATATATACACATCCACCATCTACCCGGCACGAGTGAGGCGTTTTGATATTAGTAATCCCGATCGGAGCGCAGTTCAGCGTAGCGAGAGGTTTATCGGAAGTAGCGGCTGCAGTGATTATACCGGACCGTACCAAAGGGGCACGGAGTGCAGGATAACTAGCTACACGCTTCAAGATGGAGTAGGTGAAGGTGGAGGTCAAATCCTTCGCGGTCCTAATGGTAAGATGTATGTAGCCGATAATCGAGCCCCATGGCTTAGTGTAATTAACAATCCTGATGCGCCCACTCCCGCCGGAACGCACCAAGGTAGCACAATTGCCACTACAGTTGGATGGCAGTATGGAAAATATGGCGGCATTAGATTCCCTAGTCACCCTGACCCGTCGCCCCGTAATATTAATAACCCTGCGCTATATGAAAACCATGCGCTCAGCTTTTATGGCCTTCCGCAAATGGTCACTCTGTATTCGCCGCGTTTGGTGCAATATTAGTGGTATAATGGGCCTATGACAACAATTTCCAATGATGATGTCCAGCGGCTGGCCGTTTTGAGCGGGTTGCAGCTGGCGGATGATGAGGCGGCGGGTCTGCGTCAAGACCTGGAAAATATCGTCGGCTATATTAATCAGCTGGCGGAATTAGATACCACCGGTGTGGAGCCGACCTATCAAGTGACGGGGCTGCAGAATGTGTGGCGTGATGATGTGGTGCAGGCTGGGGTTGACCGTGAGGCCCTGTTGGCATTGGCGCCGGAGCAGCGAGAAAATCAAGTGAAAGTGCCGCAGGTATTGTGATGAGTCGGATTAGTGATTTTACGGGAAAAAGTGCGGTTGCTAATGTGCAGGCGGCGCTTAAGCGTGCGCGTGACGTGGCAGACTATCATGCGTTGTTGAGTTTGACTGAGGAGCGGGCGCTGGAGCGAGCAGCTAAGGTTGACGCTGGTGAGATTACCGGGCGGCTGGCCGGCGTGCCGTTTGTGGTGAAGGATAATTTCTTGGCGTTTGGTGCGCCATCAACTGCCGCGTCAAAGATGTTGGCGCAGTTTGACGCGCCGCTGCAGGCGACGGCGGTTGAAAAGCTGGAAGCGGAGGGCGCGATTTGTATTGGTAAGGCGAACTTGGATGCGTTTGCGCACGGCGGTTCAACGGAGAATTCGGCGTTTGGCGCGACGAAGAACGCGGTTGATCAGGCGCGTGTGGCCGGTGGTTCGTCAGGCGGTTCGGCAGTGGTGACGGCGCTAGATGTGGTGCCATTTGCCTTGGGGACTGATACTGGCGGGTCAATTCGTCAGCCGGCCAGTTTCAACGGCATGGTCGGCGTCAAACCAACTTATGGCGCGGTCAGTCGCTACGGCGTGGTGGCCATGGCGTCCAGTACTGATACCATCGGCTGTTTTGCCACGAATGCGGACGACGCGAACTTGGTGATGGAAATTATGGCGGGGCGTGATGAAAAAGATATGACAACGCTGCCTGACTTTTGGCAGGACACGCCGACCTTTGCTAAAAAGAAGATTGGTCTGGTGCGGCAGTGTCTCACTGATGAGGTTCATGCTGAGGTGCGAGCGCGCACTCTGGAGTATGCTGACAAGTTGAAGGGCTTGGGCTATGAAGTTGAGGAAGTTGAGTTGCCGATGGTGAAATACGCTTTGGCGATGTACTATATCATTGTGCCGGCCGAAGTGTCGTCAAATTTGGCGCGCTATGACGGCGTGCGTTATGGCCATCGCGCGGAGGGTGCGGCGACCTTGGCGGAGCTGTATGGTCGTAGCCGTGATGAGGGCTTTGTGACGGAGAATAAGCGGCGTATTATGATCGGTAGTTTTGTGCTGTCGTCCGGCTTCTTTGACGCCTATTATCAGCAGGCGCAAAAAGCCCGCACGCTGTTAATTCAGGAATTTCAGCAGTTGTTTGCCAAGTATGACGCATTGCTGATGCCGACGGCGCCAACGCCAGCCTTTAAATTGGGCGAGCATACGGCCGATCCAGTGCAAATGTACCTGGCGGATATTATGACCGTGCCGGCGTCGCTAGCGGGCCTGCCGGCTATTTCGGTGCCGGCCGGGACAAATGCCGACGGTTTGCCGATTGGCGTGCAGTTGGTCGGTGATTATCGGACGGATAGAGCGCTGCTTAAGTTGGCGGCGCAAGCGGAGGTGGCGTAATGGATTGGTTGTTGATTGCATTGGTCGTGGCCGCCCTATTAATTGGCGCTAGCCTGATGATCGCTATCCAAATCACCAGCCGTCGCCACGGCGGCCTGGATCGTGAACTATATCAAAAAGTCTGGCGGGCCATCCAGCACGGTGCGGCCGGCGGGCAAACGGACAGCGTGCAAATGGCCATCATGAAGGCTGATAAATTAGTTGACAAGGCGATGCGCGACAGCGGCGTGAAGGGCGCGACGATGGGTGAGCGACTGAAAGCACGGCGTGGTCAGTGGTCAAATGAACAGGCCTTGTGGGCGGCGCATAAATTGCGTAATCAAATTGCCCATGAGCCGCAGGTGAATATTACCGCTCAGACGTTTAAGCGAGCCATGGCTGGCTTTGAGTCGGGGCTGAAAGATTTGGGGGCGCTATAAAATGAGTGTGTATGATGAATATGAAATGACGATTGGTATTGAGTGCCATGTCCAGCTGGCGACCAAGACCAAGCTGTTTAGCTCGGCGGATAATGATGCGCGTCATGCTGAACCGAATAGCAAGGTGCATCACATTGATTTTGGCCTACCGGGCATGTTGCCGGTGTTAAATCGTCAGGCGGTGGAACTAGCGGTGCGGGCTGGTAAAGCGCTGAATGCACCGATTGCGCGCGTTAGCCGCTTTGATCGCAAGCACTATTTTTACCCAGATCTACCAAAGGGCTATCAGACATCACAGATGTATCAGCCGATTATTCAGGCAGGGCATGTTGATGCGCCGCTGGAAGACGGCAGTGTCAAGCGAGTGCGGATTCATCATGCGCACATGGAGGAGGACGCCGGCAAATTGACGCACCATGACGGCTATTCTCTGGTGGATCTTAACCGCGCCGGTACGCCGCTGATTGAAATTGTTTCAGAACCTGATATTCATTCGGCCGAAGAAGCCAAAGCCTATGCGTCTGAGCTGCATAAATTAATGGTCTATGCTGGCGTGACGCACGGTGATTTGTATCATGGCAATATGCGCTTTGATGTCAATATTTCGGTGGCGAAAAAAGGTGCGACGGAGCTAGGTAAGCGCACTGAGGTGAAGAACCTCAACTCTTTCCGCAGTGTTGAACGTGCAGCGGAGTACGAATTTAAGCGGCAGGTTGATGTGATTGAGGCCGGCGGTGAGGTGGTGCAAGAAACGCGCGGCTGGAATGACGCGAAGCAAATTACCACTTCGCAGCGCTCCAAAGAGGACGCCCAGGATTACCGCTATATGCCTGATGCTGATATTCCGCCGATTGTGTTGAGTGATGAGGAGATTGCGGCTATTCAGGCCGAGGTACCGATGTTGCCGGGTGAATATCGTGATGCCTGGGCAGGATTGAATTTGGATAAGTCAGTAGTTAATTCGCTGCTGGCCGTTCCGGCGCATGCTACGGCGGTATACGCAGTGCAGCAGGCGGCGGGCGAGGCGGCCGCTAAGCGTGTGGCGCACTGGTTTGCCAGCGCTGTCGGCGAGGCTGAAGAAGGCCAGGCGGTGCAGGCTGTGACAGTAGCAACTGATGATTTGATTGAACTCGCAGTGATGACCGACAACGCCGAGGTGTCGAGCACCAACGCTAAGGAATTGTTTAACGAATTGCTGGCCGGTGCAGCCAATCCACGGCAACTGGCCGAGGCGAAAAACCTCCTACAAGTCTCAGACGAGGGCGCGATTGCGGCTATTGTTGATGAGGTGATGGCGGATCCAGCGTCGGCGGCGTCAATTGCTGACATCAAAGCCGGCAAAGAAAAGGCAATCGGCTACCTTGTTGGGCAAATTATGAAAAAATCCAAAGGTCAGGCCAATCCGGCACTGGCGCAGAAGCTGATTCGTGAGAGGTTGTAATGATGACGCAACGAAAACGACCAACCAAAGCAATCATCCCGGCAGCCGGCTTTGGCACGCGCTTTCTGCCGCAAACCAAGGCCATGCCGAAGGAAATGTTGCCACTGATTGATAAACCTATCATTCAGTATGTCGTTGAGGAATTGGTGGCGGCCGGCATTAAGGACATTATCATTGTCGGTAATGCCAATAAGCGCGCCATTGAGGATCATTTTGATGTGCCAAGCGCTGAATTGATTGCCAACTTGACGGCTGGTGGACCGAAAAAGCAGCCGTACATTGATATGGTTGAGGCGGTGTCAAATATGGCGAATTTTGTCTATGTACGCCAAAAGGGTCCATACGGCAATGCCACGCCACTACTGAGCGCAGCTCACCTGATTGGCGATGAGCCGTTCATTTACACCTGGGCGGACGATTTCTTTACGCCTGAGGCTAACGCCACGCAGCAGATGATAGATGTCTATGTGCAGCATGGTGGCGGTGTGTTTTCCTGTAAGCGGGCGGTAGATGACGCTGAGTATGATGCCTATGGTTTTGCTGATGGTGAAGCGGTTGAGCCGGGGCTGATACAGATGTCGCAGATTATTGAAAAGCCGGGCAAAGCGGCTGCGCCATCAAATCTGGCCAGTGTGTCGGGCTATTTGTTACCAGCCGACATCATGCGCTATATTGAACATGCTGAGCATAACGAGGCGGACGGCGAATTCACCTTTCAGCCCTTTGTTCAGCAGATGATTGATGACGGGCATGCCTTTTATGCTAAAGAAATTGCTAATGCAGAGTATTATGACACCGGCAATCCGTTGGCTTATATGAAAACCGCTATTGATTTTGGCTTAAAAGATCCGACGATCAGCCAGCAACTGCGTGATTACATGACAGCACGCCTGCGATAAGGTATACTGAAGGTATGAACACAGCACTAACAATTATTATGGTAATCGCTATCATTGCGGTGATTATCCTTATTGTGGCAATTATTTTAGCACTGATTGTGGCGTGGCTGGCCAAGCGTTCGGCGCGTCACGTCCAGGAAACGACCAATAGTGTGCAAGAGTTGATGGGAACCGTGCAGGGCATAGCGTCGGCAGTAGGGCTAGCGGGCGCTGCTAAGCGATTTATCCAGCGACGCTCACACAAGGAGAAATAATATGACCGCCAAAAAGCCAATCACTAAAAAAGTTGCTGAGCGCGTAAAGCGTGATAATGAAGTCGGGGCTCGACAGGCGCTGCTAGAAGAGTTATTTAACGATTTTCATCGTACGCGTCGTCAGGTGTATATGATGAATTTTTGGCGCGGCGTCTTCTTTGGTTTTGGCTCAGTGCTGGGTGCGACGGTGCTGATTGCGATATTGATTTGGTTGCTTGGGCAAGTGGTTGACCTTTTCCCGGCGCTGGCCGACTTTATCAACAATCTGATTGACACCATGCAACGCCGCCGCTAAGCGTGCTATACTAGGGAGTAATGAGTACAGTGGGGAAGAGCGACGAGCAGGCCTCGGCGGTGTTAAAACCGTCTGATTATGTGCATTTGCACAATCACACGCATCATTCACTGCTGGATGGATTGACCAAAATTCCTGATATGGTGGCCAGGGTGAAGGAAATGGGTATGGAGGCCTGTGCCATCACTGATCACGGCACTATGTCAGGCGCCATTGAGTTTTATAAGGCCGCCAAAGACGCCGGCATTAAGCCGATTGTCGGCATTGAAACCTATGTGGCGGCACGCACTCGACACGACCGCGATCCGGCTAAGGATAAAATGCGCTATCACCTGACGCTACTGGCGATGAATCACAAGGGTTATCAGAACCTGATGAAGCTTTCAACCGTGGCGAACCTTGAGGGCGTGTATTACAAGCCGCGCATTGATCATGATTTACTGGAGCAGTACAACGAAGGTATTATTTGTATGTCGGGCTGCGCTGGTGGTGAGCTGGGCGAGAATCTGCGCAACGATGATTATGATAAGGCGAAAGAAATTGCTCGGTGGTATAAGTCAATTTTTGGTGATCGCTATTACCTGGAGCTACAAGATCACGGCCATCCTGACGCGCGCAGTCACTGGGATGTGCAGAAAAAGATTAATGATTATCTCGAGCGGCTGAGTGAAGAATTGGATATTCCCTGCGTAGTGTCAAGTGATGGCCACTACTTAAGCCACGAAGATCAGGATGCGCATGAGATTTTGCTGTGTGTCGGTACTGGCGCGTATTTGAGTGATGAAAAACGCATGAGCCTGAAAGATTTTGAGCTGCATTTGACTGAGCCTGAAGATATCATTTCTCGCTGGTCAAAAACCAACCCTAGCGCCATTGCCAACACCAAAGTCATTGCTGACCGCTGTAATTTGGAGATTAAGCTGGGTGATATCCTCATTCCGAAATTCCCGACGCCCAACGGTGAGAGCGAGAAGGAATATTTGGATCATTTGGTGTATAGCGGCATGGCGGCGCGTTATGCTGGCATGGCACTGGAGGACGCCAAGAAGCTGCCAAATGATGAGTTGCGGGCCATGCTCAGCGAGGCGCAGCTGGAGCGCCTGGATATGGAATTTGGCGTGCTGGATAAAATGGGCTATAACGGCTATTTTTTGATCGTCCAGGACTTTATCAACTGGGGCAAGTCCCAGGGTATTATTTTTGGGCCGGGGCGCGGATCGGCGGCCGGGTCAATCATTGCCTATGCGCTGAATATTACTGATTTAGACCCACTACATTATGATTTGCTGTTTGAGCGCTTCCTTAACCCTGACCGTATCTCCATGCCCGATATTGATATTGACATTCAAGATACGCGGCGCGGTGAGGTGATTGAATATTGTGCTAATAAGTACGGCACGGAGCGAGTGGCTAATATTTGTACCTTTGGCACCATGGCAGCGCGCGCCTCGGTTCGTGATGTGGCGCGGGTGCTGCAGGTGTCGTATGGTGAGTCGGATCGCTTGGCGAAGTTAATTCCAGCGCCGGTACAGGGCCGTCACGTGCCAATCAAAAAGTCGCTGGAGGAAGATCCTGATCTAAAAAAGGAATACGAGACGAATCCAACGGCCAAAACGGTGTATGACTTTGCGTCGCGCCTGGAAGGAACCATTCGCTCGCACGGCGTGCACGCTGCTGGCGTGGTGATTGCGCCGGATGATTTAGTGAAGTATGTGCCGCTGGAAATGGCGCAAAAAGGCGTGGTGGCGACGCAATATCCGATGGGGCCGGTGGAAGAACTTGGCCTCCTGAAGATGGACTTTTTGGGTCTTTCTAATCTGTCGATTATTAATAACGCTCTGCGCATTATCCGCAAGGTGTATAAAACCGAAATTGATTTGTCCAGCTTGCCGCTTGACGATGAAGAAACCTACAAGCTGTTCCAGCGCGGCGACACCACTGGTGTATTCCAGCTTGAATCGGCCGGCATGAAGCGGTATTTGCGTGAACTCAAGCCAAGCGTCTTTGAAGATATCATCGCTATGGTGGCTCTGTATCGCCCGGGCCCGATGCAGTTTATCGATTCTTTCATTAAGCGAAAACACGGCGAAGAAGAAATTACCTACCTGCACCCTGGCATGGAAAACTCGCTGAAAAACACCTACGGCATTTTGGTCTACCAGGAACAATTTATGCAGATCTCCAAAGAGTGGTGTGGCTTTACCGGTGGCCAGGCCGATACGCTGCGTAAGGCGGTTGGCAAAAAGAAGATTGACCTGATGCAGAAGGTGAAGCCAGAGTTCGTCGAGGGTGCGGTGAAAGTCGGCGGGGCAACGCGTGAAATTGCCGAGCAGTTCTGGGCGGCGCTAGAAGAGTTTGCTAATTACTGTTTTAACAAGAGTCACGCGGCGTGTTATGGTCTGATTGCCTATTGGACGGCATATCTTAAGGCGCACTACCCTGATGCCTTTATGGCGGCACTAATGACCAGCGACCAAGACGACACCGAGCGCCTGGCCATTGAAATGACCGAATGTAAGCATATGGGAATTTCGGTGCTCAGTCCAGATGTGAATGAATCCTTCGTTGAATTCGCGGTGGTGCCAGGCGAAAATAAAATTCGCTTCGGTATGGCGGCAGTGAAGGGTGTAGGTGTTGGTGCGGTTGAGGAGTTGCTGCGCGCGCGGGAAGAGGGTAAATTCGCCAGCGTCGAGGATTTTGCCAAGCGCGTTTCAACCAGCAAATTTAACCGCAAGGCGTGGGAGTCGCTCATCAAATGTGGCGCGTTTGATAGCTTTGGTGACCGCTCGGATTTGCTATTTAACCTTGATACGATCACGGCATTCGCCCAAAAAACCCAAAAAGAGGCCGCTAGCGGGCAGACTGATTTGTTCGGGCTGCTAGGTGATGAAGCTGCCGGTGTTCAACCAACTATGCAGCTCATGCCCGCGCCGACCAAGCACACTGACAAAGAACGTTTGATGTGGGAACGTGAATTGATGGGGCTCTATATCTCGGCGCACCCGCTGGATAGCTATGCCACTTACTTAGAGGAGCAGGCACAGCCACTGACGCAGTTGGTGCCAGAATACGATAGCCGGATGATGACTATTGGCGGCATTATTACCACGGTGCGCACCATCCTGACGAAGTCTGGCAGTAAAATGGCCTTCGTCGGGCTGGAGGATAAATTTGGCGAAGGCGAAGTGATCGTCTTTCCGAATCTATACGAGCAAATCGGTGCGCAGCTGGTTCAGGACGCCGTCGTCCGCGTGACTGGTAAAAATTCGGCGCGCGATCGTGATGGTAATCTGGGGTCAGAGAGCAAAATGATTGCCGATCAGATTGAAGTGATTTCGGATGATGATATCAAAAGCTATGAGCCAACCGGCCATAAAATGGAGGCGCCAAAAGTCAGCAGTGCTGTCAAAAAAGAGCGCCGCGCGGCGTTTCGGGCGCAGAAACAGGGTGGCGGGTCGGCCACGAAATCAGCAGCCAGCACAAAACCAAGTAGCACGTCGCGTCCCGCTCCACAGCCTGACATCCCGGCCAGCCGACTTTTCCTCCAGGTCAAAAACCCGTCCGATCATGATAAATTAGTTCAACTCAAGGCGCTATGCAATGAAAAAGTCGGCACGACTGACGTAGTGCTGGTGCTGGGCGACACTGACAAAACCGCCATGCGACTGCCGTTTAAAGTGGAGGCTGACGACGGATTATTGGATGAGCTGCGGGCGGTATTGGGCGATGAGTGTGTGGTGTTGAAATAGCAAACTTACACACATGGTATGTCCTCCTGGTATAATTAAAGATAATATATAAGATCAGCCAGGAGTTGTACGCCAGATGAACACACCGCAATTCAGTATTATCGTACCCGTATATGGTACAGAAAAATATATCACAAAATGCCTTGATAGTATTCGCAATCAGTCGTTTGATGATTTTGAGGTGATTATAGTGAATGATAGTAGCCCGGATAATTCGCAGCAGATTATTGATAGCTTCGTCAAGAAAGATAGTCGCTTTAAGGGCTTTCACAAAAAGAATGGTGGATTGAGTGATGCAAGGAATTTCGGGGTGACTAAAGCATCGGGTGAGTATATTGTGTTTGTTGATTCTGATGACTATATTTCTCAGGACTTATTGGCACGTGTTCATGAGGTGCAGGATAGCGTTGATGTGGTGCGTTTTTTCCATCAAGATGTTTCTGAAGAGGGGCGTGTTCTTGGTGCGCCTGAGACATGTAAAGGGGGGGTATCGTTGCCCAATCGGTTTCAATTTGAACTTGTTGAGGCGGCTTGGCTGTACGCATATCGTCGAACTTTTTGGATTGAAAATAACTTCCAATATGCAGTCGGTCGACTACACGAGGATTTTGGGCTGACTCCACTGGTGCTGGCGAAAGCAGATACGGTAGTGGCGATAGATTACATCGGATATAACTATGTTCATAGACAAGAAAGTATTACGACTGATGATAGTAAATATCAAAAGCGCATTGATGATGTGATATGGTTTGTTGATGCGATAGAATCGACAGGAAGCATCCTTGACCAACAGCAATTTCATTATTATGCCAATTTTATGGCAAATGGTTTTATATCACTGGCTAGGCGAGCAAAGAATTCAAGTGATGTCGTGAGGCTCGCAAAAGAGTTGAGAGAGCGAAAGCTGCATAAGTATCTTGCAACGGATAATTTAAAGCGGCGCATAAAATATATAGGTGTGCGGTTCTTGCCGCGTCTTTATATGACACTGCTGGCCTCAAAGTAGTAATTGACGTAATATTGGACTGTGAGAACAAGTATTTTTTTGATAAAATGGAGGATAGTATGAAGGAAAAAAAGCAGACACATAAGCACTCATTAATTGGATTTATAGTAAAAAAATGGTATATCGTTGTAGTATTTGCAGTGATTGGCGTGGCTGCCGGATTTGCTGTATCCAAGGTATTACCAGGCAGTACTCCAAATGGGTCTATGCAGATCTTTACACTGTATCAGGCTAATAAAGACATGGCTCGTAGCGATATATTCCCATTTGGGGAGTTTCTTGAGTCTGATGCGATAAAACAAGAAATTTCTTCGAGGGTTGGGAAGGAAGCAAGTGAGCGAATTGGCAGGGGAGAGCTACAGGCAAATAATACTGTAGCTGTTGATATTCGTGATGATCGCCACCAAGCAGAAAAGACGATTGAGGCTATTGTTGATGTGATAAACCAACAAGTAAGCGAATTATATAGCAAGGATACGAGGTATATTGTCGTAGGGGTAGAAGAAAAACCAGCTCCGAGCACGGGAATAAGCCGCAAAAAAGCCATGATTGCATCAACGCTATTTTGCGTGATAGTGGGTGTGTGTGTTGTGTTGGTGATGCACGATATGCAAAAAAGGAGTGTATAATGCCCAACAAGGTACTTTTTGTTTCTCATCTGGCAAATTTCCAAAAGTTTAATCGATCGTTGATTGATCGTTTTAAGAAAGATGGATGGCGTGTTGATTATGCGTCATCAGGCGAAGAAGAGATTCAAGGGTGCGATACTGCATATCAAGTGCGTATTGCACGTTCACCATTGCACCCAGGCAGCATAAAGGCGATTTTTGCTCTGCGCAAGATATTGCGAGATAATAAGTATGATTTAATTCATTGCCACACGCCAATGGGGAGTGTGGTAGCACGATTAGCGAATCTTTTTGCGGGGAAATCGCGCACAAAAATCATATATACCGCACATGGTTTTCATTTTTACAAGGGCGCGCCACTACTCAACTGGATGCTGTTTTATCCGATTGAAAAATTATTGGCTCGCGTGACGGATGCTATTATTACAATTAACCAAGAAGATTACGACCTGGCAATAAAGAAATTTCGTACAAAGGTCTATGTAATTGATGGTGTCGGTGTGAATTTAAAACGCTTTGTCCCTGTTTCACATGATGAAAAAATCGCGCTACGGAAGAAGTATAATTATGGCCCAGATGAGTTTATTGTTATTTATGTCGCCGAAGTTATTAAGCGAAAAAATCATCACATGATTGTACGTAACATGGACAAGATGACCTCTCGAATTCCGCGTCTGAAGTTTATATTTGCTGGTGAAGCGACTGACTCAAAGATTGCGCGCCACTTTGCAGATTATCCAAATATTGATTTTGTCGGTTATAGGCGAGATGTTGATGTGCTATTTCAGGTTGCCGACGTGTCGATAACCACTAGTCGTCAAGAAGGATTGGCGATTAACGTTGTTGAGGCGATGGTAAGCGGCCTACCTGTTGTTTGTAGTGATGTACGGGGAAATAGTGATGCCGTAGAAGACGGTGTGAATGGCCATGTGTTTAACTTGTTGGATGATGAGGAAATGATTGAAAAGCTAGAGCTGGTATACAAAGACAAGAAGTCTCGTCGGAGGTTTTCTGAAAATAATTTAGAGAAAGTGAAGCGGTACAGTCAAGATATTGCGGTTGCAAATACATTCAAGATATATCACGAGGTGCTCAATGAAAAGTAGTAGTAAGCCAAAAGTTAGTATTATAACAGGTGCATTTAATGTACGAAAGGATGAGGCTGATTTAGCAATCCAGTCAATTCTAGATCAGACATTTGAAGATTTTGAGTTTCTCATCTGTAATGATGGGTCGACAAATGATACGGGTGAAATATTACAGCGATGGGCTAAAAAAGACAAGCGCATTGTTGTACTAGAGAATAGCGTCAATGCAGGGCTTATGGTAAGTTTGAATAAATGCTTAGAGAAAGCCAAGGGTGAATATATTGCTCGGATGGATCTGGATGATTATTGCACTCCTGATCGCCTAGAGAAGCAAGTAAGTTTTTTGGATGGAAATTCTGACTATGATATCGTGACATCAAATAGTAGATTGTTTGACGATGACCATAAGAAGCCGTATGGGACGAGGCGTATTCCTGAATATCCTGTTGCTAGGGATATGTTATTTAATTCACCATTTTTGCATGGTGGAGCTATGGTGCGAAAGTCTGCGTTTGACAAGGTGAATGGATATCGGGTAGCCAAAGAGACATGGCGCGCTGAGGATTATGATTTATGGATGCGGATGTATGCCGCTGGCTCTAAGGGCTATAACATCCAGGATGCGCTGTACTATATCCGAGAAGACAAGAACGCGTATTCTCGGCGCAAATATAAATATAGAATTCAAGAGGCAGTTGTGCGCTACAAGGGATTTAAGTCACTCGGATTATTACCTGGTGGACTGCCGTATGTCATAAAGCCGCTAATTGTTGGGCTAATACCTGCTATTGTAATGAAAAAGATGCGGAGTAACGGGTAAGTATGTCACTGGGGCAACTCAAGGCTGTATTTTCGTTGCGCAAAACACATTTGCTGATGGCTTTTGTACTGGCGTTTTGTATGGCGTATTTCTTCATATACTGGCATCCACATCCAAAGGATGACTTGTTTCGCTACTTTGCATGGCTTGATGTTCTGCGATTGGACAATATGGCAACGGTGATTCATTTTGTTTTGTCTCGCGGTGAGTTTATTACCATGGGATATTACTGGCTCATTGCGCAGACGGGGTTATATGGTCTGTTGCAATTTTTCCCGACGCTGATATCTCTGTTTATTATTCAATACATCGCAATTGATTATGCCTTTCGTAAAAAGAGGCCTATGTGGCATGCTTGGATTGGTATTGCATTTTTCCTGGCATCATATGAGATATTTATGATTCCCTCCGGGCTGAGATCTACGCTTGCATTTAGTATTTTTACATTGGCGTTATATAAGGATATTATATTGCAACGACGGAGCATATTACTGTATCTCATAACGCCATTTATTCATCTTGGATCGTTTATTCCGCTTGCTGTCCGACTGCTTATTACAATTAAATCGGTGAGTGTGTACATAGCTCTAGGGTTGGTCGCGGCATATTTTATGTTGTATCCTGGAGGGCAAGTTATTCATTGGCTGGTGGGCGGTGAACCTACGGGGTTTGTTGCAGTGAATTTATATAAGCTGGGCAATTATTTAACTCCGCTATTTCCTGTAAGTTTGCCGTACTTATATAAGATAGGTAAGCTGGTGGCTTTGTTGGCGATTGGTTTAATTGTCTACAGAAGTAAAAAAGTACAGACAGAATATGTAAAGCTATATATTGTACTAGCCGGCCTGTCACTGCTTTGTCTTGGTAACTATCTTTTGTGGTATAGGTTATTAGAGATTATTTTGATAGGGTCACCTGTGTTGATTATTGGTTTGATGGCGACTGACTTTTTCCGAAGGTTCTCGACAGTAGTGCTCTTTGTGGTACTGATGATTGGTGCTGTCGGCGTGCGAGTGCAGTCAACGTATTATTTTTTGGAAGAG
This sequence comes from Candidatus Saccharimonadota bacterium, assembly GCA_030529385.1. Lineage (GTDB taxonomy): Bacteria > Patescibacteriota > Saccharimonadia > Saccharimonadales > Saccharimonadaceae > Nanosynbacter. The sequence continues at coordinate 28,596 of JAUMWY010000005.1, forward strand.
TTTTATTGGCGTGATACAATACCAACACATAATCAGGGATGGAGGTTGAACTGATGAAAGTGATTTTGTATGTCGTCGACACAATGAACAGGGGCGGTGCTGAGACATTTCTTATGAATGTGCTGCGCAATATCGACAAAAAGCGATACGCAGTGCATTTTTTATGCTTTGGTGATAAGACGTTTGACTATCAAGATGAAATTGAACAACTGGGTGGGAATATTATCAGGATACAGCGCCGCGCAAATCCCTTGCGGCTCATTGGTGTGATCCGTAACGTGATTAGACAATATAATATTGATATTGTCCATAGCCATATACAGCTTGCATCTATGTACTCAATGATTGCTGCTAAGCTGGAGCGAGTACCAGTCCGCATTACGCATAGCCACTGTACGTCTGCTGGTAAAGATGGTGGCGTTGTCTATAAAATCTATGAGAAGCTGGCCAAAAAAGGTATTGCGTGGTGTAGTACTCATCGGCTGGCGTGTGGTGAAGAGGCTGGTCGGTATTTGTTTGGCGGGCGTTCATTTGAGATTATTACCAATGGCATACAATTGTTGGATTTTGCATTTAGCCCAGAAAATCGCCGACTATTTCGCCGCCAACATCATTTGGGAGAAAATGACTTTCTTGTTGGTATGGTAGCGAGGTTGGTAGAGGTGAAAAATCATCAATTCGCTATAAAGATGTTTCGTCACTATCAAAAGAAGAATCCACGCGCAAAGCTTGTATTGGCGGGTCAAGGGAGTCTTCGTGGGCAGCTAGAACAGCTAGTCGAGCAAGAAGGAGTGTCTGAAAACGTTAGATTCCTGGGGTTGGTGGAAGATACGGCTGGTCTTTATTCGGCGCTTGATGTGCTAATTATGCCGTCGCTGTACGAGGGACTGCCGGTGTCCTTAATAGAAGCGCAGGCTAGTAGTCTGCCATGTCTGTGCAGTGATCAAGTGGATCGGGATAGTGATGCAGGGGGACTGGTTGAGTTTTTGTCGATTGCTAATGAAAACTACGATATATGGATTAACGCAATTGCTGTACATGAAGGGCGAAAACGAAAACATAATAATGATGTCGTCAATAATCTTACACGAAACGGCTATAATATTCACAAGACTGTGAAGCGACTTGAGGAGTTGTATCAATGAAACTAACCATTATTACACCAGTATATAATCGGGCAAATCTTCTGGGGCGATTGTTTGGTTCCCTTAAAGCACAAACAAATCATTCATTCGAGTGGATTATTGTTAATGATGGATCGACGGATGATACGGAGACGGTAGCGAAGGAAATAGCACGTCAGGATGTGCGATTTGCTGTGCGCTACTACTATCGAAATAACGGAGGTAAGCATCGTGCGATAAATATGGCAGTCGCAAAGGCAAAGGGCGAGTTCTGCCTTATTGTTGATTCGGATGACTACCTGGATGAAAAAGCAGTGGAGGTTGTGCTGCAATGGCTAGGCGACATTCCTGACGATTATGCTGGAGTCGCTGGTGTTAAAGCATACGAGAATGGTGATGTCATTGGCGGTGATGGAAACGGTGAGGGGTATATTGACGCAACTAATTTGGAGCGTAAAAAATACAATCTGTTGGGAGATAAGGCGGAGGTGTACTGTACGGATTTGTTGCGGGCATATCCATTTCCGGAATTTGATGGTGAAAAATTTCTGTCCGAGGGCGTGGTATGGAATCGTATTGCGAGGGATGGCTATAAGGTGCGCTGGTATAGTCGGGTGATTTATTATGCTGAATACCTTGAAGGCGGACTAACGAGCCATATCAATGAGCATCATCGTCGTAGTCCAAAAGGATTTGCGGTGTATATAAAAGAGATGGCCGGGGATGAAGGGTTTGTGAAGCGTGTCATTTTGTATGGATTGTATGCGCGAGATGTGTATCAATATGCGCACTTATCATCAGCGGCTGCAGATCTGGGAGTTCCTTATTGGCAGGTTGTGCTAGGATGTGTAATACGGAGGATGATTGGCAAATGACAAAAACTCGCGTGCTTATTGTAACTGATTCGCTTGATGTTGGCGGGATTGAGACGTATATATATGGTGTATGCAAAACAATTGATAAAAAGACTTTTCATGTAACGGTTTTCGTATTAGACAAGGAACGGAATGCCCTAGTAAAAGATATAGAAGCCTTTGGTTGTCGTGTAGTGTTTGCAACTGCTCGTGGCAAGTTGCGTCAGATGCAAGAAATGATGGCGGTGGTGAGACGGTATTCTATTGATATAGTTCATTTTCAGGTGCGTCATTCACATTTGATGTTGGCAGCGAAAGTTTGCGGTAAGAAAGTTATTTTGCACTCTCACTTTGGATCTTGGCAAAAGTCGAAGAACCCTATAAAAGCAGTCTTGATGAAGGCTTTTCTGTGGCTTTTCTGTGACGCGAGGCTTGCCTGTAGTGAGGGGGCGGGAGAAAATGCTTTTTATGGCCATGACTTTATGATTGCAAAAAACGGCATTGATATGAAAAAATTTGCGTTCAATGAGTCTAGGCGACTAGCATTACGCAAAAAGCATGGGCTGGTAAATAAAAAAATATTATTACAAGTTGGACGATGTAACTCAAATAAGAATCAGTCATTTTCTATAAAAGTATTACATGAGTTGCGTCAGCATGATGATGACTATGTGCTAGTCTTGGCGGGTGACGACGGTGGTCGCGACTATATTGATCCGACAATTCAGAGTTTGGGTCTTGAGGAACATATTGTGATGCTGGGTAATGTCGATAATATATATGATTATTATAGTTTTGCGGATGTATTTTTGTTGCCGTCGTTTAGTGAGGGGTTTCCAATGACGGTCATAGAAGCACAAGTTTCTGGGGTGGATTGTATCGTGAGCGATACGGTAACAAAAAAAGTTGGAATATCTGATACTGTAACTTTTGCGAGTATTCATAAATCACCGAGCATATGGGTGGATATAATTATGAATCGCACGTCGTACGACAGAAAAGTTCGCAGAGTGAATGATGCAAGCTATGATCTTTCTGCGACTGTGCCAGCGCTTGAGGATGTATATAAGGAGCTTGCCCGTTCATGACTAGACAGAAGTCGGCACTGTATAACCTATTGAGCGCGTTTATACTGAATATTGTTACGGTTTTGCTGGGTTTTGTGACGCAGCGGCTTTTTATTATGGAACTAGGGACGGACGCAGCTGGGTTACATAGCTTGTTCTCTACTATTACGAATATATTTGTTATGGCAGACATGGGTGTTGGTGCGGCAGTAATTTTCCATATGTATAAGCCATTTGCTAAAAAGCAGTATGATGCGATTGTTGCGCTTGTAAACTTTTACCGCAAGGTGTGCTTTGGAGTATCTGGGTTTATTATTGTTGGTGGTGTGATGCTACTGCCGTTTTTGGGGATGATGACGAATAATTCCCAGGTAGGGGTTAATATCTACGCACTATTCTCGCTGTATATTGTTAATTCTGTGTTTGCGTACCTTATGACTTATAAGCGCGCTATCCTGCAAGCGGATCAAAAAAATTATGTAATTAGCACGATTCATGTGGGATATGTACTGTTGCTGAATAGTATACAAATTGCACTATTGCTGACAACAAAAAATTACTACCTATTCATGGCGGTGATGATTGTGATGCGAATAGTTGAAAATATCTTACTGAATCTGTATATTGACAGAAAATATACGTTTTTGCGCAAAAGAGTTAAAAAAGGATTAAGCCAAAGCACAAAAAAAGGAATCATAAAACTTGTAAAGGGTAGTTTTTTCCATAATAGCGCAGGGCATCTTGTATCTGGTGTCGATAATGTAGTGATATCAAGCATATTAGGTCTGACGACACTAGGACTGTACTCTAATTATCAGATGATTTTTATGGCTGCAGGAATTTTGATCTCGCAGGTGTTTTATTCGATCACTGCAAATATCGGTAATTTACTAATAGAACATAACCTGGAAAAATCGTTCAGCATGGTGAAGCGGCTGCGACTGCTTAATCTGGCGTTTGGTATTGTGGCTACTTCCGTACTGTGGATGGTCACTAAACCATTCATCACGCTATGGCTGGGTGAGGGATTTTTATTGGGGGATGTGGTGCTATTGGTTTTGGTGGCAAATTTCTTCCTGCAAACGATGCGAGCGGGTATGATAACTATGCAGAGCGCAGCGGGTATTTTGTACGAGAATCGGTTCATTCCAATATATGAGACAATTATAAATCTGGTATTGTCAGTAGCCCTGGCTGTGGTATTTGGTCTGCCTGGGGTCATTGTAGCGACTATTATAAGTGTGCTGTTTTTGCACTTAGTGGCATATCCGAAGTATGTGTTTGAGGTGATATTGCAGCGCAAGAGAATCGAATATATATATGCCATGGTGAAAGATAGTGTAATGGCGGCAGCTGTACTTATTATTGAGTATGGTGTCATGAAGTTGTGCGCGGGGGTTGATAATATATTTATGTATGGGGTGATTTGTCTGGCTATGTCGCTTGTGATTCCTGGGGTATTGCTGTATGTATTTTACGGAAAGAGTGATGAATTTAGGTATTTTCGGGATTTTGCAGTAGAAAAATGGAGCACACTAAAGGGTTGTCAAAGAGTTAAATCTGAGAAATAAAATTGTATAATTTGCGACCCGTGGCGTCGTAATGACGCAAGATCAATAAAAACCGCCAGAGCAAACCTGGCAAAGGCACCTTGCGCAGGCTCGATTTTGGCGGTTTTTCTGGTAGTATGCCTCGATGCCATGCAGCTATCTAGCTCCTTTGTCTTCTCTATAGGTTCAGGAATGGCTTTGCGCTTGACATGGCACCTCCGCACTAGCAGATGGAAGAGTGAGTACTGTATGGTATAGATACTAAGCACTATCATCACTGCGATGATTGATCTAAATCTCAGAGCTCCACTCTGTATCCTAGCAATACGCGTATGTAGTGGACGGCGTAGCCGTTCACGCTCCGAGGAAACGACGTTTCGAGGAGCAGGTGCTGTTTAAGAAAGTCAAAGGTGCATTCTACCTTGACGCGTTTTCTCAGCAGAAAAAGCTGCCAGTCGGTGGCAAGCTTAGTGTGCTGTTTAGGGTGCAGTAGCGCAAGTAGACCTTGACAGGATCGGTGTGCGTATGCTACAATACGGCAGTAATTTCTATTACGCGTAATATCAATCTTGTCCTTGATGGTGAGAAGGTCTGTGCAGTTTAGCCAGAAACCACCCAACATCAGGGGTGTTTAAGTGGGAGTGAGGAAAAGTGAAAACACTTCTCGGTACCAAACTTGGTATGACCCAGCTCTTGGCTGACGATGGCAAAGCCGTTCCGGTGACGCTCATCCAGGCCGGCCCTGTCACCGTGACTCAGGTGAAGACTGTCGAAACCGACGGTTACAATGCGGTACAGGTCGCTTACGGAGAGGGTAAGAACCTGAGCAAGGCCGTGGCTGGTCATGTGAAATCAGCCCAAGTGACCCCGAAGCACATTCGGGAATTCCGCGTCGCTGAGATCCCTGCGGATCTAAAGGTCGGCGACGAAATCAACGTTTCCGCGTTCGCAGTCGGCGATACAGTCGATGCAACCGGAACCAGCAAGGGTAAAGGCTTCGCCGGCACCATCAAACGCCACAATTTCAAGCGGCATCGCAAGACGCACGGTGGCAAGGGGAACACTCGCAAGCCAGGCTCAATCGGCTCGATGTACCCGCAAAAAGTCTTTAAGGGTAAGACAATGGCAGGCCAGATGGGCGCTGAGCGCGTGACGGTCAAGAACCTTGAGGTTGCCTATGTTGACCCAGCAACCAACCTAATTGGCCTGAAGGGTGCCGTTCCTGGTCCCCGCAAGGGTCTAATTATCTTAGGAGGTGACAAGTAATGGCTGAGCACAAACTTCCAAAAGATATTTTTGCAGTTGACGTGCCAAATCACGAACTGCTGAAGCTGGCGTATGATAGCTATTTGGCGAATGCTCGCCTGGCCAGCGCAACCACCAAGCAGCGCGGTGAAGTGTCTGGTGGTGGTAAAAAGCCATGGAAGCAGAAGGGCACCGGTCGGGCGCGTTTTGGCTCAACCCGTAACCCGATCTGGCGTGGCGGTGGTGTTGTCTTCGGTCCTCGGGGCAATGAAAACTACACTAAGAAGCTATCAAAGACCGCAAAGAAGGTGGCTGTTCGCCAGGCATTGACTTTGGCTGAGCAGGCGAAGAAGATTAGCGTTAAAGACATCAAGACCACCGGCAAAACCGCTGAAATCGCCAAGTTCTTGGCTGACAACAAGCTGGAGCGCCGTGTATTGATAGTCGTTGATGAAAAGACGACAGAGTTGATGCGTGCAACCAACAACATTCAGAATGTGTTGGTAGTGCGAGCAAACTACCTGAGCGTGTACCACATTCTGAACGCCGATCAGATTGTTATTACTCCAAAAGCGCTGCCGGTAATCACTGAGTGGCTCGGTAAGGAGGAAGCGTAATATGAAGTCTATGACGATTATTCCAGTAGTGAGCGAGAAGGCGTATGCACAGAGCATGGGCAATGTCTACACCTTCCGCGTACCGCTGAACCTCAATAAAAACGAAATCCAGGCCGCAGTTGAAGCGCAGTATGGCGTCAGCGTCGTTAGCGTGAAGACTTTGGTGCAGGACGGTAAAAGCGTGCGTTTCTCACGCGGCAAGAACCGCTATCCTGGCACGACTAAGCGCAAGGATTTCAAGAAGGCCTACGTGACTCTAAAAGACGGCGACAAGCTCAATGTCTTTGACGCAGTAGAGCAGCAGATGGAGGAGACCAAGTAATGCCAGTGAAAGCTTACAATCCAACCACCCCTGCTCGTCGCGGTATGACGAGTCAGGACCTATCAGACATTACGACCAAAAAGCCGCTCAAAAGCCTGATCAAGGCCAAGAAGCAACAGGCTGGTCGCAATAACCAAGGTCGCATTACGGTGCGCCACCGTGGCGGTGGTGTTCGCCGCCACTACCGCTTGGTGAGTCACAACTTGCCAGCTGGTCTGACCTTGACGATTGAAGAAATCGAATACGATCCAAACCGCTCAGCGCGCATCGCTCGAGTGAAGGATCAGCACGGTCTGTACCACTACATTTTGGCCGACACCTCAATGGTGAAGGGCAAGACGATTCAGACGGGCGATGAGGCGCCAATTGAGGCTTCAAACCGCCTGCCACTGTCAGTGATTCCAGTTGGTACGATGATTTACGCTATTGAGCTGACCGCTGGTAAGGGCGCCCAGATGGTGCGCGCTGCTGGCGCCAAGGCGCAGTTGATGGCAAAGGAAGGCGATTACGCCACAATTAAGCTGCCATCAGGCGAAGTCCGCAAGGTGCGTCTTGAGGCAACCGCCTCAATTGGTACCGTTGGTAATGTCCAGCACCAGAATGTGAAGATCGGTTCAGCCGGACGTAAGCGCCGCAAGGGTATCCGTCCAACCGTTCGTGGTGTTGTGATGAACGCCGCAGACCACCCACACGGTGGTGGTGACGGTGGTCGCCACGGTTCTGGTAAGGCGCCTCGTACGCCATGGGGTCAGTTGACCTTGGGCTACCGCACGCGCCGCCGCAAGGGCTCAAACAAGCTAATTGTACGAACTCGCCATGATGCGAAGAGGAAGAGGTAAATCACGATGAGTCGTTCTCTGAAGAAAGGTCCATTCATCGATGCGAAGTTGGCGAAGAAAGTCGCTGCACTCAGCCTCGATGATCGGACTGTGATCAAGACATGGGCACGCGCATCAACCATCACGCCAGAAATGGTCGGTCGGACGATCGCTGTCTACAACGGAAAGATGCATGTTCCAGTGCTGATTTCTGAAAATATGGTTGGCCACAAGCTCGGTGAGTTTAGTCCAACCCGTAAGTTCCGAAAGCACGGCGGAAAGGATAAGAAGTAATCATGAGTGAGACTACTTATACCGTTCGCGCCTATGCTAAGGGTATCGACCAGACGCCGCGCAAGGTGTCATTGGTTGCCGCGCTGGTTCGTGGCCGCACTGTGGCTGATGCACTGGTTATTCTGGAACATGTGCCAAAGCGTGCTGCATTGCCAGTCAAAAAGGCCATCGACAGCGCCAAGGCAAACGCCATCAACAACCACGGCCTGGACGCCAAGAGCTTGGTAATTACCACGCTGAGCGTGACGACTGGCACACGGTTGCGCCGCTTCAAACCAGCATCACGTGGCCGGGCTTTGCCATTCCAGAAGAAGACATCAAACATTTTAGTTGAAGTCAGCGGCGTCGAGAAGCCAAAGAAGGCTCCGGCCAAGAAAGCTGAGACCAAGGCTGACAGGCAACCTGTAGAGAAAAAAGCCGCTAAAACCACGGCAAAAAAGGAGGAGAAGTAAATGGGTCAAAAAGTGAATCCAATCAACTTCCGCCTGCAAGTTCACAAGAACTGGAGCTCTCGTTGGTTTAGCGCCAATAAGAAAGAGTTTGCCCAGGCGATCAAGCAGGATCACGAGATTCGTGAGTTGACTGAAAAGAAGTTCGCGTCTCGTCCAACCATCAATCGGATTGAGATTGAGCGCAGTGCCAACCTGATCACTGTAACGATCCACACTGCCAAGGCTGGTGTGGTGATCGGCCGCGGTGGTGCTGGCGTCAACGAATTGAAGAAGGAAATTGAAAAGATTGTCGGCCAGGCCGTACGCATCAACATTGAAGAGGTGCGCCGCCCAGAGCTGGCTGCCAAGCTGGTGGCTGAGAACATCGCTCGTCAGTTGGAGCGCCGCATCAATTTCCGCCGCGCAACCAAGATGACCGCGCAGAACACCATGGCAGCGGGTGCCAAGGGTATCCGTATCGAGGTGGCTGGTCGTCTGAACGGCGCCGAAATGGCGCGCCGCGAAAAGGTGATTGAGGGCTCAGTGCCGCTCCATACCTTGCGCGCTGATATTGACTTCCACTGCGCTCGCGCCCAGACGCCTGCTGGCATCATCGGCGTGAAAGTGTGGATTTATAAGGGTGAAAGGAGCTAATCGATATGTTGTTACCGAAAAAGACCAAATATCGCAAAGTTCGCATCGGTAAAAACCGAGGCAATGCCACCCGCGGTAATTACATCGCGTTTGGCGACTATGCCCTGCAATCGCAGTCAAACGAGCGCATTAACTCGCGCCAAATCGAGTCCGCCCGCCAGGCGATGACCCGCTACATCAAGCGTGGCGGTAAGATCTGGATCCGCATCTTCCCGCACACTCCAGTCACCCGCAAGCCAGTTGGCCTCAAGATGGGTATGGGTAAGGGTAATCCAGAGTTCTTTGTCGCCAAGGTGAAGGCCGGTACGGTGATGTTTGAGATGCAGGGCGTGTCAGAAGAGGTTGCTCGTGAGGCGATGCGTCTGGCGAGCCACAAGTTGCCAGTAAAGTGTAAGTTTATCAAGCGGGAGGAAGCGTAATGGCGAAAGAAGCAACCGTGGTACCAACCGTTGAAGAACTGAAGCAGCAGTTGGCTCAGAAGCGCAATGACTTGATTGAGGCAAAGCGCTCACACGCCGCTGGTGAATTAGTAAACCCCAAAGCGCTGCGAGCCCTCCGTAAGGATATCGCACGCCTGCTGACACAAATTAACGAAAAGGAGCAAGCAAATGGCTAAACGAACACTGACCGGTGTCGTCACCAGTGCCAAGCGCGACAAGACCATCACCGTGACGGTCACCAGCCGCGAAACGCACCCGCTCTACGGCAAGCAGTACACCGTGACTCGCAAGTACACTGCGCATGATGAAACAAATCAGGCAGGGGAAGGCGACACCGTGCTGGTTGAGGAAACTCGTCCAATCTCTAAGACCAAGAGTTTTACCTTGGTGAAGGTGATTGAGAAGTCGCGCGGTTCGGTGAAGCTGAAAGATGATGTTGTGGCGGTCCAGCCTGAAACCAAGGAGGACGACAAATGATCCAGCAAGAATCACGCCTCAAAGTAGCGGATAACTCAGGCGCCAAAGAAGTGCTCTGTATCCGCGTTCTCGGCGGCACCCGTCGCCGCTACGCTCGGGTTGGCGATGTGATCGTCTGTACGGTCAAAGAAGCCAGCCCAACCGGCAACGTCAAAAAGAAATCAGTCGTAAAAGCGGTGGTGGTACGCACTCGCGACCAAATCCAGCGCAAAGACGGCTCAACCATCTGTTTTGATGACAACGCCGTAGTGATCATTAACGATGACAAGCAGCCAAAGGCGACCCGTGTCTTCGGTCCAGTACCACGCGAGCTGCGTGATATGGGCTACATGAAGATCGTTAGCCTGGCTCCGGAGGTACTCTAATTATGGCTCGGATTCATAAAGACGACCTGGTGAAGATTATCGCCGGTAAAGATAAGGGCACAACTGGCAAGGTGCTGGCTGTCGACACTAAGGCTGGCACGGTGCTGGTTGAGGGTGTTGGTGTTGGTCACCGCCACGTCAAACCAAACCAATTCAATCCAAAGGGCGGCAAAAAAGATATTCATGTGCCAACTGATATCAGCAAGGTGGCGTTGGTGATTGATGAAAAAGCCGCAACCACTAGCCGGGTTGGCTATAAAGTGAATGCTGACGGCAGCAAAGTTCGCGTTGCCCGCCAAGCAAAGAATAAGGAGATTAAGTAGCATGGACAATCTTGCAATGTGGTTGCTTCCTGTTGTCGCGCTTCTTGTAATACTGATCGCCTTATTTGTTATAGGTAGTGATGGTAAGAGTAAAAAGGAGAAGAAGTAGTATGGCCAAAGCTAATACGAACCCGCCAGCTCCTCGCTTGAAAGCCTTGTATAAGGAAAAATTCCAAAAGGAACTACAAGCCGAATTGAATCTAAAGAATGTACATCAAGTGCCAGCTTTGGAAAAAATCGTTGTGAGCGTCGGTACGGGCAAGAAAAAAGAGGACAAGCGCCACTTTGAAATCGTCAAGAATACGGTGGAAAAAGTGACTGGTCAGGCGCCAGTGGCTCGTCAAGCAAAGAAGTCAATCGCTGGCTTTAGCATCCGTAAGGGCATGGGCGCGCCAATTGGCGTCAGCGTTACCTTGCGCGGCGCTCGTATGTACGAGTTCATGGATCGTTTGATCAATGTGGCCCTGCCACGCGTGCGCGACTTCCACGGTGTGGGCGTGAAGTTTGACAAGGGCGGTAACTACAACCTTGGTATTACCGAACAGTCAATCTTCCCAGAACTAACCTTTGAAGAAACGCAAATTTTGCACGGCGTTCAGGTAACCTTTGTTATCAAGAACGGCAGCAAAGAAACCTCACGCGCGCTGCTGGAGAAGTTCGGTATGCCGTTTGAGAAGAAAGGGGGCGTCAAGTAATGGCTAAGAAATCAATGATCGCACGCGATAACAAGCGCCTAAAGATGATCGAAAAGTACGCTGCAAAGCGTGCTGAGCTGAAGGAACTGGGTGACTTGGAAGGCTTGCAGAAGCTGCCTCGCAACTCTAGCCCAACTCGCCACAAGAACCGCGATAGCATTTCTGGTCGCCCACGCGGCTACATGCGCCAGTTTGGCCTGAGCCGTATCAATTTCCGCGAAAAAGCAGCCAAGGGTGAAATCCCAGGCATTACAAAGAGTAGTTGGTAAAGAAGGAAAGGAGATTTGACGATGTCTATGCAAACTACAGACCCAATCGCTGACCTTCTGACCCGCATTCGCAATGCGAAAATGGTTGGCAAAACGGAAATTCGTGTTCCGTCAAGCAAGATGAAAAAAGTGGTTGCTGAGCAGCTGGTAAAGAATGGCTATCTGGCCGACGTCACCGTTGAGGCCGCTAAGCCACGCGATATGTTGGTCGTCACCATCAATCGCCCAGGCGAAAACAGCACCATCAATGAAATCACCCGCGTGTCAAAGCCAGGCCGTCGTGTCTACGTTGGCTCAGCTGAGATACCAAAGGTGAAAAGCGGCCGGGGCTTGGTGCTGATCTCTACCTCAAAAGGTGTGATGACCGGCGCCGAGGCTGTGAAAGCTAAACTTGGTGGTGAATTGTTGCTGAAGGTGTACTAATCCTTCGGTCCTTGATAAAAACACCCAGGTTATGACCCGGGTGTTTTTGATTTATATATAAGATGTAGATAGGCTATCGTCTTTAGCGGAATACTTCCATTTATCCGTTAGTTGGCGCTATTGTGATGAGGGGGGCTGACTGGCGCCCGATAAGATCGGCACACTCACTCACTGCAATCTCATGCCCAAGTTGGTATCCGTTCCGCTGCGACTCTGGCAGTTCACGCACCTCATGAAACATCATATGAAGCTCCGGCACAAAAAATAATTCTCGAAATGGCATGCCTTTGAGCCGCGACTTCACATTCGGCTTAGTTAAGATAATACCATGATTTTTTCCGAAAATTATTCTCTCAGGACCACTGGGTAGAATGATTGCAAAACATGTCACATATATAGCCCCTCTATCCGTCTCATCTCTAAGCTTTTTTAAACAGTAATCGATGATCTCTTGATCGCTCATTTCATGGCCATTCCAGCGCCTCGTAAATACACCCGGTTCACCCCCTAATGCTTCGATTTCTATGCCCGAATCGTCGGCGACAACTATCAAGTTTTTGTCGTCTTCGTGCAAATGAAGTTTTGCGTGTTGCGCCTTCGATAAGGCATTTTGCGCAAATGTCGTACCAGTTTCTATGTGCTCAGGGATTTGATACCCTAAGTCTGCGAGTGAGATAACCGACGCTTGCGGATAAAACTTGCGAAATGTAGTAGCAAACTCTACGTACTTGCCAGTGTTTTTGGTGGCGAATAGTACCTTCACCATGCTGCCACCTTGTACTTTTCGGCGAGTAGTAGGAAGGTGTGCAGGACCTGGTATAATTTTACGTCTTGCGGGATGCCGTCTTGAATCAGTTTTTTTACAGAAGCCACGTGCTTCTGCGAAGAAAAACTAGGGATATCCGATGAGCTTCCTGTAATTTCTTCTGGATAGAGTCTCGCCATTAACTTAAACACATTCGTATCAACGGGAAAGGTGGGCATATCAAGCCCTAGTAACACAAAGCAATCTGCGGCCTTCGGTCCAAATCCTGCTAGTCTCATAATTTTTTCACGCACCGCAGTAGCGTCCTGGCTACGTAAGCCATCTATTTTATACTCATCATCGGTCTTTATTTTGTTCAGTGCATTACGTATCCAGATGGATTTGTTTTTAGCTATCCCAGATGGCTTCAGTATGGCTTCAAGCTCTTCAATAGGCAAATCCTCTAAAGCTCTAACATCACCTTTGGTGATATTTAGCAGATCCTCGGTGACTCTTTGCTCTACTTCTAATGTACATCTTAACGACGTTATGACACTAACGAGAGTAAACTCTGGCACAAGTCTCTTTGCGGCTATAGGGTGTGATGGGCGTGGATAGGTTTGATGGGCAATATAGGAATATTCCTCGGATGCTTTTCGCGCAATTTTAAATAGAGTTTTGCAAATGTCATTGTGATATTCTGTCCGAAGTAGAATATCCATAGCTTGATCGTCTGTCTCGATGAACATGCTGCTACGCTGAAGTTCTGGATACTGAAGCTTATTTCTCTCTGTATTCATCACGAGTAATGTGCTTAAGTTTATCAATGGGGATGCTCTCAATAAGGACTGCAGTGTCTCTATCGAGGCCATGCGCCAGCCACAATATAGGTGGGGTTTCTGTTTTCTGTGGATAGATCCCCTTACTCCTTGGGGCATAGAATTGATTCTCGTCATACCAATATTCCATTGGACTGAGTGCATAAGGAGTGTAACTTGCTCCTGTGAATACTCCACCATCAAATCCCATATACGGGTTAAGCGCCGTGATAATGGCCTTTATATGAGGGTAATCTCGTGAGATTTGTTTATGAGATTGATGAAAGAGCTTACTCATGCTATTGCGGGGTGCATTATTGAAGGTGAATGCTCTTGTCATTGATAAAATCTGGTCGGGTTGAAGGTCGGTTCCCGCAACCTCGTTGAGAGACCTTAGCTGATAGTCGCGACTACATCTACTAAAACTAACGCTCGCATATGGGGTTTCAGCCCCATCTATAAATAACCCATAGTTTGCTATACTGTCATCTCGAGCCGACCTGATATAGTGTAAATGATCATTTATTTCTTTTGCCAAAAAAATAGGCACAGAACCAAATCTTACAGGAATAATGTCTGCTTCGTCGTGAATTGATAGGACATTCTTTCCTTTCAGTTTCGCATCGGCGCTCACCATTCCCATTAGGGCAGACTCATACAAGCGATCGTATGTGTCCTTATAATCTTTGCCTAAAGTTAGGACTTTCCTGTCAATACCAGACAGCACCCTAGGGTCGTCATGTATAATTTCCTCTTCATTATAGTATGGTAAGTGCAGCAGGGCTTGTATCGTTATATATTTTGCGACAATTCCGAGTTGGCGTGAGCTTTCATTTGACCATTCCGTATTCCTCTCCATAAAATCTTGAATTGAAGGACCTGGCCGTAATTGCCGTACAATTTCTCTCATGAACTTAGTCTTTGCCTAAAAATACTCCAGTAATATAATATCATACATGAGCCAATACGATATAATTGGGATCTCGGGCCTGCAGTGTAGCGGTAAGGATTTTGCCGCAGAATACATAGCACGTGAGTATGGCTATCTACATATTTCAACAGGAGACATCTTGCGAGCAAGAGCTAAGGAGCTGGGATTAGATATGAGTAGAAGATCACTACAAGCATTAGGCTATCAACTACGTAAAGAAAATGATGGTCGAGATCCACTTCTTCTTGAGGCGCTCAGCTCCCTAAGCGGCAATACAGTACTCACGGGAATCCGTACACTAGATGCTGCACGCAGCATAATAGACGCGCCCGGTAGGCTTCTATATATTGAAGCTCCACTAGAAGTTAGGTTTGAACGCAGTGTATCAAGAGCTCGTGTTGACCATGTTTCGATGGATGAATTCATTATTAATGATCAAATCGAACATTACGGGGCAGAGGATACTGACATGTCGCTATTCGCCGTCAAGTCTATCGCGAGTAGAGTTATCTGCAACCATGCCAGTGAGGAATCTTATAGGCAGTTGTTGCGGGACTTCGTTGAGAGCTAGCTATACAACGGCATTCTAAAGAAGGTGCTAAAATACGGTTTGTTGATGTTCGGAGAAGGCTCGGGCGCTTCTATGATGTAATAGCAAGGTTAGACGAAAGAAGTTATATTAGGTGATGAACGCAGAAAATAGAGCAACAAATGAACTTAGGCGATACACGGCTATTGCCTCACTAGCCTCTATTGCGATTGGGTTGAGCGGCTGTAGCGGTGATGTATACGCCAAAACGCCAGCTATCGGTTGTCGCGCAGAGGTTACCGATATCCATCGCATACCGGGCGAGATTGAAATGGAGTATACAACAGTACTCGGTACTGATGGCACAGTAAAACCGCGACATACACCAATCCGGCAGCCTGACACTTATGAACTATCCCTGAAAACGGTTGATTGTTTTTCTGGCGATGACCCGCAGCAGCTCACCGTAGAGACTGATGAAGCCACCGGCAGAAAGGCGCATACCGGTGTGCTCGTACAGTACTCGCTGCGAGGCTGGCAATTGGCGGAATAGACAGTAACTCTACTTGCAATTTTGTCTCATTTTTGCTATAATCATCAGGTTATTACTAATTTTACCGAAAGGTGAGGTATGAGTCTGAGTCGAATCGGAAAACTACCCGTCGCTATTCCGTCAGGTGTGACAATTACGGTTGACTCTGGTGATGTGACCGTCAAAGGTCCAAAGGGTGAACTCACACAGTTCATCACACCAGCTGTCGACGTAAAAGTCGAAGACGGACAAGTGACCGTTCATCCTAAGGATGAATCAAAAACCGCTCGCGCCCAGCATGGTCTGATGCGCGCGCTTATCAACAATATGGTTATCGGCGTCACCCAGGGCTTTGAGAAGAAGCTCGAGGTCAACGGTGTCGGTTTCCGTGTGGCGTCAAGCAACAACGAGCTTGACATGATGCTGGGCTTTTCACACCCAGTCAAATACAAAGCCCCAGAGGGCGTCACGGTCACCAATGACAAGATGACCATCATCGTCAGTGGCATTGACAAGCAAAAGGTTGGCCAGGTGGCTGCCGAAATTCGCGCCCTGAAGAAGCCTGAGCCATACAAGGGCAAGGGTATTAAATATGCCGACGAGCAGATTTTGCGCAAGGCAGGAAAGACAGGTAAGTAATCATGGCTGAAAACAAGAAATTACTCAACCGTCAGCTGCGCAAAAACCGCGTTCGTGCGAAGGTTAGCGGTACTGCTGAGCGTCCACGCCTGAGCGTTACCATTTCGAACACGCACGTATCAGCGCAGTTGATCGACGACGAAAAGCAGCACACCATCGCTGCGGCAACCACCGTCGGCGCCAAGGCGAAAGGCACCATGACCGAAAAAGCTGCGGCCGTCGGCACGGATATCGCCAAAAAAGCAAAGAAAGTTAAAGTCAGCGCAGTCGTCTTCGACCGCAATGGCCGCCAGTATGCTGGTCGCCTGAAAGCATTGGCAGACGCTGCACGCAACGAAGGATTGGAGTTCTAGTATGGCAGAAGCAAAACCTGCAAATACTACCTCACGTGCCGAGGAGCGACGCCCTCGCAGTCCACGTGGTGGTCGCCGCGATGACCGGCGAAATCGGCGTGATGACGCGCCAGCCGCACCAAAGGAATTTGAAGAATTAGTGGTGAATATTGACCGCGTCAGCCGCGTGGTGAAGGGTGGTCGCCGTTTCCGCTTTAAGGCGTTGGTGGTAGTCGGCAACCGTAAAGATAAGGTTGGTGTCGGCGTGGCCAAGGGCGCTGATGTGCAGGCGGCGGTTGCTAAGGCAACCTCAGTTGCCAAGAAGCATTTGATTACCTTGCCGTTGAACGGCGAGACGATTCCGCACGACAGCGAAGTCAAGTTCTCAGGTGCTCGCGTGCTGATTAAGCCAGCTGCACCCGGTACCGGTATTATCGCTGGTGGTGTGGTGCGTCAGATTATTGGCGTGACCGGTATCCGCAACTTGCTGACGAAGTCGCTCGGTTCAACCAACAAGGTGAATATCGCCTATGCGACGATTGAGGCTTTGAAGGCGCTGGTGCCACGCGACGAATGGTTGAGTAATCAGGCCAAGCCTACTAAAGCAAAGAAGGAGACGAAGTAATGAAATACAACGAACTCCAAGTAGTTGCTAACAAGAATAAAAAGCGCGTCGGCCGCGGTATCGCTGCCGGCCAGGGTAAAACCGCTGGTCGTGGTACTAAGGGTCAGAATGCCCGCACCGGTAAGAAATTGCGCGCCATGTTCCAGGGTGGTCAGCGTCCTTTGGCGCAGGCTGTGCCGAAGGCTCGTGGCTTTAAGAGCTTGCGCACGCCAGCTCAGGTGGTCTATCTTGATCATTTGAACGCGTTTGATGGCAAGACAGTTGACAACGCGCTGTTGTTTGCCGAAGGTTACATCGCCACACCATTCCACACCGTGAAGGTGATCGCACGTGGTGAGCTAAAGGCAAAGGTAACCTTGAAGGTACAGGCAGCCTCAAAGTCAGTTGTTGCGGCAATTGAGAAGGCTGGCGGCTCATTTGAAAAGGTGGTAACACCAATTCGCCAGAGCGCTGAAAAGGTTGAGGCGAGCGACAGGTAGGTCGGAATACGATGGCAATAAACGCCCCGATAATGGGGCGTTTTATTATGGCGTATAAAGTCACCCCAGCACGCCGAGGTTACTTTGTCCTATATGTCAGTTTACGGCGTTTTTATACTGTTGTTATGTTTACAATTGAATTTATGCTGTGCTACAATAACCGTAGCCATTAACGTGGAGGGGAGAAAATGAGGATTACACATCGCGTACGGGCGCTCTTTATGAGTGTTGTCGCGCTCGCTGGCCTTATGACGGCCGGTACATTGCTATACGTGCAGCATCAGCAGACGCTGGCGCAGTATAATCAGGACGATAATAGTGGTCAGTGGCAGTTGACCTTTCAAAATCGTGCTGGTATTTTTTCGCAGAAAGATGTCTTAGTTGACGGGCAGAAGGCGCACGTTACCGTTAACCAGGGTGTGCAGGGCGAGCTCATCACCTCAACAATTACGCCGTCATCATCATATGGCTGGCGGCATATTGCGGTGACTGGTACATGGAGTCATCACGACCACGCCAAGATTCAACTCCTTAGCTGTTCTGCTGCGCCAACACCACTCCCGCAACAGGACACTGCTGATATCCGCGGTGGTGATAATGCGGCTGGGTTCACCTTAGAGGGTGGACAACTTGATATCTCATCACTTGATAGTGAAAAATACCCATGCCTCCAAGTAAAGCTTCTTCTCTCATCAGATCAAACAAATCCCGCCCCAATCATCAAGAAAATTAGCGCCAGCTGGAAGCCCAAAACCGTCTTCCTTATTAGCGCTGCCGCTCAAGAAAAAATCACCACTAGCCAAGCAATAAGCTACAAGGTTGACTATTCTGTCAGCTATGTTGACGACACTAATATCGTCGTCTATTTGCCGGCGCCAAAGGCTATGAACGGCAGCTTTACACCTGATTATAATCAAGACCTGACAGTCTCCTTTAGGTCGGCTACGCAGGGTGGCCAATATACCTCAAAAGAAATTGTCGTGAGTGGCGTGACAGTGCCAGCCAACAGTGTGTACTGGAATTTAGGCACGCAAGCCGCCGGTGTGACAGGGTCTTTGCAAGCTATATTCGGCACGCATGATGGTCTCCAGAATGGCGTTACCTATGCGGCAACGGCAACCATTGTATCGCCAAATACCAGCGCTGTTACAAGCGATGGCAATCCGGCAGCCGATGGCAACCAGCCAACTGTAACCATCGTTGAGTCAAAGCCACTGCCAAGTCTTACGAAGTCGGCCACTGGTATCGTGCTAAATAATACAACTCGTGTTCATGCTGCGGCACCATATAATAATCACACAACGTACTCACTTCAGGCGCGCAATGACGGCGTAAAGAAGGAGACAATTTTTAACGCCACTATAACTGATGATTTGACTGATATTTTTGCTAAGCTTCAGTCGCCAGTTTGTGGTACAGTGGCTGACCCGGCTGCTCGAATTTCGGCAATTTCTGACGGCGGAGTGCTTGATGTAAATGGAAAAACTATCACGTGGCAGCTTGGGCATTTGGCGCCGAACACCGGCAAGCACCGCTCGTTCACGGTGGATTATAGCGGCTGCGCGAAGGACACGGAGATCACCAATACTGCTGCGATGAACGCTAACAACATCGCCACGCTTACTAGTGGCAAGTCAATAGCTATGGGTATTGACGCCACACCAGAGGGTACGTTTGACAAGAGGGAGCGAACTGCTACACGCGGCGGCGAGACACACATGGGCGGCATGACAACCTACTTATTGTCGGCTGCGAACCGTGGTGCTGTCAGGCTCGATGATACGGTGATGATGGATATGATTCCGGTTGGCCAGGAGTTTGTCGCGGCAACACTGCCATCAAACGTCAAGGGCAAGATTTTCTACTACACCAATGCCGATCACGCCGATCCTGCTGCACCACCGGCTTTCAATCATAAAGATTTGACGAATCCAGGTAATGGCTGGTCGGATACTGCGCCGGCGCAGGGAAATAGCGTGAAGTGGGTGGCGTTTTACATACCATGCTTGGCGCCAAACGGCATCGCAGCAGGCGGTAGCTGTGCGGACAGGCCAAACTCCGTCGTCGGCGAGGTTACCGTACAGGTGACGATGCCACAGGATGTCTGTAAGCCATACACTATCACCAACAAGGGGCTATTTCGCACTTTCTCATCAGCACCTGATATCGCAGATCAGTCAGACGCCGCCGTCAAGCCGTTAGCTGCGCCGTTGGCATTCAGCGATGATGAGCTGTCGCACATTATCCCAAATGTTGCCAGCTTTAAGGGAAGTGCCACCATCAATGGCCCGTCACAATTGCGACCAGCCGAATCGGGCGACTACACCATTACCTACACCAATAATGGTGCCGCAACGGCCAAGGACGCAACCATTACCGTCCAGATTCCGACCATCTCAATTGCCGGCAAAGATACGTTCTTAGATTTTGTCAATTTTTCTGGCGCTGCATACGAGAAGACCATTGACCAGGCGAGTGGTAAGATTTCCGCATTAACCATTAAAGCTGGTGACATTCCAACTGGCGTCTCACGCCAGTTCAAGCTAACAATAGCCCTGCCGAAAGGGCCGAAGCAAAACGCCACCTTTAAGGTTGTTGCGGTGCTGAACTCATCTGACCCTAATAACTGTGCACCGATTACGCAAACCGTCTCGGAAACGACAGCGGTTATTGGTTCGCCGCGATTGCAGGTCGTGAAACGGCGTGATGAAGCGTTGATTAAGACCAAGGGCGACATCAACTATCAGATGACTTTCCGCTCAGTGGGCGACATACCGACAACTGATACTTTTGTGGTTGACCGCGTGCCGACTAAATCAATATTCAAACAGGCGTATACTGGCGGTAAGGATGGTAACGACAACACGTTCAATTGCCCAGGTTGCAAGGTGTATTTTGCAGGCGTCAACGCACCGCTACCGGCGAACATTTCACCAACCACACCACTGAAGCCGAGCGATGTTTATGCACATTTCAGCCTCGGGGTGGAGACTGCACCAGGTGTATGGGCGCCACCTGCCGCTATTCCGGCAAAAGACGTGCTCTATGTCGCTTACCTTACTGACAATGCCACTCTCATGACACCGCAGACTAATAGCGGCACAGCGGGCGTTGTTGGCATGACGGTAATTAATGACGACGACGGCAATGGCCCAAGTACCGAGGGGTCAGTTGATGGCGCCATTATCACTAATTACTCGGCCATTATTTCCAATGAAACACTTCAGGCTATCGGCAACTCTGTCCATACAACGATATTAGGTGATCCAGGACTGGCTATAGAGAAGACGACGCCGCAATCAACCGTCACTGCTGGCGCAACGATTGACTGGTTTATTCATTACCGTAACGACTCGCAAACGAAAGATACTGAAGTAGTAATTGAAGACACCTTGCCGTACGGCGTTACCCTGGCCGGCCTGACGCATCAGTGGAATGCGCATACACGGGCACAGGGACTATCGGCCGTCGAGCAGGACATTATGAACAGTCCGCACGTGTCGATTGTCACCAATCCTGACGGCACAACAAAACTTACCGTGAAAGTAGCGCAAGGCCTGCGTGGCGGCGATCTGTTCTTCCAGGAGGGCGGCAAACTTCATATCAAAGCTACCGTCAAGCCAGATACCGCCAGTGGCGTCGTCATCACCAATGAAGCTCGTGGCTGTTATCAAAATGAGCTAGTCGGTCCATACTGTGTTAATGACAGCTCATCAGTAACCGTGAATAACGCCGATCTGTGGCTACGGAAGCAGGTGAATAATACGCAGCCAGTTGCTGGCGATCAATTAACCTACTCACTGGTTATTGCCAATAAGGGCAAGCATCCGGCGGAAAACGTCGTTATTAAGGATACGCTGCCGGCCGGTTTGTGCTACCGGGACTTAAACATCGTTACTCCTGCTGGCTGGAGCGTGAAAGCGCCTCACATTGAGGGCGGCAACTGCCAAAACTCGCCAACCACCCTGACATGGTCACGTGAGCATAATAATGCCATTACGCAGCAGGGTGATGAGGCTGGCTATATCCCGGGTGATAGCGCCGATATTACGCTGCAGTATATCGTGCGCGTTCACGCCGCAACACAACCGGGAACATCGTTGACCAATGGCGCAACCGTGACGACAACCACGCTGGAAGATCCGACATATCCAAATGGCGACAATAAAACAGTCACCACGCCACTGCCAGATCCATACGTTCGTAAAACCGCCTCACAGGCTACGGTACTGCCGGGCGATGCCGTTGATTACTATGTCGCCTATGGTAATGCCAGTCGCGAGGCATCGCTGGGTTCGTTAGTGGTTGATGGGCTGCCGGATTATGATGGCGATGGCAGGACTGATGTCACTGTATTGTCAGTAGTGCCGCAAAATGGCGAAACCGTCTACTATTATGACGAGAATACTGCGCCAAAGCTCAATACTCTTGGGCTGTCAGCCACCTATAACTTTGCAAGCGATGCTAATTTTAAGCACAGTACGAATGATTTCGTTGCCGGGACATACCCAACGCATATTATCATCGTGCCGAGCAACAACGGAAAGCTGTCGGCGCTTGACGGGCCGCATACTGTGTTCATTAAAGTGCAGTTTACTAATCCGTATACCAGTGCCGATACGCCTGCTGGCACTACTGCTGTCAATCATGCTGAAATAAGCAGTACCACTCGTGACGAAAATCCTAACAATAACACTGGCGATAGCACGGTAAAGACGCCAAACGCTGACCTGCAGATTACGAAAACCGCCAATCCGTCAGGTTCATTCCCAGGCACTGCGCCAGGCGAACAAATCACCTACACTGTACGTTTTGCTAACCGTGGTGCTGCTGCCGTTTGTTCGGTGTTTATCAAAGAGCAGTATCCGGGTAGCATCACTAATATCTCGCAGTCATTTGCCCAGTTGCATCTTGTAAATGCCGCCGGCATGCCGATGAATCCGGTTAATCCAGCGGGTGCGCAAATTGGTGCGCTGGTTGATGTCAGTTATGATGCAGCCGCCTCTCGCTGGCAATTAGGCGGTGCTGATTATGCAAATGTTTGTATTCCGTCAGGCGCGGAAGGCTCATTTACCATCACCGCTGCCGTCAAAGACGATACGCCGGACAAGCACGCTATAGAAAACACCATTATCATCGGTGAAGATTCTCCAGCTATTGAAGACAGTATGGATAATAATCGCGCTACAGTCTCAACTACGGTATACCGCGCTGATGTACGCATCAAGAAAGATGGCTTAAGTGCCGGCAAAGACGGTATATTCGGCACGGCGGATGATTCAACTACCGAAGTGAGGGCTAAAGAGAGGATTCGCTATAGCCTAGCATATAACAATAGCGGTAATCGTGATGCCAAAGAAACGGTGATTGAGGAAATTATTCCGGATAACACCTGCTTTAGCGTTGGATCCGTGAAGAATTATCCGGCAGGCACAAAGCTTACCTACTCAAACGACGGCGGTAATACCTATACGTATGTTCCGCAGGGTGGTGACGGCGAAAAAGACTGCAATGTCACGCATTTCCGCGCGAATTTTGGCACGCTGTCGGCACCGGCCAATTTGGCGGCGGGGAGTCAGACCGCTTCGGGTCAAGCCAGGGAGGTAATGGGGGATGTCGCCGAGGTGGCGGCTGGCTCTGGCCACACCCTTGCCCGCAAAACTGATGGCACACTGTGGGCATGGGGTAATAACTATAGTGGCCAGCTAGGTAGTGGCAGCACTACCGACCAGCCCACTCCCGTTAAAGTTCTCGATAACGTGGCTAGTGTGGCGGCTGGCTCTGGCCACACCCTTGCCCGCAAAACTGACGGTACGCTGTGGGCATGGGGGAAGAATGACGGCGGCCAGGTAGGGTATCCTATCGGCCCAGTCAAAATCCTCGATAATGTTGCTGGAGTGGTGGCTGGCTCTAGCACTACTTTCGCCCGCAAAACCGATGGCACGTTGTGGGCATGGGGGATGAATAGCAGTGGTCAGGTGGGTAATGGCAGCACTACCGACCAGCCCACTCCCGTCAAAATCCTCGATGATGTGGCTGAG
>JAUMWY010000020.1 GCA_030529385.1 Candidatus Saccharimonadota bacterium
CGCCATTATCGCGCCGCCACGCCGCCGCAATCGCCTGCTCAATCACCTCAAGCACCGTTTCTTCCGGCAAATTCTTTTCCTCGGCAATCGCTCGCAGCGCCAAGGTCAGCTGTTTAATGTTCAAATCTTCCATATCCACTCCTTTATCTATTACTCATTATACCACGCCGAGCCTTCGCCGGCCGCGTCCTGATACGAAAAACGCCGACCTTTTGGCCGGAGTACTGTTTCAGTGTAGCACGCCTGTACCGATTCGTCAAATAGCGCTTCATTTTGCTGGAACGCAGCCCGCCAACACCTCTTGCATGGCCCGCTTTTCGCCATCCGTCACCCACAGATCATACTTTTTCTTTATGGCGATTTGTCGCGCCACGTATTGACAACGGAACGGTTTATGCGGCGGCAACCAAGTCGCTGCATCAGCGTCACCCTTAGCCTGGTTAGCCGGCCCATCTGACGCCAGCAAGTTCAAGGGATCATTGGCAAACGCGATCCGCCGCTCCGTACTCAGCCCCTGCGCCCCTTTCTGCCAAGCGTCACTCAGCGCCACTACATGATCAATCTGCACCCGCGCCGAAGTTTCCGGGCCGCGCTGGAACTGAATCGTCTGCCCAGTATACGGATCATGCAGCACGCCGGACTGGACGCGGCACTTCTCATCAACCACCTCGCCCTCCAAATCCCGCGCCAAAATCACCTCACGCACCGAACAGCCATTTACCGTGCCCCACCCGTCACCAAACTGCTTGCGCGAATAGCCCGTTTTCGGTGCACGCCCTTTAACTGCCAGCTTTTCCAGCACCGCCGCCGGCGCCTCCTCACCAAACCACTGCTGCTGCAACGTTGCCGACAGTGGCGTGGATTGCGGCTGCGACATTTGCGCCGCCCACGCCATTGCCGCCGCAACCGCCACCATCATCACTGCCATTATTTGTCGCCGAAAAAATCGTCGCCCACGCTTCATATAATTATCATATCAAAAACCGCCCCCATTATTACGGGAGCGGCTATAATTATCGCGCTAATGCTACGCGTCCGCTGCTTCTTCAACCTCTTCAGTTTTTGGCGCTTCTGGCAATGTGTTCACTGCCACGCGGTCAAAATCCTTGGCCTTGAGGCGCGCTGACTTACCGCTGCGCTGACGCAAGAAGCTCAAGAAATTGCGGCGCACCTTACCGCGACGCACAATCTCCACCTTCTCAACCAGTGGGCTGTGTAGCAAGAAACTCTTCTCCACACCAACGCCTGACGCAATCTTACGTACCGTAATACGCGAGGTGTGTGATTGCTTGTTATCGGTGCGAATTACCACGCCTTCAAACATCTGCACACGCTCTTTGTTGCCTTCCTTAATCTTCTGATACACCCGAACGGTGTCGCCGCTACGAACGTCAACAACGGCGTGCTTCTTTTGTGCTTGGTTGATTTTGTCGATTAATGCAAAACTCATCATCACTCCTTTTGTCTTCACGGCCTCATGGCTGGCCACGCAGCTGTATCCCTGCGGCTCCACACCGTCCCGTCCAGACGTTTTAACTCGTTTGATACAATTCGCTTGCCATTATACCACAGAGCACATCCACTGACAAGCTGCTCAGAGTGATCTACCCCCACATAGCCCGATATGTTATATCAGCCCAGGCAAGCAACCTTTCGGCATTCCCCTTTCTTGATGATAACACTTTCGGCTTCATGCCCACCATAGCAAGCACTAGTGACTGCGGCACCGTTACATCGGCACTCCTATCTTCCGGCAGCACCCCCTGCTTCTGTAAATTTATGATATCTTTCGGCTTTGTTGGTATGATTCTATGTCTTGGCATATCAAGTAGGCTAATCAAGCGCTCCACGCTTAGCGTACTATCAGGAGAAATGCCTTCGTCAATAAACTGCGGCAGGATATCTTTTTCTATCCACCCCATTGCTTCCTGGGCGAATCTACCCATCCCCTTTCTTTTTTCCGGAGCATCAGGTATAGGAGATGGGGCACTCACAGGCTTGGCCGCCACGGATGGCACATCAGCGACAGGCTCAGATACTGTATCTACGGGGGCCACTGGAATAGATGGACTCTTGGCATCCGGCTCATCTCTCATCATACAATATATGAGACACGCACTGCCCTTCACGCCCTTATCAGACATAGCCACCTCAAAACGCCAACCTTCACTGGCCATGCGCTCCTCTAGCCTCTTCGTCGCACGCCGATTCCTTAGACGGTAAAGAGCAGTTGCTATCTGGCTTAGGCCTATTTCCGGATCCATGTCTAAGAAATGAACTGCTTCGGTAATTTCCCGCGCAGTAAAGTATTGTCCTGGATGATCCATAAGATAGCGAACGGTCAGCTTAAGCGCACTAGGTTTTGCGCGCCGCGCGACCTCAGTTGACTTCACCAAACCAGATACAGCAACACTGTCAGTCACAACCGCCTCGTCGACCAATTCGCCGTCCTGTGCTAATTGGCGTAGTTCGGGAAGTGGCACACTCCAAGGAGCAAAAAGATGACTATGCCGCTCATCGAGTTTCTCCAGTGCTGCTTTCGTTTCATCAATTAACGGCGCATCTAGTGCTCTTATTTGTTCAGCCACCTCAGGCACAATTGCAGCAATTTCCGCATGTCGACCACCTACCGCCTCAGCATCCCGCAGCGCCTCCTTAAGCAATTCACATTCTTTATTATACTGCTCCACTTCCGCCTGATATACCGCCACTCCTTCATTTTTTAGAGAAGCAACATCACTACTCAGCTTTTGTCGCAAAAAGTCTACAGCCAACATCGCAGCCTCGTCATCTTCAACGAGCAACCCTTGCGACTCCAACTGGACATATCGCTCATTTGATATTGCGATCTCCGCAGATAACTTACCATACGGCGTAGCCTCGTCAATCTGTGGTGATTGGTATTGTGTATCTATACTGTTCGGGTAAACGGTAAATCTCTCTCGGTTCATATTTTCATGTTATACATTAAAGATTTAGCTATGTCAATATTCAGACCTGGACCGCGCTGCGCACCTGCGCTACAATACTCTTATGGACTACAATACACTCGCACTGGATTTACACAAACAATTTAAGGGGAAAATTACCACGGCGATTCGTGACACCGATGAGCTGAACCGCGACAAACTGAGCGCCTATTACAGCCCAGGCGTTGGTGCCGTCTCGCGGGCCATCGCCGAGAACCCCTCAACCCTGCCGACCTACACCTGGACCAATAACCTGGTGGCGGTGATTTCTGATGGCTCGGCAATCCTTGGCCTGGGCGACTTAGGACCAAAGGCCGCTATGCCTGTCATGGAGGGCAAGGCGCTACTGTTCAAGCATTTTGCCGATGTTGATGCCGTACCGATCGTACTTGATGTGCATGAGCCGGAAGAGATTATTGCCGCTGTCAAGGCCATTGCGCCAAGTTTCGGGGCGATTAACCTGGAAGATATTGCGGCGCCAAAGTGTTTTGAGATTGAGGAGCGATTGAAAACTGAGCTTGACATTCCAGTATTTCATGATGACCAGCACGGCACGGCAGTGGTGACACTGGCTGGGCTGATTAATGCCATGAAGGTTGTTGATAAAGACCTAACAGAGGCAAAGGCAGTAATGATCGGCGCGGGTGCGGCTGGCACGGCAATCGCCAAATTACTGCATCACTACGGCCTGCGCAATATCTACGCCGTCGATAGTCGCGGTATTATTTCTGACGAACGCGATGACTTGAACGCTGAGAAAACCGCCCTCAAGGCCTTTTTGCGCACCGACATCAGTGGCTCATTAGACGACGCCATCACCGACGCCGACATTTTCATCGGTGTGTCAAAACCAGGGCTGCTCACCTCAGAAATGGTCGCCAAAATGGCCGCTCATCCCGTCGTCTTCGCCCTAGCTAACCCAGTACCAGAAATTATGCCTGATGTCGCGCGCCAGGCTGGCGTGGCAGTCATCGCTACTGGCCGCAGTGACTTCCCGAACCAGGTCAACAATGCCCTAGCCTTCCCTGGCATTTTCCGCGGTGCACTGGATAATGGCGTGCAAAAAATCACCGACGATCACAAAATCGCCGCTGCCAAAGCGCTGGCCGAGCTCGTTAAAGCGCCGACTGCCGACGAAATCATCCCCTCACCATTTGACGAGCGTGTCGTGCCGACGGTAGCGAGTGTTATTCGCTAATCACCACGAGAAACGCTTCAATTTACTCATTAATTCCGGCTGGTGATTCTTGTCACACGCCCCAATAAACAGCACTAGTTTATCAACTTGCTGAGCGAGCAGCTCCTGCTTCATCTCACATTCCAACATCTTTGCAACATCAAGCAGCGAAACATACACGCGTGACGGATTCCTCCCGATATTTCCCCAATATGAAATCGGTAGCGGGTATTTTTCACTATCCCGATCATCAAGGTGCTTTAATTTGCTCAGCATCGCATCGCCGCCAGCCACAGCCCGAGCGATAAGCTGCAGCTTATCATCAATAAGCGGTAATAGTCGTCGTCGCTTCTCCGCCGTTTCATAGCCGGCCATTTTATACTCCACATCCAGCACTTCTGACGCACGCATATCAAGCACTGCCACATTCTCACTACCGCGCTCTACAGCAATCACCGAACGAATGAGATTTTCATCGTCAAGCCACGGAAACTGCTCATTGTCAGCAAACAGCTCATCGCCCGGCCGTAATGTTGTTTCACGAACCTCCCGAGTTCGTATCTCGCCCGCCTTGAGATCCGCCCCCCCCCCTGTTTTCGCTTTTTCTTTTTTGTAGTAGTCTTCGCCAGTCCACTCGCCGCCAGACCGGGCGCTACAGTATATAGCTTTAGCGCCGCATCAAGCACATCCAGCCGCTGCGTCAATACCTCTATAAACCGCTGACTAGCCACACCACGAGCTGTCGTCTTCACTTCTTCCAGTTGCCCCTCGGCAATGTCGCTTGCGTACTGCTTATTCAACATGTCAAACGGCATCTCAACATGAGATTGCAGTGCAGCAGCACATCGCTGAGCAATCACCAGTTGCCGACTAAGTTGATCACTCATTTCCTGTGCGCTATTATCAGCATCCTCCATCCGCGCAACACAGCGATGCAGCTCGTCATGCACCGACTGTGGCATCGTCATTTGCATATCATCTGGCACTACCGCCGTCACTGCAAACACCACGTAATCAGTCGCCGCAAGATCCTGCTCCACACCCTGACGCGCGTCTACAGCCAAACGCATATATTCCTGATCCGCCAATTCCCGACTGGTAATATCGTGATCACGCTGCCACCGTTTAACAGTCGGTATAGTTACAGCGCAACCCTCCGGCACCTTCACCTCAGCAAGATGCGGTGGAAATATCCGATTTAACGAACGATGTCGTCGCCCCGACTCCTCATCATACGCCCGCTGCGCTGCATCCTCGAGCATCGCCGTCGCCTCACTTTGCACCAATACAGCATCCAGCGGCTGGTCATACACTGCAACAACAGCATCATATAACGTCATAATTTCACCGAGCGTATCATACAACCGCTTCGCTAGCGGCTGACACTGGCGAGCCTCTTTAGTTATAGCATCAACCTCAATCGCCAGCTGCTCTGGATCAAGATCCTGCACCTCGGTGACCGCCGCCTGCAGCCCCTCGTCATCATCATAATAGGTACTGTACCCTTCAAGCCAGTTCATCATTTTCCTAGCATCATGGCTATCAACCGGAAAATCCGCCAGCAGCTTCAGTGGTGCGAGATATTGCTCTAGTGAGTCAAGCAACTCAGCATTTGCCTGCTCGTGTTCGGGCCGCGCTACATAATCGCCGATTGTCGTCGCTTCAGTCATATCTTTATATTATAGCAAAAATTGGACAAAAAGTCAATCAGCGTATCAAATAACCCGCCCGACTTCCTCAAGCGTCGTCTCACCCCGCAGCGCCGCCAACACACCAGCCTGCAGCAGCGTCACCATACCCTGCTTTTTAGCCTCCGCCTCAATCAGCTCAGCATGCACATCAGTCACATCGCCGCGCAAAAACTTCTGGATCTCTTCCGTCACCACCAGCTGCTCCATCACTGGAATACGCCCCTTAAACCCAAACGGCACATCATCGGTCGGCACCGGCCGCCATAGCGTAAAATCGTCCAAATCAGGATGCTCCACACCTTTCGGCAGATCTTTCAGCACTTCCTTTACCCACTGCCGCGTCGCCTTATCTGGCTCATATTCTTCCTTACTTTCGTCGTGCAGCCGCCGCACTAACCGTTGAGCAATAATCAGTCGCACCGCTGAAGAGAAAATCGGATTTTGACCAATCATATCAATCATCCGACTAAACGCCGCTGCCGTTGAGTTAGCGTGAAAACTTGATAGGACCAAATGCCCAGTAATTGACGCCTGAATTGCCGTACGCGCCGTTTCATTATCACGAATCTCGCCGACCATCACCACATCAGGGTCCAGCCGCAACACGCTACGCAGCCCATCAGCAAACTGCTGCCCCGCCGTGGTGTCAATCGGGATTTGCGTCACGCCAGGAATAGTATTTTCCACCGGATCCTCCAGGGTAATAATCTTGCGATCCGGCGTATTCAGCGCGTTCAAAATACTATACAGCGTGGTTGATTTACCCGATCCCGTCGGCCCAACCATCAGCACCATGCCGCGCGGATGCGAAATCACCTCATCAATCTGCGCTCGCTCAGCCGGCGTAATACTCAATAGATCCAAATTCAGCATTGACGTATCAAAATTAAACAAGCGCAGCACCACGTCCTGGCCATACATCGTCGGCACCGCCTCAACACGCAGGTTTAGTAGATGTGACGCGCCATCTCGATGAATATCCTGCTGCATATGACCAGATTGCGGCGTTGTTGCAGCCGTTGAAATGTTCGCCCGAGAGGCCAGTGTCGCCATAATCACCCGATAGCGATCCTTGCTCAAATCCGCCACTGTATGCAGCGCCCCGTCAACGCGCATCCGCACCCGGATTGACTCGCGCTGATTTTCAATATGAATGTCGGACGCGCCCAATTTATCCGCCTGATCAATCAGATAATTAAAGACATCATTGGTGCCGACCGACGCCAAAGTCTGGCTGACCTGCTCCAGCGTCTGCGAATCACCCTCTTTGGCAATTTCAATATCATCATAAATCACTTTCTTCGGCGGATCAAACCTGAGCATCAACGACCGAAAGGCCGATCCAGAAATCAAAAAGAAATGCGCCAATATGCCCTTTTCACGGTAATCAGTCGTCATCTGCGCCACCAACGACTGCGGCGTCTGCGAAGTGATACCAAACCGATACGATTGCTCCGCCTCGTCAGCGATCAGCGGCACCAAACGCCCCTTGTACATCTCCTCTACCGTCAACACATCACGCACTAACGGTAATTCCGCCTCAAATTCACGGGTATCAAGGTATTGCAGCCCTAAAATGGCCGCTCGCTTCCGAGTCGCCTCTTCGTCTTGATCGCGCCGCCTGGATTGGACAGTGTCTTCGTTCATCGTTTTTATTATAGCAAAAAGCTTATGGTACGACGAGTGGTATAATGAGCCATATGAAACCAGAGATTACCCTGTTGGTGCATAATATTCGCTCAACGCATAATGTTGGGGCGATTTTTCGCACCGCCGAAGGGTTTGGGATAAAAGAAATTATTCTCAGTGGCTATACGCCATATCCTGACCAGCGAATTATTGGCGAGCCAGATCCGCGCCTGCCGCATATTGCTGAAAAGCTGACGGCGCAGATTCATAAGACGGCGTTGGGTGCGGAAACAATGGTGCCATTTCGCTATATGCCGACGATTGAGGAGTGGCTGGCGGACAATCAACAGGGTGAGCGGCTGCCAGTAATTGCCCTGGAACAGTCTGCTACTAGCGTCATACTGCCAGAGTTTACGCCGCCGTCAGCCTTCGCCTTGTTGCTTGGCGAGGAGGTACACGGCATTGAGCCAGCATTACTGCGCCAGTGCGACCACACCGTAGAAATCCCAATGTTCGGGCAGAAAGAGTCGTTTAATGTCTCAGTTGCTACGGGAATTGCACTCTTTGGACTTCTTTTTGCGAAAATATACTAAGCCCCAATCCCTCCGACACTCCGCAGCCT
>JAUMWY010000021.1 GCA_030529385.1 Candidatus Saccharimonadota bacterium
GCCCTGCAAGTGCTGCCTGATATTTCGGCGGATGATATTGTGGTGTACGAATTGAGTAGCTTTCAGCTGTGGGATCTCGAAAAATCGCCGCAGGTGGCGGTGGTGTTGATGATCGAGGCGGATCATTTGGATGTGCATCAGAATATGGATGACTATGTGGCGGCTAAGGCGCATATTACGGCGCATCAAACAGTAGACGATACGGTGGTGTACTATCGCGATAATCAACTGAGTCGCCAGATTGCCGAAGCTTCGGCGGCTCAGCGCGTCGCCTATCCGCAGCCGCTACCCGAGGCAATGCAGCGGGCGATTGTTTTGCCGGGGGCGCATAATCAGGATAATGCCAGTGCAGCGATACTTGCAGTGCGAGCCGTGCTACCAACTATTGATGAGGTGACGATTTGCCGGGGACTGGCGGCATTTACTGGTTTGCCGCACCGATTAAGGTTTGTCCGCGAAGTAAATGATGTGAAGTTTTATGATGATAGCATTTCAACCACGCCAGGCAGCTTATTGGCGGCACTGCAGTCGCTTGTCGCGCCAAAGGTGCTGATTATCGGTGGGCACAATAAAGGTGCGGATTATCAGCCGATGATGTCGGCGCTAGCCAGCGATTCGTCGGTGCGATCGGTGGTGCTAGTTGGCAGTAGTGCGGCGATGTTCACGGAGAAATTGATGGCTGCTGGCATAGCGCAGGAGAAGCTGGTATCAATGGGGATGGTGCCGATGGTCGAAGCAGTGGCGCAGGCGGCGGCGATGGCTCACCCTGGCGATGTAGTGATTTTAAGCCCGGCGGCCGCTAGCTTTGATCAATATAAGAGCTATGTTGACCGTGGTCAGCAGTTTGTTGCGGCGGTTAATCAGCTGTAGCTTTTTGATATACTTCAGGCTTGAGTACGCCAATATAGGGTAGGTTGCGATATTTTTCTTGATAATCAAGGCCATAACCCACCACGAATTCACCAGGAATTTCTGTGCCAACGTAATCAGGCGTTATGTCAATCGCCCGACCGCTCGGTTTATCCAGCAGAGTACAAATACGAACTGATGCAGCGCCGCGGTGCGCCAGAAGTTGCTTGATTTCGTGCAGTGTTCGCCCGGTATCGACAATATCTTCAATAATCAGCACGTGCCGGCCGGCTACTGAAGTATCGAGATCTTTGATAATTCTGACCCGCCCGAGCGACTGTGTGCCGCCTTCGTAGCTTGATAGGCTCATAAAATCGATTTCTAGATGGCAATCTATAGCGCGAATTATATCAGCCATAAAGGGGAGTGAGCCGCGCAGAATGCCGACGACCAGTGGGTTTTTATCGTGATAGTCAGTGGTTAATTCGGTGCCAAGGCGGTAGGTAATCTCGGCAATGTCTGATTGGGAAATAAGAATTTTTTGAATGTCGTTATGCATTGTCATATTGTAGCACGCGGGCATGAAAATAGCCCACCGAGAGGCTCCAGCCGAGGTTAAAACCTCAAGGCGGGCTATTTTCGGTGGGCTTTAGCCCCTAGATTGCTGTCTATTGATGTGAGATAGTAGCAGAATATACTCTGTCATCTTTCTATTGAGCTGGAGTGTGACCTCCAGCAGTGCAATCTCAATCTTCTCATCTAATTCTTTCCTTTGATCGTCATTAAGCATGCTCATCATGTTACTTAATGACACAGAGGGGGTGTAAGACAGTGAGCCGGCAACACTTGGCGCTTTAAACATAGTAGTGTCGTCTTTCTGCTGCAATCACTCAAAGCTAAAGGGCGACTTTTGCCCCTTATCCAAAACTTTGAGCAAAAGTTAATATATATAGCATACTTGGCATAAAAAGTCAAGCAATTTCACCACAAAATTGCTAGTAAGTCCACTGACGGAATTGCGCCGCATTCGTAAAATGCTACAATAAAACAATGCAACCACTCAAAAAACGCATCCAATCCTTGCAGGCGGAAGTAGCGCAGGCTAAGCAGGCGCTGCGGTTTGATGCGCTGCAGCAGGAGTTGGCGGCGGTTGATGATGAGTTGAATCAGCCAGAAATTTGGAATAATCCAGATCACGCGCAGGCCGTGGCCAAAAAGGCCGCCAGTTTGCGCCAGACAGTAGAGCCGTGGCAGACGCTCAGTGTGCAGCTGGAGGACATTGCGGAGTTGATGGAGCTGGGCGATGATGATTTGCTGCCGGAGTTTGAGGCGCAGGTGAGTGCTATGGAGGCGGAGTTTGCGACGCGCAAAACTGATTTGTTATTTAGCGGTGATTATGATGGCCGTGAGGCGGTGGTGCGGATTTCGGCCGGTGTTGGCGGGTTGGATGCGCAGGATTTTGCTCAGATGTTGGAGCGGATGTATGTGCGTTGGGCGGAGAAGTCTGGCATGAAGACAGAGATATTAGAGCGCTCAACCAATGATGATGGCGGACTGAAGACGGTGGTGTTAGAGGTGTCAGGGCCCTTTGCGTATGGGAAACTGCGTTCGGAAAACGGGGTGCATCGGCTGGTGCGGCTCAGTCCATTTAACGCTGATAATCTGCGCCAGACCAGTTTTGCTTTGGTGGAGGTGTTGCCGAAAATTGATGCGCCGGATGAAGTGGTGATTGACCAAAATGATCTGAAAATTGATGTGTATCGTAGCGGTGGCCATGGTGGTCAGTCGGTGAATACTACGGATTCGGCGGTGCGAGTAACCCACCTGCCAACAGGCATTGTGGTGGCGATTCAAAATGAGCGCAGCCAGATTCAAAACCGGGAAACAGCACTGAAGATTTTGCGTTCAAAACTGCTAGCTATGCAATTAGAACAGCACGCCGATTCAATCGCTGATTTGCGTGCGGGTGAGTCGGCCAATTGGGGTAGCCAAATTCGTAATTATGTGCTGCATCCCTATACACTGGTGAAGGATACCCGCACGAAGTATGAAGACCGCGATGCCCAGGGTGTGCTGGACGGCAAATTAGACGACTTTATGGTGGCGTGGTTGACGGCGGAGGCGGCGCAACAGGGCTAAAGTGGTGGCGTAAAACGCTCGCGCTTTCTGGGAAATCCTGATATACTTATAGTGTATGATTTTGTTAGATAGGGTTTCTAAAAGTTATTTTAAGGACGGCAAACCAGCCCTCAACCGCGTCAGTGTGCATGTTAAGGCTGGTGAATTTGTGATTTTGGTCGGGACGAGCGGTGCCGGTAAGTCAACGCTGCTGAAATTATTAACCAGGGAAGAGAAACCGAGTTCTGGCAAGATTGTGGTGGGCGGCATTGACTACGATACGCTCAAAGACAAGCATATTCCGCTGCTGCGCCGTAAAATTGGCGTGGTATTTCAGGACTTTAAGTTGCTGCCAAATCGGACGGTGTTTGAGAATGTGGCCTTTGCGCTGGAGATTGCCGGTATGACGAATCGCGAAATTAAGGCGACGGTGCCGAAAGTGATTGATTTGGTGGGACTGAAGGGCAAGGAAGATCAGTTCCCGCACCAATTATCCGGTGGTGAGCGGCAGCGCGTGGCGATTGCCCGGGCGGTGGTGCGGCAGCCAAAGATTTTGATCGCTGATGAGCCGACTGGTAACCTTGACCCGAAGCATAGTTGGGATATTGTGCGCTTGCTGGAAAAGATTAATCAGTATGGCACCACGGTGCTGTTGACGACGCATAATGTTGAGATTGTCAATAAATTAAAGCGACGAGTGATTACCATTGATCACGGCAAAATTACTTCTGATCAGGCGCGGGGGACATATAAGCAATGAGCAAACCGAAAAAAGTCAACAGCAGAGTAGCGAAGCAGCAGAAACTAAAGCGGCGGCGAATGCTAACCTTTGCCCGGATGTATCGGCACGGAGTACACAATTTCAGTCGTAATGCCTGGCTGACTATGGCGGCAACGGCGGTGATGAGCGTGACGCTGCTAATTGTGTTCATGACGGTATCGGCGCGACAAGTGCTGCTGGACACGGCGCAATCAATTTCGCGACGGGTGGATATGTCAATTTATCTCAAGGGGTCGGTGAGTGATGAGGTCGTGAAGGAGATGACCGAGCGGCTGCAGCGGCTGGACAATGTTGATAGTGTGCGGTTTATTTCGGCGGCTGAGGCGCGGCGCAAGCAGACTGATGATTTTAAGGACGATCCAAGTAAGCTTGAAGCCTTAAAAGAGGCGGTGAATTCATTGCCAGCGACGCTGCGGGTGTCGGTGCATGATTTGAATGATCAGCGAGCGTTGCAGGAGTTTGTGGCGCAGGATGATTTATATGCTAAGCATAAAGATCCTCGTCAGAAACCGTCGTTTACTGGTGGCGGACAGCAGGTGGTCGGCACGATTGGTGAATGGGTGCGAGTGGCCAGCATTGGCGGTACTATTGCCACGGTGATTTTTGTGATTATTTCCTCGCTAGTGGTGTTTAATACGATTCGTATGGCGATTTTTAACCGCAAGGACGAGATTCAAATGATGAAGCTGATTGGGGCGGAGCGTAGTTTTATCCGCGGTCCGTTTATTATTGAGGCGGTGATGTATGGCGT
Source organism: Candidatus Saccharimonadota bacterium (assembly GCA_030529385.1). Taxonomy (GTDB): domain Bacteria; phylum Patescibacteriota; class Saccharimonadia; order Saccharimonadales; family Saccharimonadaceae; genus Nanosynbacter. The sequence continues at coordinate 4,500 of JAUMWY010000021.1, forward strand.
GATTGCAGCGGTGGTGGCGACGGCGGCTGGCTATGGGCTACTGTTTGCGGCGCGTGAACCACTGCAGAAGTATGGTTTGCCGATTGAAACGCTGCTCGGGCTGCTCAGTACCTATGTGCCGCTGGTGATTTTAGCGATGTTGGCTGCCGGTGGGTTGATTGGTGCGGTGTCGGCGTATTTGGCGACCCGAAAATACCTTAAATTATAACCGCTGAGCTGCTTGACTTATCAAACCGCTTATGCTAAGCTGAAAGTAATGAAGCAGCGGTCCACCACACCAGTTTCGGCCTCATTTGTCGCACGAGCAAGCGTCGTCGCGATGACGGTGCTTGTTGCCGGTTCTGGGATAGTGCAGTTTAGCAACTCTGTTTTGGCGCGTGATTATGACGCGGAAATTCGCCTGAAAGAGCAGGAGGCGCATAAGCTGAATGCTGAGGCGGCTCGGCTCGGTGATATGGCAACGACTTTGCAGGGCGAGCTGGACAGACTGAATGGCCAAATTAGCGCAATTCAGGCACAGATTGCTGATAGTCAGAAGAAGCGTGACGATTTGCAGGCAGAAATTGCCGCCAATCAGCAGAAAATCCAGCAGAATCGTGAAGCGCTGGGGCAGATTCTGTCAGATATGTATGTAGATGGGCAAGTGTCACCGTTGGAGATGCTGGCAAGTTCCAATACCATCGGTGACTTTATTGACAAACAAGAGCAGCGCAGCAGCCTGCAGGATTCACTCAACGGCAAAATTAAAGATATCAAGACCTTGCAACAGAAGCTGGAAGAGAACAAGAAGGCAGTTGATGCGGTGATTAAAGATCAGGAGGCGCAGCGTGGGCAGCTGGCGGCCAAGCAAGCCGAGCAGGCGAAGTTGGTGGCGGATACCCGTAATGATCAGAATACCTATGCACAGCTAGCGTCGGCGCGCAATGCTGAGGCCAATAAGTTGCGCGAGCAGCAGCGAGCGGCTATCGCTGCGGCCTTGGCGGCAGAGCGACGCCGTAACGGCGGAAGCGGCGCGGCAGTTCCTCCGCCGGCTTCGGGCGGTGGCGGTTATCCGGCGGTCTGGCAGAATGCACCACTTGATGCCTATGTTGATCCGTGGGGCTTGTATACTCGCGAATGCGTCAGTTATACGGCATGGAAGGTGCATAGCACTGGCCGGTATGTGCCGCACTTTGCAGGGCAGGGTCATGCCTATCAGTGGCCAGTAACTACCGCACGCCACGGCATCCCAAATGGCAAAACGCCAAAAGCTGGTTCGGTGGCGGTGTGGAATGTCGGATATTATGGCCATGTGATGTATGTTGAGGCAGTGCACGGTGATGGCTCAATCACGGTTAGCGACTACAATCTCGGTTGGGATGGTTTATACCGCTACTATACAATTAGCGCTGGTGATGCGGCGGCGCGCAATCTTACCTATATTTACTTCTAAAAGCACTATCAGTCAAAAGCGTCGCTTCAAGCGGCGCTTTTTTGATTCCGCCCATGCTATACTAGAGGAATGAGGCAGGGAGAAAAACGAACAGGTTGGTTAGTGGCGTGGGCGGTGGTAATCGCTACGGTGAGTTTTATCGCGGGGACGCGGGCTGATCAGCTGATGGCAACGATTGCGCCGATGTTTGGCTGGCGCATGGCGACCGGCACGATTGATTTATCAAGTGTCCAAGAAACCTATCGGCAGCTGAAGGCGAATTATGATGGTGAGCTTGATGAGGCGGCGCTGATTCACGGCGCGAACCGTGGTTTGGTGGCGGCGGCTGGCGATGTCCATACTGCCTATATGGATCCGGCTGAGGTGGCGGAGTTTGAAAAGTCGCTGTCAGGTAGTATTGGCGGCGGAATTGGTGCGGAAATTGGCCAGCGCGGCGGGCAGCCGACAATTATTCGGCCGTTAAAAAATAGTCCAGCAGAAAAAGCTGGCGTCAAAGCTGGTGACGTGATTGCCAAAGTCAATGATGAGGTGTCACTGCAGTGGACGGTTGATCAAACAGTGGCGAAGATTCGCGGTGAGGTGAATACTTCGGTGCGCTTGACGCTTCTGCGTGGGCAGGAGTCAAAGGAAGTTGCAGTGACGCGGCAAGAAATCGTATCACCAACCGTTGAGCACACTATTGAGGGCAAGATGGGGATTTTAACGGTGCATCGGTTTAATGATGAGACTGCTCGTTTGGCGCGGGCGGCTGCAGAAGCCTTTCGTCAGCAGGGTGTTGATAAAGTGATTCTTGATCTGCGGGGCAATCCCGGCGGGACGGTGTCGGCGGCTCAAGGGCTAGCTGGGTTGTGGCTGGACAAAAAGGTGATTATGACCGAGCGACGGGGCAGTGCGGTGGTGAAAACGGTGCACTCGTCAGGCGCGCCGGTGCTGGCCGGCATGAAGACGGTGGTGCTGATTAATGAGGGCAGTGCCAGTGCCAGTGAAATTATTGCTGGTTCGCTGCGTGATCACCTCGGAGTGACGCTGATTGGCGAAAAGTCATATGGTAAGGGCAGCGTGCAGCGGGTGTTGTCGCTGCGAGAAGGTGCACAGATGAAGGTGACTGAGGCGCGCTGGTTTACGCCGAAGGGCGTGAATATTGATGGCGAGGGGATTGCACCGGATCGTGTGGTAAAGATAGCGCGTGAGGACCATGAGGCCGGCCGAGATCCGCAGCTTGATGCGGCGAAGTCGCTGTAATGCTTGTGTTTTTTGGCAGAACTGGGTACTATAGGGGTATATGGATAAGAAAAAGATTTTGCTAGTGGAAGACGATACGGCGCTGTCGGCGGTGTATCGGGCGCGCCTGGAGATTGAGGGTTTTGATGTGCGCGAAGTGAATAATGGTGAGGACGCGCTGTCGGCGACGTTGGAGTATCGGCCGGATCTGATTTTGCTTGACGCAATGATGCCGAAAATCAGCGGCTTTGATGTGCTGGATATCTTGCGTAATACGCCAGATACGGCTAATGTGCGGATTATTATGTTAACGGCCCTGAGTCAGCCAAAGGATAAAGAGCGGGCCGAGGGGCTCGGCGTTGATGACTACTTGGTGAAGTCACAGGTGGTGATCGGTGATGTGATGGCACGCGTGAAGCATCACTTGGGCATGGAGTAAGGTGTATTGTTGTAAAAAGTCAGGGCGGAGCATGAGTGTACTAAGCCCCAATCCCTCCGACACTCGCGCGTAGCGTAGCGCGGCTTAGTTA
>JAUMWY010000022.1 GCA_030529385.1 Candidatus Saccharimonadota bacterium
GTGAGTTGGGTGGATTGAGCCGAGTTCGCTCGCTCACACAGGATGATAGTCATGTCTTTTGCCGCCCAGATCAAATTGAGCAGGAGATTAATAATCTATTATCAGCGGCGCGCGAATTGTATGGCACTATTGACATGAAGTTGCGCGTTCGGCTCAGTTACCGCGATAACTCAGACGCGTATTTGGGCGATCCTGCGTTGTGGACATCAGCGCAAAGCCAGTTGAAGTCGGCAGTTGAAAAAGTCGGCTTGGAGTATTTTGAGCAGGAGGGCGAAGCCGCCTTTTACGGTCCAAAGATTGACTTTATGGCGACTGACGCCATTGGGCGAGAACACCAGGTGGCGACCGTGCAGCTGGACTTTGTGCAGCCGCAGCGGTTCGGTCTGGAGTATACTGAAAGTGATGGTAATTTTACAACACCAGTCATGATCCATTGCGCCTTGCTGGGCTCGATTGAGCGATTTTTGAGCGTGTTTATTGAGCACACGGGGGGCTGGTTCCCGTTCTGGGCAGCGCCAGAGCAGGTGCGTATTTTGACCATCAATGACACAGTAATTGACTATGTTGATGAAATTACAACGATTCTATCGGGGGTCGTGCTGGATACGCCAGTCAAATATAATGAAGTAAGAGTTACAACAGATGATCGAAATGAATCGCTTGGTAAGAAGATTCGCGAAGCTACGGCGGCGAAAATCCCCGTCCAGCTGATTGTCGGGCCAAAGGACGCTCAGGCGCGCGAGGTCAGTGTCCGCACTCAATCTGGCGAAGAAAAAGTGTTGTTAGAAAAACTCGCCGAGTACCTGAGGGGATTGTAAGAATAATGCGACGACTGCGCATCGCGATTGACATTGACGATGTTTTGGCGGAAAATGCCGCAGGGTTTGTGGCGTTTAGCAATCGGCGCTGGGGGACGAAGCTGACTGTCGATGATTATGATGAGCACTGGGCGAAGATGTGGCGTATTGACCAGGCGGAGACAGAGCGCCGAGCGGTGGAGTATTTTCGTTCGCCGGCAGCTCGGCAGTATGGGCATGTAGGGGGGGCGTTTGACGTGTTGGAGCGCCTATCAGGCCAACACCATGTAATGATCGCAACGTCGCGACACCTACAGATGAAGCATGATACTTTGGCGTGGATTGAGGAGCATTTTCCTGGTATTTTTTCTAGCACCGCGGTGTATTTTGCTGGCATCTGGGATGATGTTCAGGATGACTCCCATAAGATGACGAAAGCCGAGCTAGTAAATCAAATCGGGGCGGATGTGTTGATTGATGATCAGTTGAAACACTGCATGGCGGTGGCTGATCAGGGGCGCCATGCGATTCTTTTTGGCGACTATGCATGGAATAGAGCGGAGGAGCTACCAGACTTGGTGACGCGGTGTTATGACTGGACGGAAGTGGAGGCGGCCATTGACCGAATTGCCAATCAGTAGTCTGCGCAATCGCGTTTATGCGCTGATGGCGCCACTGCCTGAAGATAAGGTAACGACTTATGGTGACCTGGCAGCGATGGCGGGGCATCCGTATGCAGCGCGCATCGTCGGGAGTATCGCGCATGGCGGTCCGGCTGATTTGCCGTGGCACCGGTTAGTGAATGCCCGGGGTGGGTTAGCAGTTGGTTTTCCGGGCGGGCGGGAGGTGCAGCGACAACTGCTTGAACAAGACGGTATTTTTTGTGATGAAGCATGGCGCATTATTGATTTTGAGGAGCGGCGATGGCGGCCGCAGAAGTAGCACCGCTTATCGTCATCGGCGGCCCAACGGCAAGCGGCAAGACGGCGCTGGCGATTCGACTGGCAAAAAAGTATAATGGCGAAATTATCTGCGCCGACAGCCGGACAATCTACAAAGGCATGGATATTGGCACTGCCAAGCCAACGCTAGCAGAGCGTCAAATTGTTCCACACTGGGGACTGGATCTGGTGGGGCCGGGGCAAGTATTTTCAGCTGCGCAATTTAAAGCCTATGCTCAGCAGAAAATTAAAGAGATTCGACAGCGCGGCAAAGTGCCGTTTTTGGTTGGCGGCACAGGACTCTACCTTGATGCGGTGGTATTTGATTTTCAATTTGGAGCTGCTAGCGATAGTGTGCAGCGCGAGCGGTTGATGGCGATGAGTGCCGATGAACTGATTGAGTATTGTTATAATCACAACATAAAATTACCACAAAATACTCGGAATAAGCGCTATGTAGTACGGGCGATTGAGCGTTGTGGCTCTAACATCAGCCGTCAACTTACCCCTGATAAAACAACAATTGTTGTTGGAATTGCAACGGACAAGCAAGCATTGCGACAGCGGATTACTGTCCGGGCTCAGCAGCTATTCGCCAGCGGCATGATAGAAGAGGCCATAGCACTAGCAGCGCAGTACGGTTGGGAAAGTGAGGCGATGACCGGAAATATTTATCCGCTAGTGCGGCAGTATATTCGTGGTAAAATAAACAATGATGAGTTGGTGCGACAGTTTATTGTTAGTGATTGGCGGCTGGCCAAGCGACAAATGACATGGCTGCGCCGCAACCCTTATGTCATGTGGGTTGACCTAGGAGGCGCTGAACACTATCTTTCACAGATACTAGCGGACTATCATAGCCTGTGATATAATCTGTAGTCAGATGATTGACGCATTATTTGGTTCAAAAACGAGGGTAAAATTGCTACACCTTTTCCTGAACAATCCAGGGAAGTCGTTTTATGTGCGGGAAATTACTCGGTTGATTGATGAACAAATTAATTCTGTGCGCCGCGAGTTGGCAAATATGCTCAATGTGGGCATTATTGTGTCGGATAGCGCTAATAATAAGCTCTACTATGCGGTGAATCAAAAATACCAGTACTATCGGGCTTTGGGGATGATATTTGCTGACGGATCGGCGGTAGCAAAGCCATCGTTGGTGACCGAAGAGGAAACTTCGTGGCTTGATGAGATAGCCGGTATCTCGGGCCTCAGGGTAGCAATTGCCGCCGGCGCGTTAGTGCGCGGTTCGGCCAGTCAGGTGGATTTATTGTTGGTTGGCCGTGTAGCAGATACGAAAGTAGCGGCTATTATAAAAAAGGCCGAGGAGGCTGAGAAAAAAGAGATTAATTATGCGATTCTGCCGTATGATGATTTCTACTATCGGCTAAGTGTGCGTGATAAATTTGTTGGCGACATTTTGAGTGGGAAGCATGCCGTGTTGGTTGATACAGATAAAGTGCTCAAGTAAGGAGGGGCTATGTTTGAAGTAGAGTGTAAAGGTGCAAATGCTGTTGTTTTGACAACGAAGTCAACAAAGGTGATGATTGATTCGGCCTTGTCGGTGGTTGGCCTGAAAGATCTAAAAACTGATGGCGCAGTCGCGATGGCGACCGAGCCGCGATTACTGGGTGAGGTGGCTGGCGCGAAAGTAGCGATTGATGGGCCCGGTGAATATGAGGTTGGTGATGTTGGCATTATCGGCCTGCCGGCGCAGCGCCATCTTGACGCTGATGGCAAGGCGGCAACGATATATCGCTTGACCATTGGCGATACGCGGCTGGCGGTAATTGGCAATATTGCGCCAAAACTCAGCGATGACCAGCTAGAGGCGATTGGTGTGATTGATGTGGTCGTGGTGCCAGTTGGTGGCGGTGGCTATACGCTTGATCCGACTGCGGCAGCGGCCATGGTTCGTCAGCTTGACCCGAAGGTGGTCATACCGGTGCACTATGCTGATAGCGGCTTGACTTATGAGGTGCCACAGGCTGAGTTGGCGGTGTTTGTTACTGAGCTTGGTGCGCCAGTTATTGAAGCGGGTGCAAAATGGAAGCTGAAGCAAGCGAGCGCTTTGCCTGAGCAACTAAAGCTCGTGAAGATTGATCGCAGCTAGGTGAGTGTGCGGTAATAAAAAATACCCCGATTCGCTCAGGGGTATTTTCATATTTGTTAGGCGGTAGCGCCAGGTTTTTGCAGCAAGCCTTTTTTCTTCAGGGTACGAATTGCTTGAGTGCTCAAGGTCATCGTTACTTTTTGGCCGTCAACTACAAAAGTCTTCTTCTGTAGGTTTGGCTTAAAAACACGCTTGGTGCGGCGCAGGGAGAAGCTGACGTTGTGGCCGTACTGCTTGCCCTTGCCGGTTAGTTCGCATCGTGATGCCATAATCCAACCTCTCATTATGTTAATAAACAATCTTTAGTATTGTAGCGGTATTTTAGTAAATAGTCAAGATGGTATAATGAAAGATATGGGAACAATTGAGCTTTTGGCAATAATTTTCGTTATTATTTTGCTGTCAATGACGTTACATGAGGCAATGCATGCCTTTATGAGTTATGCATTGGGTGACGATACAGCCAAGGCGCAGGGGCGACTGACGCTCAATCCTCTGAAGCATATTGATCCGTTTATGACCATTCTTTTGCCGTTGGTTATGGCGGTGGCGGGCGGGCCGATTTTTGGCGGTGCTAAGCCAGTGCCATTTAATCCGCAGCGCGTGCGTTACGGTGAGTGGGGTGTGGCGCTGGTGGCGCTGGCGGGGCCGCTAACCAACCTGTTGATCGCCTTTATAGCATTTGGTGTGGGCGTGATAGTAACTAGTTCGTTCACCCAGAGTAGTATGGTCTCTGAGGTGCTATTTTTGGTAGTGCGAGTGAATCTTGGCTTTTTTGCTTTCAATATGCTGCCAATTCCACCGCTTGATGGGTCGCGAGTGCTCTATGCATTGGCGCCAGAGAGTGTGCGGCGCGGCATGGAATGGATTGAGCAATATGGTGTTATGCTGGTCTTTGCGCTGGTGCTAATTGGCTCAAATCTGATTGGACAAATCATGCAGACGATAATTAGTGCTATAGTTGCTGCTTTTCGGGTAGTATTTGGTGTATAATAAAAGTAGCCCTGTTGGTCATTTGCGGGCACTCATGATTTTCCTAACATCATGTGATAGGGAGCTTTATATGATTAGTTACCGTGGTAATTAGTTGCGAGCACCCACCTTGCGCTCAAGCGGGGAATATCACGTGTTCGCGCCGACCACAGGGTTTTATAGTATAAATGATATGATACAGCGCATAGCGGTTCGGATAGTGATTGAGCACGGCGGCCGACCATTAGTGGTCAGGCGGGCTGATGGCCGGGCGAGTATTCTGGGTAAATATGAGCTGCCGGGTGGTCGGATTGAATCGGGCGAGCAGCCGACCGATACGGTGCGGCGGTTTTTGCAAAAATCCCTGGGGATGAGCGAGGAATATCGGCCTGAATTAATTGATGCATTGACGTATATTGATGGTGATGACCGGTCGGTGCAATATGCTGTGCTGCTCTATCGGCTGGAGCTGAGTGACCATAAGCGGGCGATTCATCTTGGTCCGCAATATGATAAGTATGTCTGGTATAGTGGCGATAAGCTGGAGCCAGCGGCACTGACTGAGCTTAGCCGCATGATTCTAGGATTGCCAATGAGTGTTGCTGTCAAAGCTGCCATAAAGGGGGCGGTGCGGCTGCCGACGCTTTATACTGATGGTGGTTCGCGGGGCAATCCCGGACCGTCAGCGGCAGGGTTTGTGTTGGTTGACGAGTCGGGGGCGGTTATTCAGCAGGACGGTGAATATCTCGGCATTACTACAAACAATCAGGCGGAATATCAGGCGGTGCGCGTTGGGCTTGAGGCGGCACTGGCGATTGGCTGGCGGGTGTTGGAACTAAAGGTTGATAGTATGCTGGTAGCGAATCAGCTAAAGGGCGTCTATACAATTAAAAACCGCGAACTGTGGCCAATTTATGATCGAGTGCGTGAACTGTTGGCGCAATTTGAAAAGGTGAAAATCACTCATGTTCCGCGGGAGCTCAACCAGTTGGCGGATGGGATGGCGAATAAAATTCTTGATAGCCGGAAAAGTGATATACTAAAAGAGTAGCTCGCTAGGCGATCGCTTGGTCAGCCGATCAAGAGGAAAGTCCGGGCAGTGAAGGACACCGACAGTCGCTAACGGCGACCGGGGGTAACCCTAGGGAAAGTGCCACAGAAACGAAACTACCCATGCGTTACGGCGCGCGGGAAAAGGTGAAACGAGTAAGGTAAGAGCTTACAGCTGGTCATGGTGACATGGCGAGGAGGTAAACCCTGTTGACTGCAAGGAGATCTGCATTAGAGTGGTCCGCTCGCAGGTCGATAACCGCTTGATTCGCTTGGCAACAGGCGAACTAGATAGATGATCGCCCACGACAGAACCCGGCTTATCGGCAAGCTACCATGAAAAATCTCCTCTATAGCGAGGAGATTTTTGCCTTCGTGAAAAAGATCTACTTAACGGCAGCCTTCACGATAGCACGGAATGCGCCTTGATCACTCACGGCCAGCTCAGCCAGCATCTTGCGGTTCACTTCAATGTTGTTAGCCTTCATGCCAGCGATCAAACGGCCGTAGGTTGTACCTTCCTGACGAGCGGCTGCATTGATGCGGGTAATCCACAATGCGCGCAGGTCGCGCTTTTTGTTGCGACGGTCGCGGTAAGCGTACTGCAATGCACGAATCACCCCTTGCTTCGCAAGACGGAAGCTGCGGGTGCGGTTGTGCTGCATACCCTTGGCTAGCTTTAGGATCTTCTTATGTTTTGCTCGGGCGGCAACTCCTCGTTTCACTCGCATCGCACTACACTCCCATTGCTCGCTTGGCGTTCTTTGCCATTGAGCCCTTTACAATTGCTGTTTGGTTGATTGCGCGCTTGCGACTCTTGGATTTCTTCGCCAAGAAGTGCCCGCCGAATGCGCGTTGGCGGGTCAGTTTGCCGGTACTGGTTAGCTTAATGCGCTTAGCAGTGCCCTTGTGGGTCTTGAGTTTTGGCATTACTTACTCCTTATTATTATACTAAGATTACGCCCAGCCATTTGTGGCTTTTGCTCTATGATTGCAACTTCTTCAAGTAGGCCGGTGATTTTATCAATCAATTCGTAGCCGATTTCCTTGTGCGCCATTTCGCGCCCCTTGTAAACAACTTGGATGCGTACTTTATGGCCACCCTCCAGAAAGGAGCGAATCTTGCGCAGCTTGACATCAAGGTCGCCGGCGCCAATTTTTAGACCAAAACGCATTTGTTTCAGGTCGCTGGCTTTGGCGGCGCGCTTATTGCGCTGCTGATCCTTCATTTTCTGGTACTGGTACTTGCCCCAGTCAATGATTTTGGCGACAGGGGGATTAGCATCTGGTGAAATTTCCACCAAGTCTAGCCCCGCCTCTTCGGCTGCTTGTCGGGCGTCGCGTAGTGACATGACACCAAGCTGTTCGCCGTCTGAGCCGATAACTCGCAGTTCGCGAGCACGGATTGCTCCGTTGATACGAATTGATTTGTTAATCTCTAGCTCTCCTCTTGAAGCACAATATTAGATTAATCTCGCCAACCATTGTAACAGATATAGACTAGTGGCGCAAGGGGTTAGAGCAGGGATTCATTCAACTAATCCGTCACAACCAACGTAGCTCTTAGGTAGCTCAGCGGG
>JAUMWY010000023.1 GCA_030529385.1 Candidatus Saccharimonadota bacterium
AGCGGCGATTATACTGCGAAAGTGGGAAACTAGCACGGTGCCGAATTATAAAAAGGACTTCCGAATAGGGAGTCCTTTTTCTTTTTTGCCTTAACGATTAATACAAAGACTTTTTTGTGTATGCCAAGCGGCAGGGCGTTCATTTGGTGTCATACTGGCTGCCCATTGCCACGCTCGAGTGTGTCCTTTGCTGGTATCGACGTATCCCCGATCTGGATATGCTCTTGCATTATGGTAGTCGACCTATCCTTGCCAAAAGCATAGTACATAGCTTCAAGGAGAAATGAGAATAAAAGTTTATGTTCTTGTTCGTGCCACTGCTCCTCATTTTGGGTGGGCGTAGAGCGGATATTGTGCTGATCAAGGAGTCTATGGCCGAGCTCATGAATAAGGAGCCACAGTATGAGATTGTCGCTTGTGGGTCGGTGGCCACCGGGCAGGGCGATGGTTATTGATTTTTTACCTGTATATCCCGCAGGGGCAGACCATAGCGTATCTGACTGCGTGTTATATCCGACGCGCACCGTGGTGCCACTCACAAAACACAACCCGGATGCCTGCCCCGGGCCGTGAAGTATAGCCCCGCCATGTTCCTACCGTAATCGCCGCACCCTACCGGTAAGCAGGATGGTGGCGAAGTCTTTTTGGATTGAGACAATACAAAGCCGCACAAGTCTATCCTCTTGGCTGATTCTCTCTCCACATGATCTTTCCGCCGAGACGCAAGAATGTATCAATCGTAACCGTTATCTTATCAATTACGGGCTGATCACCGTATAACTTTACTTGCCATCGGTCTTCCGGCCGGGAGTGTGCCCCTAGTACATATACTGAACCGGAAAACTTTGCTAGATAGGGTTCGAAGTAGTAGGGGATGCGTAATTCTGGAGTGTCATCTATATAATAAATGCCGTAATTTGCTTTATAAGACTCTCTATCGCTCTCCGTTATTATTGCTATGTTAATACAGGCAAAGGCAGCCGCTATGGCTGGGTACGGTGTTGAGAGAATAGCGCCGTATCATTATTAAAGTCGCGGTCCGGCGTGTCATCGTGTGCTTTCCTTGGCTGTAATACGGTAATATTAGTGGTGGGCGAGCCGTGAAAGAGGCGGTTTTTCTTCTTGTGGTAATCTCAGGCTCCAACAGGTGCCGTCCGCAACGGACTTTCTGATGTGCTATAAGATGTGAAAAAACGTACACACTTCTTCTCCTTGCTCATTTAGTTGGTTACAAGGAAGGTGTGGCGCTTTTTTGCCCAGGGGAGCAAGAGGGGCTTTAAGACTGGGGCGGATAGAATATTGACAAGTCATAAATTATAGATTATAATATTGTTCATAAAATAATATAATCAACAGGGTATGTACTATGAGAGAAGCACTAACACCAAGGAATGAAGCAGCTAGGACACATGAAGTTGATGGTATTCGTACGGGCGTCGTAGAATTTCCTGATGAATCTGCTATGGTGGCTTGTTATACTCTTGGAGATGTCGTAAGGATTGGATCACTCCCTGATGGCCAGCATGGTGATCTTGGTTATCCACATCGCTACAGCGTTAATGCTGACTTGCCAGTTTCGCGAGCAGCGGCCGACGATATGGTCGGCCGTCGCGGGAGGGAGAGTAGCTTTGACCATAATTACTATAGGGCTATTATGATAGGTGGACATCGCGCTGATGGTCGACCGGTGTTTGTGGTTATGGACGGGGAGTATGTTACAGCCTGGACAAGGACTGGCCGGGGCAATGAAGTTCTTGGCGAGGCGCACCGAGTCACGCGCGAAGATAGGAGAAATTTTATAATGCCGATTACAATTGGCCAACCACACAGCAGATGGGATGGACTAGTGGTCGATTGGGTCGGGAGGCCATTTAGTCCAGTTGGCGCGCATAGGGATGGTGCGGTGCGGGCCGATATAGAAAATCCGCTACAGGATGCGGTAAAGGTTAGAAATGCTCTACGCAAAAGCGGTGTGAATATATAAGGCAATTACACGAAAGCAAAAAACCGCCAATCTCGCAGAAAAGGCGGTTTTTCTTTTTTGTGGTGGAACATGATAATTTCAGGCTCCAACAGGTGCCGTCCATAATGGACAATCTCATTGTACTATAAGATAGCCAAAAGCGCAAATACTGTAATATACTATAAAACCACTTATGTAAATATTGACAAAGCACGAACAGTATGCTAATATAAAAACATAACACATATCATGTGTGAGATATAAAAGGTGAGGGTTTCCATATAATTTATGTGGAAATCTTTTTTATAAAGGAGGAAAACTTCTATGGCAGGCACAAAAGCAGGTGGCTTGAAGGCAGCAGCAAAGAATTTGGCACGTGACCCAGATTTTTACGCCAAGATCGGCCGTAAAGGCGGCAAGGCTAGCAACACTGGTGGATTTGCAGCAAATCCAGCACTAGCTCGCATTGCTGGTGCGAAGGGTGGTCGTATTTCTCGTCGCCGCAAGGCCAATGTGACGCAGACGCAGTCAACTGACGCTTAAGTCGCGCTGACCGCATCCTGTACTTTTCTATAACAGTTACCCCGCAATATTAGCGGGGTAATGTTGTTTTTCGGCGTCGTTGTAGACGGTAGGTACGGGCTTCATTGACCTGCCAATACTCGTTGCAAAGCAGGCAGCGATAGGTGTGCTTCTCGGTTTCTATACCAGCCGCCCCACAGCGTGGACAACAACTGCGTCTATGAAGCCACTCGCGGTAGCTATCAAGCGCATCTTGCACGACATCATCATCCATGCTGAGCGACACGCCGTAACGGGGTGCGAGGTGATTGGCGGCGTACTGCCATGCCTCACGCTCCATAGCCAGCAAGTCAATATCCCGAGCGTAGCGCGCATGACCCAGTACAGCGTGAGCCACTTCGTGCAGGAGTTGCGCTTGGTCATCGGGATTGGCAATAGTGATAGCCTGCTGCGAAGGCGACCACGAAAACACCTCGCCGATCACGAAGCGAAAAGCGGGAAAATCCTCACGCAAGCGGTCTAGTATATCCATCACTCCCTTTGTTCTCTGACTAGTGTACCACAGTTTACTTTTTCGGTGTTTTTATGCTATAATAAGCGCAATATAACGGTGTGTGGAGATATACGATGAAGCAAAATCAGTATCAACGGGGTGCGGCAGGGTCATTTATTATTATCGCGGTCGTACTGACGCTAGTGGCGCTGACGGTGCTATACGGCGCACGCCAGTTCATGTCGCAGCAATCAGCGCCAATTACGGCTCAGGATATTGCGCCGCGGCCGCATCAGCAGTCAGCGCAGGCGCCAGAAGTAACCAAGCCAAATACCGACACATCACCAGCACCGCAGACATCTGGTAGTACTCAGCAGCAGTCGTCAACTCCGCAATCATCACAGCCGTCGCGTGCAACTGACCGCCAGGTGGCCACTGTACCGCAGCAGTCAGCACCGCATGCCGATCAGCCGTCAGCGGGCGTACCATCGCAACATTTGCCACAAACCGGCCCAGTATCCGCGGTCGCGTCAGCAGCTGGGATGGCGACACTAGCGGGACTCGCAACACTGTATGTTCGTTCCCGCCGACTCATCTAATCTGTTTTGACTTTTGCCGACCTCTTGTGATACAATAGCTACAATCTGTGGAGATGTGTCTTGGCGTGTCTCTAGGAAAATAGCAATTAAGGAAGGAGTCTGACGAAGACTTATGGCAAATGCCACTATCACAATGGACGACCTGCTGGCGCAAGCAGGTGACAATATTAAACAAATTACCGCTGGTGAGGTTGTGCACGGTACGGTGCTTTCAGTCAAGAAGCACGAAGTGCTGATTGATCTTGGGCCGCTCGGTGTTGGTTTGGTGCCGCGCCGCGAAGTTGGCTTCTCAAAGAGCTGTAATATTGGCGATGAAGTAACAGCTAGCGTGATTGATACTGAGCTGGACAACGGCTATAGCCTGCTGAGCCTCCGCAAGGCGGCGAAGGACCGTGGTTGGGACGAGGTAACGACGAAAATGGCTGAGGGTGAAATTATCACCGTTACGCCGTATGACGCAAACCGCGGTGGCCTGCTGGTTGAGTACGAAGGCGTGCGTGGCTTCTTGCCGGTATCACAGCTATCAGCTGAGCACTACCCACGGGTTGGCTCAAGCGATAAGGATGAGATTTTGCAGCGCTTGAATGTTCTGGTTGGCAAGGATTTGCGAGTGCGCATCCTGGACGCTGATCGCAAGGCTAATAAGCTGATTTTCTCTGAGAAGGAAGCTGTCAAGGAAGGTTTGGCGGAGCGCTTTGAGAAGATGGCGGTTGGCGATGTTGTCAAGGGTGTGGTAACCGGCGTAGTTGATTTCGGTGTCTTTATGAATGTTGAAGGTATTGAAGGTTTGATTCACATCTCAGAAATTAGCTGGGAGCGGGTCAATAACCCAAGCGACTATGTTAAGGTTGGCCAGACGGTTGACGCGAAGATTATCGCCATTGATAAGGATCGCCTCAGCCTAAGCATGAAGCAGTTGACCAAGGATCCATGGTTGGATGAGGTTGAGCAGTTCACTTCTGGTAAGGCGGTTGAAGGGACGGTAACCCGCATTACGCCATTCGGTGCCTTTGTGCAGCTAAGCCCAGCAGTTGAGGCGCTAGTGCACGTATCAGAGCTTGGCGGCGATGGTACTGATCCAGAAAAGGTCTTTACCCTCAACGAACGCAAAGAATTCATCGTGCTTGATATCGATCGGGATAATCGCAAGATTTCCTTGAGCCTGGACGGCGCAAAGAAAAAATAATTAGAACAAATCCCTGAGGCGTGGTGACGCACCAGTGGTGAGAGGAGCTTACTATGGCAGAAAAAATCGTCAATATCGCAGAGTCAGTGACGGTCGGTGAGCTTGCGGACACCCTGGGTCTGCCCGTGACCACGCTGATTGGCGAGTTGTTTAAGAACGGAATTGCTGCAACGATTAACCAGCGGCTGGATTTTGACACAGCGCAGATTGTGGTGGAAGAGTTGGGGCTGGATGTGCAGTTGGAGCGCAAGCAGGCCTCGAGCGAGGCAGCTACGCGGCGGGTGCATGAGCTAACCGATAAGGCGGTGTCGCGCCCACCAATTGTGGCGGTGATGGGGCATGTTGACCACGGTAAGACCAGTTTGCTGGACGCCATTCTCGACAAAAAGACGGCTGACGGCGAGGCTGGTGGCATCACTCAGCACATTAGCGCCTATCAAGCGGAGCGCGGCGGTCGGATGATGACCTTGCTGGACACGCCGGGACACGAGGCCTTTGCAGCGCTGCGTCAACACGGTGCCACGCTGACTGATGTAGTGATTATTGTGGTGGCGGCGGATGATGGCGTGAAGCCACAGACGATTGAGGCGATTCGCTTTGCGCGCAATGCCAACGCCAAAATGGTGGTGGCAATCAACAAGATTGATAAAGACACCGCTAACCCTGGTATGGTGATGGGGCAATTGGCGGAGCAGGGTGTGGTGGCCGATGCCCAAGGTTGGGGCGGCGATGTGCCGATGGTGCCAGTCAGTGCCAAGACGGGTGAAGGTCTGGAACAGCTGCTCGATACCGTGCTGTTGGTGGCGGATATGGAAGACCTCAGGGCGGATGAACAGACGCCGGCCGAGGGGTTGGTGATTGAGGCGCATATGGAAACGGGCCGCGGCGCAGTGGTTGGTTTGCTGGTTGAACATGGTCAGCTAAAACCGTCGCATTATTTAGTGGCAGGCACAGCCTATGGTCGGGTGCGCACCATGACTGATTTTCGCGGCAAGGCGATGAAGTTGGCTGGTCCATCAACACCGGTCAATGTGACGGGCTTTAAAGAATTGCCGCAGTTTGGTGACAGTTTTATGATTGCCAAGAGTGAGAAAGAGGCACGCAATTTGGCGGCACAGGCGAAGTTGGAGCGCGAACAAATGGCGGCAACTACCAATGTGACGGGCGCTGATATTTTGAAGATGATGAGCCAAAAGCACGACGCTGAAGAGTTTAATGTGATAGTCAAGGCTGATGTACAGGGGTCGCTGACCTCAGTGATTGACAGTCTGAAGTTGATTGAAACCAATGGCGAGGTTGATCTGCGGGTGATTGGTCACGGCGTCGGTAATATTTCGGAAAATGATATTCATCTGGCGACCGGTGATAACACGGTGATTTACGGTTTTAATGTTGACCTGCCGCCAGCGGTGAAGCGATTAGCGACGCGTGAAAAGGTTGAAGTGCGGCTGTATAAGGTGATTTACGAGCTGCTGGATGACGCCAAGCAGTCAATGGAAGCGTTGTTGGCGCCAGAAGTGGTAGAAACGGAAATTGGCGCACTGCAGGTGAAGGGTGTCTTCCGTACTATGCGCGAAGAGGTGATTGCCGGTGGCGAGGTGCTGCGCGGCAAGGTATATAAGGGGCTACTGGCGCGCCTGAAGCGGGGCGGTGAGGTGATTACCGAAGTGGAAGTCTCCAGCGTCCAGCGTCAGCAAACCGAGGCCAAAGAGGTCTTCCAGGGTGACATGTGCGGCCTGAGCCTAAAAACCACCAAGAAAATCGTCGTTGAAGAGGGCGATGAGCTGGAATTCTTTACCCGGGAATTGGTGAAGAAGACGCTATAGATTGTTTTGCGCGGCATTGTGAAAAAACGCTCGGTTATCGGGCGTTTTTGCAGTGCGAGATTCATTCAACTAATCCGTCACAACCAACGTAGCTCTTAGGTAGCTCAGCGGG
>JAUMWY010000024.1 GCA_030529385.1 Candidatus Saccharimonadota bacterium
GGAGCTGTCAAGACCTGACCGCGCTCGATGTCAGTACGCTCAATACCGCGCAGCAGCACACCTGCGTTGTCACCAGCCTGACCCTGGTCAAGCTGCTTCTTAAACGCTTCGATACCAGTCACAACAGACTTCTGAGTTGGGCGGATACCAACGATTTCAACTTCGTCGTTGATCTTCACAACACCCTGCTCGATACGACCGGTAGCAACCGTACCACGACCCTTAATTGAGAAGACATCCTCAATAGGCATGATGAATGGCTTGTCCATGTCGCGAGTTGGCTCTGGGATGTAGCTGTCCATAGCCTCAACCAGTTCCATAATAGCGTCTTCGTACTTCTCGTCGCCCTCAAGCGCCTTCAAAGCAGAACCCTTGATGATTGGAGCGTCCTTATCAAAGCCGTTTGCCTCAAGCAGCTCACGAACTTCTTCCTCAATCAGCTCAACCATTTCAGCGTCAGCCATGTCCATCTTGTTCAAGAAGACAACCAACTTAGGCACACCAACCTGCTTTGCCAGCAAGACGTGCTCACGAGTCTGTGGCATTGGACCGTCAGTTGCGGCGATAACCAAGACTGCACCGTCAACCTGAGCGGCACCGGTGATCATGTTCTTGACGTAGTCGGCGTGACCAGGCATGTCAACGTGCGCGTAGTGGCGAACTGCTGATTCGTATTCCTGGTGTGATGAGGCGATGGTAATACCACGAGCCTTCTCTTCTGGTGCGTTGTCGATCTGGTCGTACGCAACTGGTTTGTTAACTGCGCTTGGAAGGCGCTTTGCCAAGGTTGCGGTAATCGCAGCCGTCAGCGTAGTCTTACCGTGGTCAACGTGGCCCATTGTACCAACGTTAACATGCGGTTTGCTTCGGTCAAATGCATCTGCCATTTGTAGAAGTTCTCCTTGTTTAATAATATTTTCACGCGGGCCGCCTCTGAAAAAGGCTCCACGACGTATGCGTTCCATTATACGGGGTTTAGCTTTTGATGTAAAGAGGCAGTATGCTGTTTTTATGACACAGCCACAGCCAACCCAAAGACATTAATAGCTATTTTATCCGCCGCGATCAACCGAGTGGACCGTTTTGGGTGAGCTATAGCCTTATCATGACAGCTCTCATTGTGATTGCTGCCTATTTTTACCCCTTATCAATCCCTTCACTTCTGGCTGTGCCGTGGTATGGAGTCCTTGGCGTTAATGTGATACATGGCCTGGCTATCTATAGGTTAGCCGGCAGATGGCTTGGCTATACGGAATAGTTTATATGCTCTGATTACCACTCAGGATATATAGCAGAACCGCCGTACCGGTTGAGGTTGCAGCAGCACGAACCCGACCGCACAGCAAATTACCATCATCAATTTGATCATCTATTGATTGCATAATATCTCGATCAATACCGCCAACTGCCAAATTAACCCCATGCCAGTAGCTAATGCGTTCATTCTGATTGCAGGCTTTAAGGTCAACCGTATCGTTATCATTGTCATAGACAATCCAGGCGCCTTGGCGAGGCATATTTGGCAGAGTGCCAAGGTACTTGTTATAAGCTTCATGTCGCGCAACTGTAAGCATGTTCGGACTGCCGCCGTTAGTGATACCAACAGATGCTCCCATTTCAGTGTCACGGGGCCAGGTCGCAACGCCCTCGCGTGTATATTTTAAGTGCAACCCCTTCTCAATTTGCTTAATAGCTGCAACATAAGTCGACGTCTCAGCATCTTTGCGCATCCAGCTATACGATACAATGGCAATCGTAAACAGAATGGCAATAACCACAATCACCACAATCAACTCAACAATAGAAAAACCCTGCTTATGCTTCATACTTCTTTATGATATCACTCCTATCGCTCGCCACGCAAGCAACCTGGCGTCGATAATACTTCGCCAAAAAGTCATCACGGAAAGCGTAAAAGGTGCCGTCCTGCAGGCTGGCGCGAATATCGTCAACCAATTTCACGATAAACCGCTCGTTGTGGATTGACAGCAATGTCCCGGCCAGCGATTCACGAGCATGCAACAAATGACACAGATAGGCCGCCGCGTAATGCTGGCAAGTATAACAATCACAACCCTCCATAATCGGTGTAAACTGCTCGCGGTACTTTCGGCCACGCACATTCACCCGACCATACGGTGTGTAAGCCGCGCCATTACGCGCCACTCGCGTCGGGCTGACACAGTCAAAGGTATCAATCCCTTGTTCAATCGCCGCAAAAATATCGTCCGGCTCAGAAATACCGAGCAAATGCCGCGGCCGATCTTCTGGCAAAATCTCATTCACCCATTGGATCGTCTGGGCCATGGTTTCCTTCTCTAAGGCGCCACCAATACCATAGCCATCAAACTCCATCGCGCCGAGGAATCGTGCTGTCTCTTTGCGCAAATCCTCATAATTCGCGCCCTGCAGCACACCAAACAGCGCCTGGTACGGCTTGTCAGGTCGGGCGGCGCGCAGTCGCTTAACTTCCGCCAAAGACCGCTCCGCCCAAGCGTGAGTTCGCGCCAACGCCTCCACTTGATAGTCGTATGGATCAATCAGCGACGTCAATTCATCAAAAGCGAAAGTAATATCGGCACCAATCCCAGCCTGAATCTGCATAGATAATTCGGGAGTAAATTTGTGATACGACCCATCAAGATGCGACTTAAACACCACACCGTCGTCGTCCACCCAAGCATGGCGCGAGGACTTTTTCGCAATGGCAATTTCCTCATCGACATCAGTACTCATGGCCAGGACTTTTTTAAAACCAGAGCCCAGGCTTAGCACCTGAAAACCGCCGGAATCAGTGAATGTCGGCCCACCCCAGTGCATAAACTTACCTAAATAGCCCGCCTTTTCAATCAGCTCATGGCCGGGCTGTAGATATAAATGATAGGCGTTTGCCAGCACCGCCTGCGCGCCAACATCCGCCACCATTTCCGGCACCATAGCCTTGACATTTGCCTTAGTACCGACGACGATAAACGCCGGTGTCTGAATATCACCATGCGGTGTATGAATCACGCCGGTGCGCGCCAATGTTCCCGGTAGGCGCGCTGTAATATGAAAAGAAAATGGTTGTTGCATCCTTGGTATTATAGCAGTTTATTGCCAATACAGTATCTACTACTGATCGCCTCGACTAATTATTGCGGCATTTCTGGGTATATATCTTATGATACACTTCCTTGTTCTCGGCATGACTATGGTACAAAATACTCATCTGGACATTTGTACTAGTGCCGTCAGACTCACAAATGGTACCTCTACCTCCATTTTCTAGAGCGGATTCATCGGTCATGATTTGCAGATACACCGCATCTTTATCCTCGTAGACACCCTTACAGCTATCACTAAGAGTCTGGTGGCAAGTTATTTCGCTATCCACAATGAGATAAGTGTAGAGCTTCAAGAACAAGAACTGTACCTTTATGTGCTTAAAATCGTTTAGATTGAGATACTGACGGATTTCGGCAACATCACGCACATTGAAGCCGGCAAGCTTCGTTACCACATCGTCCTGCGATCCATGTTTCGCAACCATCGCATCGAGATGATGTGCCAACTGCGCCGCTTCCTGCTCCAACTTCGCGTCCATTGCTCGGGCGCGCATTTTATTATAAGCGACAACCCCTATCGCCGCCAGCATAGCAATGACGGCTATGGCTATGATTATTTCAACAATGGTAAACCCGCTCGTGCGCTTCATGCTTATGATTATACTGCCGAAAATCGCATCATTGCAATAGTATTATGTTTTAATCTCAATGGCAGCCTTCATTTTATAGCGATCAGCTACTGTTGCCCTTGACGGCATAGTATGCGACCGGCCGCACACTCCCGGGTCAATTAGGCGGTTGAGCTCTCTGGTCTCTTCCGACGTGGGGCGCTTGACGTGATAATACAGCACGAGCGTTTTCGGATCCCTACTGCAGCGAAACAGCATCAATGAGGTAGTGATTCTGCTGTTAGAAGCGGTAAATTCATCATTTTCTGGGCCCGTTGACAGTAGCTCTTTTGGCACAATCCCATTCGCTATGAGCATTTGTCCCATATCGCACGGATATCCGCCGCTGCTCGGCCCTGGTGGATCATATAGCCATCCTCCCTGATAGTGCGTTGACTCATACTGACATAGCCCACTACCATCAATCGGCACGCCGGCCGAACCGCCGACGAGACCGCCGATATACTGCGGATTCTTTTTTGTCATTAATAGCCGAATCGCTTTAGCGGCCTCTGTCGCTCGCTGTCGTCGCGCCGCATCGCGCGCGTCTTCTGTCATCCAGCCATAACCGACAATGGCAATCGTCATCAAAATAGCGATCACCACAATCACGACGAGTAGTTCAACGATTGAAAAACCATAAGCGTGTTTCATGCTGGTAATTATACCCCCCCCGAGATCACTTGGCAAGGTCTTGGTATAATATACCCATGAGCATTCAGTCACTTCTTGACGCCGATCCCGGCCTGCAGCCGTTCAGGCACGAAATTCTGCGGCGCGAGCGCTATATGCAGGTGCAGCAGCGCGCATTGCTTGGCCGGCAACGGGTTGAGGAGTTTGCTTTAGGGTTTCATTATTTTGGTCTGCAGCGCACCGATACGGGCTGGACCTTTCGGGAGTGGGCACCGCACGCCACGCGCGTTGTATTGGTGGGTGATTTTTCGGATTGGCAGGAGCGTGAGGAGTTTACTTTGACGCCGACCAGTAGCGGCGAATGGCAAGGACATTTTCCGGCCGAGGCTTTGCGTCACGGACAGCGCTATAAGCTGCGGGTCTATTGGCCGGGCGGCAGCGGTTGGCGCCTGCCGTCCTACGCC
This sequence comes from Candidatus Saccharimonadota bacterium, assembly GCA_030529385.1. Classification (GTDB taxonomy): domain Bacteria; phylum Patescibacteriota; class Saccharimonadia; order Saccharimonadales; family Saccharimonadaceae; genus Nanosynbacter. Next base: position 4,813 of record JAUMWY010000024.1, read on the forward strand.
ACTCGAGTGGTGCAGGCGGACGATTCCGTGGAGTTTATGGCGGAAATCTGGCAGCCCGAAAAGCCCTTTCAGTGGCAACATCCCACGCCGCCCGCGCCGGCCACGCCGCTGATTTACGAAGCGCATATTGGCATGAGCTCCGAGGCGGAAACAGTGGCGTCCTTTGATTATTTCCGCACCAAAATCCTTCCGCGCATCAAACAGGCTGGCTATAACACCGTGCAGCTCATGGCCATCGCTGAACACCCGTATTACGGCAGTTTCGGCTATCATGTCAGCAATTTTTTCGCCGTCAGTTCACGTTTTGGCACGCCGGACGATTTCAAGCGATTGATTGATACGGCGCATGGTATGGGATTGCGCGTTATCATTGACCTGGTGCACGCCCATGCTGCCAAAAACGAGGCTGAGGGCTTGGCGAAATTTGACGGCACAGTCGGTCAGTACTTCCAGCGCGGCCTGCACCCGGCGTGGGATTCGCGGCTGTTTAACTATCGCTCGCCGCAAGTGCTGCATTTTCTGCTCAGCAATTGTCGCTGGTGGCTGGATGAATATCATGTTGACGGCTTTCGGTTTGATGGCGTCACCAGCATGCTATACAAGCACCACGGCCTGGGCAAGGATTTTATCACCTATCAGGATTATTACACTGACGACATTAACCTTGACGCGCTGGTATATCTACGACTGGCGAATGCGCTGATTCACCGTGTGCGACCTGATGCCGTGACCATTGCCGAGGAAATGAGCGGCCTGCCCGGGCTGTGTGCGCCAATTGACGGCGGCGGGCTAGGCTTTGATTATCGCTTACATATGGGTACGCCGGACCTCTGGATTAAAACGCTCAAGGAGCAGCGTGACGAGGCCTGGGATCTGGGGCATATTGTCCATACTATTCAGTCGCACCGCCCAGAGGAGCGCGTTATCACCTACACTGAAAGTCATGACCAGGCGCTGGTTGGCGATAAAACGCTGGCGTTTCGGCTGATTGGCCGGGCGATGTATGACCATATGGATAAGGCCGACATTCATCCAAAAGTGGAGCGCGGCGTGGCGCTGCATAAATTGATTCGTTTGCTGACGGCGGCGCTGCACGGCGGCGGCTGGTTGAGTTTTATGGGCAATGAGTTTGGGCATCCGGAGTGGATTGATTTTCCGCGCGAGAGCAATGGCTGGTCATATAAGCACGCCCGGCGGCAATGGAGCTTGCGCGATAATGGCTTTTTGCAGTATCAGTGGCTAGGTGAATTTGACGCAGCGTTAATGGATATACTGCCGCATATTACCGCGCCAATGTCGCACCTGCAGACGCATCAGACAGACCAAACAGTGACATGTATGCGCGGCGACTATCTCTTTATTTTCAATTTCTCACCGACCAATTCATATGCCAATTTTGCAGTGCCAGCCACGGCCGGATCATACAGCGTAGTGTGGTCAACTGATGATGCGGTCTTTGGCGGCCAAGGGCGAGTTGACGCTAGCGTGCGACATTTCACCAGCGAAGAGGAGGGCAGTAGCCGACTACGTGTCTATATTCCGGCACGATGCGGGATGGTGCTGCGGCGGGTTGATTAATCTTTCGCAAATGTACTAAGCCCCAATCCCTCCGACACTCGCGCGTAGCGTAGCGCGGCTTAG
>JAUMWY010000006.1 GCA_030529385.1 Candidatus Saccharimonadota bacterium
GGCGATCTCCTCCGTGACAGGGAGGCGTGATAGGCCAACTTCACTACGGGCGCATGCTTTAACTGTAGGTATAATAGCAAAACTCCCCGCTTAAATCAATACATATGAGGCAGAAGTTTGCAATTTCACCGACAGTATTTTACAATTTCAAGGTAAAGGATGCAATATATGAAAAGAAAAAGTATAAGTATGGCAATTTGTGCGGCGCTAATCGCCCCGTTACTTATTGGCTCAACGACCTTTGCGGCGCAGTGCGGTGGTGCTGAAACCTCAATTATTAGCTGTAGCGGCGAAGGACAGGATGCCGTAATAAATATACTAAAAATGGTAATCCAAATTATGACCGCCGGCGTCGGTGTTCTGGCTATTGGCGCAGTGGCCTTTGGTGGTGTCGTCTATGCATCATCGTCCGGCGACCCCGGAAAAATGAAAAAAGCCTATGAAATTTGGACAAATACCGTTATCGGCATACTACTGTTTGTCTTTTTAGTGGCGATTACTAACTTTATGATACCAGGAGGAGTGTTTAGCTAATGATACGACGAATACTACTGACAATTGCCCTGCTGTGCGTTGGCGCGACAGCAGTTATGGCGACACCAGCGGCGGAGTTAACCAAGGAAGAGTGTATTGAGAGGGGCACAATTCTTACCTTTAAACCGTGGTATGCCAATATTGTTGATGGCGGTTCAGGCAATAGCGAATGTACAATTCGGCCAATTGGCGATACGGTGGAGGAGCAGCGGGAGTATATCTGGGGTATCGTATTGGTGATTGTTGAGGATATTTTCCAGCTGGCGGCCTATGTAGCGGTTGGGTTTATTATGTACGGCGGCTTTTTATATCTGACCAGCACCGGTTCGCCTGAGTACACGAAACAAGCGCTGCGCACCATTATGAATGCGGTGATTGGACTAGTGGTGGCGATATCTGCCGCGGTTATTGTCGGCTTTATCGGAGGGAGGATACAGTAGTGAAACTAATACTTGCGCAATTATTAGGCAAGGCTGAGGATCTCGGCTTGCCTAATAAGACCGGCGATAATAGTGATTTGAGCAATATTGTGGATATCGTATACGGCATCGCGGCAGTGATTGCGGTGATTGTGATTATTATCGCCGGTATCCTATACGCCACCTCAAATGGCGATGCTGGTCAGGTGGTGCGCTCAAAAAACGCCATCATTTACGCGGTGATTGGCCTTATAGTTGTCACATTTGCATTTACAATTACAGGCTTTGTCCTGGGGAGGTTTTAGATGAAATATATAAAGTGTACAATCGTGACGCTTGCTATGGTTATGGCCGGTGCCACTACTCTGCCGATGACAGCTCATGCGCAACTAGGTAAAAACTCGGTGTGTGATGGCAATAATAATTCACCGGTATGTGCTAATGTAAATGACGGTGAAGCAAAGGTTGGTAGCCTAGTCGGGACGATTGTTAATGTCCTGCTGTCAATTACGGCAATTATCTCCGTGGTGATGATTATCGTTGGCGGCATTCGGTACGCTACTTCAAATGGTGATGCGGGTTCAATAACCGGTGCCAAAAACACCATTTTATACGCCGTTATTGGGCTAGTAGTATCAATGTTTGCCTACGCACTCGTTAACTTTGTGGTGAAGGAAATTACCGCGCCGAAGCAGCAGAATAATGCGCAGACAAATCCCTAGCGGCCGCATTTCGCAAACAGCCAATATATGGTATAATCAAGTAAAGCAGTATTTCAAAAGAAAGGATGACAACAACAATGAATAAGGTAAAAATGATGATGGCTGGGTTTTTGGCAGCGCCACTGTTGGCTGTTGGTGTGACGGCGCTGGTACCGGCAGGTGATGTGTATGCGCAGAGCGGCATCGGTAGTGGTGTATCTGGTGGCCTTAATGCAACGAAGACTGGTGGTGTGCCGGAGAATATTGAAGGTCAGGACGGCCTGATTGCCAAGATTGTGAATGTCCTGTTATTTGTTATCGGTATCATTTCGGTGATTATGATCATCATCGGTGGTATTCGGTATGCCACCTCAAATGGCGATGCAAACTCGGTAACCGGTGCCAAAAACACCATTCTTTATGCAGTTGTCGGTTTGGTGGTAGCTATCTTTGCCTATGCTATCGTCAACTTTGTTGTGACTCAAATTAAGTAGTTTAAGCATATAGATTATTAAACAAAATACCGCCCAGAAATGAGCGGTATTTATTGTAGCTTGGTCTGATATAAATAATACCCCCACTGAACCAGAGGGGGTATTGTACAAGAATAGACTACAGAACTGGAATCTTCGTTGCCTTTTCCTGCTTTACCTTCTCAAAGGTAATCGTTAGAACACCGTCCTTAAGCTCGGCCTTCACGCCCTCTTCCTTGACGGCAACGGGTAGCGCCAGGGTGCGGTTGAACTCGCCCCAGTAGCATTCCTGAATGTGCCAATTTTTCACATCAGTTGCATCGCCGCTTGATAGGGTACCTGAGATAGTTAGGATACCGTCAGAAATACTGACATCAAGGTCGTTGCGATCAACACCAGCGGTGCGCGCTTTAATGATAAGCTCTTCATCAGTTTCAAATACATCAACAGCCAGCTGACCCATGAGGTCGTCTGCCTGCTCTTCCCAGTTATCTTCATCGGCGACTGGTGCGCTTGCTGTTGCGGTTGGCGTTGTCAGCTCATCATCAAAGAACGCTGCCGCCAAGTCGTCATCCATCAATAGATTGCTGTCTTGCTTTCGGGCCATAATTTCCTCCACTTTTCTTGGCTCATTTGACAATACTGCCTATTAGTATAACTACTATGTGCGCTATAATCAACAGTGAAAGGCTGAAAACGTAAAAATTACAATGTTTGACCGCTTACTTTCGCTGATTGCGCCGCACCACTGTTACGGCTGTGGCTATATCGGGGCAGTATTGTGTGATAATTGTAAAAATTACATCATTAAGCACCCGCTGCGTCGTTGTGTTGTGTGTGACATGTCGTCCGCGGACGGCAACCTTTGTGCTTGTCATCGCTTGCCGTATCAGCAAGTTTACTGCGTTGCAGCGCGGCAGGGCGCGTTACGGGCGATCATTGATGCTTATAAGTTTCATCGTGTTCAATCAGCGGATATTGCTTTAGCAGAGCTACTTGATGTGGTCCTCCCTTCCCTCGGTAAACACGCTGTTATTGTGCCGATCCCGACTACGGCCAAGAATAGCCGTAAGCGTGGCTATGACCATATGCTGCGAATTGCTCGGCAATTAGGCCGCCTAAGAGGGTTATCGGTCCAATCCCTATTGCGGCGACGTAATAATATTACTCAACATTATGCAAAAACTGCCGTGCAGCGGCATAAGCAGGCGGCTGATTTCTTTGAGGTGGCGGGCAGTGTTGATAAAACAGCTACGTATCTACTGATTGACGATATTTTCACCACTGGCGCTACGCTCACTGCGGCGGCGCGAGCGCTGCGAAAAGCCGGTGCGCGGCGGATTATTGTTGGGGTGATTGCGAAGCATAGTAATTGGCATCATTCGTGATGATAGCCGCTGCCTTTGGCGATTTCCTGAGCGCGATATAGCTGTTCAATAAGAATTAAGCGGACTAATTGGTGTGGAAAGACGGCTCGGGATAGTGACCAGATGATGTTAGCCCGCTGCCGCACTTCGTCGGTCACCCCGAAAGCTCCGCCAATGATTATCACCAGGTGCTGACGGCTATGGTTGATAATTAAGTCGGAAATTTCTGGCGATGAAAAGTTTTTACCGCGCTCATCAAGCAAGATGACGAAATCATCGGACTTGAGACGCGACAATAGCCGCTCTGACTCCTCCTGGCGCGCTGTAAGCTCACCGGCTGATGAATGCGGTATCAATATCATCTCGGCAGCAAACGGAGGCCTGAGGCGCTCTAAAAAGCGGTTAATACCCGGCTCAACCCAGGCTTCATTGCGTTTACCAACAGTTAGTATTGTGATCTTCATAATAAATAAAGCCCGTGCCAGGGCCTCCTTTGTGGCGGAGAGAGAGGGATTCGAACCCTCGAAGACCGTGAGGCCTTACCGCTTTTCGAGAGCGGCCAGTTCAACCACTCCTGCACCTCTCCTCGCCACTGCCTATTATAGCAAAAAACGCCGCTTGATGCGACGTTTTGATATTCGTATGGTACACCCGGCACGATTCGAACGTACGACCTTTGGCTCCGCAAGCCAACGCTCTATCCAGCTGAGCTACGGGTGCATACAGCCGTTCGGACAAGTCCGATTGGCTATAACAAAGATATAAGGTACCTTCCCTGCCCTCTGTTGAGCAGTGAACTTCTGTATTCTAGCATAGACACGCTCTTAGGGCAAGCGAGAGCTTAATAGAGTTTAATGGCGCGGATGAATTTTTCAATGGCGTCGGGTGTGACTTCTTGCATCGGCAGGCGCGCGCCCAGCATGTCCACGATGCGCTCGCCTTCCGCCTCTGAGAAGTAAAGCGTCAAACCTGGTGAAAAACGGCGCACTGGCAGTAGAATGATTGATGGCTGCTGCGGGTCAAGCATAACGCCAAACGCCCGAAACTCGCTAAAATCGTAGAGCTTATCGGCTACGTAAACGCCCTTAGGGCTGACGGCGTAGTTAATCATGCGCGGTGGCCTACTAACCGCCAACAAGACTGCAACCGCCATAATCGGCACTAAAATTGCAAATGTCCAGCTTTTTATCAGAAAAATCGACAGTAACATGAGGCCAAGTGTCAATACACCGAATACGATGTACCATAACACTGTCCGATGAGCACTCATGCCTTCAGGGGCTTGCCATGAAAACGGTTCGTTGAGTTGTGTCGTAGTGTCTACTTTTGGCTTCATGCCGTTATTATAGCATAACTACATTAGACGTCAGTGCCGCCGCGACCTATGACCATTTGCAGGATAAAGTGGACAATGGCATAGGCGAAGAGCGCGACGAGTAAGCCGACAATTGCGTAGAGAATGGTGTTTTTGGCGGCGGTGACGGACTCTTTCTGGCCGCCTGATACGACATAGCGGAAACCGCCGATAATGAGCATAATCACGCTAATTACACCGATGGCGTATAGCATGACGTTGATAATCGTTTGAATGAGTGAGCCGTCGCCATTAGCTAGGTTGGTTGGGACGCCGGTGCCGCGAGCGGCATTTACTCCGCCGGGTGCACCACCCTCAAAGGCAGCGGCTGCGGTCATTGGCGCCAAGCTGATAGCTACAGCGATGATAATTCCTGTGCAAAATGTCACAATAAGCTTCATGCTTTTAATTATACCCCTTATGCCATTATCTGTCAATAGATTGGCACATACCCCTATGAATAGCGGCGGCGGTGTGCTATAATCAGTGGTGATTTGGAGGAGTACCCAAGTGGCTGAAGGGGACGGTTTGCTAAATCGTTAGTACGGGGAGACCTGTAGCGGGAGTTCGAATCTCCCCTCCTCCGCCAAGCAGCACAGTTACATCCCTCGCGAGATTGCGGGGGATTTTTGTGTAACTATGTAACATCTATGTAACATCTATGTAACATGTTACATAGAAAGTTGTCGTAGCGTGTCGGAGGCGAAGTATTGAATGGTATTTCCCTTGCGTCGGGCGACTAAAAGGCCAGCTTCGTGGAGTTGTTTAATATCACGACTAGCTGTCGGTCGTGCGACGCCGCTCAGGGTTTGATGAGAAGTAACCGAGGTGTAGTGTGCCACATCGGAGAGAAGGTATAGTACAATTTGTCGCTGCCTGTCGTTAAGATTACAGGTTGTGAGAAGTTTTTTGCAAACTTCAGAGTTCTCTCGTTTTGTGCGGTCAAGGAAATGTATAAAATCGTCAATCGCGTCAATAATTTTTGACAAATGATAATCAAGAAAATAAGTAAAATCGTAGTCGTCCTGCTCTGAGTATATATAAGCGTAGGCGTATTGTCGTGGTGCGCGCTTGATAGCTGCCGATATGGGAAGGTAGGTAAACGCCCAATAATCATGGCGCAGCATGTACCAATAAAATAGTGTACGGGCTATTCGTCCATTACCGTCAACAAATGGATGTAGGTAGCCAATCCAAAAATGAAGAATAATAGCTTTTATGACCGGGTGAACAAAATTATCTTCATTATCATCATTGACATAGTGAATAAGCGCCTCTAGCTCTCTATGTAAAAATGCTTCATTCGGCGGAGTGTGGGCAATGCGTTCCTTATACAGCACTACAATGTTATCAGCGTCATTTCGTAATCGCCCAACATCGCCATCCTTAAGAGTGTTGCGGGTTAGATCAGCATGGAGTTCAAGAAGAAGAGGTAGAGAGAGGGGCTGACTTTTGTAATCAGACTCTATCTTATTCAATAACGCGTGATTATTAAGAATCATCCAGTCGCTACTATTGCGAGGTTTAATGTTTTCGGCAATCATTTTTTTGGCGTAGCGCCGTGATGTGTCGGCGCCTTCGAGCTGGCTTGACGCTATGGCTTCCTCGATGATACCGCGAGTGATGTATTGCTGTTTTCCCGATTGTCCTGAGAACAGAGAGGAGTCGGTGAGTAGCTGACCACCGGCGTACATGTCAATTTTACGCAGTAGTCGGTCAATCTTGTCCTGCCTCATCCATGAAAAGTATGTACCGTCAACTGCTCGAACCGGAAGCGGCCGGGCAGAAACGCGTCGCATATTTTTTGCAAGGCGAAAAGAATCAGCAGCAGAAAGGCCATCTATAGGCTGCCGATACTGCGCTTTATCCCAATAGAGATACTGTCGTTGGGATACCTCTGTTAGATAAGTATTTACAGCGGTGGGATTTTTCACAAAATATTCAAACAGCTCCGATCCACTCATAGCGTGGGTGTCGTGTGGTTTTGGGAGGGTGATATAATCATGTTCCATGATGGGTCTAATATATCAACTATGTAACATTTTTTCAATATGTTACATAGTTTAGGATTGATGGGTTATATTGTGCTACGGGTCCTCTTCTGGTATAATTAGTGGAGAATTCTGGAAGGGTGACCGAGTGGTTGAAGGTACCGGTCTTGAAAACCGGCGTGCAGCAATGTACCGAGGGTTCGAATCCCTCCCCTTCCGCCAGAATATCGTTACTCGAACCCCCGAGGGTGTGCCCCTCGGGGGTTTCGCTATCCGTCGGGTCTGGGCTGCTTTCGTGCTTGTTTACAGAGGTCAGAGCGTAGACGGTGCGGCTGGCGAGAGCGAAGGGCTCGTTCATGCTTGAGTCGGTAATGGTGCCTTCATCCAGCCAGATTCGCTCGAAAATGGCTTGGCAGGTGAGGCCTCTGATCGGGTCTGGGAGTTGGTCGTAGGTTGTGCCGAGGTCTGCGAGCATGTGGATGGCGGTGGAGAGTACTTCTGCCCCGAGTTCAAGTTGTGTGTCGGTTTCTTGTTTTTCTTGTTCGAGTCGGGTGCGGTCATGAGCCAGTTTGGCCAGGCGTTGTTTGGCGGTGCAAAATTGTCCGAGTAACGACTCGGACAATTTTATTATTACGATATATACTTGACAAAAAACAAAGCATATGCTAATATTGTAAACAGTCACACGACGACGCGGTTAACATTACCGTGAAATACCAACACAAACAAAGGATGCAATGAATACACTCCAACAGATTATCGCCCCGCTGACAATGTTGCTTAGCCTGACGACAGCATGTGGCGTGTTGATGCACGATACAAACCTCGATAAGGCGTTTGTGTCGGCGTTTCAGAAGTTTGATGGCCATATGGCGACGGCTGATGATGGCGGTAAAACGAAGCCAGGATCAAGCCCGCATACTCACGCCGAAGGCCCTTCCCTGTCAAAGGTACTGAAAGACGGCCATAGTCATCCGCGAAATACGCCTCGTCATACCGATCGGAAACATTTGTATCAGAAGCGTATGTCGCGCGATGGACAGGATTTTGATGGCCATCGGCTGATGTTGAATCCGGCGTAAAAGTCTAGCTATGGAGGCTAATCACGTTCAATTCAGCGACCAAGCGCTCAATCAATGCTGCCTGATCCGCCAAGCTCTGGCGCGTCTCTTCCACGAGGTGCGCCGGGGCTTTTTCAATGTAAGCGGTGTTGCTGAGGCGCTTTTCCAGGTTGGCGTGGGTGGCGCGGGCTTCTGCCAGCCGAGCCTCCAGGTTTGATTGATGTTGATATAGCGTTTCGGCGTCAATATCAAGCCACGCTTCTCTGTTGAGACTGGCCAGGCGCAAACCGCGCGGCTGATCAGTATGCTCAATCGCCTCTAGGCGCATCAGATGCTTGATAGTGTCGGCGTTGTCGGCAATCAGACTGTCAGTGCCGTACAGTAAGCGATATTTTTTGTTGCCCGGCAGTTCAGTAATCACCCAGCGACCTTCGGTCACTAGCGTTTTTAGCTGTTCAAACTGCTCAGCGGCAATCTCATCGTATGCTTCAGGGGTTGGCCACTTTTCGCGCATCAGAATGCCGTCAGTATAATTCAGCGTTTGCCAGATGGTTTCGGTGACAAACGGTGCGAACGGATGAGCCATCTGTAGGCTGGTGGCCAGCACCCATGACAACAGGGGCCGATTTATAGCCGTTTTGGAGGCCTCAATGTACCAATCCGCTACATCATCCCAAATAGCGTGATAGACGGTTTCAGCGGCCTCTGAGAAGCGATACTGCTCTAATTTGACGGCCGTATCATTGACGGCGTTGTTGAGCTGGCGAATAATCCAGTGGTCGGCCGGCGTTTTTGGCTCTAAATCAACGATCACGTGATTATCGCCAATTTGCGCCTCCACAAAGCGCGCGATATTCCATAATTTATTGCAGAAATTGCGCGCCGCGATGACCGCCCCGCGGTTAAAGGCCTGGCTTTGGGCTGGCGCACGACCAGTGATAATGCCCATGCGGGTAGCGTCAGAACCATATTCCGCCACTAGCTCCATTGGGTTGATAACATTGCCCTTAGATTTAGACATTTTCTGGTTGTGCTCATCATTGACCATGCCGTGAAGATAGACTTCCTTGAACGGTACTTGGCCGGTGCGATACAAGCTGAGCATAACCATCCGGGCTACCCAGGCGCGCATGATGTCCATACCGGTTTCCATTAGCGCTGTTGGGAAAAAGCGCGCCAATTCCCCGCCATCCAGATAATCGGTGGTGATAAATGGCCACTGGCCTGATGAGAACCAGGTGTCAAAGGTGTCCTCTTCCCTGATATATGTTGTGCCATTTACAGCAATCTTCGGTTCATTGACGCGAGTATCAAAGATCCAGTCGGTCATGTCGGTTTCATTAACAAACATCGGAATTGGGATACCCCACGGAATTTGCCGGGAAATATTCCAATCTTTCAGCTGTTCGAGGTAGGCGATCAGTTCGTTGCGCTTTGAGGCTGGATGGAAGGTGATATCGCCTGCTTTAAGGCTGGCGATTGCCTTCTCTGCCAGTGGTTGCACCTTGATAAACCACTGCTCTTTGATCATTGGTTCAATGACTGTGCCGCACTTGTAACAGTGGCCGACGGCGTGTTCTATAGTCTCTTCGCCGCGCAGTGATTCGTTGGCTTGTAGAACGGCCAAGACACGCTGGCGGGCCTCCGCGACGGTTAGACCAGCGAATTGCGGCGGCACGTTCATCATGGTGCCGTCAAAGCCAATCACCCGCTCTGCCGGTAAATTATGCCGCTCGCCCATCTCAAAATCGTTCGGGTCGTGGGCTGGTGTGATTTTCACCACCCCGGTGCCATACGACATATCAACGTATTCATCGGCGATAATCGGGATTTCTTTTTCAAGAATCGGCAGCAGCACTCGCGTGCCAATCAGGTGCTTGTAGCGCTCATCCTCAGGATGCACTGCCACAGCCACATCGCCCAGCATTGTTTCTGGTCGGGTTGTCGCCACGACTACCTCGCCAATTTTATCCAATGTTGGATAGGCAATCCGCCATAGCTTCCCCTTCTCTGTTTTGTGTTCCACCTCAATGTCGGCGAAGCTGGTTTGGTGCTGGATACAGTAATTAACGATGCGCTCACCACGATAGACGAGATCGTCGCTCAATAGTTGTTGGAAGGTATCGTAGACGGTGCGAATCACCTTCTCATCCAGGGTAAACACCTGGTGTTGCCACGAGGCGCTCACCCCCAGCGCCCTCAGCTGCAGTTCCATATTGCCCCGCTTTTCCTGTACAAAATCCCACACCTGGCTATACAGTTGATCGCGAGAAAAGTCAAAACGACTCTTGCCTGCCTTAGCTAGTTCTCGCTCGTACACCACCCACGTTTCAAAGCCAGCGTGATCAGCGCCCGGAATAAATACCGCGTCATCACCTTTCATGCGGTGATAGCGAATCAGGATGTCCTTCAAGTTCATATCCAGTGCATGGCCAATGTGGAGATTGCCGTTAGCGTTCGGTGGCGGCATAACGATGCTGTAAGGATTGCCCTGTCCGGTGGGCGCAAATGAATTGCTGGTTTCCCAGAGAGCGTAAATGTCTGGTTCGTAGTCGTTGGGGGTGTATTGTTTGGCGAGCTGCATAATGATTTCCTTTAGTTAATTTTCACGTGAAAAAGAAAATGGCCAAAAAGCTTTTCATGTGAAAAACTAATTGTAATATTCCCATTCGCGTCTCTGTTGTTCAGTTGTTAGTATAGCACGAAGGAGCGGGGTGAGGCTACATTGATAGGCTTGGCTGTACCTCAAAGTCATATGGATCGGCTGGCTCGTCAAGTTGTGCGCGGTAGTAGGCCAGGGCGGCGATCATGGCGGCATTGTCGGTGCAGAGTTGGATGGGTGCGTAGTCAATGGTGATTGGCAGGGCGCCTTTCAGTTGGCAGCGCAGTTCTTGGTTGGCGGCTACGCCACCGGCAATGACTACTGAGGCGGGTTGGAAATCATCGAAGGCCTGGCGGGTTTTGTCTACTAGGGTTTTGATAGCGGTGTACTGGAACGAGGCGGCCATATTGTGCCGTAATTCGTCGCCTACCAGGCTAGGAAGCTGGTGTGAGGGAAAAGTGAAGTCTTTACCCACTTCGCGCTGGACGGCTCTTAGAACGGCTGTCTTAAGGCCAGAGAAGGAGAAATCGTACTTACTCTGGAGCTTGGCGGTAGGGAGTTGGAAGGCGTGTGGGTTGCCAGATTCAGCAGCTTTGGCGATTGAGGGGCCGCCAGGGTAGGGCAGGCCGATAATTTTCGCCACCTTATCAAAAGCCTCGCCGACAGCGTCGTCTTGGGTCTGGCCGATAAGTTGGTAGTCGCCGTGGCCACGGAAAAGGACGAGTTGCGAGTGGCCGCCGGAGACGATGAGCGCCAGGAGTGGAAAAGCTGGTTGTTGGGCGGGCAGGGATAGCGGTGCGGGCGCGCTCTGACCTTGCTCAGTGATGAAATTAGCGTAGACATGGGCTTCTACATGATGTATTTTATACAACGGTTTCTTGTGGATAATGGCCAGGGTGCGGGCGGCCAGAGAACCAATTAGTAGAGAACCGATTAGCCCTGGCGCGTAAGTGACAGCGATAGCGTCAATATCGTCCCAAGTGCAGTTAGCGTCGCTGAGCGCCTTGGTAATAACAGGATTGACTACTTCAAGATGAGAACGAGCCGCAACCTCTGGAATTACGCCGCCGTACTCGGCGTGAATGTCAATCTGTGAGTTGACGACATTTGATAACAGGCGCTGACCATCCTCAACGACGCTGGCCGCAGTTTCATCGCAGCTGGATTCAATTCCCAAAATCCTCATATGGGGTGATTATAGCAAATCACGGTGATGGGGGCTAGTTGTCGGTTTGGCCAGCTATGAAGTGTGACGGTATTGATTTGAGATGATATAATGGGAGATGTATGAAGAGCAGACTGGTGAAAGCTGTTCGGAGGGTGCTGCCGGCAGGTGCGCTTCCGGCGGTAGAGCAGGGGTATCGCCGAGCAAGAGTGCGCCTCTTGAGCGCGCGCTACGGTAATCCGTCAAAACACCTACGGGTAATTGCGGTGACTGGCACAAATGGCAAGACGACCACTTGTTGTTATATCAATGAAATTTTGAAAGAAGCAGGCTTTCGGACGGCTATGTTTACTACGGCACTGATTGAGGTGGCGGGCGAGGCGCAGCTAAATGATTTGAATGCGACCGTGGCGACGACGGCACGGATGCAGCAGTTTTTCCGTGATGCTAAGCGAGCGGGAGTGGATTATGTGGTGCTGGAAATTACCTCGCACGCGCTGGATCAGCATAAACTGGACGGCGTGCCGATTGAGGCGGCGGTGATGACGAACTTGACGCAAGATCACCTTGACTATCATAAGACAATGGATGATTATGCGGCCGCTAAGGCGAAGCTGTTTGCTTTAAAGCCGCGGTTTATTGTGTTGAATCGGGATGATAAATGGTTTGATTATTTTGACCAATTTGTCGCCGAGGAGCAGAAAATGACCTATGGGACGCATGCTGAGGCTGAGGCGAAGATTACGCGTGTCAAGTTGTATCGCAAGGGGACTGAGGCGGATGTGGTGTTGGATCACCAGACGCATTTAGAGCTAGCGACAAATTTGCCAGGCGAGTTTAATGTGCTGAATATGACGGCGGCGACCACGCTGGCGTATTTGCTGGGCGTGAAGTTACAGGATATTCAGGAGGGCGTGGCCAATCTTGAGGCAGTGCCAGGGCGGTTTGAGCGAGCAGTTGAGGAGCTTGGCTATGATGTGATCGTTGATTATGCACACACACCGGATGCGTTAGAGAAGTTGCTGGCGACGGCAAGGGATATTGCGCGCGGTCGGGTGATGTTGGTGTTTGGGGCGTGCGGTGATCGTGACCAGAGTAAGCGGCCGATTATGGGCGAGATTGCGGCGCGCGGGGCGGATCGGATTTTTCTGACTGACGAGGAAAGTTACAATGAGGACCCGGAGCAGATTCGGCGGATGCTTTATGAAGGCATTGAGCGGGCTGGCGGCGCGGCGAAAACGACGGAGATTGCTGATCGGCGGCAGGCAATTGAGCGGGCGCTTGGTGCAGCAAAGAAGGGTGATATGGTACTGATCACTGGTATGGGGCATGAGCAATATCGCATCGTTAATGGCGAGCGGTTGCCGTGGAATGATACGGTGGTGGTGCGAGAGTTGACGCAAAAATAAGGCGTAATTGTCTATGAGGCGGCGGTGAAGAATCGCCGCTTTTTTTCTTGCCATTCAGGAGATTGACGGACAAGTTTTTTACTATCATCGGGGTTTTGCAGGAGTGGCTTGATGGCCTCTTCAAGGTAAATACCGCCTTGTGATCCCTTAAAGAGCAGGGCGGTGTCAGCGGTGGCAAGTGTGGCGAGTAATTCAGTAGCCTCTGGTGCAGTGGCGAACGAGGTAACGGTACACCCTTGAGCTTTAGCGGCGGGCGCCAGGTGAGTGCGTGCCATTTCCCCGACGGTAATGAGATGTGTTAATTGGGCTGGATCACAGGCCTGACCTAGTGCGCGGTGCTCAGCTTCGGCGGTGTCGCCCAGCTCATTCATATCGCCGAGGATAGCGATTTTGCGCGACTGCGGCAGAGTATAGAGGGTGCGAAGCGCCGAGGCGGCTGCAAGAGGGCTGGAGTTATATGAATCATCAATCAGCAAGCTATCATTAATACCTTGCAGGGGCTGCATGCGGCCAGGAACTGGGGTGAACTGCTTAAGGGCGGTGATGACCGCTGTGTCGTCTAAGCCACATGTAATAGCGACAGCTGCTGCACCGGCGGCCACGCGTAGCTGGTGTTCGCCAAGTATTGGGATGGCAAAGGCGTCAGAGGCTGTGTCGTGATGATGTAACGTGCAATGAAAGCCACTGGCCGTGAGGTTGCGGGCCTGGAGGCGATAATGAGCATTGGCGGTGGTGCCATAGGAGATAATAGGTGTCGTGCCGGCAAAGGCGACAAATGACGGATCAATATCGTCGTGATTATAAATCACCTGCTTGCTGACGGCGCTCAGGCCAAATTCTTCACGTGCTACAGTGGTGAGGTCGCCGAAAAACTCCATATGTTCAGGCGAAATGGCGGTGATGACGGTGATGTCGGGACGCAGATAACTGGCGAAAGCAGCCATTTCACCCGGACGATCAATGCCGCATTCCTGAACAATAATGTCAATATCGTGCTGTCGGCGGGCAGCGCGGCGGGCAGTGATTACAGTGCGCAGCCAGCCCGGTAGACTGCGGGGGTTGGATGGGCCATCAACGCCAAGAATCTCCAGCGGCGCAGATAGTTCGGCATTGAAGTTGCCGCGGTTGGTGCGGACGCGGTTGGTGGTGCTGAGGATGTCGACGATGGCGGATTTAGTGCTGGTTTTGCCGACACTACCGACTACGATGATGAGTTTGATGGATGGATTGGCGCGAAATAATTGACGGACGCTTTTTTGGAGCAAGTGGAGAACGAATCGTTTAAATAATTTCATAGGTACAGTATAGCAGTTTATTAACGCAAAGGTTGTGTTAGCACTCATCCTTGACGAGTGCTAATTTATTGCGTTACAATGGGGCTATTGCTAATGAAAATGGAGGAGATTATTATGAAGACACCGATTCAACCTCTGGGTGACCGCGTAGTGGCGGTGCGTGAGGAGGCGAAGACCCAGACCGCCAGCGGGCTGTATCTGCCGGATAGTTCCAAGGAAAAGCCAGAAATTGCTGAGATTGTGGCGGTCGGGACTGGGGTGAAGCACGTCAAAGTTGGTGACAGAGTTTTGCATGATAAATACAATGTGACCGAAGTGAAGGTTGATGGCGAAGAGTTTTTGATCATCAACGAAGAATACATTTTGGCAACAGTTAATTAGGAGAAGGGAAGATGGCAAAAAAAGTATTTTACGATGATGACGCGCGCGCTCGAGTGTTGGGCGGTGCTGAGGCGCTGTATAACGCGGTCAAGGTGACCTATGGGCCGAAGGGTCGCAATGTAGTGATCGCCAAGGGTTTTGGTGGTCCGACAGTGACGCATGACGGCGTGACGGTAGCTGAAGGTATTGACCTGCCAGAGAATGACGACGAGACCTTGGGCTACAAAGTTGGCGCAGACCTTATCAAGCAGGCGGCCAAGAATTTGAACAAGCAGGCCGGTGATGGTACGACCACCGTGACGGTGCTAACTTACGCGATTCTGAAAGAAGCTAATCGTTTGATTGCGGCGGGACATAACCCGATGGAGCTGAAGCGTGGTATCGAGGAAGCGGGCCGCGAAATTGTCAAAGAGCTGAACAAATTGGCTGAATCAATCGAGGGCAAATCTGAGCGCGTGGCAGAGGTGGCAACCATCTCGGCGGGCGATGCGGAGATCGGTAAGCTGATCGCTGGCGTGATCGAAAAAGTTGGCAAGGACGGCGTAGTGACGGTTGAGGCCGGCCAAGGCCTGGAGCTGGAGGCCGAGGTGGTCGAGGGCTTTAGCCTGGACAAGGGCTGGGTCAGTCCATTCTTTGTTACAGACACTGGTCGGCAAGAGGCGGTGTATGAAAAACCAGCCATCCTCATCACCGATAAGAAAATTTCCAGTGTGCAAGAATTCCTGCCGATGCTGGAAAAATTGGCCCAAAGCGGCAAAAAAGATGTCGTGCTGTTTGCTGATGATGTCGAGGGCGAGGCGCTGAGCATTTTGGTGCTGAACAAGCTGAAGGGCGTGTTTAACACCGTGGCGGTCAAGGCACCAAGTTTCGGTGATCGCCGCAAGGAAATTTTCCGCGACATCGCGGTGCTGACCGGTGCAACGGTGATTTCCGAGGAGCATGGCTTGACCTTTGAAAACGCCGGCCTGGAGGTCTTGGGTACGGCGCGCAAGGTTATCGTCGGCAAGGACGAAACGACCATCATCGAGGGCGCGGGCAAGCCGTCTGCGGTCAAGGAACAGATCGCGCAGATTAAGGCATTGTCAGACAACGCCTCGAGCGAGTACGAAAAAGAGCAGTTCGACAAGCGCGCGGCTGCACTGAGCGGCAAAGTGGCAGTCATCAAGGTCGGTGGCGCGACTGAGACGGAAATCGACGAAAAGAAGTTCCGCGTCGACGACGCTGTGGCAGCTACCAAGGCGGCGCTGGCCGAGGGCATCGTGGCCGGTGGTGGCGTGACACTGGTGAATCTGTCAGAGGGCCTGAAGGTGAAGGGCGCGGACAGCGTATCGGCTGGTCGCCAAATTCTCAAAGACGCGCTGAAGCAGCCATTCCTGCAGATTATGAAAAATGCTGGTCTGAACGCGGATGCGCTCTTGGCGCAGGTAGAGGCTGGCAAGCCGGGCTTTGGCGTCAATGTCATGAAGCCTGAAGCGGGCCTAGTGGACGTTAAGAAAGACGGCGTCATCGACCCAGCGCGCGTCACTAAAGAAGCGGTGCAGAACGCCGTATCGATCGCCTCGACTACGGCAACTATGGGCGCACTGGTGGTTGATCTGCCAGAGCCAGAAGCGCCGAGCGCCGGCGGCGGTATGCCTGGTGGCATGGGGATGATGTAGAAATTACATCAAAAAGAGAAACTCCTCGTCAGTGACGGCGGGGAGTTTTTATATGGTCTGCCCATGGGGTGCACAAAAAAGCCCCGCCCAGGAAGGGCGAGGCTAGGGTGCTTGTCTTGTGGTTTACTTCTGTGACAAAAAGTCGATTTCCTTGATGATATCGAGCAGCGCCTGCGCGCGGCGTGCCTCATCAGCAATCGCCTTGGCAGCTTCGTGGGCCGGCGCAATTAAGTCACGGTCATCAGTTGAGCGCAGCAGCAGCAGATATGTATCAAACTTTTCCTCTGGTGAGACATCAAGTTTACCAACCAGTGGTCGCAGCTCACTCAGAGCGGCCTGCTTAATGCTATCAAGCGCTAGGTCAACGGCACTACCCGCTGGTGTAGCAGGGGTGACCACCGGCGTTGGCATAGTAATTGGTTCTGGCGCTGCGGGGGTGACTGGCTCATCAGCCGTCGGTGTTGTGGTTGCGTCTGGCGCGGCAATATCATTTGCCGGCGGGGTTACAGTTGGCATGGCTGCCGCCTCAAACTGCATATTATCGTCAGCTGCCTGCGATACGCCAGCTAACACCTTGGCCAACTCCTGGTCATCACTTGTTGGTTGCATTCCGTCTTGATTCATATCCACCCCATCAATAGTTGTTATGCTTATCTTATGCTATACTGTAGCACAGAAAAGGGAGGCAATTCAATATGCTTGATAATCTGAATCTGTTGGCGCAGCGCGATCCGTCGGGGACACGGTTGGCGGCGGCGCATATGACTGAGCAAGTAGCGCATCAGACAGTAGTTGTGGCGGCTGATCGGGCGGAGGTCAGGGAAGTGCGCCAGGTGGTGTTGGCTGGTATGGGCGGTTCGGCGTTGGCGGCGGATATGATGAAGGTGTTAGTGGCGGGTTGGCTGCATATTCCGGTGGAGGTGGTTAAGGGCTATGAACTGCCGGGCTATAGTAATCAGCACACACTGGTTATAACGCTAAGTCATTCGGGCAATACCGAAGAAACGATTGCTTGCTACAAGCAAGCCAAGGCGCGCGGTTGTATGTTGGCAGCGGTGGCGACGGGCGGTCAGTTGCTGACACTGGCTGAGCAGGACAAACTGCCACATGTCGTCGTGCCAAAGGGCGGTCAGCCGCGCATGGCGTCGGTGTATCATCTGAAAGCGGTGATGAAGCTATTGGAATTGTTCATGGTGATTGACGATGATTTATATCAGCGAGCGTCGTCAGATGAGATGCAGCAGTGGTTGGGGCAGGAATTGTCAGCCTGGGCGCCAGAAGTACCGACTGCGTCAAATCCAGCCAAACAGCTGGCCCTGCAACTAATCGGTAAAACGCCGATATTCTACGGCGGTGAGCTGACTTGGCCGCTGGCCTATAAGTGGAAGATTAGTTGTAATGAGTCGGCCAAAAACACCGCCTACCACAATCAATATCCAGAATTTAATCACAATGAGTTTATGGGCTGGACATCGCATCCGATTGAAAAGCCGTTTGCGATTATTGATATTCGCAGCAGTCTTGAGCGGCCACGAATTCGTGAACGGATGGAGTTGAGCGATCGGCTGTTGAGCGGCATGCGGCCAAAGGCGATGGTGGTTGAACTACAGGGAAAAACACTGCTGCATCAGTTGCTATGGGGGTTGTCATTTGCTGATATTACAGCGGTGTATATGGGTATTCTTAACGGTGTCAATCCTGAGCCGGTGGCGTTGATTGAGCGATTTAAAAAAGAATTGTCACCGTTAGATTAAGGGGCATCAGTGGCCCTGAGGCTTTGCGCCACAGCTGTGGATTACTGCCATATTGCCTTCTGGAGCGGTTTCTTTATTGATGTGAGCCGCAATCGCTGCAACGGTCTCTTTGGGGACGATATCATAGGTTGATGGATAGACGGATGCTACCGACTCCTTAAGGATGTCGTCAAATCTCATTCCTGTGGCTGGTGTTGTCCTGTAATGACAGGTAACGGTGACTGGCTGGTTATTGGTGTCAGTAAAGTTAACGCCGGCAATATCAATACCAATCATATCAGCAATATTCCGCTCAAAGGTGATGTCTTCGTCACTGGCTTTGGTCACTGATGCCCCAGCGGGAATTTCATTAGTGGGTGCAGTAATAGTCTGATAGGCAAGGGACAGGCCAACCATGCCGAGTGCTCCAATCGCTAACCGTACATGGGGATTTTTGAGTGATTCTCGCATCATAACAAACGGGGATGTACTGCCTTCTGGCAAAGGTAGGGTTTCATGGTTCTCCGAACTACACATAATATTATAATTATATCACCTTTTAAAAATAAAAGCAAATTTTTTTGGACGGATATTAGTAGCGTAGTGCTTCGATTGGGTCTTTGATGGCGGCGCGAGTTGCTGGATAAAGGCCAAAGATGACACCGGTCAAGACAGCGATAATAATGGCGGTGAGGGCAATATACCATTGAGCGACAGGGGTGAATGGCAGATAAAAGCTGAGCGCGTAGGTTGCGGCAATACCAATCCCGTAGCCAATAATGCCGCCAAGCAGACCAATAATCGTTGCCTCAATCAAAAACTGACTAATAATATGGCCGTTTGTGGCGCCGACAGCTTTACGAATACCGATTTCTCGCTGGCGCTCAGCCACAGTTACCAACATACTATTCATAATGCCAACACCGCCAATGATGAGGGATATGCTGGCGATAACTGCGGCGATGATTGATATCATATTGACACTGCCAGCGCGCTGTGCGGCCAGGTCTTTGCTGGTGATGACGTGAAAGTCGGTGGTATCGTGATGGCGCTTAGTGATGGCGGCTGTGATGTCCGGCAGGCGGTCGTTGAGTGCTGTTGCTGATTCGGCGCGTAAGGCGATTTGCTGTACCTGAGAGGTGTTATGTGTTAGGCGTTTACTGAGGTTGATGGGCAAAAACAGTGTGCTGCCGGGTGTAATATTAAGGTAGTCAAGTGGCTGGTGGGTGGGCTTCATAATGCCAACGACGGTGACTGGTTCGCCATGAATGGTGATGACGCTGCCGAGTGAGCGCTCAGTGCCAAACAGATCAATTGACAATTGGTGACTAATGACGGCTCCGTTTGCCTCATCGATAAATTGCCCTTCAGCCATCGTGATGCCGGCAATATCTTTGAGGTGTCCCGTGGTGCCGATAACGGTTGTTTGTTGCGGTTCAAGTGTGCGATTAGTGGTGACGAGCCGGGCGTGAATAAAGGCCATTGGCGCCGCGGCGATATTCTGTTGCCTAATGATGGCGGCTGCATCATCAGTATGGAGTGTTGTCGCAGCGGCAGTGCGTGGAGCGCCTGCAAGGAACGAGCCGTCCGGCGCGGCACCGCTTCGCAGTAGGGCGACAGTATCGGGGATAGCCTGGGTGCTGTTATTGGCGGCTCGAGTGGCGCTAGTAGCAAGCGATAGCGACAAAGTAATGCCGGCCACGCCAACCATCACGCCAACAATTGCCAAAAAAGTACGGAAACGATTCGCGCGCAGTGATTCACGAGCGTTTTCAAAATGACTTTTTATAATACTATTCATCAGCCTCCTCTGTTTTCTTTGGAGCTTCCGCCGCTGATTTGTCGGCGGAGTCGTCCTCGTGGGATTTGTTGGTTTGTTTATCAGTGGCTGCCTTTACTGCGCGCGGCTGCTCATCGGTCACTGCCTCCTCTGTATCGTCAACTTCCAACCGCTGCTTGAACGGCTCTTTCTTCTCAGTCACGGTGTCACTGTCAATCTTACCATCAAGCATGGTGATGACGCGGCTGGCGTACTGTAATAACTCAGGATTGTGCGTCACCATAATAATGGTGTTACCGCGCCGATGAATGTCCGCCAACTCCTCCATGATCAAGTGGCTAGTGACTGAGTCAAGATTGCCGGTTGGTTCATCCGCCAGGATAATTGACGGACTATTGACCAGCGCCCGGGCAATCGCCACCCGCTGCACCTGTCCGCCTGATAATTGGTGCGGCATATAATATTCCCGCTCACCAAGGTGAAAATTCTTCAGAATGCGGCTGGCTTCTTGGAGGCGCTTGGTTTTACTCATGCCTTTATAGGTCAGCGGCAATGCCACATTATCCAGCACAGTCAGGCGGGGAATTAGGTTGAAGTTCTGAAAAATAAAGCCAATATGCTGCGAGCGCAGGTTGGCGCAGGCTCGGCCACTTAAGTCCTGGACTGGCTTGCCATCAAACTCATAGTCGCCACCAGTTGGCTGATCAAGCAAGCCGAGAATATTCAGCAGCGTTGTTTTGCCGCAGCCTGATGGGCCCATAATGGCCACGAATTCGCCTTTTTCTACCGTCAGATCAACACCATCCAGCGCCATATGTTCAGAATTAGCAAAGCCAAACTGCTTCGTTACATTCGTCAAACGGATGCGTGGTGGTAGTGTATCGCTCATCTTTTCGTATTATAGGCGCGAATCAGGGGTAAATGCAACCATAAGAGGTGTAAAAATGCAGTATAATTTACAGCGGATTACTATTGCGTTTGTGGGTGGGGGTGTCGATTGGCGGGCTAGTGGCCGCCCTGCTATAATGATGGGTAGTGGAAGGATGCAGGAGTGGTTAAACTGGCACGCCTGGAACGCGTGTAGGTCTTTTGCGAGGCCTCCGGGGTTCGAATCCCCGTCCTTCCGCCAAGAATTGCGTGTATGGAATCTATTAATATGAATTACGAAGTTGGCGACCAGCCAAAAGAACACTACACCTATCTTGTACAACTACTGATGCGGGCATATCGTGATGGCAGGCTGCCTAATGTAAAAAATATTATAGTTGAGCCACAATATGGCTATGTTGCCTCAATTGAATATCATTCTGGTGAACGTCGAATTGTATATGGTCATGATCCAGGTATTAATCCTGGCGCGGCGGAAGAGCTTGCAAGCGACAAGGGTTACACGAAATTTATACTGCGAGAGAATGATATACAATGTGCTGATGGCGCAGAGTTTTTGCTGCCATGGTGGGCTGATACTTTGCGGCAGTCCGATCGACAGCAACACAATGAGATAATTGATACTAGTGCGGCGCTTGACTATATCAATCAATCGCTGGGTTTCCCGGTATTTGTCAAACCAAGTCGCGGCTTTCAGGGTATTGGCGTTGCTAAAGTTGAGAATGAAAGCGAGCTTTTGTCATTACTTACCTCTTACGACAGTGAGAGGGTCAAAGTTGCTATTATTGAGGAATGTTTGACTATGCCTGATTATAGAATATTGGTGTTTGGTGATGAGGTTGTTAATGCATATGAAAGGAAGACTCTTTCTATCGTGGGCGATGGTAAGAATACTATACACCAGCTCATTAATCTGCATCATGAAGTCTTGCGGGATGCAGGTAGAGACATTCACCTAATGAGACAGATGCCCCTTATAGAAGCCAGGCTGTCGAAAATGAGTCTATCGCTCACTGACGTTATAGTTGAGGGCCGGGCGGTTCAATTGCTTGATATTTCCAATCTATCAGCTGGTGGTACGGCGGTGGATATTAGCGAAACAATTCATCAGCGATGGAAAGACTTGGCGGTAGCGATTGCAAAAATATTTAATCTGCGGGTGTGCGGTGTTGATTTGGCGTGTAGTGATATCACTTCGGATGATGGCGAATATGCAGTTATAGAGGTCAATGCCACTCCTGGCGCTAAGCAGTTTATGGCAAGTGGTCAAGCGCAGCGAGATAAGATAGAGAGGCTGCTGCTTTCTCTATTCCACACCCCATGAATGGACGACACTATAAATATCACTAATAAGATAAAAAGAGCCCGTCACTACAACATAAGTATTGAGCGATTTGGCCTGCTGTATTGCCATAGTAAGTGCGGCAACGGGTGACAATTCAATGGAGCAGGGTGTTGATAGGTTGGCCTTGATGCTTGTCGCCGGTATGCTTTTATGATAGTTACCGACACTGGTAAAGCTTGTTGCAATAACGAACAAGGCGAGCGAGTCAATAATAGTAAGGGACTGTTGAAGTGTGGCCGTCTTATTATCGCCAAATGCGACAACAAAGAGGGGTTGTTTTGTAGGATATTGATTAGTGAGGGCGGCAGTAAGACCCTGCAATTTCTGCGGGTTGTGTGCAGCATCAATCACGACCAGCACATTGTCAATGGTGTGTGTTTCGCAGCGGCCTGGAATAACAAGATCGGCAGAAGGGTTGTTGCTGCAAGGAGCGGGGGAGTTTTTCCCATCCATCACCAGTCGCTGAGTGGTGGCTAGCTGCGCCAATTGCCAATTTCGCTGCCGAATATCAGCGAGGAATTGCGGACGGGTATTATTAATGACGAGTCTAGCGTTGTTTATTGCTGCTGTTGTTGCAATTACATCACAAACCACCTCATCTTGGGGGTTGATAACAACGACGTTCTCAGGGTGAATAATACCTGCTTTTTCGGTTGCAATGTCCGCAAGTGTGTCACCGAGGAGTTCAGTGTGATCAAGTCCGATGTCAGTGATGGCGCGAATCGTATCCGGGCGAGTTATAACATTGGTGGCATCAAGACGGCCGCCAATCCCAGTTTCAATTACCATGTAATCAACTTTTTTCTGGTGAAACAGCCAGAAGCTAAATACGGTGAGGAATTCAAAATATGAAAAGTGGAGCCTATGTTTTTTGTAAAGATTACAAAATCTCAGGAATATGTCGCTATACTCACTAGGCGGTAGAGCGAGTCCATTAATAAGTGACCGTTCGGTGACGCTCGTAATGTGGGGTGACATACATGTACCAACTGAATAACCTGCAGAGATGAGAATATGTGTTGCGTAGTAGGCGGTCGATCCCTTGCCGGATGTGCCAGCGATGTGGATTGCCGGTATGGCATCTTGGGGGTTGTCCAGTAGAGAAAGCGCCGCGGTAATATAATCTTGCCGCGCTCCTTTGTTTGGTGGATGGGCGATGAGATTCTGTAAAAACGCATCAACACTGGGCATTAACTGGCTATCCATATGATGTAGTATAAGTGGTTGTTGATAAATAATACAGCTGCGCAGGGTGCTATTTTGTGCGCTTCCATTGTAATTTTTACCAAACCCCTTGCAAACCCTATATATAGTGGGTATAGTCATAACTAGACGCTAGCAATAGCGGAAGTACACAAACAAACACCGGAGGTGAGAAAGCTCGATTTACCCCAGAGGAGGTGCTGGCGGTGGTTTTCTTGCACTCATGCAAAAAGGGGAAATAAGGGAGGACTTTTATGCAACAAATCCATGTCGTCAAACGCGACGGAACGAAAGAGCCGTTTGATGCAAATAAAATTAATGCTGCAATTTTGAAGGCATGTGAAGGGTTGCCAGATCAGGTGTCAAAAGTGGTGCAGATTGCGACGGAATTGCAACTGACGCTATTTGACGGCATTACTACTGAGCAGTTGGATGAGGCGGTGATTCAGACGACGCTACAGAATGTTAAAGATGACCCGGATTATGATAAGATTGCGGCGCGCTTGCTCCTGAAGAATATTTACAAGAATGTCTTGGGTGATTATGAAACACCTGATGAGTTACAGAAGCTGCATGCTGAGAAATTTCCGCAGTTTGTGAAAGATGCGGTCAAGGTTGGCCTGTTGGATACACGCATGGCTGATGGGCGGTTTGATTTGAAAAAATTGGGGCAGGCACTAGATCCAAGTAAAGACGAATTGAGTAAATATTTGGGCGTGATTACCAATCGTAACCGCTACGCTTTGCGCAAACAGGACAAGCAGCCGCTGGAAACGCCGCAGTTTACTCATATGCGCATTGCCATGGGACTAAGCTATAACGAAAAAGACCCAACCGCAGCGGCAATTGCATTCTATAAACACATGAGCAGCCTGGAGTATGTGCCGGGCGGTTCGACGCGCGTTAATGCTGGTGGCTCCTTCCCGCAACTCAGCAACTGTTTCTTGATGGAGGTGCAGGACGATATGGAGTCAATTGCCAAGAGTGTGCGTGATACTATGTGGATTGCTAAGGGGACGGGCGGTATCGGCATCGGCTTTACCAAGTTGCGTGCAGCCGGCAGCCCGGTTAAGACCACTAACACTGAATCAACTGGCCCGATTCCCTTTATGAAGATGATTGATACGGCGCTGTTTGCGGTGAGCCGCAAGGGTAAGAAAGCCGGTGCGGCAGCTATCTACATGGAGAACTGGCACCTGAACTTTGGGCAGTTTATTGATTTGCGCTCTAACTCCGGTGACCCGTACATGCGCACTCGTTTTGCGAACACCGCCGTGTTTATCTCTGATGAATTTATGAAGCGCGTGCAGAAAGATCAGGATTGGTATCTGTTTGATCCGGCTGAAACGCCAGATTTGCCAGAGCTCTACGGCGAGGAATTTTCGGCGCGCTATAAAGAGTACGTTAAACTGGCCGAGGCGGGTAAGCTGCGCGTGTTTGAAAAAATTTCTGCTCGCCAGCAGTTTAAGCAAATTTTGACTAGCCTGCAGGCGACCAGCCACCCATGGTTGACCTGGAAAGACACCATCAATGTGCGGGCGCTGAACAACAACACCGGCACGATTCACCTGTCTAACCTCTGTACGGAGATCACTTTGCCGCAGGATGAGAAAAATATCGCTACCTGTAATCTGATTAGTATCAATTTATCGGCGTTTTTGAATGAAGACAAAACGTGGGATTGGGATCGCCTGAAAGAAGCGTCGCGAGCAGCGGTGCGCCAGTTAGACAATCTGGTGGATATCACTGAGACGCCAATTCCTGAGGCGATGCACTCTAATCAACAGACGCGCGCCATCGGTCTCGGCATGATGGGCTTCACTGATGTACTGGAAAAGTTGGGCTATTGCTATGAGTCGAGCGAGGCGTATGACTTGATTGACCAATTGACCGAATTTATCAGCTACCATGCCATCGATCAGTCGGCGGATTTGGCGGCGGAACTGGGCAGCTATCCAACCTATGAGGGTAGCGGTTGGAGTAAGGGCGTACTGCCGATTGATACTATCAAAAAGCTGTCGGAAAATCGCGGTATTGATGTAAAAATTACTACAGAAACGAAATTGGACTGGGACGGCCTTCGTAAAAAGGTCAAGCAGGGGATGCGCAACGCCACCCTGATGGCCATTGCGCCAACTGCTAACATCGGTCACATCGCCGGTACCACGCCAGGGATTGATCCACAGTTCGCGCAAATTTTCAGCCGCTCGACACTGAACGGTAAGTTCCTGGAGGTGAATAACAACCTGGTGCGCGACCTGAAAGCGCTGGGTATTTGGGATGAGATTAAGGAAGAAGTGTTTGCTAACCAGGGTGATATTCAGCACATTGACGCTATTCCGCAAAAGCTAAAGGATGTCTATAAAACCAGTTTCCAACTGAGCCCGTATGCCTTTATTGAGGTGGCGGCGCGGGCGCAGAAATGGGTTGATCAAGCGATTAGCCGCAACATGTATCTTGAAACTCGCGATATTGATGAATATGTTGAGATTTATTCAGAAGCATGGCGGCGCGGGTTAAAGACCACTTACTATCTACATGTGAAGCCACGACACCAGTCAGAGCAAACCACGGTGTCAGTGGAAAAGATTGCTGAACAAAAAATTAGAACAGGCGGCGGCAAAGCACGCGGCTTTGGGTTTGCAAGAAAGGGGAAATAATACTATGGAATATCAAGAGGCGATACCAGGTATTGGCGAGCTGTTGGATGAGGTCGCTCGAAAGGCAATTGGTCAACAGGCATTATTTGCAATAGTCATGGAGGAGGAATAAGTTATGGGTATTTTAGGTTCAGGTTTGCGCGATGGGTTGAGTTTGCACCCGATTCGCTACCCATGGGCGTACGATTTGTACAATCAAGCGGTGGCCAACACTTGGTTCCCGAATGAGGTGCAGTTGAGCCAAGATTTGGTGGATTTTGAAAAGCTGAGTGATGAGGAAAAGCACGCCCTGAAGACTGTCATCAGCTACCTCAACCCGAATGAATTGCTGATCAACAAGTCGCTGGCGTTTGGTATTTACCCGTATGTCAACGCCGCCGAAGCGCAACTCTACCTCTCAAAGCAGATGTGGGAAGAGGCCAACCACTTTATGACCTTTGAGTATATCATCGAGACCTTTCCGTTTGATCGTGAGGAGATTTATGCGGCGGGCTTTGGCAAGAAATCGTTGGCTGACAAGGCTGATTTCCAAAACAAGCACCTGGAGGTGATGCTGGATCCGAACCTCGACATTTACAGCCTAGAGGGTAAAAAAGACTTTGTCCGCTCGCTGGTGGCGTATAACATCGTGCTGGAGGGCATCTGGTTCTACTCTGGCTTTATGGTTGGTATGAGCTTTAGGCAGCGCAATTTGCTGCGCAATGTCGGCACGCTACTGGACTGGATTACCAAGGACGAAAACTTGCACCTGACGTTTGGTATTAACCTGCTACTGACTATTTTGGATGAAAATCCAGAACTGCAAACTGAGGAATTTGCCGAAGAAATCCGCAACCTTATTCTGCAGGCAGTGGAACTGGAAAAGGAATACAATAAGGACATGCTGCCAAAGGGTATTTTGGGTCTGAATGCTGATTATGTCAACCAATACGTCATGCATATGACTGACCGCCGTTTGGTTGAGCTCGGGTTTGAGCCAGAATACAATGTGGCAAATCCAGCCAAATGGATGGCGACGGCGAATGATACGCTGGAGCTGGTGAATTTCTTTGAGAGTACCAATACCAGTTACGAAGTGAATACGACGAAATAGAACAAATCATGACGCAGCGGGTATATATGAGCACTGGAAGCAGGCTAAAGCACCGTGCGGTGATGGCGGCGTTTGCTCGGGCTGGCATTGCGGTTGAGGTTGATGGCGTAAAAGTATCCTCTGGAGTTGCCGAGCAGCCAGCTTCAATTGATGAAACACGGCAAGGTGCGTTGAATCGCCACCAGGCACTGAGAGCAATGGGGGTTATAGCCGACTATTATGTCACGATAGAAAGTGGTCTTTGTGAGCTACACTCCAAACATGGCCTATTTGGTTGCCAGGCAGTGGTAATTGAGCATAAAGGCCAAAAGAAGGTCGGTTTGGATATAGAGTTAGAATATCCAAAGTCTATGACCGATAAAGTGCCGTCGATATATGCTGACCTGGGCGAGTTAGTGAAGGCCGAATATGGCGCACTAGAAAAAGACCCACTGCCGTATATAACTCGTGGTAAAATAACGCGCCAGGCAATGATTACCGAAGGTGTGTATAAAGTCATAACACAGATGGAGACAAGCAATGATTAGTACAACAACAATGGAATCGATTCTAGACAATGTTGAAGTTGGCGCCTTGGCGACGGTTAATCGCGACCGCACGCCGCTGGTGACGCCGCTGCACTTTGTGCGAGTTGGTGATGAGGTGATGTGGGTGTCGGACCGCGATTCGCGCCACGCCGTCAACGCTTTTCGCACGGGAAAAGTTGAGTTTGTAGTGTGGAATGAGGCCAAAGATGGCGTATTCTTGACTACGACGGTGCGCGAGGTGACTGATGAGGCGGAGCAGGAGGCTATTATGACGGCATACAAGGAGAAGCTGCATGGCTTTGTGCCGCCGGTGCCGACGCCGCGTATCTATGCCATGCCGATTGGGGAGATTGATGAAAAAACTACAACAGAAAAATGGCTACACTATATTGCATAAGCGCTAGATATAGCGTATCATAAGCAACATAAGATACTAAATATAGGGAAAACAGGAACATGAACGCAAGTCAAATTATTAGTGATGATATGACCTTGGAAGAGAAGTTGAGTGCCATCGACGCAGCCCTAAAGGCGGCGCAGCAGGCAGCTGATGATCAAGCAAAGTCAAATGGCGTCACGGTCGTCGCGCCGGTTGATCCAGCGGACTTTACGATGTGTGTTGGTTGCCAGTAGGCGTAATTAAGTACACGGGGCGTTCGTCGCCCCGTTTTTTATGGCGAATATAACATATTCACGGATAGAGCAAGACAAGGAGCGATACATGGCAACAAAAAAATTTATTTTCGTCACAGGTGGAGTGCTGTCTGG
The DNA here is from genome assembly GCA_030529385.1 of Candidatus Saccharimonadota bacterium. Taxonomy (GTDB): domain Bacteria; phylum Patescibacteriota; class Saccharimonadia; order Saccharimonadales; family Saccharimonadaceae; genus Nanosynbacter. The sequence goes on from JAUMWY010000006.1 coordinate 28,408, forward strand.
GGTTGGTAAGGGCATTACGGCTGCCAGTATTGGGGCAGTATTACAGGCCAAGGGCGTGTCGGTGTCAGTGCAGAAATGTGATCCGTATTTGAATGTTGACGCGGGGCTACTCAATCCGCGCGAGCATGGCGAATGTTTTGTAACGAAGGATGGTGCTGAGACTGATTTGGACCTGGGGCATTATGAGCGATTTTTGGATTTGGAATTGACTCGCAAGAACTCAACGTTGTCGGGGCGGCTACTGCGCGATCTTATCAATGACGAGCGTGCTGGTAAGTTTGGCGGGCAAACGGTGCAATTAGTGCCGCACCTCACTAATGCGATCAAACAGGCGATTCATCAAGCAGCCGAAGGCGAAGTGCATTTGGTAGAGATTGGCGGTACGGTTGGTGATTATGAATCACTGAGTTTCATTGAAGCAATTCGTGAATTTGCCCAGGAAGTCGGCCGGCAGAACTGCCTTTTTGTCCATGTGGTGTACGTGCCATTTCTGGAGGCCAGCCATGAATACAAAACCAAGCCAGCTCAGAACGCCCTGGCGGACCTGCGCGGCTTTGGTATTATGCCAGATGTGGTGGGCGTACGCACCGAGGGGCATGATGTGCCGCCACGTAGTGTTGGCGAGAAGATTGCGACATTTTCAGGGGTACGCCCAGAGGGCATTGTGATGATGCCAAATGTCAGCACGGTCTATGAAGTGCCGTTGACGGTGGCGCGTGATTTGGGGGCGCTGCTGAGCGAATTTGTTGGTAATGATACGGCGCCGGAACTGAGCAAGTGGCGGGAGTTAGCGGCGCGCGACACAGCGACCCATCAGCGGTCGATAACAGTCGGATTGGTAGCTAAATATATTGATAACTCTGATACCTATTTGTCGGTGACTGAGGCGCTGAAGGCGGCGGCCTGGGCGGAGGATGCTGATTTGACGATTCGTTGGTTGAATGCCGAAACAGTGACTGATGATGAGTTGGCGGCGGTTGATGCCGTGGTGGTGCCGGGCGGGTTCGGCGAGCGCGGCGTAGAAGGAAAGATTGCTGCGGCCACATATTGTCTGCAGTACAACAAGCCGTATCTTGGCATTTGCTTGGGGCTGCAGGTGGCGGTGATTGCGGCGGCGCGGCTGGGTGGCGTGAATGAGGCTAGTAGCGAGGAGTTTGGTGCCGGTCCGGGGGCGAATGTGATTTATTTGATGGACGGTCAGGATGGCAAACAGTCAACTGGCGGTACATGGCGACTGGGTGACTATCCGGCGGTGTTGCAGGCGGGGTCGCTCGCGGCGCAGGTGTATGACGCAACAGAGGTGGTTGAGCGCCACCGGCATCGGTATGAGGTCAATCAAGCGCATGCGGCGGCGATTGAGCGGGGCGGTTTGCGGTTGTCGGGTACATCACCAGATGGTTCGCTGGTGGAGTTTGTCGAGGCGCCAGGCAACGATTACTTCATTGCCACTCAGGCGCATCCAGAATTTCGCTCGCGCCCATTCCGCGCCCATCCACTGTTCCGAGGATTAATCCTTAAATTCCCCCTCAAATCGCAACATCCAGATACGGCTGAAGAACCTCTTTAGG
>JAUMWY010000025.1 GCA_030529385.1 Candidatus Saccharimonadota bacterium
CTAAGCCGCGCTACGCTACGCGCGAGTGTCGGAGGGATTGGGGCTTAGTACATTCGCGGCGCGGGAATTTATAAAACAGAGGTAGATTTCTGTAGTTTTGCCACAAAAAACGCTTCCGTTAACTCACCTGGCATCAGGCGCAGGCAGGCGTTCATGTCGTGCGCAAAGTCACGGCCATTCCACGACTGCACGGCCGGAACGCGATTTGGTAGGTCTGGCGCGTCCATCGCTATAAGTTCGGCATCATCATGACGGCGCAACAGATAGGCGACGACCGCTTCATTTTCCTCTGGCGCCATAGTACAAGTACTATAGACTAACCGCCCACCAGGCTTCAATAACTTCCACGCCTCCATCATCAACTTCTTCTGTAGATCGCTCAGGCGGCGAATATGCGCCACACTCCAGCTATCAAACAACTTCTCATCTTCCCTCCGCAGCGTCATCAGCCCTTCGCCAGAACACGGCGCGTCAAGCAGAATTTTATCAAACTGGCCAATATCATCACGGCGACTGAGTTTCGTCGCGTCGGCCAATGCATACTCTGCTTTCACGCCAAGCCGCTGTAAATTAGCCTGTAGTTTCATCAGGCGCGGGCGGGAATTGTCGTTGCAGATTAGTTCGGCGCGATTGCCAGTAATTGCCTGAATATGGCTGGATTTACCGCCGGGCGCGGCACACATATCCAAAATTCGCTCACCGGGCTGCGGATCAAGCGCCAATACCGGCAGCCAGCTAGCAGCATTCTGAATATACACCTGCCCAGCTGCCACGGCGTCGGCGTAAGTATCTTGATGGTTCGTTAGCGTATAGCCATTCTGACACCAGTCAATTGCCATCTCATTACTCGGTGTCATTCCGCCCCGCAGCGGATTAACACGCAGACTTTGCGTGCGCGGCGTATGCAGTAATTGCGTAATGTCCGCCGCATCACGCCCGCTCCACGTCATGGTGCGGGCAATCCACGTCTGGCGTTTGTCTTGTCGCCGGGCAGCAATACGGTTGGTTCGTTTTGCCATACGCTATCTTCCTCGCTTCGTCATACCAGTGACCTTTTTCACGATGTACGCGGCGTAGCGGTCGGTAATTTCATGACCTTGAGTTAGTAGTGACGAGTGGCTAATGTTTGGCCGCTGCTTGGCGAGCTGCTTGAGGTTGGATTCAACAATCAGCGGATCAAGTTTGCCGGAAATGATAATAATTGGGAGGCGTAGTGCTCTAATGTCTGTCAGTGTCGTCTGATTAATAATGGCAGCGGACAGCGCCTTAAGAAATGAATCGGCCGTAGCATCGTCAGCCTTAAAGCCACGATCAGGCCACAGATTATAACGGTCGGCCAGCTGAAGCAGCTGCTTGGACTTGGTGGGATGTTGATAAAAGAAGCGGTACAGGCGGCGCAGGAGGCGTTCGGGATGGTGTAGCTTGGCATTGGTTGCCGGGCGGTAAATCGGCGGACTGCACAGCACTAAGGCACGAACCGCCACGGGATAGATTGGTTTGGCCAGTTCAATCGCTACCAGCGAGCCCATGGAGTGGCCGATGATCGTCACCGGGCCAATAATCCCCCGCTTCACCAGCGTGAGGGCAATACTTTTAGCCTGAGTGGCGGCGCTATAGGTTTTCCAATCCGGCGTCGGTGACGAACCAAAGCCCAAGAGGTCAACGGCGACGACTCGATAGGTTTTTGGTAATTTGGCGGCTACTTGCTCCCAGGTTTTCCATGAGGTGCCGAGGCCGTGAATCAGTACGATGGTGCGGGTCGGGCGGGATGGATTGTGAAAATAATGAAGATTCAAGGTGTAAGGGATGCGCAGCCAGCGATGAATAATTCGTTCAAACATAATCTAACGGATGATTATATAACAAAACACCCCGTATGGCAACGGGGTGTTGATGCGTAAGCTGACGACTTAACGCTTTGAGAACTGCTCGCGCTTGCGGGCACCGCGCAAACCGTATTTCTTGCGCTCTTTCTCGCGTGGATCGCGCTTCAGTAGCTCTGCTTTCTTCAGGACTGGACGCAGATCGGCGTGCGCCACGGTCAATGCCTTGGCGATACCGAGCTTGATAGCGTCAACCTGACCGCTCAGGCCACCGCCCTTGACCAAGATAGTCACATCAAACTCTTTTTGCTTCTGCACCGCTGCCAGGGGATCAGTCACTTCCGCTAGCAATGTCTTGTTACCGTCCAAGTACTCAGCGGCTGGCTTGTCATTAATGGTAATGATGCCCTTGCCACCTGGAATCAGGCGGACACTGGCTGAGGCGCTCTTGCGTCGGCCTAGGCCGTAAAAATATTCAGTCTTCGCCATAATTATTTGACCTCAACTTTCTCTGGATTCTGTGCGGTGTGTGCGTGCTCGCTGCCGGCAAAGACGCGCAGGCGCTTCATGCGCTCAGCGGCTAGCTTGTTCTTTGGCAACATACCCTTCACGGCGTTTTCAATGATGCGCTCTGGGAATTTTGCCCGAACTTCAGCCAGCGATGCGTCTTTGATGCCACCTGGGAAGCCAGTGTGATGGTAGTAAATTTTATCCGTTTCCTTGTTGCCGGTAACAACTGCCTGTGCGGCGTTAATCACGACAACATAGTCACCGCCATCGATGTGTGGGGTGTAGGTTGGCTTGTACTTGCCGGTCAGATGCGTGGCGATAACGGTTGCCAAACGACCCAATGGTAGTTCTGATGCATCCACCAATACCCAGCGGCGTGAGACATCAGATGGTTTCTGAGAATAGGTCTTCATCTTACTTCTCCTCCTTCTGCTGTCTTTGTTTTAGCTCGTCAACGAACTCAATGATGGCCATTTGCGCACCATCGCCAACGCGCAACCGAGTGCGCTCCACGCGGACATGACCGCTGGTGCGATGACTCAGCTGTGGGGCAATTTCGTCAACTAATTTGTAGGCAGCCGCACGCGTATTCAGCGCGGCAATCACCTGGCGACGATTGTGCAGGTCACCCTTCTTCGCCTTGGTGATAATTTTTTCAATATGGCGCTTTAGCTCCTTGGCCTTTGGTAGCGTGGTCTCAATCCGACCGTGCTCCACCAGGCTGGTTGCCAAGCCTTTTAGCAATGCTCGGCGCTGATCACGCTCGCGGCCGAACTTGCGTCCTTGGTATCCGTGTCTGTGCATTAGTTAAAACTCCAATTCCGCCAGCGTGTCCTTAACCTCGTCCAGAGCCTTTGAGCCAAAGCCCTTCAGCTCGCGCAGCTCTTGCTCGCCAAGAGTTACCAGGTCGCGGATGGTGCGGATTTCATTGTTAATCAGCGCGTTCGTTGTCCGAGCGCTCAGGTTTAATTCTTCAATCGGCATGTCCAGTTCTGCCTCGCCATCGTCAGCCGCCGTGCCAAGTGCTGGTGCACCGGCAACAGTCGTGCTGCCCGCCAAAGCACTGTACTGGCTGACCAAAATAGCCGCCGCCTCTTCAAAGGCTTCGCGCGGAGTCATCGTGCCGTCGGTATCAACGGTGATTGCCAACTTGTCCAGGTTGGTTTCCTGGCCAACACGAGTTGGATCAACCTTATAGCGAACGCGCAGCACTGGGCTGAAGACTGCGTCCAGCGCAATCATGTCGCTGTGCAGGCGGTTTTCGCTTGACTCGTCAATCGTCTGATAGCCGCGGCCAGCTTCTGCCACCAAGTCCATCACCACCGTCTTCTTTGGATCGTCAATCGTGGCAATCACTTGCTCTGGGTTGACAATCTCAACATCAGCGGTCGTTTTAATATCACCAGCAGTAATCACGCCGCCGGTCTTTTCCAGGCGCAGCTCAACTGGCTCATCAGTAAAGACGCGCAGGCGAACATTTTTCAGGTTCAGGCTGATGTCAACGACATCTTCCTTAATACCCTCAACCGTGGTGAACTCGTGCGTGGCGCCCTCAATACGGAAAGCGACCAGCGCACCACCGCGAACGCTTGACAGCAGGACGCGGCGCAATGAGTTGCCCAGCGTGTTGC
>JAUMWY010000007.1 GCA_030529385.1 Candidatus Saccharimonadota bacterium
TGCGGGTGACTGGACGCAGCTTGCGCATGCGAGGGTCGTCGTGCGCCTCGTTATTGTAATCCTTGTCATACACAAACGATGCTTCATTAATAATCACACCGACACTTAGGCCAAGAAAATCAAACATCGCACCATTCCAACCAGCATCACGCTGCGCCAGATAATCATTCACCGTCACCACATGGACACCCTTGCCCTCCAGTGCATTCAGGTAGCTTGGCAACGTCGCTACCAAGGTCTTACCTTCACCGGTCTTCATCTCCGCCACATTACCATCATGCAGCGCCATACCACCAATCAGCTGCACATCAAACGGCCGCATGCCCAGCGTCCGATCCGCCGCTTCACGCACCACCGCAAAGGCATCCGGTAAAATCGTATCCAGTGTCTCGCCCTTTTTCTTCAGTCGCTTCTTCAGGACCTCAGTCTGCTGCGCCAACTCTTCATCTGACATCTTTTTATAGGTGTCGGCTAGGCCGTTAACCACCTCGACACGCTTTTTCAGCCGCGCCAAAATCTTCTTCTGCGGGTCGCCAAACACCTTACTCAGCGCTTTTTGTCTATTCATTGCCATATCTTTAACACTCCCTCGCTTTCGGACATTTTCACAATCTATGGTTAATTATACCTGTATCGACACCAGAATAAAAGAGGCCGCCCAGTCTAGCCGTACAACTGGCTGTGCGTACCGATCAGAACAAAAATAACGATCTCATCACCATCACGACGATAAATCGCCCTGAGGTCACCACTAATATTCATACTCCAATAGCCAGAAAAAGTGCCTCTTAGAGGATGAATCCTCAAAATCGGTGCTGACGAGTCGGTCATAAACAGCCGCAAACGATCATCAAATTGCTTCTGAAACTTAGCTGGCAAGGCCCGATACTGCTTCTTGAATGATTTGAGGTAGCGAATTTGCATGGTTATTTCTTGAGGTCGGCTATAAACTCATCGGCATTATCGAAAGTCTGGCTGATTTCTCCAGTCGCAATCTGCTTTTCGACCTCAGCCACCAAACCCTCCAGCTTCGGCGACATCGGCTCTGGCGCATACAGCTCGATCCGCCGCGTGGCCACTACCTGGGTCAAATAGCTATTGATCAGCGCACTCAAAGTCAACCCCGACGCCTTAGCGACCTCTTGCGCCTGGCGCTTGATTTCACTGTCTAGTTTGATGCTAGTTGTTACGTTCATACTACAAAGTATATATGATGTATTATGAAAAGTCAACAGCTGTGAATTGACGAACCGCCCTGCAGTGTTATTCACTGCTTATGAACAACGAAAGCGAGTCTTTACCCCACCGGAGACCGCACGCCGAGGTTGTTAAACGAAGAGCCAGCCCTGAACCAATCGACGAAGACCTGGCCGTCAGCCGAACGCCAGTAGGCGGCCGGCACGCCCGCGGTATCATTATACCTAAACTCACCTACCGCCCATGTCCCGGTGGTGCTGTCAACGGGAGGTAAGCCTTCGGCAATGCGCTTCATCTGGTAAGTAATGTAGCCAACAATCGGTGGTGCTTTTAGGCCTTGCTGTTTCATCTCTTCGAAAGGCATGCCTTGGTGTTCAGGATTCTGGCTGTTGGGCAGCAGGAAGGCGGTCCATGAGACTGGTGAGTCGGCAAATTTCGTCACTAATACCACTGGCAATTGCCACTCCTGCACAGTGGCCGCCATAATGTCATCCCAGTAGTCAACTACTGTGCTATGCACCCATAGACCATCACTGTCTTTTTTGTTGGAGGCGTACTTCTTTAAGGGATTGTTGGCAATACTCGTATCATTCGTTACACCGCTTACTATCTGTCGCACCTCCTCCAGCGGCAGCGTCAATGGTGCTACCACCAGGTCGTGGTCTGGACGAGTCTCTTTAAGCTCCGCCAGGCGTACCCAGTCTATGCCACCACTTGCCAACTCTTCTGGGGTTGGCAAGGTGATATCGCCGCCCTCGAAGATACGTCGGTAGGTGGCGTAGTCTTGCTCAAAGCGGGCTTTGATCTCTGGATTAGTGATAGCATCCAGGCCAGATCCGCCAACATGACGCTCCTCGCTCACGCCAGAGCTAGATAGTAACTGCTCAGCAGCAGATACGCCGTACTGCCCCAAAGAAGCTCTAAGGGCATCGGGTGGTAAGACCGGCGGGCGACCATTCTCATGATTCATCGCTTGGCGGAGGCGGGAGAGGGAGGTCATCTACTTCCCCATCTTTCCATAAAGTGCCATCAACACGTTTCGGTTATAATTCTCGCCGTCCTTGTCCAGCTTGCCAAGCAACATGTCAATCTCGCCGAGCAGCGTAACATCGATCAGCCGACCGCTCGCTACGCGCAAAATCGTGCCGATCATATCACGCGGACTGATACAGTTTGACATCACCGGCCGCTCGTCAATCAGGCCGGTCAGGGCATTCTGGCTTGGTACATGTATACTACTCATCACGGCAGTAACATTTTGCGCTGGCTGCGTGTAAAGCTGCTGCGACACATGCGCCAGCCGTGCTAGTTTCATCAGATCATCAATTTCAACGTACTTACTCAATTCACCGTCAGTATCAACCGCGGCAGCAAACGCCAAGCGCAACGTCTCTGGCATGTCATCGATGTGAGGTTTGGTGGATGTATCTGGATAATCAAAGTGAATCACGTCCAAGCGGTCTTTGAACGCCGAGTCCAGGTCAATACGGTTCTGATAGCGGTCGCCCTCGTTAGCCGTCATACAGATAATAAACCCAGGCTGAATTTTCACCACTTCGCCAGTCTCGGTGATGATAGTGTCGCCAGGCTTTTTCAGCAAAATATCGTGCAGTGTCGCCATCACCGAAGTGTCACCAAAGTTAACCTCGTCGATCAGCAGCGGACGACCCTCGCGCGCTGCCGTAATCAGCTTTGAATCCTCAAGCATCACGCGGCCAGTTTCTTCGTCCTGGGTGTAGCGGCCAGTAAAAGCGTGCGCCATAGTGTCGCCGTCAACACTGATGATCAGCGGCTCTTTGTCCGGCGCCACCAGCCGGCTGAGATATTTGACGATCTGCGTTTTAGCGATGCCCTTGTCGCCCTGGAGCATGGTTGGCCTTCCCTCGATCACATTATTGATCAGACGCTCAGTATTCGCCAGCATGCTGTCGGTAAAGATAATTCCCCGACTTTCCAAGCACTGTTTATCAAACGCCGCCCGACCGAGTAGCGTTTCTTCAGCGGAGTATCGTTCAGTGATTTTTGTCAGCTCATCCTGAGCCCACTTAATTTGCTCTTGGTAAAATTTGATTTCCTCTGGCGCCGGGCCGCCGTCTTTGATAGCTAGGAGTGCGTTTTTGTACAGTTCGTCGCGCGCCGCCTGTACGACCTCGAAACCCGATTTTATTTCGGCAAAAACCAGTCGCTCGGCCTTATTTTCAACATGATATTCCTTGAGATAATCACCTAGGCCTTGGGCTAATCTACCCGCCAATTCACCGTCCAGACCGTCAAACCGGCTTTTGCCATGTTCGTCTAGCGTCAAATAGCGCGGAGCCTCACACTTACCCGCCTCACCCAGGTTTGGCACATTTAGCCCCGCACGGCCCAGAGCGAGACACCTACGCCCGCAATCCGGAGTTCCTGGACATTCAAACTTAGGGGAAGCTTCACTGTTCATGTCTTTACATTATACACTATTTTTGCTATAATTGCAATAGTATTATGATACGGCATGAGTTTGACGGTCCTAGTATTGACAATTACCGCGATATCGAAGAAGTGGCAGGTACGATGTTCAGCACCTACGGCGTGCGAGGCGTCACACTGACGGTTGAAACCGGCCGGAAAACATGGTGCGGCGCCGAAAAGAATGGCGGAATTCGCATCAATATCGACCCTGATGAGCTAGGCGGCGAGCAAACGCTGACGCCTGAAGCGGTCAAGGCAGCGGCAGCCCATGAGATGGGTCACGCATTGTTTATGCTGGAAGATCCGGACAGCACCAGCAAGAAACTCTCATCAACTGATCATTTCTTCAACAATCTGACCGAAGACGTGGTCATTGACTCGCGCTTGCGCCGCTTTCCAGCGCTGGAGCAGCCGATGGCTGATTTATATCAACAAGTTATGGGCGGTATGATTAATGACTTAACTGCCACTCCATTATCAAACCAACTCATGTACGGCATTCGTATTAGCCAAGTACTCGGGCTGCAGCCGGCGGTTGATGAGCGCGTGAGTCAGATGATTGATTCACTGCGCAGTCACGACAGTAACGGCCAGACATTTGACATTATCGACACGATGGCTCAGCCGAACACCAGTCTGGCACAGATGCGCCAAATCGCCGAGCGGTTCATTAAGCCGCTGTATGACCAGCTGCTCGAGCAAGACCGCCAGGACGGCCGCAACGACGAAGTCCAGCAAGCCATCGATAATTACGAGCAGAGCCACGGCGCACATGGTTCATCAGAGCAGAATGAAGAGGATGATGGCTCCAGCGCGTCTGCCGAGGCGGACCAAAGTGAAGACGGTGACGGCGAAAAGTCAGACGGCGACAAAAATCCTACCAAATCAGACTCAGGCGAAGGCGGCGGCGATGACGATGCGGCCGACCACCCCAAATCCCTGCCCGAACAAATCAAAGAAGCCATTGAGCAAGCTGCAGAGAACGCCGAGGAAAACGGCGAAGATTCAGGCCCTAAAAACGATTCCGGTGAAAACAACTACCAAAAATCAAGTGGCGATAAAGCTGACGAGACCGACCATCCAACCGCCGAGGAATTAGCCCAGGCCGCCGGCAGCTTGGCCAAAGAAATGAACCTTTCCCTGTCTGATGCCGAGGGTTACCTGCGGATGGCACTGGAGCATCAGCAGACTATCCTTGGTGTGGCGGAAGTTTTCAAGCAACTCGCCCGCCCCACGGCCAGCACTCAGCGCATGACGAATGTCCGCGGCCGCAGTCAAGGCGGCGTTACGATACATACCGACGCCATCTCAGATTTGGCAGCTCAAGAAACCAGCAGACTGCCCGCGAAAGCCATCTGGCAGAAGACTGACCGCCGCGCTACTCGCCAGACGTTAGATTTTGGCGGGTTGGATATTCACTTACTGGTTGATGTCAGCGTTTCAATGCAGGGTAACTCAGCCCATTGCGCAACCGCCACTGCCGTCTGCCTGCTTGAAGGACTGAACCTCGCGAAATCCCAGATTGCCAGAGAAAACAGCTATCAAATGCCGGATGTCCGCACTCATGTCGTCGCCTTTGGCTCGAGCGCCGTTGAACTATCGCCTCTCAACCACCAAACCGACCCTATTAATTTAGGGCGAACCTATCATGCACTGATGAATCCAGATAGCTGGTCAACCCTGGTGAGTGGCGCGATCAGAATGTCGCAAACTCCGCCACAGCGCGATGGCATTACCTTAATCATTAGCGACGGTCAGTTCGCCGACACTGATGCAGCTAAAACTATAGTTAACCAGCAGCCAGAAAACCATTACGTCGGGCAATTCGTTATCGGCGGAAACGGCAGTCCGATCACCGAACATTACCACGAACTGAGCAACCCACACATGCTGCCTAACGCCCTGCTGAGTGTGCTACAAAACTACCTCAGGAGGTACTCATGACCTCCCTCTCCCGCCTCCGCCAAGCGATGAATCATGAGAATGGTCGCCCGCCGGTCTTACCACCCGATGCCCTTAGAGCTTCTTTGGGGCAGTACGGCGTATCTGCTGCTGAGCAGTTACTATCTAGCTCTGGCGTGAGCGAGGAGCGTCATGTTGGCGGATCTGGCCTGGATGCTATCACTAATCCAGAGATCAAAGCCCGCTTTGAGCAAGACTACGCCACCTACCGACGTATCTTCGAGGGCGGCGATATCACCTTGCCAACCCCAGAAGAGTTGGCAAGTGGTGGCATAGACTGGGTACGCCTGGCGGAGCTTAAAGAGACTCGTCCAGACCACGACCTGGTGGTAGCACCACTCACCCTGCCGCTTGCTGAGCTACGACAGATGGTGAGTAGCGTCACTAATGACCGTGGTAACATCCGCAATAACCCCCTGAAGTCCTACTCACTCAGCAAAGAAGACAGTGATGGTCTATGGGTGAATAGCACGGTGGTTGACCACTGGGATGGCATTATGGCAGCTACTGCGCAGGAGTGGCAATTGCCAGTGGCATTAGTGACGAAATTTGCCGACTCACCAGTCTCATGGACTGCCTTCCTGCTGTCCAGCAGTCAGAATCCTGAACACAGAGGCACATCATTCCAAGACATGCAACAACAAAACATCCCAACCACTTCAATTGTTGGCTATATTACTTACCAGATGAAGCGCATTGCTGAAGGCTTACCTCCCGTTGACAGTAACACCTGGACATGGGCACAGGGTGAGTTTAGGGATATGGATGGTGCCGCGTGCGCGCCGTTCGTCATCTGGATTCCGGCTCGCGGCCAGGTCGACGTCCATTGGGGCAGGGTTGGCATTTCGCTTGGCATCCGTGGCGTGCGGTCTCCGGTGGGGTAGGCTACCGCTCGCGCATAAAACTACGCTTAAACCGCGCTAATAAACCGCGACTGCGACCAACATGCGCCAACACATCGTCCTTATAGCGGCGCAGCTGGCCATTCAACTTTGCCTCAACAATATCAATTGCCGCCAGCACATTCATCGTTGAATCCTTGGCAGTAATCACCTTATCCGGCACATTGATAATGACTTCAACTTCATATTTATTGCCGCTTGGATTGTCAATTTGCTTAATCTTCACATCAGCCGTCGCGCTTTTGCGGGCGTGGCGTGGCAAAAAACGATCCAAGGCGCCAATTTTCTTCTCAACATACTGCTTAGTTTTATCGGTCAATTCGTACTTTACACCGCTAATTGTCATATTTTTAATCATATTTCCTCCTTTTTACTGCGCTAATGGTATCTGCTTCTTCTTCGCCATCTTCAACAATTCTTCGTGCATAATCACAATCTTATCTTTATCACTCAACCGACGAAAACTTTCGCTCACCAAAGTGCGATTCGGCGTCTTATAGACTGCAGCATATAGCTCTTTGATATCGTTAGTTAGCGCCTCAACCTGCCACTCAAGTGTATCAAGTCGCTCTCTAACGGTGCGCATTTCAGCCTCAAGCGCTATTAAGCGCGCCTCAACCGAATCAAGCCTGCTTTCAACCGAATCGAGCCTTTTCTCAACCGCGTCAAGCCTCGCTTCAACCGCGTCAAACCGCGGTAGAATAATTGTCTCTAGCGCCTCAACGACGCCATCAGTGATAGCGCCCTTGATCCACTGCTTATCGTCATTCGTCAGTGCCATATATAGCCCTCCTGCTTTTATTATAGCACTTTTCGCCCATTCATGAACGGCTGCAACACCTCCGGCACCGTCAATGTACCGTCTGGGTTTTGGAAATGTTCCAAAATCACCACCAAAGCCCGCGCCAAACTGACCGCCGTACCGTTCAGCGTGTGTAGCACCTCAACCTCGCCATTCTCGCGGCGCACTCGGATATTCAAATTGCGCGCCTGGAAATCAGTACAGTTTGAACAGCTGGTGAGTTCACGGTAGGTTTCGTCAACTGGCGACCAATATTCAATATCGTACTTTTTGGCCGCCGGCGCACCAAGGTCGCCCGCCGCAATATTCACCACATGATATGGAATGCCAATTGCCTGCCACAGTTCTTCTTCCAATGCCAAAATCTTCTCATGCACCTCAGCTGATTGTTCGGGCGTACAAAACGCATACATTTCCAATTTGTTAAACTGATGCACCCGGAATAATCCTCGCGCATGCTTGCCATAGGTGCCGGCTTCTTTGCGGTAACATGGGCTGTAGCCAGCATACAGCAATGGCAATTTTGCCTCGTCAATTATCTCATCAGCGTGATATCCCGTCAGTGGCATTTCCGCCGTGCCAATCAAGGTCAAATCCTCACCCTCAACGAAGTATTGATCATCACTAGAGGCACCTTTTGGCGCAAAGCCCGCGCCAGCCGCGGTGCGCGAGTTGACCAGGTTTGGCACTGTCATATAAGTAAAGCCCTTCTCGACCAAAAACTGCAGCGCAAACTGGGTAACGGCATTTTCCAGCAGTGCCAAATCGCCCTTTAGGTAGTAAAACTTAGCACCGGCCACCTTGGCGCCGCGCTCAAAATCCACCCAATCACGCCTCAGAGCAAATTCCAAGTGATCAACCGCACCGGCGGTTTGCTCACCCCAGCGCTTGACCTCCACCGAATCCGCCTCGCCACCCAGCGGCACGTCAGGCATAGTAATATTTGGCACGCTAGCTAGTAGCGCCTGATACTCATCGTCAACGCGTTTTAATTCGGCCTCTTCGGTCGCTAAGGTCGCTTTTATCTCCTTGCCCTGCTCAATCAGCACCGGCTCTGGACGACCGCCCTTCATCTGCGCCGCAATATCATTGCGCTGCTGCCTGAGTGCATCAACCTGCTGCTGCGCCGCTCGCCGCGTATCATCCAACTGCAATAATGTCGCAATCGACACATCATAGCCCTTTTGCGCCGCCGCCTCCTGCACCTGCGCCGCGTGTTCCCGAATAAAACGAATATCTAACATAGGTTTATTGTAGCATTTTATACCATTTTTCGCAGAGGGATGGCGTGACATGTTGACTTATGAGGCAATTATTGATATATATATATCAGCTTTTGCTCAAAGTTCGTCTAGGGGCAAAAGAGCCCTTTGGCTTTGAGTATCGAACCGTAAGGCAGGCTAGTTATGTCATTTCCTTTCAATATTGGAACCCTAGGGGATGCTGGAGTCGATGTCGACTTCGCAATGTCAGAAGTTGACAACATCAATGACCACAAGCGCATAGCCAGTGGTATTGCGGCTTTTGCGAGCAGCCTTCAGGTGCTCGTAGTGATGGCGCTTGATGGCCGTCTGACGTTAGAGGAGGTGGATCGTGCTATCATCACGCCTAAAGTCGACCATAACGAGACTGATGACTATATTGGTCTAGTATTGCCGCAGGTTGTCATTCCTGATGGGGCAAATAGAATACTGCTTGACCGTATCTTAACAAAGGCCAGTGCTATACTCGCCGATGCGGTACTACGGCAGTGTAGCGGTGAGGATAACAGGATAAGAGAGGAATCGGATAAACTCCTTCGCTTGGCCCTGAACTCCCTCTAGCGGCCCACCATATGAAAATAGCTCGCCTCGTAGGCTCTTTAGTCTCGGTTTGAGCCTTCACTGGTGGGCTATTTTCATGCCCTGATATTATCTACACTGCACTGATTACACCGCCACTCAGTAGCACCATAATCACCACGCCCAGCGCCACCCGGTACCAAATAAACAGTGAAAAATCATGACGCGCCACAAATTTCAGCAGCCAGGCAATTGATATATAACCAACGATAAAGGACACGATCGTTGCCAGCACCGTCGCACCCCAGCCCACACCGCCAGCAATATGCTGATATTCCGTCACCGCCTGCAATACACCAGCCGCCACTAAGGCTGGAATTCCCAAAAAGAAACTTAGCTTCGTCACCGTCACCCGGTCAAAGCCGCGCAGCAATCCAACAGAAATCGTCGCTCCGGACCGACTGACACCCGGAATCAGCGCCACGCACTGGCCCAGGCCAATGATAAGCGTATCTTTCCAAGTCGTATCGGTTTCCTGCCGCTCGCCCGTCGCGTACCGATCGGCCAGCCACATCACGCCGCTCCACACGATCAGCGCGCCCGCCACAAACCACAAGCTACGCAGCACCGTTTCAATCTCATCCTTAAATGCGATACCGATCACCGCAATCGGCACCGAGCCAAGAATAATTGCCCAACCATAGCGATAATCAAAAGTCGTCCGCGCTTTTTTCTGCCACAGCCCGCGCCACCACGCCGTCAGCACTCGCCAAATATCACTCCAAAAATAGACGATGGCGGCAGCAATCGCACCGATTTGAATAATCGCTGTAAACGCCGTCAGGCTGGCGTCCTGCAGGCTCATCCCCATCAACTTCTCAGCAATCGTCAAATGACCCGTTGAAGAAATCGGCAAAAATTCCGTAATTCCCTCAATAATCCCGAGGATAATCGCCTGCCACCATTCCATTTATTGTCGCCCCTTCATTCTCCCAAGTATACCACAGGCCTAGTAGCGCGTCGCCCTGCCGTAATCAATCGCCAAACCTTTGCCATAAATGGTTACTTTTGGCAGCGCACCGTAACAAGTGCCAGTAGTAAAATCAAGCAATATATGACATTGTCGCTCGCCGCCCTCGCTATGCACCACCAAGCGACTCCCTTCTCTAGTGAGCGTGACGCGCGGCGCTGGCACATTATCAACAGCAACATAGCGCAATTCCGCCCGCACATCACCGCTCGGTTCATAGCCCAACTGAACTGTCGTATGCAACGTGCGATCCTCCACCGTGCGCACCCCTTGCATTCCCTCCGGCAGCGGCAATGTCACCACCCGCGTTAGCCGCTGTTCATCACGCGCCAGCTCAGATGCCGTGCGCATAGCGAAAATTGTCGTGGTTGATATACAAATCGCACCCACCACCAACGCAGTAATCATGCCGGCAATCATCGGCTTCTTTAGCGTCCAAGAAAACGCACTATAGGTCAGCGTCGTGCCCAGCCACACGGCCGCCACACCGCCAATCATCAGCGAAAGTAGCAGTCCCCAGGCCCACGGCTGCGCCATAAAGCCCTGCAGCGACATCACCACAGAAATACCCATCGCCGAACCAATCAGCAGTGCAATCAATGCCCCGAGCGTTCCCAGTAGCAACATACTACCCAGCACAAACCGAATTGCCTTAGCCGCCGCATTCACGCCCCTTGCTACCGATTGACCAGCCGTGGTCTCCTTAAGCGCCGCTAATGTCACCGCCTCGCCGCGCATCTGCAGCTTTTCGGCAGCCGTCTGCGCCGGCGGCAGCACCACCCAAAGCAGCACATACGCCACGAGCGACGTGCCAAGCGTTATTAGCAACAACACAATTGCCAGCAGCCGAATCCACATTGGCCGCACACCGAAATACACCGCAATACCAGCACATACACCACCTAGCCACGCCTGATCCGTATCGCGCATGAGACGTTTAGTTGGTGTCTGTTCGGCTGCAGCCTCTGGCGCTGGCGCACTGCCGTCCTCGGAAAAATCGCTCGGCTCACCCATATGCTGACGCACCGCCGCCACATCGCTTGCCGTGATGACACCGTCAGCCCGCACCCCGCGCGCCGCCAGCAGCTCAACCACCCGCGCCTCAATCTCCTGCATCACCTCTACATCAGCGTGCATTACTCGCTCAATATCGCCAAGATACGCCGCCAATGCCTTCTTCGCCTCTATCTCAATGCTATACGGCATTTTCGCCACATGCACCCGCGTTATTTCTTTCATGTCGTCGCTCCTTTCTTTAGCTTTTTCAATGTTGCGTTTAATGTTCTTATGTGCGCCGTCATATGGTCAATCACTGCCCGCCCGTCATCAGTTAGTGAATAATACTTTCGCGGCGGCCCCTGTTCTGATTCCTGCCATTGATGCCGCAGTAAGCCATCTTTTTGTAGGCGCGTCAGCAAAGGATACATTGTCCCCTCCATCACCACCAACTCAGCGCTCCGTAGTTGCTGAATAATATCCGAGCTATAGCGCGGACCGCCGGCACACACCTGCAGTACGCAGTAAGCCAAAAACCCCTTGCGCAGCTGCGTCGCCAGCCCTTCGGCGTAGCGCTTAGTGTCCATGACGATCCTTCTTGGCCGGCAGCGTCGTTGAGGCAATCTGACCGTCCTTAATGATGATTTGATACTGACATTTAGCCGCCAAATCCGCATCATGCGTCACCATAATCAACGTCGCATGGTGCTGGCGCTGATGGTCAAACAATAATTTTTCCACCAACGCACCCGTTTCACTGTCAAGATTGCCCGTCGGCTCATCAGCGAAGATAATTGGCGGATTATTGACAATCGCCCGAGCAATCGCCAATCGCTGCTTTTGTCCACCCGACAAATCGCGCGCCTTGTTTTTGCGCTTGTCATGCAAATCAACCGCCCGTAGTGCCGCCGCAATTTTTGCCGCCCGCTCCGCCCGCGGCACCTTGGCAATTTCTAGCGGTAAACTGACATTCTCCGCCGCCGTTTCGCCGCCTTCCACGAAGAAACTCTGAAAAATAAAACCGATTTTCTTGGCCCGAAAAGCATCAATCTGTCGTCGCTTTAGGCGGAAAATATCCTGCCCATCAATCACCACCCGGCCTTCCTGCGGCGTGTCCAGCCCAGAAATCGCGTGCATCAGCGTTGACTTACCCGACCCAGATTTCCCCAGGATGGCCACGCTCACTCCGTCGGGAATGGTCAAACTAATATCTTTGAGCGCCGTAAACACATTCTGTTTTTTACCATAGCGCTTCGTCACATTGCGTAATTCAATCATCGTCGTCTCCTATTCTGCCCTTAGTGCCTCAATTGGATCTAGTTTTGCAGCGCGGCGGCTCGGCAACCATCCTGACAAAACCGCCAGCACAACTAGGCCCGCCAACAGCGCCATAATCGGCAGCGGTGTCATCACCAGCAGCTGGGTACCCTTTTCAAGCTTCAACGCCTCAGCGATCACTGGATTGAGCAGCGTCACCAACCACGCCACGCCCACGCCAATCACACCGCCCAGCAGGCCAACCCACGCCGCCTCGTAGCGAAATAGCCGCCCAATATCGCGCCGACTCGCACCTAACGCCTTCATCAGCCCAATCTGTTGCGTCCGCTCCAGCACCGAAATATACATAGTGTTGACAATCCCGAACACACTAGCCAGTAACGCCAAGGCACCAAACGCCATCAAAGCATATTGCGCCACATTCACCATCGTCATCAATGTGCTGCGCACATCACGCATTGAGAACGCCTGATAGTGCTTTATAATTTCTTTCTGCAGCGCCTCAACATTGGCCGCATTATCAGCAAATACATTCACCGTGTAATATTCGTGTGGCGCCCCGGCCTGCCGCCCTGTCTCATACAACACCTTGGCATCAGCCGAAGAAATCCTGACTGATGGCTGATAATACACCAGTGTATCCGACTCTTTATCAACAGCGGTAATCGTTAGCAACAGGTCTTTTGCCGCGCCGCCCCTCTCCGCGTGTACCGTCACCGTCTTCCCGATCGCATCGGCCGCATCCTTAAACCCAAACTGTCCTAAAAACTTCTCCGCAATAATCGCCTGCCCGGCTGCTGGCATATTGTCTGATAAGGACCCGGCCGCTATATTCACGCGGGTTTTGTCGTTTTTCACCACCACTGGCGCGACGAGTTTTTTATTATTCGCGCTGCTCTGCACATATTGCACACTAGCAGTTGAGTACATTGGCACAACTTCCTTCACGTGCGGCATAGCCTTTAGCTTTGCAATATCGCCGTCACTCAGCGTTGCCTTCCCGGCACTTGCCGCGACATCAACACCATACTCAGACAGTTGCTCATCCTTCACGTCATCAACGCGCTTTGGACTCACAAAAATCACTTCATTATCACCCGCACCCGTTAATAAATCGTCCGTATAGCGCCGACCACCCTCGCCCGCCGCCATCGCCAAGGCAATTGTCAGCGCCCCAACACTAATCGCCAACGCCGTCAACAGCGTCCGCCCCTTAGCGCGCCGCAGATTACGCCCCGCCCGCCTAATGATATCTCGTCTATTCATCACGACTCCTTATGTTATTCTTTATAGTACTATGTTATACAAGGTACTATAAAAAGTCAATAACCCCTACACGTACCACACACCCATAACAAAGGCTTGACACAGGGTCCTGCTATTGATATATATCAGCCTTCTGTGCAATCCCGCACGCAAGGTTTCCATCGAGAGAGGAGCCAACCATGGGTTGGTGGCCTGACAACGATGCAGAGCCGGCATTCGGCTCGGTCAACGGGGAGCATGATGTATTCTTCAAGGTTTCCGATAGCGGACACACCTTGATTTCCGATGCAGGACATGGATCAGATCAATTCAATAGCACCGGAACGTACGGAACATCCGACTATACACCAGGACACCATGATCATTACGGACCCGGAAACGGCCCCAATGATAACGGCACCAGCCGTGGCTGGTACACCGGGCCTGGGGCATAGCCCTCCCTAATCGACCTGAGGCATGTCGTAAAACTGCCTCGCTTAACTTATCTTTGATATACTCCCTTATATGATTAAGTCGTGCGAGCTCACCCCCTTTGTTGACAGCCTATCCTATACGGTCAATAGCTATTCCGGCAGGGATCCTATCGAGGTGCACGAATTCCGCAATACGCTTCTTATGTTCGCAGTTACGGCTCTTTGGCATCATGACGTAAAAAGATTAGTTGATTTTGATACGAATACCGGGGAGTTTTTAGCACTACTAAGCGACAACCCTCCCATGACAGAGTGGATTATAGATTACCAAAATAACATCCTACCGACAATGCTAGCTGACATGAGAGACGGGCTTATTCAAGATGATAGACCCCTTAACTATCAATCGCTGCAAGATATATCACAAAGCGCAAAGCACTTGACGGAGTTTTGCCTACCGAAAGCAACGAACCAATTATCGAAGAATCAGCTGCGGCGGGCTTACCAACCGACTAGATCATTCTTCCTCAGCCATACATCGGCACTGAGTGAGTCTGCAGTAAAGTCAATACTAACCATGGAGCAATGGTATACACCACGATAGATTACTTATTCCGCATCAAATTCATCTTCAATTTCGCGATTCAAAATCTCTTCAATCACATCTTCCAGCGTCACAATTCCCGCTTGCTTATCACCATCCATCACCACAAACAAATGACTGCGCGTCTGAATAAACCGACTCAGCACTGTGTCCAACCGCGATCGTGCGTCAATATCATGAATTTTGTCGCGATATAACTGACTAACCGGCTTTGGCAGTTTTTGGCCAATCAAATCTTTTGCGTACAGTACGCCCACAAATTGCCCTGCCGCATCACTCACCGGAATTCGCGAATGCCCTGCCTGCTTCACCTGCGCCACCAGCGTCGCATCCATCTCATCGTCAAGCGGCACCGTAAACACCTCGCCCATTGGCGTCGCGATATCCCCAGCCGTTTTCTGACTGAACCGTAGCGCCCCGGCCGCAATCCGGCTTTCGTCATAATCAACTTTACTATACTGACTAGCGGCATGTTCATGCAAAATTTGCTCCAGCTCCTGATGTGTGTATAATTGCGGCGGCTCCTTGCCAATCCACTTCGTCAGCAACCGTGACACCGGCGCAGCTAATGGCCAAAACACGACATATATCGTATCTAGCAGCCAGAAAAAATGGCGCACAAACCGATAGCCCCGCTGAGAAAAGATCGCCTGCGGCAAAATTTCGCCAAAAGTGGTAATCAGCGCCGTCGCCAAAATACCGCCGACAACACCACTTGTCACATTGCCGAGCAAAATCGACATCGCCGTATTCACCCCAACATTGCCAAGCAGAATACAGAAAATCAGATAGTGCCCATCCCGCCGATACCGATACACCCGCGCTGCGATTGCATCACCCTGCCGCGCCTTCCGCTTGAGATCATCCGGCCGCGCCATCATCATACCGATGTTAAGGCCAGAGAACGCACCGCTCAAAAACAATAGTGCAGCCGCAAAAAGGAAGAGCACCGGTGTATCCATAGAGTTATAGCTTCACCTGCGGATATATCGCCTTGGTCGTCTCGTCAATATCATGACGCAGCTGCGGAAATGGCACACCTTCGCGCGCTGTCACGCCTTCAAAAATCCAAAAGACACGTTCAGAATACCCCCAACCACAAGCCGGCGGCATACCATATTCCAACATCTCCACAAAATCGATATCCAGCATCATCGCCTCGTCATCGCCAGCGTCGCGCATCTGCTGCTGCTCCACAAACCGCTCCAGCTGATCAATCGGATCATTCAGCTCCGAAAAACCATTACCGAGCTCACTCCCGGCAATCACCGGCTGGAAGCGCTCTACGGTTCGCGGATCATCAACATTAGCTTTTGATAGCGGCGAAATAAACTTCGGCGTATTAACCAGCCACACCGGCCCAGCCACATCTTTACGAATATGCTTCCATAGCTTATCAATACCGCGCGGGATTGAATCGGTCTTTTCCACCTCAAGCCCATGCGCCCGCAGGACGGCCGCTACTTGCTCAATCGTACAATCATGCACATCAATATCATAATGCCGCTTAATCACCTCGGCGTAATCCCACACTTCCCACTCCTGGCTCATATCAACAGTAAAACGGCCTAGCTGAAACTGCAACGTACCAAACGTCTCTTTGAGGACATATTTATACATCTCCTCCATAAATTGCCGCCCCTGTTGCCAATCCCAGTACGCCGCATACCACTCCATAGCGATATGCTCCGGCAGATGCTCATCGGAATAATTTTCATTGCGAAAGCGCGGCCCCAGGTCATAGACTTTCTCAAATCCTGCACCAATCAGCCGCTTCAGTGGCAACTCATGCGAAATGCGCAAATAAAACTGCTGGTCATCCAGCGCATCCATATGCGTCACAAATGGGTTAGCGTCTGCCCCGCCCGTCGTATGCTCCAGCACCGGCACGTTCACCTCAATAAATCCGTGCTGATTAAGATAATCACGTGTCGCCTGCCAAAACTTACTGCGACGAACAAACCGCTCCCGCACCTCTGGATTAACATTCATATCAATGTAGCGGCGGCGGAAACGCTCTTCTTTATTTTCCAGCTTTTCCGGCATTGGCCTGAGTGATTTCGTCAGCAGTCGCAGTTCTCGCACGCCGACCGATTTTTCGCCCGTCTGCGTGGTCGTCATCACGCCGCGCGCCTCGACGAAATCGCCCGTATCGAGCAACTTCAGCTGTTTCATGCCCAAAACACCGCGCTCAGCGTCCAGCTCAGCCACGTCATCGCGCTGCAGATATAGCTGCACCTCGCCCGACTGATCACGCAGCTTGATAAACGCCAGCTTACCGAAACTGCGCACCGACACCACGCGCCCCGTCACGACAACCTCTTGGCCAGCCAACTCATCAAACTGTTCAATCACCTCACTGCAGGCATGCGTCCGCTCCGCCCGCGCTGGAAATGGATTAACTCCCAGCTCTTTGAGAGTGGTTAATTTTCGTAATCGTTCATTTCGGTAATCTTGTAGTGTCGCCATGACTCCTATTATAACAGATACGACGCCCAACACGACGCCGTATCATGCACATAATCATCATTACCTACCGTAACGCGGTAATCGTATAAGTCAACTCACCCTTGGGCGTAGTAATTGTTACCGTATCGCCGAGCGACTTACCCATCAACGCCTGACCAATTGGCGACTCATTAGAAATCTTCCCCTCTAGCGGATCGGCTTCAACCGGACCAACCACCGTATACGTCACCACCTTTGCATCAGCGGTCAGCTCAACTGTACTGCCCAGCACCACCACGGCGCTGCCGCCAGCATCAATAAGCTGCGCATTCTGCAAAATCTCTTCAATCTCCGCGATGCGAGTCTCAAGCAACCCCTGCTCTTCGCGCGCCGTATCGTATTCAGCATTTTCACTCAAATCACCAAAATCACGCGCCGCCGCAATCTTGTCCGCTACCTCACCGCGCCGACCCTTTAATTGTTGTAGTTCTGCCTCAAGCTCTTCTTTGCCTTGCGCAGTAATATGATATGTTTTATCCATTATAATTTACTCCTCATTACTCAATATGTAGCGTTTATGTCTATAATATGGCGCTACATATAGCGGTATGCACTATTATCACCGTAAAGCCCCCTGATTGTATCAATCAGACCAGGTCGTGTCAATATCAGCCAGCGATTTTCTGGCGAATTGCCGCCAAATCAAGCAACTCCGTCTCGCCAGTACGCCGATTCGTCAGTTCAAACTGACCGCCCGCAAGCAACCGCTCGCTAATTGTTACTCGCCACGGCATACCCATCAACTCCGCATCAGCAAACTTCGCGCCCGGCCGCGCATCGCGATCATCATAGAGCACCGCAACACCCTCATCACACAATGATTGGTACCACTGATCAGCCACTTCTTTCGCACCATCACCAATCACCACCAATTGCGCCACACATGGCGCCACGCCCGTTGGCCATACCAGCCCCTTCTCATCGGCAAACTTCTCAACAATCACGCCCATCACCCGACTAATACCGATACCGTAACTCCCCATATAAGCGTACTGCTGCTGGCCAGCTTCATCAGTAAATACCAGCCCCATCTCCTCCGACTTTTGGGTGCCGAAATTGAAAATATTCCCCACCTCGGCCGTCTTCACCTTCTCTAACTCTTCGCGAGCAATACCAAGCTCCTTCACCGCCTCGTCAATCACTTCTTCATTCACCGCAATATTCTTTTCACGATGCAGATAAATATAGTCCTCACCAGCATCACAAATCGTCTGAAATTCATGGCTAAACTTGGTAAAGGCGCCGCCTGAGGCGAACGTCACATAGGTATCATCGCCAATCCCCAAGCGGTCATAACAGCGCTTATACGCCGCGATTACCGCCTCGTAATACGCGTCCAGATCCTCTTTCGTGGCGTGCACTGAGTACATATCTTTCATAATAAACTCACGGCCACGCATAATACCGCTTTTAGCACGCAGTTCATTGCGCAGTTTATTTTGGAATTGATAAACGCTCGCTGGGAAATCCTTGTAGCTCTGAATGAAACTGCGCAGCATCTCAATAATCGGCTCCTCATGTGTCCAGCCAAATCCAATATCCGTGCCGTCCTGTAGCTGCGACTTAAACCACACGTCAACCGCTTCGTCGCTCCATCGTCCCGTCTCCAGCCAAATCTCCTTGCGCTGCAGCGTGCTCATCAGCAGCTCTTGGCTCTGCACCGCATTCATTTCTTCGCGGACGATCTGTTTAATATTCTCAATTGCTCGCAATCCCAGCGGCGTGTACGAATACACACCGGCCATTGTTTTGTGCACGTATCCAGCCCGAATCAGTAGCTGTGCATTTTTCGCCACTTCGTCGCTTGGCGCTTGTTTGCTGGTTTTCGTAAACAGTTGGCTCATTCGCATAATGGATCCTCCTTTACAGCAGCGGCAACAGCGCCGCATTCAATTGTTGTATAACATTGGGATTGACAAATAAGAAGTAAAACGCCAAGCCATTTTTTATCATATGCAGGCCAATACTTGCCCAAATCGCTCCAGTGTGTTCGCGTAAGCTGCCCAAGAAAACCCCCAGCACCATCGTATCAACCACCACCATCCACTGCAGCGCATGTCCTGGCCCAGCCCACGCATGCGCCAACCCAAACGCCGCGGCTGTCAGCAGTACCGTCGCCCAAGCCGGCACAAGAACCCGCAGCTTAGCATATAGATAGCCGCGAAATAGCAACTCCTCCGCCACTGGCGCCGCTATCACTAGCGTAAAACATATCAACAATTGCTGCCACAACACTATTGACGACGACTGATCAAACGGCAAGGCCTGCTTCTGCGTCATGTCAATCGGCAGAAAACTTGTCACTAGCGCCATCACAACAACCGTCGCAACCATATACACCAAAAACGTCAGTGGCGGCAATGCAATATCCAGCCATTCTGGCCGGCCCGCCACACCAAGCTCCCGACACGTGGTCCGCCGACGGTAGAACCACCACGGCAGCCCAGCTACTACCGCCAGCGCCAATCCGTACGACGCGGCCGCTATAATCGTTGTCAGGAGTGTCGTGTCCACTAATTGCAGCGACACGCCAATCGTTGCCAGCCCCCACACGGCCGCCGCCACAGTGAATTGCGCCGCCAAAAAACCTCCGTATACCCACAGCGGTAACCCCAGCGCCCACAGCCACACATGCCACTTTGGTCGCGGCGGCACTTTTGCGGCCGTTTTCACTTGCTCTGTCGTCTTTTGTCTCACCATAATTTTGCAATATCACTCCATGTTACCAATACCGCCAGCGTCATTAGCGTCAAAAAGCCTACCGCTTGAATCGTTTCCTCACGCTCCTTGGTGAGTGGTTTTTTCACCAGCCGAAACAACGTCATCACTGTCCAGCGGCCACCATCCAGCGCCGGAATTGGCAGAATATTCATCACCGCTAACGTCAGTGAAATAATCGCCGCCAGCAGTAGAACTGGGACCACACCGCCCGTCACCACCGCCGGGAACAACACGCCAAGAATACCGACCGGCCCTGCCACATTATCGCTCACCGACTTCAGATCAGCACTCGCCGCCTGCTTCTGCTCAGCCGACCCAATCACCTGACCAATGATACCGTTTACCATTTTCGCCAGAATATCGCCGACACCCTTCAGGCTCTCAACTGTCAACTGCGCCGTTGTCGCCACACCAAGCAGCGGCGCCGACCACGTTGCGCGAATCGTCTCCGATTGCTGCAAACCAACACCAAGATATCTGGTGCGTTGCGCCCGCTCAGCATCAGCGATCATCACTATTGCCTGCTGCTCACGACCATCCCGGCGGTACACCAAGTTTACTGATTGCCCAGCCCGCTCTTTGGCAGCTGCAGTTAGCTGGTCACTGGTTATCATCGCCGCACCGTTCAGCGATACCACTTCGTCACCCGTCCGCAATCCAGCCTGCGCTGCCGGCGAATCTGGCACCACGCGCGCCACCGTCACCGCTGAGCGCTGCAGCTGCGTATCAAACGGCAACACCACTTGATGCGGCACCAATTTCGGTAGACCAATCAACGCCACAACGCTCAGCAGCACTGCCGCCACCACCCAGTTTACCGCCACGCCAGCCAGCAAAATCCGCGTCTTCGCCCAATAGCCGGCCGCACCATAGGTCCCCACGCCCGTCGCCGCATCATGTTCGCCCTTCATGCGCACAAATCCGCCCAGCGGCAGCCAGTTCAGGCTATAGGTGACGTTTTTGCCCAAAAAACTCCGCGCCGGCTTCCAAGCCTTTGCTCGCGGCGGAAAGCCAATGGCAAATTCTTTCACCTCAACGCCGTTGCGACGCGCCACTACCGCGTGCCCCAACTCATGCAGCGCTACCAGCACCATCAACACTACAACACCGACAATAATCCCTATAATCACCATTTTATCCCCCAAACCGCCGTTGTCGCGTAGCGTACTCGTCAAGAATCATCGCCACATCATCCGGCGTCATATCCGGCCAATTCTTATCCAAAAACAGCAGCTCACTATACGCTGCCCGCCACAGCATAAAATTACTCAGCCGCTGCTCGCCACTGGTCCGCACAATCAAATCACATGGCGGAATCTCCGCGCCACCATACAGATGCTCAGTGATTAGCTCTGGCGTCACCGCGTCAGCCGTCACGTCGCTTTGTATGATTGATTTCACCGCATCAGCAATCTCTAATTGGCCGCCGTAATTGAAACAAAGCGCCAAGGTGCCGCTGGTGTTATTAGCCGTGACAGTTTCCGCATGCTCAATTGCATCCAGCAGCCTCTTATCAAGCCCCTCACGTGACCCTAAAATCACCAGCTTAACATCCTCTTCCGCAAAATAATGCAAATCGGCTGTCAATAATTTCAGCACCAAGCCCATTAACTTGCCAACTTCATCCTGTGAGCGCTTCCAATTCTCAGTGCTAAAAATATACGCCGACATATATTTTACACCAGCCCGAAAAGTGGCACGCGCCACATCTTGAATCGCATTATACCCCGCCAAATGCCCTTCGTATGTCGGCAGACCATGTTTCTTCGCCCAGCGCCGATTACCGTCAACGATATAGCCGATATGCTGCGGAATTACTCGCTCCGTCATTAGACCGTCAACACATCCTTTTCTTTGGCTTTAAAGGCGTCATCAATCTGCGCCTGCATCTTGCTCATCAGTGCGTCAATCTCCTTCTCAACCCGCTTCAAATCGTCCTCACTCATTTCCTTGGCGTCCTTCATGCGCTTGGCATCTTTGAGCGCATCCTGACGAATCGTCCGCATGGCAATACGCGCTTCTTCCACCTTCTCACTCACTTGCTTGACCAATTGATGGCGCCGCTCTTCAGTTAAAGCCGGCACCGGCACACGCACCACTCGGCCGTCATCCGACGGATTAAACCCAAGACTCTGATTATCGCGAATCGCCGCGGTAATGGCGGTGATATTACCCGGATCAAACGGCGTCACTAATAGCATCTGCGCCTCAGGGGCTGTCACATTAGCCACCTGGTTCAGCGGCATCTTCGCGCCATACGCCTCAACCATGACGCTCTCTAACATCCCCGGATGCGCCCGGCCGGTGCGCACCTTCTTCAACTCTTCCTGAAAATGGCCAAACGCCTGCGTCATTTTATCTTCATAAGGCTGTGTGTCAAACATGATTATCTCCGTTTAGTTCTTACTCTTATTATAGCAAATCATCAGCCGATGCGCCCATTTGACTTTTTATCATTTTTATGCTAAAATTAAATTGTTCATCACTAACACAAATAACAATGTATCCGAACAATTTTGAAACACCATACGCAAGCCATGAAGCCGCCAATAATCGCGATCCACAAGCTGTTGCTGAGCTGAACGATGCTTACAATAGTCGGCTCTATGGTCATATCGGTGAAAATCACCCCATAGAAAACCCATCGCTGAGCAATACGAATGAGCTCGGCCCCGACCAGAGCGATAAGCTATTCACTGAAGCAGCGATGATTGCGGCTGAAAATAACCGCGATCTTCGACAAGATAAAAATCACGATAACGGCGCTATGACTATTCGGGCTTCATTTGGCGGCCAAGATGTCATCGTACACCGCACCACTGATGAATACCGAGACAATCACCCTGGCGTGCCGCTGACGATCATTGATTTTGCACCTGAGACCACTACTGATACGAATGGCAACCCGGCAATCATTCAAAAACAAATGCTTGAGACCTCGCCAGGGCGATGGGACGTAGTGACAAAAGTGATTTCCGGAGATGAGTCGACACTCCTCCCTGAACAGCGTTCGGGCCAGCGAGAGATGACCGCACAGGAAGTCAGCGATAAAGATTCAATTTTAAATAGGTCGTCAATTGATCCGGAAAAACAGAAAGATCTCAGCTCAAACACGGCACCACACCATAATGCAGCACCTCAATCCGAAGCGGTACAACAGCTCACTCAAGAAGCCTATCGGCTCGCTGCGTGATATACTATTACACAGTGTTAACGAGGATAAAACTGTATAATTTTCGCTCTTACGAGCTGTTTGAAACGGCGCTTGGCAGCGGTGGCACGGTCATTGTTGGCCCAAACGGTACCGGCAAAACCAATTTACTTGAGGCGGTGTATATTGCCCTGCGCGGCAACAGTTTTCGTGGCTCACTGAGTGACTGCATGCGCCACGATGTGCCCCAGTCAATTATTCATCTTGAACATGATGCCCTAACGCGACGCGTTCAGTTGCTTCGGACTAATGATAAAGTGAACAAGGAATTTATCATTAACGATACTCGCGCCAAGGTGCTGTCGCGCAAGCACCGTTTGCCTGTCGTGCTGTTTGAACCAAACGAACTGCGGCTCATTAGCTCCTCCCCGCAGCGGCGACGCGATTTCCTTGATGGCCTGATAGCGCGTTTAGATGCCCGCTATGACACAACGCTGCGTGCGTTTCAGCGTACACTCCTGCAGCGCAATGAACTCCTCAAGCGACACGCTAAAGATGCCAAATCGTGGCGCGACCACTTATTTGCTTGGGATATTAAATTCGTGCAGCTAGCACAGCACATCACCAGCGCCCGAACACATTTTTTATACACCCACGAGTCTCGGCTGCGCGATCTCTATTCTTCCCTGGCCGGTACAGCGACAGATCTGGCGATTGAATATCTGCCAAGCGTACCACTTGAACAGTATGAACAGTCACTCCTTGACCGGCTAGAGCGCGCCCGCGACTACGATATTGCCACCGGCCACACCTCGGCCGGCCCGCACCGCGAGGATTTCGTCATTTCCCTGCATCACCAACCGGCCATCAAAATCGCCTCGCGCGGCGAAATGCGCACCATTATGCTAGCGTTTAAATTATTAGAGCTGGAACTCCAAACCGAAATTAGTGCTACTCGCCCGCTGATTTTGATGGACGACGTCTTCTCCGAACTAGATGCCACCCGTGAGCAGCTCCTTCAGGAAACCATCAAAGACCATCAATTCATCGTCACCACCACCGACGCCAGGCATAAAAACGACCATTGTTTAATTATCGCTACTCGATAGGGTAGCGCGTGCGCCACACCCACTGATTATAGCGCTGTCGATTTGCCTCATAAGTAACCGGCCGCGGATCAACCAATTGCTGCAGCTGCCCCGTCACCGAACCCGACCATAGAGCACCAACCCAATCCTCTCGCCCCACCACTCGATACCGCTGAGCATCTTCGCCAGACAGCGCCGTCACCATCTTCGCCGCCATGCGCGCCGCCACACATGGCTCCCGCTTTGCAATTACCTCACAAACCTCTACAAACTCATCCTCACAAAACCGCACACCATGTGTCATACTGTGCATAGTCAGCAGCTGCTTAAACAGCTCGGTTTTATAAAAATCAACCTGCGTATCAAAGTCCATTTGCTGCAAATACGCCATATGCTGATACTCAAGCCACTCCACCGCCTGTAGCAGCGACTCGTCATAGTCACCTGATTGCATTGATTGACGTATTGCCTCATTCGTATGTTCAGTCATACGTCGTAAGGTATCCGCGTATTGATATCTATCCCGCGTAACGATTTTTTGATATTCGTCCATATCCTGTATATATGCAGGCGCCTCGGGGGCCGCAGCAGTGTTCTTTTGAATCTGCTGTAGTACATCAATGACCGTATATGTATCAGCAGTTTCTGCGTGCACAACTCGCTGATCGTACAGATCACTATTGAAAATCGGCGATATATCACTATCATCCTGAGTGCGCGACAACTGCTCCATAGCGTGATGGTAATGGCGGTACAAACCCTGGCGCGTTTCATCATTTGGCTGATCACGGTATGCAATCATCGCCTCTACGACCTGCGGCGCAGTAGCGATGCGCTCGTGAATAATATCCCGAAACCCAGGAAATACACCATCCAACATAATCGCTAGTTGGCGATTTTCAATAAAGCACGATGCTGGCGATTCAGGACGAAAACGATACTGATCCAGCGCATTTATAAAACAGAGGCGGTTATACTCATGCGCCAAAGGCTGCGCCTCGCTCGTCTGACAACTATCTCTACCTGGCACTGTCTCCATATCTATATTATACCATAAAAATAAAAAAGAGGCAACATTTGTCACCTCTCTTTTGAGTATAGTCAGCTATTACTCACTGACGCCCAGCTCAATACGCTTAAACTGGCGCACCACGATGTTCTCACCAAGTTTAGCAATCGCTTCCTTGATATGCTGCTCAACCGTTTTACTGTCATCCAAGATGTAGGTCTGGCTCATCAGCACCTGCTCAGCAAAGTGTTTGCTTAACTGACCTTCAACGATCTTTTCCTGCATATCAGCTGGCTTACTCTTTAGAGCATCTGATGCCAACAACTCAGCCTTCACGCGCTCAACTTCTTCAGCCGGAATATCGTCAACTGATACATACTTTGGGCTCATCGCTGCAATCTGCATCGCTACTTCGTGCGCCAAGGTCTTGAAATCCTCCAAGCGCGCCACAAAGTCAGTTTCACAGTTCACTTCAACAATCACGCCGATACGGCCCGAGTGCACATAGCTCTCAATCAAGCCTTCACGTGCCTCACGGTCACCCTTCTTCTCGGCCTTAGTCAGACCCTTTTTGCGCATTTCTTCCAGCGCCTTGTCAAAGTCACCCTCAGCTTCAACCAGGGCCTTCTTTGCATCAGTCAGGCCAACGCCGGTCAGCTCACGCAACTTTTTAATATCATCAACAGAAACACCCATCCTATTTCTCCTCTTTTTTGACTGGCTTTTCTTCGGCCTTGACACTACCGGCACCCTCAGCAACCGCTGCGGTGAAGTAGTCAAGCAACAATTGTAGACCCTTAATCGCATCGTCATTGCCCGGCACAAGATAGTCAATGCCCGTTGGGTTGACATTAGTATCAACCACAGCAAATACTGGAATGCCCAATACCTGCGCCTCGCGCACCGCATTAGCGTCGGTCAATGCATCAACGACAACGACCGCACCTGGCTTGCCCATCAAATCTTTGATGCCGCCATATTTCAGATTCAGATTGTCAATTTCCTCCTGATAGCGCTGCACTTCCAGCTTGTTGTAGCGCTTCTCCAGGTCGCCTGACGCCATGCGCTTTTCCAAGTTCTTCAGCTTCTTAATCTGCTGCGTCACCGTTGCGGCGTTGGTCAGCATACCACCAATCCAGCGCTCCACCACATATGGCTGATTAATCGCCTCAGCCGCCTGACGCACCACATCCTTAGCCTGCTTCTTCGTACCAACAAATAGCACCTTGCGGCCTGATGCTGCGATTTTTGTCAGTTCTGGCAGCGCCTTGTCCAGCGCTTCAACCGTCTTCACCAAGTCAATGATGTGGCTGTCCTGCCGTTTTGAGTGAATATATGGCGCCATCTTTGGATGCCACCGGCTGGTCTTGTGTCCAAAATGAACACCGGCCTCCAGCAAAGCCTTAA
>JAUMWY010000026.1 GCA_030529385.1 Candidatus Saccharimonadota bacterium
AGAAGGAAGACACTCACAAGATGGCCGAGGCCAACCGCGCCTTTGCTCACTTTGCTCGCGGCTAATCACTGGCCCTACGCAAATAGAAATCGCCCTGAGATTCGGGGCGATTTTTATGTGCTTATGATTGATAAAATTGACGGAGGCAGTGTATAATTGCTTAATATGTCCGAGTTCGATGATATTGTGAGGCCGATTACTCTAGAAGCTGCAAATCCTGAATGGCATTCTTTCGTGAGTGATATGATTGCAGAAACACAAGCCGTTAGGGACAGCGCATCGCTGCGACAGCTGGAGCGAAAATACGACCAACTCTTGCGTGACTCATTCCCTGTGCAGGATGAGGTAAAATTTTCGGGGAAAATACGCATTGAGCAATATGAAGACGAAATTGCACTCCCTAAGTCGCTGCAGGATATTATGCAGCGCTATCCCGTACAGTCAGATGAATACGGTGAGTTTTATGAAGTGGCGGGAGAATCACTGCTGGTTGATGGGGTGTTTGTTGATGAGGATGGTGATGGCGAAGTTCTTGAGGTCACTTCAGGGCTCTTCCTTTCGGCGAGTGATGATGAATTTCTTGGAGGATATACAGTGATCGCCTATATGGAAGAAATTGCCAATGTAGTATTTCCACAGGAAGACTTCGGTGACAGTGCCAATTATCTGCAGCACTATCTTCCAGATATATACCAGCGGATTAATGAACTACTGCCACTTAATGGTGATTTTTGCGAAGGAATAGAGAGAATGTGTGGCGCGCAGTTGTCATTTTTTCCTGCTGCGCTGTCTTCTGAAGAGGTGGCCTATATTGAAACAGTGATGGCAAACAGGCTGTATAATGAGGGTGCTCGCTATACAATACATATAGGCGGAACGCTATATTCAATCAATGACGATGGCGAATCGGTACGTATAGAAACTGATCAGCCGCTTGAGCACGCGGTATTTTCTCATGTTGTGCTGCAGGATGACGGCCACCTACTTAAGCCCTATATCGTGTTTGAGGCTCCTGTTGGCGATGAATCCTTGTCGGCTGTATGTATGGTTGATGTTGAGGATATTGTACATATTGAAGAAATCACGAAAAACATTAATGCGTATTTGGGCGGGTTTGCCCTGTTGCTGGGCGATTCGAGCTATATACCAACCGAAGACCTTACTAAAACCATATCCCGACAATTAGAGGATACGGCGTTATTCCCGCAAGATTTGCATACCTATGATAGTAAAAACGGTGCATATCTTTTCCCTGTGCCATTATTTCAGCAGATGAGGAGGGAATTTGATAATAATCCACTGGTTGATGTGGCCACATTGACGGATCGATACTGGTGGGAGATTGCGGAAATAGCAAAACCAATTCGCATGGTGCGCGGTGTATTTGCTGACCACGAGGGCGGACTGTTTGGTTTGAATGAAGGCGAATACTTGGAGGGGGCGATGAGCGGAGTTGCTGTCGTGAGCCGCGAGGACGGCGCTCGGCGATTAGGCATCCAGTTAGAAAAGGCCCTCATTATTGGCGCTGACGGGCAAGTGAGTAGTTACTTCAGCCACGCGCCAGTATATGCAGTTCTTGAAGCCGACACTCAATTACGTGAAGTGTGGCGCGGCGAGGAAAATACTTGACTTTGCCATTTTAAAATCGCTGCGTATCTGATATAATGAAACGCAAGCGTAGTTTTTTGGTGCCTGAAAATTGTACCAGAAAACGCTCAATAATAATTAACTAAAGGAAGTATATGGCAGCAAATGTTCCGCTAAAAAACTTTAGAAATATTGGTATCATTGCTCACATTGACGCCGGTAAAACGACGACAACTGAGGGTATTTTGTACCGCACGGGTCTGACGCACAAGATCGGCGTGGTGAAAGGCGACGGCGACGGCGCGACCACTGACTGGATGGCGCAGGAAAAAGAGCGCGGTATCACCATCACTAGTGCCGCAGTGACCTGTTTCTGGAAAGATCATAAAATTAACATCATTGACACCCCGGGTCACATTGACTTTACCGCTGAGGTGGAGCGTTCACTGCGTGTGCTTGACGGTGCGGTGACGGTGTTTGACGGTAAGATGGGCGTTGAGGCGCAGTCTGAGACCGTGTGGCGTCAGGCCAACAAGTACGGCGTGCCACGTATCTGTTTCATTAACAAGATTAACCAGACCGGTGGTGATTTCTACAAGTCGCTAGAGTCAATTCACAACCGCTTGAGCCGCAATGCCTTCCCAGTGCACTTGCCAATTGGTTTTGAAAAGACTATCAACGGTGTGGTTGACCTGATTACCATGAAGGCATACACCTACAACGATTTCTCTGATCACGAGCTGATTGAAGGTGAAATTCCAGCCGATATGCTTGAAAAGGCGAAGAATGCCCGCAGCCTGCTGGTTGAAAATGCAGTTGAGGCCGATGACGAGCTGATGATGAAGTTCTTTGAAGGCGGCGAAGAGGCGATTACGATTGACGAGCTAAAAGCGGCGCTGCGTAAGCGCGTGCTGGCAGGCGACTTCTTCTTGGTGACCGGTGGTGACGGCCGCGGTGTGATCGTGGAGAAGCTGCTTGACTTGATGGTTGACTTCTTGCCGAGCCCGCTGGACGTGGACGAAATTTGGGGCAAGAATCCAAAGACTGGCGATGAAGTTGGCCGCAAGCCGGATGAGAAAGAGCCAATGAGCGCGCTGGCGTTTAAGATCGCCACTGACCCATTTGTTGGTAAGCTGATCTTTATCCGCGTCTACTCAGGCGTGTTGAGTTCAGGTAGCTATGTGCTGAACACCACGACGGGCGAAAAA
The DNA here is from genome assembly GCA_030529385.1 of Candidatus Saccharimonadota bacterium. Taxonomy (GTDB): domain Bacteria; phylum Patescibacteriota; class Saccharimonadia; order Saccharimonadales; family Saccharimonadaceae; genus Nanosynbacter. The sequence continues at coordinate 2,796 of JAUMWY010000026.1, forward strand.
GAGCGCATCGGCCGTATTGTGCGTATGCATGCTGATAAGCGTGAGGACATCGACAAGATTGGCGCCGGCGACATCGCTGCCGTGGTTGGTCTGAAGAATACCGGTACTGGTAACACCCTGACCGATCCAGCGCACCCAATTGCCCTTGAATCAATCGAGTTCCCAGATCCTCCAGTGTCGATCGCCGTTGAGCCGAAGTCTAAGGCTGATCAGGAAAAGATGGCGCTAGCCTTGCAGCGATTGGCCGAGGAAGACCCAACCTTCCGCATTCACACTGATGAAGAAACCGGCCAGACGATTATGTCGGGTATGGGTGAGCTACACCTCGACATTTTGATTGACCGCATGAAGCGCGAATTTA